>DATFKA010000076.1:0-51534 GCA_035268885.1 Saprospiraceae bacterium
GCAATAATCTGCGTCTTTTTGGGGCGATTTCTTCGTTGCAAAAAGCCTTGGATAGCTAGGCTATCCGCGATTTTTGCGCCTCGAACTAGCCCAAAAAAGCCAGCACCTTATTACAGACTCAATATGGGCAACCTACTTATCCTTTCGGACCTACTGGCTTTGTCATTTAATGGATTTCCTTAATTCTTCAGGTTTTTTCCTATTTCGCGTTTTTTCCGCGCTTGGGTGCTAAAATATCCACGTTGATAGGTCCTCTGTTTGTTTTTCCTTGTTTTCTCATCATACTTACTTTGAAAGGTTATCTAATTGATTACGATTCAAATGTAAGGTGGGAAGCAGGATAAGTCGTAGACAGTTACACCAACTTGCTTACGCCTAAAATGCGTATATTGTTTTTATTATATATGTTTAATAAATTGATTTTCAATGTTTTAAATCTATAAAAATAAATACATGTGTTAAAAGTTGAATTTGATTTCTTTTGATTTAAGTAAAAAAAAAGGCCAAATGCGATCGCATTTGGCCCTTAATTGTGCTTTAGTTGTAGCTATTTTTTGGGGGACATAATATCTACAACTACAATGTCATCTTTGCTACTTGCCATGTTTAGTGATTTGTTAAAGTGCTTCATAGATTAATGCTTTTTTCAAAAGTAAATATATGGAACTTAATGGAAGTTATTACAGACAGTTGACCGCATTCACTTACCCGACTATTTGAATGGAAGATGGATTAAAATATGCGTATTTAATTGATTGTTAATGTGTTATGTATAAATAAAAAATCCAGAGATAGCTAATCTCTGGATTCTGATCTAATAACCTATAAACAGTACTCACATTTAATCTTATGGGATATATCGAAATATCCTTTTTGTTACATTTCAAAGATAAGGCGGCAAAGTACAGTAGACAATGACAGAATGTGCCTACTTCTACTTCTCTATAATGGGATCTTTATCAGGGTAAAATAAGCATAAGTATCTGTTTTATAAAGATTTGTGTTGTTATTAATTATGATCTAAGCTCTTGATAGTACTGGAAGTAATAAGGAATCGTTTCAATTCCTTTGAAATAATTGAATACTCCGTAGTGCTCGTTGGGCGAATGGATGGAGTCAGCATCCAGGCCAAAACCCATGAGTACCGTTTTGGCTTCCAGTACTTGTTCGAAAAGGGCAACGATGGGAATACTACCGCCGCCGCGTTGTGGGATCGGTTTTTTACCAAAGGTTTGCTGCATCGCTTTACTGGCCGCCTGGTATTCTGGCGTATCCGTAGGGGTGACGGCTGGAAGGCCACCGTGGTGAAAGTTCACCCGGACTTTTACAGATGGTGGAGCAATAGCCTCAAAATGATTTTTAAAGAGTTCCGCAATTTTTTCATCGTCCTGATGGGGAACTAATCGCATACTAATCTTCGCATAGGCCTTTGAAGGCAATACCGTTTTAGAGCCTTCTCCGATGTATCCTCCCCAAATACCATTTACATCCAGGGTAGGCCGGATGGTAGTTCGTTCCAGAGTCGTATAACCTGCCTCACCGTGAACGGCGTCGATATTTAGGTCTTTCTTATATTGCTCCAAATCGAAGGGCGCCTGGTTCATGGCCTTGCGTTCTTCTGTACTGACTTCATCCACATCGTCGTAAAAGCCGGGAATGGTGATGTGATTATTTTCATCCTGCAGGGAGGTAATCATTTTGGCAAGAATATTGATTGGATTGGCTACTCCGCCACCGTATACTCCGGAGTGCAAGTCGCGATTGGGGCCGGTTACTTCCACTTCTACGTAAGTTAAGCCCCGCAGCCCCGTATTAATGGAGGGCACATCGTTGGCAATCATTGAGGTATCGGATATCAGGATAACATCACAGGCTAGTT
This sequence comes from Saprospiraceae bacterium, assembly GCA_035268885.1. Taxonomy (GTDB): domain Bacteria; phylum Bacteroidota; class Bacteroidia; order Chitinophagales; family Saprospiraceae; genus DATFKA01. The sequence goes on from DATFKA010000076.1 coordinate 1,880, forward strand.
TTTCTTTATTCGCATTTAGGAAGGTCTCCAGGTTCTCAGATCCCACTTCTTCTTCTCCTTCAATCATGAACTTGATATTACAAGGCACTTCACCGCTGGCTTGCATCGCCTCAAACGCTTTGAGGTGCATATAGAATTGTCCTTTATCGTCAGCAGCACCACGGGCGAAAATAGCACCTTCCGGGTGTAAGTCCGTCTTTTTAATCACGGGTTCAAAAGGACCACTATCCCATAATTCAACGGGGTCGGCTGGCTGCACATCGTAATGACCGTAGACCAGCACGGTTGGTAGCTTAGGGTCGATTACTTTTTCGCCAAAGACAATGGGGTGGCCATCGGTCGGGATAATTTCGACCGTATCGGCACCGGCCATTTCCATTTTATCTTTAACGAATTCAGCCGCCTTTCTGACATCTTCTTTAAAAGCAGGATCGGCACTAACGGATGGAATACGCAGTAGGTCTAATAATTCTTCCAGAAAGCGATCTTTATGTTTCTGAATGTAAGCTTGTGTCTTTTGCATTTGTTTTGGTTTTATTGCTATATGAAGCGGTTGAACCAAAAAGTTTAAACCGCTTCAATGGGATAAATATAAGTTTTGCCGGAGAAAGCACTAATTCTGATCCCCTAATTCTGGGGAATGGGCTAAAAAATGGACCCCAGGAAATCCAGCGTACCGTCACTCCAGGATTTATCGCCCAGCGCTTTAACCATCAGGGCGTCTTCCAGGCTACGCTGTGCAAGTCCCAGTGACTGGTCGTTTTGTATCATTAGCCAACGGCAGCGGTTCTCAATGCACGAGAATCCCATCCTTTCATAAATTTGTGGTTTCCAGGCGATCAAAATAAGAAAATCTACCCTTTTTTCGCGCCCCAGCCTGGATAAGTAATCAAGCATCTTGGTTGCTAATTTCTGATCGCGGATGGTCTGGGCCACACAAATATCGGCCAGACCAAAAACTTTGATCACTGATTCTCCCAGACGCATCCAACGGAAGGTGACAGCGACGTGGGCCTGAATACCTTGTTCATCGCGACCAATTAAACGAAAAGAAGGGATCTGTTTAAAATGGGTCCGGTCTTTGGGGTAGTCGGCAAAGCAATCATCTAAAAGCTGATGGATCGCTTCCTGATCTGCTTCTTCCAGTTCGTATTCATTAATAATGTCAAAGCTTATACTCATACAATGCTAGGCTAATTCTTCGCGGATTACCTTTTCCACTTCGTTTTCGTTTAATTTTCGGCGTAGCACCCCGTTTTTGCTAAAACTGATGTAGCCATTTTCTTCCGAAACGATCAGAGCAGATACTTCGTAACGCTCCGTAACCCCCAGTCCTGCCCGGTGTCGTAAGCCGGCACTATTGGGTAAATCCATGTTTTCGGAGACGGGCAGAATACAGCTGGCCGACAAGATTCGGTCTTTGCTTAACAGCATAGCCCCGTCGTGCAGCGGGCTGGTTTTGGCGAATATGCTCTCAATCAGGTTTTGACTAATCAGGGCATCCAGCTCTACACCAGTATCCAGAATCGATTCCATTCCGACATCTTTGGCAAATACGATCAGCGCACCAATCCGTTTCTTGCTCATACGCATCACGGCATTTTTAATGGCCTGCTGGTCACTTACGTTACTGTCTTCTTCTGAAAAATTGCGATCCAGAATACGTCTTAGGAATTGCCCCCTTTGCTTGAGGGTCGTGTTTCCGAGTAATAATAAGAAACGCCGAATCTCTTGCTGAAAAATAATGGCAATAATAATAACCCCGACTCCTGCGAAACGCTGCAGGGCGGTTTCTAGAACGACCATTTCCAGTTGGGTAACCAATTCCCAGGTGATGAATAGCATAACCACTCCAATGAGGATATTAAAGGCAATATTCCCCTTCAACAAGCGGTAGATTTGAAACATCAGGTAGCCTACAATGAGGATGTCCAGGATATCCCATATCCGGACCGGTAAAAATCCAATCTTGAAGGCAAGTAAAGATAGTTCCACTGTTTTATATCATTTTCTCTGTCTAATTGCCAGAGGTTTATACGGTTCGGCTTATTGCTGATACAGAAAAGCATCCAGCTTGCTTTCCCATTTCCTTCGGTGTAAATCTGCTCTTTTCACCCGGTGGCCTGGTAGGGGTGCCCACAGCTTTTGCTGTCGGGGCATCTCTGCTTGCAGTCGGGCCAGAAAAACAGCAGCGGGCTCAAATATATAAGGATTCGCCGACTGTACCATAGTTCTGGGGCCATTGTTCGTCAGGATTTCTGCCAGAAAGGGAGAATATGGACGAATAAGTCGCCCGGGGATGCTATCCTGGTAGTACCACCAGGGATTAGCGAAGAGGGGGCTGGGCCCCGGTGATTCCGGCCGTAAATCATAGCTGCCCTGATCCAGAAAAATACTTTGGCTAAGATCAGGCCGCTGTACGAGTAAGGCACCTCCGTTAAGGGCCTGTTCGGCAACGGTCCAGACACTTCTACGGTCGGGGGCTCCTATCTTTTGTTGATTACAATAGCTTAAGGTGGCCTGTAGATCGTCAAAAGCCAATTGTAGTTGGGGGCCGGTACCCGCCTGGTACCAGGCTTTCCCCAAACGTCGGTTGCCTCGCGGGAAAAGAAAAACGACCACGCCTCCGCGATTGAGCAATCGGTTCGCCAAAGCCAGGTCCATTTGAGATTGGAGTAAATCCGTCGGCCGACCGGGTAGAGGAATAAAGAGAGAGGGGACTGCTTTGGTTTCATTCAAAGGCGAACTGTGCACCAGACAAATGGGAATATTGGTACCATCGTAGCTTTTTATGGTCCGCCAGATTTTTTCCAGTGGCCGGATGGGGTCCGCCAGGGTTTGGTGTACGATTTCGACGGCTTGGGTATTGTTCGGGTTGACGGCAAGGTAGCGCATACCGCTTATGGCATCTATCTGCCGTACGAGGACGGTACCGCTCTGCGGATAAAAGCTTAGGTCGATTACTTGCAGGGCATCTGGTAAAGGGTATTGTGCCATTAGCTGGCCACCAAGGGACCATTGCTTTAATAGACTTTTTCCGCTTTTTTCTTCGAGGGTGTAAAACCCATTTTGTGTCAGTAAAGCCTCCACGATAAGCGTATCCCCGGATTGGATCAAGCTTTTGAGTTTTACAGCTGCCGGTGTTTTTTCGGCAGCGAAAATCTCAGGTTTACCACTTTTAAAATCGGAAAGGAAATAGTGCTGATCACCGATACTGCCCAGCCACTGGTAGGGATCGGGCGTAAATTCAAATAACAAAGACCAGTCATTTTGTGTTATGGCCCAAAACTGAACCGGCTGCTGCTTCGCTTGTCTCTTGATTAAAAAAGTACCCTTATCCAGTTGACCGGAAATGCTAAACTGATCCGAATCGGTGAAAGGAGTGTTGATGTTCTTTACTGTTTTAGTGATTAAGTCGATTTCATAGAGATAGGGTTTTGCCGCCGCAGAAACGAGTAACTTTTGTTGCTCCGTATCGATCCACCAGTGTTCTTTTACCTTTAGTTGCTGCCAAACATGCAAGGAATCATTTTCGGGAAGCCAAAGGGCAGGTGTAAAGCTTCCGGTATTGTTTCCCAAGAGTAAAGCAACCTGCTCGTAAGACGAAAAGACGTGAAAATCCTGTATGAAATAATCTTCCGGTATACGATCGGGCGCTATGAAGTATTCGTAAGCCGCCAGGGTGGACAGGTCATTACCTTGTAAGAGACTGTGCTGCCCTCCCAAATAAGCCAGGCTATAAAAATCAGGACCAATTTGCTGAGGAAAGCCCACCAGACGATCGGATCGCCAATTGGTATAAAAGAAAGGGGAAGGCAAGAGCAGGCTATCGCTGATTTGTACTTGATGAGTCAACCATTCCCGTTTTTGGAGGCTATCCATGGAGTAAAGTCCGTCAAAAGGCACTGGAATGGGTGGAGCATAAGTAGAGTCCATAGCGGTATTAGCCAGGGGGGGTGGAGGGTAGGAGAGAAGAATAGGCTCTTCCACGCTTTTTTGCCGACAGGCGACACTAAAAAGCAGGAAGAACAGGAAAAAGCAGATCTTTTGTGGCATAAACATTAACTTCGGCACTTAAAATAAACAGACTTCCTTACTTTTTGTTATTTTTACTTTAGTAATAATCCCAATCCAAGCATGAACAACCTATCTTCAATAAAAATAGTCAGGCTCGTTTTTTTATTATGCCTGCTTCCCGTCTTTGGCTATAGCCAGGAAATCAGGGAGAATGAGCATGGCGAAAAGATGATTGTTTACCCAGACGGCCGCTGGCGTTATTTCAATGAAAATCAAATCCATCCGCCCGGAACTTTTCCTACCTTAAACGATACCATTTCAGAATTAGATGCCCCCACCAATCTGACGGAAACGGTGGTGCGTAAATTACTAAATCGAAAATCACAGATCGCTGCCAAAGCTAATTCTATCGCTCAGGAACGAACGGTGGAAGCGGTCGAACTACGGCAAAGATTAGAAAAAAAACTGGAATCCTTAAAAAAGCAGGATGGTCTGAATAGCCAGGAAGTAAAACGCCTTCAATTGCAACTGGATGCCGCCAAAGAGCTGGAAAAAACGGCTCGCCGCGAAGCTATATTAGCTCAACATGAGTTACAGGATACCCACGAAATGGCCCAAAAAGGAAATTTACTGGAGGCCTTCGTACAAAAACAAAAAGACCGGGCTACTAAAATAGAACTGAAGTCTACTACGGCTGGCTCTGAATTTTTTACTGCAACAATGACCACTCCCGAAGAATTTCGGTACACAGATATGCGACTGGAAGATAACCTGATGATCAACCCGCCCAGCGAATCCTGCCGATTTGCCCACAATGCCTATGATGCTAAACTACAGCGGTACCGTAGAGAAATGCCGAGTGGTGAATTGTTTTCTTACACCGACGATCGGCTGCGCTTTTATCTGAAAGATAAAGCCTATTTGTCTTGCAATGCCTATTTGTCTACCATTGGTGGTTTACGCCTGCTGAATTTGGAATTCAAATTTGCTTATCCCAATGCCAGCGAAGCTTACGGTTTTATTGAAAAGGGGAGTATTCTTACTTTACTTTTCCTAAATGGCGACTTTATTAATCTCCAGGCGGGAATATTGGCGAATGGCCAATACGATATGGAAACCGAAGAACTCACCTACCGCGTCCAATATCCGATTAGTAATGCGCAGATCACTTACCTGAAAAAAGGAGACCTGGATCGGGTGCGCGTTTATTGGAGCAGTGGTTATGAAGAATACGAAGTGTTTGATGTAGACTTTTTAGGGCAGCAGGCCGATTGTTTAGGTTGGTAGGGAAGCTTTCTATTGCTTACCTTTGCGGAAAATATGTACTATTAGACTTTATTCTAAATAACTTTGTACGGCTAAATAATCATCTTTTGCTCCCACTCTGCCTGACGTCCTCTCCTTAATAGCTAGACGAAGAAAGGGAATTAAAAGGACCCTTCCTGAAGTAATTAGGCTCCGGGCGCGCCTTGATTGGAAACAAAATCTTTCATTTTTACCTCATAAAACTATTTTAGAATAAAGTCATATTACTTATGAGCACAAAATCAAAAAAAGAAGAGGAACTCTACGCAGTAAAAATGCTGCACTTGAAATTACCTACAGATCCTCGCTGGGTAAATCTGGCAGAAATGGATCTGGAAGAAATCCTTACCGATCACGCCTACTGTGAGCAAAAAGCGGCAACGGCCTGTATCTCCCTCATTCAACAATACCCTGAAAAAGAAGAACTGGTGCGTAAACTGGCACCCATCGTTACCGAGGAATGGGGGCATTTCCGTACCGTCATTAAGGAGATGGATAGTCGCGGGCTTAAACTGGGCAGACAACGCAAGGATCTGTACGTGAATCGGCTTTTGGGTTATCAGGTGAAAGGTGTTTCTAAGGAGGAAAAGCTGTTGGATCGGCTGCTGATTTGTGCCTTGATCGAAGCGCGTAGTTGTGAGCGCTTTCGACTCTTGTCTCTGCATATTGGTGATGATCACTTAAAGGATTTTTACCATACTTTTATGATGTCTGAAGCCGGGCATTATGTCCTGTTTATTGATTTGGCCCGTAAGTATTTTGGTAGGGAGCGTGCCGATCAGCGTTGGCAGGAATTCTTGGAATACGAAGCAGAAATAATGGACGACTTAGAATTGCGCGGGGATCGGATGCATTAACAGCATTTTTTACAAACGAAAGGTATCTTCAAACCATTCTTTTAATACAGACCGCTCTACACTATGCTTACCGGCATATCGGTGTTCCTGAATATTGGGTAGTTGACTGTCTTTGATCACTTTCCGAAGAAAAGGAATTTTGTCAGCGGTGATGAGTGGGTCTTTATCCCCGTAGAACACATGGATATTCTTATCCTTAAAATAATCGAGATGGGGACTGTAGTCGATATCTTCCGGGATCATACCCGCCCAGCAAACAAAAGTACTACATCGCGGGAAACTACGCATGGCCCAGCGCATAATGGTAGCCACACCCTGGGAAAATCCCAGTAGAATGACCTGACAATCCTTTGGTAAATCAGAAAGGTATTCTTCGTAAAGCGTATCCAGGAAAGCACAATAATCAACAATTTCTTCCAATCGATCCTGCCTGGTCATCCAGGACGCAACCACATCGCCCGTCAGCCCTTCCCAATAAAAGCGGGACAAACCCTCCGGGGCGATAACAAAAGTATCTTCAGCATCCAGAATATCAAATTTACGGATAAAATGGCGGGCTAATTGCCCATAACCGTGACAGGCAAGAATAACGAAACGCGTCTGCTCACCCAGCTCCCCGCGGGTGCTGTAATGAGCAGTGCGTTTTACCGAAAGGGTATGGTGCTCCATGATTAATTAGTTGAGATCACCAAAGATATCATCATCCAGCATATTGGCTAAAAGATCGCGGAAGCTCATACTGGATTCTAGAACATCTTTATTGAGAATGTCGAACTCTACCAGGCCATGCAGGACTAACTCCATATATAGATAAAGTTCATCTCCCTCAGCTTTAGTGAACTTCTCCGTTACTTTGCGTAAACCCGCTACATTATCCAGCGCTTTTTTATAATCTTTATCACTACTGTCATTGAGCAATTCGATCTCATTACCTCCGGAGAACCAGGCACGAACCGTACCGTAGGGATCGTTCTCTTCTCCTTTTTTCAATTTGTCCGGATCTGGAAAATGATCGAGGAAAATCTTTTTTAAGGATTTACTTAACAGGGCCATCGCTACTCCGTATGGGCCTTCTTGCTCCCCCTCGTAGACAAGTTCGACTTTACCAGTAATGGCGGGAACTACCCCCCAGAAATCGATAATGCGAGCTCTGGTTTTCTTTTCTTTGTTGATCAACGCCCGGCGTTCTGCGGTACTGACCAGATTCTCCAAGGCAGAGATACTTAATCGAGCGGAAACCCCACTTTTGTCATCGATGTATTCTGAATCACGAGCGGTGAAAGAAACTGTTTCCAGTAGGACTTCCAGCAGTTCGGGAACGTCCACCATTGCTTTTTGGTCTTCCTGCAATTTAGCCTCCTGTTTGGTAATCGTACGGGCAATATCGACGGTTTTGGGATAGTGCGTCAGGATTTGACTTTCAATACGGTCCTTGAGCGGTGTGATGATGCTTCCCCGATTGGTGTAGTCTTCCGGGTTTGCCGTGAAGACAAATTGAATGTCGAGGGGCAGACGCAGCTTAAATCCGCGGATTTGAATATCGCCTTCCTGTAAAATGTTAAATAAGGATACCTGGATACGTGCTTGCAAATCCGGTAGCTCATTGATGACGAATAAGCTGCGGTGGGCCCGTGGTACCAGACCAAAATGGATAACCCGCTCGTCGGAATAGGGCAATTTTAAACTGGCTGCTTTGATTGGATCTACATCGCCAATTAAATCGGCTACGCTCACGTCTGGCGTCGCCAATTTCTCTACGTAACGCTCGCTACGGTGCATCCAGCTGATGGGGGTACTGTCCCCATGGGTATTGATGATGTCCTGAGCAACGCGCGAAATGGGTTGTAGGGGGTCGTCATTCAGTTCACTCCCTTCAACCACAGGAATATATTCATCAAGCAAATTGACGAGCAGGCGGGCAATACGTGTCTTGGCTTGTCCGCGCAGTCCCAGCAGTAAGAGATTGTGTCGCGAGAGAATAGCGCGCTCCATATCAGGCAGTACGGTATCGTCAAAACCGATGATGCCTTCAAAAACTTTTTCTTTATTTTGTAATTTCTGGATAAGATTGGCGCGAAGCTCTTCTTTAATCGATTTGGGCTGGTAGCCACTTTTTTTGAGTTCGCCAAGCGTTTTGATCTGGTTCATCTAGGAATAATTTTTCAGTCTGTTTTACGGACAATGAAACGAATAAGCGGGGATTTAGTTTTAGCATCTTCCGATTTCGTCCAAGGCTAAGGGAATTTTATCGAGATAATCGTGGCGCAAGACAAGATTGTGTTATATTAATGCATTATATGTAAAACTCGACCGATTATTTCTTTGTTGGCAAATGAATTCACTTTGGACCTTATTTTTACACACATAAATAAATTTTAATGAGAAAATTAACCTTTGTAGTCCTTCTTCTGACTGCATTCAGCTTGCAAAGTTGCCTGAACATAGTAGAAAAGCTAAGTTTAAATCGAGACGGTTCGGGTACTTATGCGATTACTTATGACATGAGTGCCATGATGACGGGTATGATGCGGGAAATGATGCTGGAGTCCTTACAGGAGGACGAGGATAGTCCCTTTGCCAATGCTAAAGTGGACGGTAAGATTGAATTGGATACCTTGCTGAACCTGGAGGATGCCCCCATGACTGCCGATGTAGAAGGCGAGATGCCACCCATTATGCGTAAAGCAAAGATGCGGATGAATATCAGTGAAACGCAGAATTTATTTGAGGCAACCATGACCCTGGACTTTGATGACATTGGCGATGTGGAAGAATTTCAGGCGGCGATGGCTAAGATGGGAGACGATGGAGACAGTGGCGGATTTGGTGGTATGGCACCGATGACCGGGCTATTTAAACTCGATGGTCGGACGCTGATGCGTGGAGAATCAAAGGCGGAGCCGGAAGCCATGGACGATGAAAACGCGGAAATGATGAAGATGATGATGTCCGAGGCGACTTACAAAACGATTTACGAATTCCCCCGTAAGGTCAAAAGCTTTGATATTGACGGAGCGGAAAAGACCAATAAGAAAACCCTTACTGCTACCTATAGCCTGATTGATGTAATGGAAGGAAAGGTAGATATGTCCGGTAAAATTAAGTTCAAGTAATTTATGATCGACAAAGTCCAGAAAGCACTCCAGGAAGCTAGCTTGTACCTGAAGGAACAGGCGGGTAGTTTTAGTGGTACGGCCCGGGATAAGGCGTACCAACTGATTGATGATTGGCTGGCGGTCTTCCCAAAATTAGAAAACTATGGGCTACGGATGAATAGCTGTGCGCTGAGCGCAGCTATTTCTCCAGCCTTAGAGGTCGAGATGTTAGGAGATCATCAGCAATTTCCGCCCGAGCGGCTGGATGAAATCATCCAGGAAATAAAAACGGATACGGCCCTACTCTCTGTATTCAAAACGATCCGGACCACCTATAATATCCATCGGAAAATCAATCCTATCCTGAATGAGCCACTGATCGTCAAGATTAAAGTTCGTTTGTCGCCGGAGATAAAAGTATACGTGGGTGAGCCGCTGATTGAGTAGGCCGGTTCAGTGGTCGAGTATAAAGGGAAAATATGAAAACACAGGTTTGGGCCATCGGCAAGACCAATGAGAAATATTTGCAGAAAGGTTGTGCGATTTACGAACAACGTCTTAAACATTATTTACCTTTTCAGTTTTATATTCTTCCTGATATCCGGCAGGCGGGAAAACTTAGTTCGGATCAATTAAAGAAAAAGGAGGCCGAAGCTGTTTTTAAGCAACTGAAGCCCGAGGATCTGTTGATACTCCTGGACGAAAGGGGCAAGGCTTACACCTCGGAGGGTTTAGCCCGGCAGATGGACAAATGGCAGCAATTGAGTAAACGCAGGCTGATTTTCTTAATCGGTGGCGCTTATGGTTTTGACGAAAGTCTCTATCGGCGGGCTGATAGTCAGATGGCATTGTCAAAAATGACCTTTTCGCACCAAATGATTCGCCTGTTCTTATTAGAGCAAGTCTACCGTGCGATGACCATCCTGCGCAACGAACCGTACCATAATCCCTGATCCGGATACTCAGAATCGTAAGAAAATAACTGAAATGAAATGAGCATGGACTTATTTAATCATCAGTTCACTAACGGTTCAAAATGATTTCATTTGGCTAATTACCGTTTTTTGGGCCTACTCAAAGTTCTGACATCCCCCTAAAACCCCCTTCGAAGGGGGGCAATTTATTCTTACGAAGGAAGTATGTTAGGACCCATCACCCCTTATCAAGGGGCTACCGCGGATGAATATAGGAAAGCTGCTTGGTGATTATAGTTTTGCCCTTTAATATATCTTCTTTTTGACCGCAAAAAGAAGCCAAAACTCCCCGCTAAGATTAGCCATTTCTTAAGGCTGCGCTGCCAGGAAGCAGCCTTAAGCTGGCAAACTCTCAAACAAGGCCAGCTTTTTAACGGCTTCTTCCTTGCGACTTCGCTAAAATGGCTGAGACGCGGGAATATTCAGGTGGTCGGGTAGCTATGTGGCCAAATGGCCATGTGACTACATAGCCAAATGGATAAGGTAAGCACGGCAAAAAATTTTGAAATTTCAGTTTTTCTTTAAATAACATAACTATCTATAAAACAATACTTTACTAAAATTATATACACATGAAAACACTACTTTGTCCATTCCTCTTTTTATTCAGTATTCAGATGTCCATTGCCCAAGCTTCCAAAGTAAAGATTGATATGGTTGAATCGAATTGGCAGGTACCTGAGGATGCGACTTTTGAGCAATTTGATCATCGAAATACCCTGGTTTTGAACAGTGGACGGGCCACGCTAAAAAACCTCGATTTCACCAACGGTACGATTGAAGTAGACGTTTTCGCTCATGCAAAAAGAAGTTTTGCAGGTATCACCTTTAGAAAGCAGGCGGAGAATATGGAAGAGGTCTATATGAGAATGCATAAGTCCAGCCAGGTGGATGCCGTCCAGTACACTCCTATATTTAATAATGAGTCTAATTGGCAGCTGTTCAGAGAATATCAGGCTCGGGTTGTCTTGAAGGATACCGGCTGGAATACCCTTCGATTGGAGGTATACGGCAGGGAAGCTGAAGTTTTTGTAAACGACGAAAAAGTAATGTCCATCGATTATCTCCGGACAGAACAGGATGCCGGTGAAATCGGACTTTTTGCTTTATTTAGTAATCGGTTCTCAAACTTCAGGGTCAGCCGTAGAGATTCCATAAAAGAACCGTTGAGTGTAGATCAGAAGCCTGTTGAATCCAGTATTATCAGACAGTGGGCAATCACGGGTGCAAGCTTGTACCGTGAGGAAGAGATTGATTTTGAGGGCTTCTCAAAAGAAACATACCGGAAGGTAGAAACCGAAGCATCAGGGCTCTTACCGGTTTCAAAATATTTAAAGAAGCCATCCGCGGGTAATTTTGAGCAAAATACAGAGGTATTTACAGTAGCGTCTACTACGGTTTACGCAAGCAAAGAAGAGATCAGGCTCTTCTCCTTTGATTATAGTGACAAAATAATGGTTTATCTGAATGGTCAGCTTATTTTTAAGGGTAATAACGCTTTTAGAGCAAAAGGTGTACAATACATGGGGCATATGGATATCAATACCAACACTTTATACCTTTCGCTCAATCAGGGCGTCAATAAAATTCACTGTGTGCTCATAGACCAGGCAAATGGATGGGGTATTATGGGGAAACTGAAATAATCAATAGTACACAATATTAAAAAATGGATGTATTGAGGAGCATATCGACCTTCCCATTGTTTTATGGGCTTTTATTTCCTATATTAACAGGGTTGTCTTCTAAGAACCTAAAAATATAATACCATGCAGAAAGTGATTTTATCCCTCCTCGTCCTGACGCTTTTTTTTAGTTGTAATCCCACCACTGAAACGGATAGCCAAACGGCAACGGAAGAAAGTGTCGAGACCCCAGCTCCGGCCGATGATACTCGCTTCGTGGCGATCGATTCTGACGAAGCCTTAATTACCACGGCACTGATGGCCGCTCCCAAAGCCAGCCGGGAAGAAAGTACCGTAATCGGCTATAATATGGCGGGTGAATTTGTTACCCTGAAGGAGGGGTCGAATGAATTCATTTGTCTGGCCGATAATCCAAAACAAGAAGGCTTCAACGCAGCCTGTTACCATAAAGACCTGGAGCCCTTTATGGCCAGAGGAAGAGCGCTTAAAGCAGAAGGCAAAAGCGCTAGTGAAATTTTTGATATCCGGGAGCAAGAAGCCAAAGCGGGTACACTGGATATGGGAGAAGCGGGATCCACCCTGCATATTTACTACGGGCCCGAAGCTAGCTACGATCCGGCTACGGGCGAAGTGGCCAATGCTATCTACCGCTATGTGGTGTATATGCCCTGGGCTACCGCCGCCTCTACCGGCCTGCCGGAAAGACCCGTTGCCCCCAACCATCCCTGGATTATGAATCCGGGTACGCACCGGGCACACATCATGATTTCTCCGGTGAATGAAGGGGAATAAATTTGGGTATAGATTCTGCAGATAGGTGACCCTCATCACAGGTTCTCCTATTTAAAAGGTTTAAGTACTCTGTAATTTAAGTTAAGCAGTAAATAGAAATAATCAACGACATGAGATACTACCACGAAAAGACCCTCGTAGATATAAGCTTCGAAGAAGCTATAGAGAAAGTAACGCAAGCCCTAAAAGAAGAAGGCTTTGGCATTCTTACCGAAATTGATATCAAAGCAACACTGAAGAAAAAGCTGGACGCCGATTTTCGTCCTTATCGTATTTTAGGGGCCTGTAATCCGTCTTTCGCCCATAAGGCGCTGTTGGCCGAAGATAAAATAGGTCTAATGTTACCTTGTAACGTGATTGTTCAGCAGACAGATAAGGGGGTAGCGGTAGCTGCCGTTGATCCCATGGCTTCCATGCAGGCGGTCGAAAACGAAGCACTGGCAGGGATAGCCCAAGAAGTTCGGGATAAGCTCAAAGCAGTAGTCAGCAGTCTTTAAATTGCCCCTGGTTACTCTGGGGTGTCCCTTACTTCCTGAATTTTCTCTATCGCCGCTTCCGCAAAACGTCTTCCCAGTTCGGCGTACCCTACTTCGGATAGATGCAGGTCATTCTTGATTTCCTTGCCCTGCTGATTGATGCCGTCATTCAAATCATCGGTATTGATCCAGGAGAAATTTGGGGAGGAGTTAGCCACGCTCACCTGCGCTTCCCGCACTTTAGTCCAGTGTGGATATCGCTCATTTCCCATATCAAAATCACTCAGACGACCGATGACAAAATAGATGTCGTCCCGCCCCAGATCCGCACTCAATTGTTGGTAAAGACCGTGGAGACTTTCTTCGTATACTTCTCCCCAGCTTTGTCGAGCGTCCCGCTCTCCCTGCATCCAAAGGAAGGTAACACTGGCGATCTCTTCTTCCAGAATAGCATTATTTACTTTTACCATCAAGGAATCATAGAGGTCATATTCCGTATTCTTAATGGTCTGATCTGTATTTTTCCAGTCGCGGTACCACCGCTTGATGGGCTGCCCACCCTGCGCACTTTTCACCACAATAATATCTTCGGCTCCGAAGGCATCCGCCACCGTGGGGATAAAGGTGCGATTGGGATCCAAACGCGCCATATTGGATTGACCGGAAAGGATAAACAGGTGCTTACCGGAGGAAGCCGGCTGACAAGTGCTCAGGAAGAATACCGATAAAAGGCAGAAGAAGAGGCGTTGCGGTCGCATGTTTTCGTTTTGGGGAAAATAAGAAAAATTAGGATCACAACTCACCTACCTAACTTTACCATTCAACTGGGAATATTTACAATTCAAAAACTTAGACTGGCTTGCTGGCTGATTTATACGCAGTTTGAAGGCATAATCTAAGCGCAAGACCATGATAAATCGCCTAATTTTATTTTTACTCACCACTGTGTTCGTCCTGTCAGGAGCGGAAAGCCGGGCGCAGTCTATCCTGGATGGATATATCCAGGAGGCCCTGCGTAGTAATATTGCACTGCGGCAGGAGCAGCTCTCTTACGAGAAGTCATTAGCAGCTCTGGAAGAAGCCAAAGCCAATTTTATGCCCCAGCTCTCTCTGGAAGCTCGCTACTCGGTAGCGCGTGGCGGACGGGCCTTCACTATTCCGGTGGGAGATCTGGTCAATCCCATTTATCAAAACCTGAATGTAATCAACGAACTGGGCCAGTCGGCCTCTCCCGATTATCCGACCATCCCGGAATACCAGATGATCGATAATGTACAGGAGAATTTTTTGCGGGAAACCGAACAGGAAACCTTTGTACGGGTAGCCATGCCCGTATATAATAATGCGATTATCAACGCTCAGAAGATACAGGCCAATTTGGCGCAAGCCGAACGCATCAGCGTACAGACCTACCAAAGAGAATTGATTCAGGAGGTGAAAACGGCCTATTTCAACTACCTCAAGGCTAGCGAAGCCCTGGAGCTGTACCACAATACCGAAGCCCTGGTCCAGGAAAATCTACGGACGACCGAGAGTCTGTTTCAAAACCATCAGATTACCAAAGATGCCGTTTTTTTGGCGCAAGCCGAAGTAGAAAAGGTGGCCCAGCAGATCGCCCTGGCCGAGAAAAACCAGAAAGTAGCCCAGAGTTTCTTCAATTTCCTGTTGAATCGTGATTATCAAAGCCCCATCGAAGTTGTATCGCCAGTGGTCTCCTCACTGGCTATAGAAGGCCTGGAAAGTATGCGAAATCAAGCGCTGCAAGAACGCGAAGAACTGCGGCAAATCGATTTTGCTGCCGCCGCTTCCCAGGGGAATCTGCAAATGACAAAGGGAAGTCACCTGCCCACCATTAACCTGGTTGCAGATTATGGCGTCCAGGGTACCGATTATCGATTGACGGATGAAAGTGATTACTTCATGGGTTCGGTAGTGATGAGTTGGAAGTTGTTTCAGCCAGCCAACAAAGCGAGACGTCAGCAGGCAAAGATCGAAATTCAGACTTTGCAGCAACAAAGGGCGGCGGTGCGCCAACAAATATCTCTACAAGTGGTACAGGCCTGGTATGACCTCGAGGCGGCTCGTAAGGCCGTCGATCAAGCCACCGCCGAAGTAAGTGCCCGGGAGCAGGCTTTTCGTCTGATCAACAAGAAATATACCCAGGGCCAGGCCAATCTGGTCAACTGGACGGAGTCGCAAACGCAACTCACCAACGCTCGGCAAAAGGCCATGATCGCCCGTTACGATTATCAAATCAAAATGGCAGTACTGGAACGTAGTGCCGCTACTTATCCCATTCAAAAATAATCACCATGCAAGCCAATACCTTAGCCTCCATCTTTACCCTATTGCTTACCAGCCTGCTCATGTCCGCCTGTAGTGACGGCAATGCGGCAGAAAATAACAGCGTAGCCCCCCGACGGGTGCTCACCCAGGTTGCCAGTCCGATCGATTTTCAGACCCGCGTGCAAGCCACGGGGCGCCTTTCGGCAAAAGAAGAAACCAGCCTTAGTTTTAAGACCGTTGGTATCGTACGGCGAATCCTGGTCGAGGAAGGGCAGCGAGTGCGTAAAGGCGATCTACTGGCAGTACTACAGCTCGATGAGATTGAAGCACAGGTACAGCAGGCGCGGCTTGGCGAAGATAAGGCAGAAATCGACCTGGATAATGCCCGATTGGCCCTGCAATTGGCCGAGCGCGATCTGCGTAATGTACGCGGACTCTACGCCGATAGTGTTGCTACCCTCGAGCAGCTGGAAAATGCCGAGGTACAGTTCAATAGTGCGCAGAATCAGGTACAAGCTGCCGAGACGGGCCTGGCCCTGAGCCAACAGAACCAAACGATTGCCGATTATAATCTACGCTACTCCAAAATTGTCGCACCGACCTCCGGTACCATCCTGCTACGCTATGCTGATTCCAACGAACTGGTTGGCCCCGGTTCGCCCATCCTTGTGCTGGGGACGGAGGGAGCCTTCAAAGTAATCAGGGTGGCCGTAACGGACAAAGATGTCATCCATCTGCAACTGGGGGATTCGGCCACCATTCGCTTTGATGCTTACCCCGATCAAACCTTCCGGGGTGCGGTAGAAGCTATCGCCGGGCAGGCAGATGCCTATACGGGCACCTATGAGGTCGAGGTACAGGTGGATGCCGCAGGACTACCCCTGCGTTCGGGCTTCATTGGCTCGGTACAGATCGAAACGCAGCAGCGCAGGTCTGTGATGGCCATTGATGCCGGCGCTCTGGTCTCCGCCGATCGCTCAACCGGACAGCTCTTTGTGGTAGAAGGTAGGCAAGCCCAGGCCCGAGAGGTAAAGATCTTTCGCCTCTCCGGCAATGATCTGCTGATCAGTCAGGGTCTGGAAGCCGGTGAGCAAGTCGTGACTAGTGGAGCGGCCTACCTTGAAGATGGGCAAGCAGTGCAAGTGATTAATTAGCACTCAACCAATCACCTATTCAAAACTGAACCAATGAATATTCCAAAATTCGCCATATCCAATTATCAATTCACCCTGACGGCCTTTATTTTTCTATTGGCCATGGGCCTCAGTGCTTTTTTTACCATGCCACAGCGCGAAGATCCCGCGCTGAATATCGCAAACATGGTCGTGGTAGCGGTCTATCCGGGGGCCAACCCACAAGATGTTGAGAGCCAGGTGACCGATCCGATTGAGGAGGCGGTTAATGAGTTGGATGACATTAAGGAGGTTAAAACGACCATTCGCGATGGGGTCTCAATCACGGAGGTAGAGTTTGAGTTCGGAGTGGATCCCGATGATGCTTTTGACGATGTACAGGGCAAAATATCGGAGATCGAGGGAGAATTGCCCGCCGATCTATACGATCTGAGCGTACGAAAATTTTCGACCAATACGGTAGCGATCTTCCAGGTGGCCCTCATCAGTGAGTCTCTGCCCTACGCAGCGCTAAAATATCAGGCCGATGAGCTAAAGGAACAACTCGAGACGGTCAGTGGTGTGCGCAAGGTGGACATTATGGCCTACCCCGAATCCGAAGTGCGGGTGGCCCTGGATCCGATGCTGATGCATCAGATGAATATCACGCCGGATGCCGTGGCGCAAGCCATTCAGAGCAATAATGCGAATATCCCCGGTGGTGCTGTGAAAGTGTCCAGCCGGTCCTTTAATATCAAAACCTCGGGAGCCTACGGAGACCTGGAAGAAATACGCAATACCGTAGTCGGTTCCTATCAGGGGCGGTTGATCTATTTGAAAAACGTCGCGGACGTCTTTTTTGATTACGAAGACGATCGCTGGGTGGCCCGGCACAATGGCCAGCGCTGTCTGTACATCACGATCCAGCAGAAGGAGGGCTACAATATTTTCTCGATCTCCGAACCCGTAAAAAGTTTTTTGGCGGAAGCCAAACTCCCGGAGGGAATGGACATCGCCTACGTATTCGATCAGTCTACTGGCGTAGAGGAACGGGTGGATGGTTTCCTGAATAATCTCTTACAAGGTATCTTGCTGGTCGGCCTGATTATCTTTCTGGTGCTGGGGTACCGCTCGGCGAGTATTGTGATGATGGCGATCCCGTTGTCGATCCTGATTGGCTTATGGGTAGTGAATCAGATGGGTTTCGCTTTACAGCAAATCTCCATCGCGGGGCTGATAGTGGCACTGGGGCTACTGGTGGATAACTCGATTGCCATTATTGAGAATATCGAGCGTTACCTTGCCTCCGGCTATAGCCGAAAAGAGGCAGCCATTGCGGGTACACAGCAACTGATCGCTCCGATTACTTCGGCCACTTTGACGACGATACTGGCTTTTATTCCCATCGTCATGATGCCCGACGTAACGGGTGCTTTTATCAAAGCGCTGCCGATCACGGTGATTGCCACGCTGATTGCGTCGCTACTGGGCGCTATCTCCCTGACCCCTTTACTGTCGAGTTGGATACTAAAAGAACGAAAAGGGGAACGCTCCAGGCAGACTAGCAGTTTTCGGCTGATGCGAACTTTTGTAGAGGGCCCTTACCGTCGTCTGCTGAAGGCGGCAATGCGGTACAAATGGGTATCGCTGGGTATTGCCGTTGCCGCTCTGGTGGGGGCACTGGCCCTGTTCCCAATGGTCGGGTTGAGTTTTTTCCCAAAGGCGGAAAAACCCCAGCTTCGGATTACGGTTACCCTGCCGAATGGCAGTAATCTGGACGCAACGGATCAGGCGATTCGCCACGTAGAAGCGATACTGGATACCACCAGCCAGGTGAGCTATTACACGGCAAATATTGGCCACGGTAATCCACGTATTTACTATAATGTACCCAGCGAGAACTATTCTAATTCTTACGGGGAGGTCTTTGTCGTACTAAAGGAATATGAGGTAGATGAGTTTTATAGCCTCCTGGATCACTTTCGGGCGGTATTTAGCGGATATCCCTTTGCGCGGATTGATGTGAAAGAGTTTGTGCAGGGCCCGCCTTCGGAAGCGCCGGTGGAGGTAGCCATTACGGGTGATGATCTGGATCGCCTGCGTGAATATGCCACCCAGGTGGAGGAAGCCGTGCTAGCTGCTCCGGGTGCCGTGAACGTGAATAATCCGCTGAGCACTAATAGTACCGATTTGTACTTTCGGATCAACCGCGATAAAGCTATGCTGTTTGGCGTACCCATTTATCAGGTCGACCAGACCATTCGCACTTACGTCAGTGGTCGGGTCATTGGTAAGTTTAGAGACAAGGAGGCCGAAGATTATAATATCGTACTGCGACACAAACATACAGGGGATTTTCAATTGGAATATTTTGACGAGATCATGGTACCCTCGGCCAGTGGGAATTACGTACCGCTGAGGCAGTTGGCCCGTATTGAATTTGCGGAAGCGCCCAGCCGCATTACTCACCTGGACGGGAAGCGCACCGCCACGGTGCTGGCCGACCTGGAGCAAGGCGTCACCCTGGATGAGGCCATAGCCGACGTTGATGACCGTCTGGCGCAACTGGACTGGGCCGAAGGCTATAGCTACACCTTCCGTGGCGATCTGGAGAACCGCAGTGAGTCTTTTGGTGGATTGGGCACCGCGACTCTGATGGCTATTCTACTGATTTTGGGCGTGTTGATCATTCAGTTCAAGTCTTTCACCCAGCCTTTGATCATCTTTTCGGCCTTGCCTCTGGCGGTGATCGGCTCGATTCTGGCGCTTTTGTTTACGGGGATTAACTTCTCCTTTACGGCCTTTGTGGGGCTAACCAGTCTGATCGGTATTGCCATCAATAATTCGATTGTCCTGGTTGACTTTGCCAATAAACTGATGGAAGAAGGCGAGTCGGTGATCAGCGCGGCACAGCAAGCCGGCGAAGTCCGCTTCGTCCCGATCGTATT
Source organism: Saprospiraceae bacterium (assembly GCA_035268885.1). GTDB lineage: Bacteria > Bacteroidota > Bacteroidia > Chitinophagales > Saprospiraceae > DATFKA01. The sequence goes on from DATFKA010000076.1 coordinate 21,388, forward strand.
GACGACCCTGACCACCATATTGGGGCTTTTACCGCTGACGTTGGCGGGCGGGTCTCTCTGGGCACCCATGGGCTGGACCATTATTGGCGGTTTGATCACGTCCACGACCTTTGTACTCCTAATCGTCCCCATTTTGTATGTACTCTTTACCCGGGCGAGTAGGGGCTAGGGGCTGCCTTTCGGCAAAAAGCGAAGGCACTAATTTGATGAGCGGATTAGTATAAAAGGAGCATAAATCGTATTTTATGCCTATACAAAGTTGTTTAGGAATTCTTAAATAGCTTCAAAATAAAGGCTACTAAAATATCGAGGTAACATGGCACAAGCAGATCAACAAAAAGTAGACTCCACCTTTCATGCAAAAAGCACCGGACAAGAAGTATTAGCCGACCAGCAACTGACCGGAAAGGTGGCCATCGTCACCGGGGGCTATAGCGGCCTCGGACTGGAAACCACTAAGGCCCTGGTAGCCAAGGGGGTAAAAGTGGTCGTCCCGGTACGTTCGCCACAGAAGGCCTCCGAAAACTTACAGCCACTGGAAGGTGATGTACAGACCTACCCGCTCGACCTGAGTGATCTGGATTCGATTCGCACTTTCGCCGGAGAGATGAAGCAAGCGCTGGATCGCGTAGATTTTCTAATCAATAATGCCGGTATCATGGCTTGTCCGGAAAGACGGATTGGGTCCGGTTGGGAGTCTCAGTTTGGCATTAACCACATGGGCCATTTTGCTTTGGTAAAGGAACTCCTGCCGCTGCTAAAGAAAAGTCCTGGCCTGCGGGTGATCTGTCTGTCCTCTACGGCTCATAAGATCAGCGGTATCCGCTGGGAGGATCTGCATTTTGAAAAGGAAAAATACGATAAGTGGGCCGCTTACGGACAGTCTAAAACGGCGAATGCCTTGTTTGCGAATGCCCTATCCAGAAGGTTGAAGGAGAGCGGCGGGCTAGCTTTTTCGGTGCATCCCGGAGGGATCTTTACCCCTCTGCAGCGGCATTTACCCAAAGAAGAAATGGTCGCCCTGGGCTGGATTGATGAAGATGGGGAACCTACGGAAATGGCGAAAACAGGCTTTAAGACACCGGAGCAGGGTTGCTCGACTACCCTCTGGGCGGCTACTTCGGCTGCGCTAGCGGATAAACCAGGTGTCTACTGCGAGGATTGTAATATCGCCCAACCAACGGATACCGATAGCCCCACGGCCCGTTACTTTGGGGTAGATGCCCACGCCTGTGACGACGATGCGGCAGAGCGCTTATGGGCGCTTAGTGAAGACTTGCTAAAATCGACCTAAATTCATGCGCATGAGATATCAGCCCTTTCATTTTTTATCCAGCATTTTTTACCTGCTTGCGATGTCTTGCTGTACACCTTCCAGCTCTGAAGAAAAAATAGACAGGCCCCTCAATATTGTTCTCATCATGGCCGATGATCTGGGCTATGAAACCATTGCTGCTAATGGAGGCACTTCCTATCAGACGCCTGCGATCGATCAGCTGGCCGCCAATGGTTTGCGCTTCAACCATTGCTACGCCCAGCCGCTCTGTACACCGAGCCGGGTGCAAATCATGACGGGTATTTATAATGTGCGCAATTACGTTCGCTTTGGCTTATTAGAGAAAAGCCAGATCACCTTTGGCCATCTGTTTCAGGATGCCGGCTACGCGACTTGTGTGATTGGCAAGTGGCAATTGGGTAAAGCACCCAACAGCCCCCAGTTGGCGGGCTTTGATCAGCACTGTCTGTGGCAGGTACGAGAAGGACGGATGGATTCTACCGGTCGGGATACGCGCTTCTCACAGCCAGTACTCGAAGTGGATGGCCAGCTAAAGACCTATGCAAAAAGTGACTACGGTCCCGATGTGGTCAGCAACTACGGCCTGGATTTTATAGAAAAAAGTCACGAGCAGGGCAAGCCCTTCCTTCTATATTACCCCATGATTCTCACCCATTGTCCCTTTAGTCCTACGCCGGATTCTCCCGACTGGATGAAAAATGATACGGCGGTGATGCGGTATAAAGGGGAGCCTCGGTACTTCGCAGACATGGTGGCCTACACGGATAAAATAGTGGGTAAGATTAACCAAAAACTAGAGGAACTGGGGATTCAGGAGAATACTCTCCTTATTTTTACGGGAGATAATGGTACGGATCGCCCCATTGTCTCGATGCTGAAAGGTCGGGAGGTGGCTGGCGCCAAAAACCAGTCTACCGATGCGGGTACCCGGGTACCTCTGATGGTACAATGGCCCGGTGTTGTGGAGCCCGGCTCGGTGACGAATCAGCTCATTGATTTTAGTGACTTCCTTCCTACGATTTGCGAGGCCGCTAGTGTACCTTTTTCAGATAGCCCGGACCTGGATGGCAAAAGTTTCGTACCGCTGCTCAGGGGAGATAGTAGTTTGCACCGTCAATGGATTTACAGCTGGTATTCTAGAAGTGGGGAAGCAGAAAAGGCCAGGGTTTTTGTGCGTAATCAGCGCTATAAGTTGTACGAATCGGGCGAGTTTTATGAAGTTCCCCAGGATTATACTGAGCAAAATCCGCTTGAGGTGCAAGCGCTGGGTAGTGAAGCCCAGGAGACACACCAAATGCTACAACGTGTACTGGATAGATACAAAAGTCAACGGCTGAATAGGGTGCCTTCTTCAGGCCAGTAAATTACTATTGGCGCAAGACTCGCTTCGGTGCATACACTTGCTTCGCCTGACGCAATACCTCCACTTTATCCAGGCTCATGGTCTTCAGTTCCTGTCTGACGAAGTGCTCCATTTGGTCTGTGTAATGTGGACTTTCCGGTTTCTCCGAGCTACCGTAGGCGTGGATAGTCTCAATTTCTACCCCCTCAGGACCAAAACGAACTAGCTCGATATAAGATTCACCAGCTATTCCTTTAAAAGTGCCATCAGGCTGCTCGACGCTGTACATTGCTGCCAGCACATCGGGGCCACCACCCAGCGGTAAGTCGACCGCGCCCCGGCGGTGCCTTTGAAAGTCACACAGTGGTATATTTGTGCTGCCATGGTGTTCCAGTAGAAAAGCTTTCGCTGCGGTAATGGCCTGGTATGCATCGGCTCTGGTAATTTGACCACGCCACTCGTAGCGGTCGGCTACGCTTAGCTTTTGGACCAGCTGTTGAATCGTACAGATGAATAGCGGCGCCGTCCGGTTGTCGATGTCAAAGCTGCGATTCCAGTCTTTTAATTGTTGGATTTCGGTACGGATGCTGGGCTGATGGTCTGGATCCAGGTCAAAGATTAGATTCAGGTTCATTATCTCCCGGCTTTGAATTTGGTCGCCGTATTGCTGATCAAATTTAATGCGCTTAAAGTCTTCGTAACTCATTTTGTCGAAAGACGAGATCAGTTCCTGAAAGCGAATACTACGGCTGTTTTCCATATCCGGAAGCTGGAAAGACATGGTCCCCTGGCTTTTCCGCAAAGGCGGATTATCCGTTGGTGCTGAAGCCGAGTAGGGCGTATTGTTGGTATTGTACAGATAGCCACTGGATGGATTCAACACTTGTGGTAAACTATCGATGGGGTAGTAGCTGTCCCAGTTAGTTTGGGCCGTATTGCCCGGAAGTAGGGCCCGCCACTGATAGTCAGTATCACGAATTGGCGCTTTGGCATTGCTGATGAAAAAGAGGGTATCTCTGCGATCTGCATAGACAATATTAGTGCTGGGAATAGCTTGCATCTCCAGGGCTGCCCGAAATTGCGTATAGTTTTGCGCCTTATTCATGTGGTACCACTGCTCGACGGCTCGAATATCCTGACCGGCTACGAAACGCCAGGCGAAAAAGCCCTGATCCGTCTGGAAGGTAGGGCCATAAATACTGCGGTAGATCTTGCGCTTGATCGGTAGCTTGACGGGCCCGATTTTGACCTTTGCCCGGTAGCTCACTTCCTCCAGTTCGAGCCATTCGCCGTCGTAACGGTAGCGTAAATCCCCATTCGGATGCATTTCCAACTGGTAGATATCCGATAAGTCTACGTGGTTGACGGTATGGGCCCAGCCGAGCTGTTCGTTCACGCCGTGAAAGATGGTTGCCCCCCCTGGAAAGGTACCACCAAGGATGTTTAGCCCTTCCTCCGATATCAGATGGGCCTCGTACCAGGAATACCAGCCTTCGAGGGGTTGGTGGGAATTGATGGCCAGGTAGGTCTTTCCATCGGTGGTCTTAGTGCTGCTGATGGCGATGGCATTAGATCCTTTCGGGAAATTAGGCCCCGTGTTGGGTAATACCTGATCGCCCACAATGGCTTCCAGGTGTGGTCGGGCCTGGGAGAGTTCAACCAGTCCCATCAGATAGCCGATGACCACGTCTTGCGGACGCAGCGGAAAAAGTTTCTTGAGCAGGACTTCCCTGGGGTGCAGGGCGGCGTAATTGTTGATGCCGGCCACGTATTCTTCGAGGTAATGGCGGAAGTCGGGGCTTAAATCACTTTCGTAGCGCGATTCGACCAATTCCCGCAGGCCCATAAATTGAATGCCAAAATCTGCAATGACACCATCTTTACCCTGTACTTCCCCAAACTTGCCCTGGATAGCCAGCATCTGCTCCTGCAGAGTATTAAAGCTATCCTCACATTGCGCCCAGCCAAATCCGTAAGCTACCTCAGCATCCGTAGGCGCCATAATATGGGGTACGCCCCACTGGTCCCGGGCGATTTGGATTCGCTCTACCGGGATCGAAGAGGGGATTCTTGGCGAGCAGGCGGTTAGTAGCACAAAAAGGAAAGAAAGATAGCGCATAGGTTTAGACTTTGATCTAAAGATACAAAAGCCTTTTTGGCAAATCATTTTTGTTTTTTACTATCTTGAATAGGAGACGCCGGGTGTATGGGCAAATCAAGTTAAAGGAATTAGCATTGAAGTTCCCCGGCCTTTAGGGTAATTCTCAAGATGTCTTGCCGGACTAAAGCCCGGCGAATTACATAGCCTCTAGTTTTTGTGTCCACTCAGCCAGGCTTTACAAAAGGAACAAAATTAAAATAACATGAAATGCCCATGAGCTAGCGCACACCAGAACGCGAACTGAAAAAGTTTAAATTGCTTCTAACTATAAAACAGACTTTTACTAAAATTATATACACATGAAATGCCCATGCGCCTAAGACGCACCAGAACGCGGATGAATATAAGGAAGCTGCCTAGTGATTGTAGTTTTTGCCCTTTAGTACATCTTCTTTTTGACCGCAAAAAGAAGCCAAAACTCCCCGCTAAGATTAGCCATTTCTTAATCCGCCTAAGGCGGACTACCTGTGTAAAGCCTAAAGCTGGCAAACTCGTGCGAAATAGGGAGTGCTAAACTTAATGGTAGAGTAAACTTGGCATAGTCGGTAAAGCTTGAGTTTTGGTTTTACTCAAACAAGGCCAGCTTTTTAAAGGCTTCTTCCTGACGACTTCGCTAAAATGGCTGAGACGCGGGAATATTCAGGTGGTCGGGTAGCTATGTGGCCAAATGGCCATGTGACTACGTAGCCAAATGGATAAGGGTAAGAGCGGCAAAAGATTTTGCGGAATTTTAGTTTTTTTTTGAAATCGCATAACTATCTATAAAAGAGACTTTTACTAAAATTATATACAGATGAAACTAGTTGCCACTACCTTTGTCGGATTAGAAGAGGTCTTAGCCAAAGAAATTGAAGCCATCGACGGTAAGCATATTAATATCGGCACCCGTGCTGTGACTTTCGAAGGAAGCAAGAAGCAGCTATATCGAGCTAACCTGGAACTACGCACCGCCGTACGCATCTTACAGGTGCTGGATGAGTTTCAGGTGAAAACCGAAGAGCAACTCTACAATCGGGTAAAGGCCTTCAACTGGCCCCATTATTTTGATGTGGATCAGACCTTTGCGATTACACCGGTAGTACACTCGTACCTCTTTACCCATTCGCACTACGTGGCGCTCAAAACCAAAGATGCCATTGCGGATCGCTTCCGCGAGGAATTGGGCCGCCGCCCCAATGTCAATTTGCTGACCCCCCATATGCGTATCAATATCCGCATCCAGGGAAAAAATGCAACCCTCTCTCTGGATAGTTCGGGTGATTCCCTGCACAAACGGGGGTACCGCATACAGACCGTTAAAGCGCCCATCAACGAAGTACTGGCCGCCGGTATGCTAAAGATTGCCGGCTGGAAAGGAGACCGCCCTTTTCTAGATCCCATGTGTGGCTCGGGAACCATCCCCATCGAGGCGGCGCTGATGGCCGCGAATATCCCCGCTAATTTTTACCGTAAGGGATTTGGCTTTCAAAACTGGAATAATTTTGATGCTGAACAATGGGAAGAGATCCTTTCGTCGGCCCGGGAACAATTTCGTACACCAGAAGTTCCTATCATAGGCTATGATAAATCGTTGCGCGCCGTTAAGATTATCGATGATAATCTGCGAGAGGTCAAGATGAGCGAAACCATACAGATCGAAAAGCAAAACTTCCTAAAATCGGAAGCACCCTTCGAAGAAGGACTACTGATCATGAACCCGCCCTACGACGAGCGTTTAACGCGGGAAGACATCGGCGCTTTCTATAAGAAAATAGGGGATCAGCTGAAACAAAACTTCGCTGGTTGGGACGCCTGGATCATCAGCTCGAATATGGAAGCGCTAAAAGAAGTTGGCCTGCGCACTTCAAAAAAGATGACGCTTTATAACGGCCCACTAGAGTGTAAATATCAGCATTATGAATTATATCAAGGTAGTCGGGATTAGAAAACAATGGTTGATTTGTCGATTTGCCGGATTGTTGATTGGTTTATTTGGGGTGCTCAACCTGAGTGCACAAACACCAAAAATCATTGGCAAATCTGTATTTGAATTGCGGACGGAAACATCCGAATCGACCCTATCGCTAGCGATTCCTCATTTTTTGTTTCCTACCACTCCCAACGCATCTATCCCAGATTTGCGTAACTTTACTACGGATCACTCTTATCGGCCACCCACTTCTTATCGTTATCAGGATTTGGCCTTTTTTTGCCGCCTGGAAGTAAAGTTGGAACAGTCCAGCAAAATCCCCGTACGTTTTCGGTTAGGTAGTGTGGATTATGTCGATTATATGGAAGGGAAAATTGATCGCTATTAAACTCTTTTTGGAGATCCTCCTTATTCGGTCCGAAGACGACGATTTTTTTATTGGTGAATATACTATCGGCTAGCTTTATCATCGGTGTGGCCTTCTTTGCCACCTTTACTTCCGTCTTCTCTGAAGTGCTTGGTTCGGGGCGCTGGGACTGGAATAATGAATATATGGGGCTAATTATCTTATTGAGTATAGGCAGTTTGCTGCGATGGAATGCTATTTTTTTCGAATGGCGACTATTAAAGCACCGGCAATTACTGGTCCTAAATATAGAAAATGAAGACCTGCAAGTCTGGATTGACCTAAATGGTTGCCGTATCATCTGCTACCCGTGGAGCGAAAAATCAAAGCAGACTAAACAAATCCTTCACTCCCGGTATCCGCGCTGCAATAAAGCTTTCTCCGTAATCAAAGCCACAGGGCCGCCCGACGGTTCGCGCTCGGGCACGTAAGTAATCGAGGAAGTCTTCGCCAGAAATAGGCGTTTGTAGTTCCTCCTTGTATTCTTCGGCGTCCGGCAGGTGGAATTGGGAGCGAAAAGCCAGAATGAGCTCTTCCCGCTTATCGATATGATCGGTGATATCCACCACGAAGTCCGCCTCCAGGTTGTAGTCCTGTACATAGTAGTAGAGGGCACTCGGGCGCCAGCGCTCTTGTGCTTGCCCTTCCGTGTCTTTCGTTTCGATTTTTTGTAATCCGGCGTAGAAACAGGCTTCGTAGGCCAAATGCGAGGCGCGCCCGTGGTCGGGATGCCGGTCTTTGGGAGCATTAGCGAGTACAATCGTAGGCTGGGCGGCCCGGATGACTTCGATAGTTTTGCGGATGTTTTCTTCCGTTGGCCGGAAAAAACCATCCCGCATACCCAGGTTTACGCGAAAGCTGGCCCCCATGAGTCGCGCGGAATCTTCTGCTTCTTTCAGGCGGATTTCGGCGGTGCCCCGGGTACCCAGTTCACCCTGGCTTAAGTCTAATAACCCTACCGTTTTGCCCTGCGCAATGTGGCGGAGTAGCGTACCCGAACAACTTAGCTCCACGTCGTCGGGGTGTACACCGATTGCCAGTATATCTACTTTTGTAATTTTATTCATGTTTTTTGTTGGTCTTTCTCTGCTGTGCGGAGGATTCCCTACGCATCACATTTTAATCCTTTAGCAAAGCCTGAATCTTCCTCTTGACACGTCGGGCCGTTGGTTTGGTTAAGGGTAAGAAGGAATCTACGACCTTACCGTTCTTATCGACTAAATACTTGGTGAAATTCCAGCGAGGCCGTGCGCCGACCTTTCCGTTTTCCTTCTTATCCGACAGGTATTGGAATAACTCATGCGCTTCTTCGCCTTTGACGTGTACTTTCTCAAAGATGGGGTATTCCGCCTCGTATTTAGTTACGCAGAATGCCTTAATTTCCTCACCTTCCAGTGGCTCTTGTCCGGCGAAATCATTCGAAGGGAACGCCAGGATTTCCAGCCCTTCCTCCCGAAATTCGCGATATAATTCTGCCATGTCTTCCAATTGTGGCGTAAAGCCGCATTTGGAAGCCGTATTGACAATAAGTAAAACTTTGTCTTTATACTGGTCTAAATCGACCTCTTCCCCATCAATATTCTTTACTCTAAAATCGTGTACTGTTTTCATCCTTCTGTTTCAATTATCTGATTTATTGCTGATGTTTCACCTCACCACCAACCATAGTCAGCATAACCTCTGTTTCCAAAATTTGTTCATCCGTACAGCTGGTCAAATCATTGGACAGGATGACGATATCGGCCAGTTTACCTGCTTCCAGAGATCCCTTGATATCTTCTTCAAAGGCACCGTAGGCATTAGCCAGAGTGTAGGAATAGATAGCTTCCTCGCGGGTCATGGCCTGCTCGGGAAAGAATTCAAAACCGGAATCGGCTCTTTTTCGGGTCACCGAAGCGTAGTAGCTTTCGATGGGGCTAACGTCTTCGACGGGGGCATCGGTACCGTTCATGACCAGCACATCGGCATCGAGCAGGGAGCGCCAGGGGTAGGCCCCGTATTTAGCGCGTTCGTAGCCCAGGCGTTTTTCCACGAAAGGGGCATCCGAAGTACAGTGAATACCCTGCATAGAAGCAATGACGCCCATTTCGCGAAAGCGAGGAATATCGGTAGTGTCCAGGTGCTGGGCGTGCTCCACGCGCCAGCGTTGTCCCCTGCGGCTACTGTCCTGCTCAAAAACGGCCTCCATAATGTCCAGGGTGATTTGGTTACCCTTATCGCCAATAGCGTGTACGCAGAGCTGCATCTCATTATCCCAGGCGAGTTGAGCAATATTGCGAACTTCGGCCAGCGGTACGGTATTTTGTCCGACAAAGTCGTGCTTGTCAGCATAGGGGCGCAGTAGCCAGGCCCCAAAGGCACCCAGGGCCCCATCTACGGCCGTTTTGATCGCTTTGCAGGTGAAAAAGTTGTTCCCATAGCCAATCACAGGCAGGCCATCCATTTTTTCTTTCATTTCATCATAGGAGCGGCGTACCATCACCCAGAGGCGCAGATCCAGTTCGCCGGCATCGGCCAGCTCTTTATAGCGATCAATATCCTGGAAAGAAGAACCGGCATCCTGAAAGGAAGTAATTCCCTTGGTTAGACACTCTTCTTCGGCCAGTTCGATTCCTTTTAGCCAACTTTCTTTCTCTTGGTCGGGATTTAGGGTGGCCAGGTACTGAGAGTAGGCATCGTTGATCATGGCCATAGCCTTCTCTTCAAAAACACCAATGGCGCGTCCGCGCGAGTCACGGACGATTTCTCCTCCGAAGGGGTTGGGTGTTTCGACGCTAATACCGGCTAGCTCCATAGCCTTGGCATTGGCGAAGAGGCTGTGTCCGCTAGCGTGGCGCAGTACGACCGGGTGATTGGGGGTCGCCGCACTCAGCGCATTGTGTAAGGGATAGCCCAGTACATTTTGTTCAACCGGGGTCAGCCATTTTTCCTGATGCCAGCCGCGGCCGGTGATCCATTCACCTTCGGGGGTTTCCTCGGCCCGCTCAGCCACCATGGCGACGATCTCCTGCCAACTTTTAGACTTTAAGAAGTTTAAATTCATCAGACTACTGCCCAGGCCGGCGAAGTGGCCGTGCCCCTCGATAAAACCCGGCATCACGAATCGCCCTTCAGCATCAATGATTTTGGTGGTTTCGCCTTGTAGGGCGGTGATTTCTTCATTGGTGCCGACGGCCATGATCTTATCACCTTTAATGGCTACGGCCTGAGCCGTGGGCTGTGCTTCGTTGACGGTATATACATTACCGTTGGTGATGATGGTGTCGGCGTATTCCTGCTCGGACTGGCAAGCGGCCAGTAACAGGACAAATAATAATAGACTGCTTATCTTTTGCATGCTCAGTATCTTTTGATGGGCTAAGATATAAAAACTATATGGCAAAGAGCTCGCAGGTGCGGGTTTTCTATTGCTTCCGCTTACGCAAAATCGCGGGAGAAAACTGCCTGCGTAAATCCTGTTGAAAGACCTTTTCGAGCAGGTCGTAAAGTTTGGGGTAATGTAACTGTAACTCGTCGGGCCGCTCAAAGAAAAATTCACTGGCCACGGCGAAAAATTCTGCCTTATTGGTGGCGCCGTAGGGGCGTAGTTTGGATTCCCCCCTTTGGATGCGTTTCATCTCGCGGTGCATTAGGCCCAGCCAGGGGAGTACGTATTGCTGGTCTAGCAGATGAGGGATGCCATCGTATTCGCCATCGGAGGCGTCCAGTAGGTGGGCAAACTCATGAATACCCGTATTGCGCCCATCGCCAGCCCTGACAAACCCATTAACCAGGGCGGGTTTGGAGAGAATCATTTTTCCACTCATGGGGCCAGTTCCCACCATACCCAGGGCATGGCGACCCGGGCCTTCCTGGGCGTAGTTATCGCTTTTAAAGGCACTGGGGTAAATCAGTACTTCATTTAGGTTTCGGTAGCGCCAGTCTTTAAATCCAAAAATCGGAATAACCGCACTGGTGGCCACCCACAGGCGGGTCGATTCGTCAACCTCCGTGTTGATTCCGGTAATGGTGGTGCTGTGCAAAAAGCCTTTGATGGCTTGTTCAAACCGTTTTTTTTCCTCGCTGCTTAATTTTTGGTAATAGGGAACGGTCGCTTCCAGTTCTGCTCGCCACTGATCCGGAAAAGGTTGCCGCAGGGCTTCTGCTTCCTTTCTTTTTTTGCGAAAGCGAAAGACTAAATACCCCAGTAGCGGAATAAAAATAATGGCCAGCAGAAAATAAAAGCGCACGGGATCGCTCAGCCGAAGCGGAAAAATAGCGTAGGTATACAGGGTAAGGATCAGCAGGCCAAAAGTGTACCCCAGTAGGGAAAGGACGCGTGTACTCATGCAGCTTATTTGCTTCAAAAATAAGAAAAAACTATTTTGGCGAAAAAAGAAACGGATGCAAATACGATTAGCAGAACGCAAAGACTTACCCGCTATCCACGATTTGGTTCGGGAATTGGCCATCTACGAGAAAGCCGAAGCGGAATTTATAGCGACCCTGGAAGATTACCAGCATGATTTTGATGCCGGTATTTTCGAAGTGCTGGTGGCCGAAGAAGAGGGGGAGATCATGGGTATGGCATTGTACTATATGACCTATTCTACCTGGAAGGGGCGGATGCTTTACCTGGAAGATTTTGTAGTGGGACAGGCCTTTCGGCAAAAAGGGATCGGTCAGGCTCTGTTCGATGCCTTTTTAGCAAAAGCAAAAGAAAAAGGCTGCCGACTCGTCAAATGGCAGGTATTAGACTGGAATGAGCCCGCCGTTAAATTCTACGAAAAAAATAAGGCCACGATCGAAAAAGAGTGGTGGAACGGCAAAATTATCTTCTAAAATTCAAAATTCGACAAGTCAGAATTCAATAGTTGGTAAGTTTGGCACGCTCCTTGCACTATGATGGATGAAGAATATAGTGTTTCATAGTGTAAGGGGTGGTCAAGATAATTGATCGCTCCTTATTTTTTAATTATCGCGTTGCCGAATTGCTGGATTTTGAATTAGAAGTTGTTTAAAAACGCCTCACTGAGCCCTTGGCAACACATTGAAAGCCAATACGGCAGCTCTTTTTTCCTTTCGCCCGCCTGAGGCGGATGGCTACGAGGAAAAAAGTAGCCTTGTCTTGACTTCCAAGCCGTTACTAATCATCTCACCAGGAATTCTTAAACAACTTCTTAAAAATAACTTAACAATTCACCATTCATCGACTCAACAATTGATCAGGAGTCCCGCTTCACTAGGTTTTCCATAATCGCTTTCAGGGGTGCTTTTTTTGCAGCCGGAGCAGCAAGTGCTTCCAGGTGCTCAAAGGCCAGTGCCCGATAATGATCTTTCTTTTCCTGTGCGTGCTGCAGAATATCTAGTTCATTCAAGATGCTTTTGACCGCTTTAACCTTGGCATCGGCATCGGTCGTAGGGCTGTTCATTAATTGCTCGAGTTCGGCTTTTTGCGCAGCGGAACCCAGTTCCAGGGCTTTCAGGATGAGGAAAGTCTTTTTGTTTTGAATGATGTCGCCGCCAATGCGTTTGCCAACCTTTTGGCCTTCTCCAAAGGTATCCAGGATGTCGTCCTGTAGCTGGAAGGCGATGCCGATATTGCAACCCACCTCGTAGCAGTGTTTAACGGATGCTTCGTCGGCACCGGCCGCGATGGCACCCATCTCCAGGCAGGTAGCGAGTAGAACGGAGGTCTTCAGAGCAATCATGCGGATGTATTCCTCGATTTGTACATCCTCGCGACTTTCAAAGTCGACGTCCATTTGCTGACCTTCACAGACTTCACGGGCTACGCGGCTGAATACGCGCAACAGTTGGGGGATCTTATCCTCCTCTTCGAATTCGGCTAAATACTCGTAGGATTTAACCAGCATAAGATCGCCGGAAAGGATCCCGGTGTTGACATCCCATTTGGTGTGTACGGTTGCTGCGCCCCGGCGGATATCAGCGTCATCCATAATATCGTCGTGCACCAGGCTGAAGTTGTGAAAGATTTCCAGCGCGTAAGCGATGGGCAGGACCTTTTCCAGGTCATCCTTAAATAATTGATAGCCCAGGAAGGTCAGCATAGGACGGAAGCGCTTGCCGCCCAGGTTCATGATATATTCGGCGGGTTCGTACAGCCCGACCGGCTGACCGGTGATCGGATGTTGTTTGCGGTAGGTTTCGAAAAAATGCCTCAGTTCCTGCATATTATGGTCAATTGTTGATTTGGTAGATTGGTGATCTGTTGAATTTTTAAGTTCAGCAAATATAATAGACTAGGTGAGAATGCTGCTGCAAAAAAAATGAAAATCAAACTCCTTTGCTTTTTTTTTGTTGTAAAGCAGTAGAAAAAATAAATTCATGAGCAAACACGATTTACTGATCATCGGTGGTGGCCCCAGTGGTCTTAACGTGGGTATTGAAGCGACCAAAGCGGGATTGGATTACCTCATTCTGGAAAAGGGGGTCCTGGTTAATTCGTTATATAACTTCCCCATCAATATGACTTTCTTCTCTACTTCCAAGAAGCTGGAAGTGGGCGAGACGCCCTTCGTTTCCCATCTGGAGAAGCCTACGCGTAAAGAAGCGCTGGAATATTACCGCCGCCTGGTAGAAAAGTGGGACCTGAAAGTGAAATTATACGAGCCGGTGCAGGATATGCAGCGCGATGCCACCAGTGGGGATTATATCCTGACGACACCGAAGGGGGAATACCGCGCGGCCGCGGTCGTGGTGGCTACGGGCTTTTATGATACCCCGAATCCATTGAGTGTACCGGGCGAAGATTTACCGAAGGTGACCCATTACTACGATGATCCGCATCCCTACATTGGACAAAAAGTGCTAGTCATCGGTGCCCGTAATTCGGCCTGTGACGCTGCCCTGGAGTGTTACTATAAAGGTGCGGAGGTGAGTATGGCGATCCGTGGTGAAGGTATCCACGAGCGGGTAAAGTACTGGATTCGCCCCAACATCGAAAACCGGATTAAGGAGGGGAGTATTAAAGCTTATACCCATACCACCGTAGAGGAAATCCGAGCGCACGAAGTGGTGCTAAAGGGCCCCGAAGGCACCTTTACCATTGAGAACGATTTCGTGTTGGCCATGACGGGTTACCGCCCTAATTACGCCCTCTTTAAAAAATTTGGTATCGAACTGGAAAAAGACGAGGATCAAAAGCCTTGCCATCATCCACAGACCCTGGAGACCAACCTGGAAAATGTCTACATGGCCGGGGTGGCCTGTAGTGGCCTGCAAACCAGTAAGCTCTTTATTGAAAACACCCGCGACCACGGTGCGAAGATCATTGAGGCAATCCAGGGAAAAGGAGTGGCCAGGGTTAAAGGGTGAAAAAAGATTTGTACAATAAAATAAAAGCCTTTATATTTGCCCAGCGAAAAAAGGGGCCTTAGCTCAGTTGGCTAGAGCGTTTGACTGGCAGTCAAGAGGTCAGGGGTTCGACTCCCCTAGGCTCCACTCCCAAAGCCCTGAACATCGGAAGGTGTTCAGGGCTTTTTCAGGTGTATATAATTTTAGTAAAGTTCTAATTTAAAGTTAGTTATGTAATTTTAAAAAAAATCCAGCGAAATCATATGCCATTCTTACCTTATCCATCTGGCTATGTAGTCACATGGCCATTTGGCCACATAGCTACCCGACCACCTGAATATTCCCGCGTCTCAGCGGGGAGTTTTGGCTTCTTTTTGCGGTCAAAAAGAAGATGTACTAAAGGGCAAAAACTACAATCACTAGGCAGCTTCCTTATATTCATCCGCGTTCTGGTGTGCCTTAGGCGCATGGGCATTTCATGATAATTTTTCTTATTCTATCAAGTAGTTGATTTGATTAATGAGCAGAGACAAAGCCTGGCTTTACATCAGGGTTTATTTTTGTAGGCACAAAGGTATAATCTCCTCGACCCCTTCTTCCAGCGGCAGGACCACCGGGATACCCAATTCCGATTGATAATTTGCCTGTGCTGCTTTCGCCTCTTCCAATGTACAGCCACGCGTATTTAGCGACAGCGCAATGACCTCACTGCCGTAAGCACGGATCAGGTCTATCTCCGATTGCAGGCTGGGAAGTGGGCCCCAGGCAGGCAGATCATCAAAGTATTCCTTTTTGATTTCGTGGACCAGTACGACCTTTTTGGCATTAGCGGAAATCAGGTATTCGGGGCCACAGGGCCCACTGGGGTTGCGCAGCGAAGATTGTCCTTCCAGTAGGATAAGGGCGGGCTGTTCTTTCTGGAAGGCATCCAGCACGGCCCGGGCCAGTTCCCCGGAGACAAAATCATTAAGCGTTGAATCAAAGATGAAGCCGTACTGTGCGCCCTGCATCCAGCCGGTCTGTCCCGTAAAGATCATTTCGGCTTTTTCACCTTGATTGCACACCGCATCGTGGATTATTTTAGCGGTGGTACGCTTACCTACGGCGCAGTCCATGCCCAGTACCGCCACAATGGGGCAGTCGACCTGGAAGATTTCCTCGGTCCAGAAGTGCAGATCGGCAATTTTTTTCGGTTTACGAATGTCGATCAATTGAGCATTATTTGCTTCCGCTAATTGCCGGAGGTCTTCGTGGTCCTGTAGGTAATCGTGCAGGCCATTTACGATAGATATCCCCGCTTTCAAACCGGCACGGATGATGGCCATCAGATGGTCGGGCAGGACGCCTCCCACGGTGGCAATACCAATGATCAGGTAATCTGGTTTGCCTACGGCGTTGATTGCTTCGGTAAGTTGTGCAAAGATGGGTATCTGTCGGGGCTGGCCATCCAGGACGCTACCGGCATCCTGGCCAGCAAACTTGTGATCGATCAGTCCTAATAACTCGAAGCGCTCGGAGCCGCGCAGTAGCCCGTGCGTCGTTTTGGCTTCTTTTTGATCCAGGATACCGGCACTAAGTGCGAGAGCGGTACCGGTGGCTTGTTGTTGGTTTTTGTGCATGTAGTTAGGTTTATCTTTGGGAGATGTTCTGGTATTTAGCCCTTTTAGGGCTAGCAAAAACACCAAAATAAGGATTAATTCGAAAAGAGATACCTTTGCGGGAGGAATCCAGGATAATGAAAGCAACAAGTGATTATTTACGAAAGTTCCAGTCAGATGTATCGGAGATTACGCTACCGCAGCGTTTCACCTTTCCTTTTTATTATACCCCGCACCCCCTTGCGGCTCAGGCGGCTCAGGAATTACAGTTAGACCTACGGGAACGGGAAGACTGGAACCGACAGTTAGGATACGAAGCGGGTAGCTCCCGGGATGCGGAGGGTAAAATGTTTGGTGTTTTAGTCGTACAGAGGTCGGCGGGCAGTTTGGCTTACCTGGCTGCTTTTTCGGGAAAAATAGCGGAATCAAACCACCACTCTGGTTTCGTACCCCCGGTATTTGATATCCTCCAGCCCGGTGGTTTTTTCCGTAAGGAGGAAGCCCAAATCACCAAGCTGAATCAGGAGGTAGAAAAACTAGAACAGGATTCTGCCCTTCAGAAAGCAAAATTAGATTTACAAAACACGGAGCAGCGGGCGGAGGCAGAAATCGCTACGATGCGACTGCGTAATAAAAATAAAAAAATAGCGCGCGACCAAAAGAGAGCGGAAGCGGAGCCGCAGATGACGGCAACTGATTATCAGGAATTGGATCAGGCTTTGCGCCGGGAAAGTGCCAGGCTGGATCGGGAGCTAAAGTCTTTTAAAAAAGACTGGCGCCAAAAAATTAAGGAAGCCAGGAAAGTTGTGGATGCGTGGGAAGCAAAAATTACGGCTCTCAAAAAAGAGCGTAGTCGTCGCTCAGCCGCCCTGCAAGACCGGCTCTTTGCTGCCTTTCGGTTTTTGAATAGCCGGGGAGAGGAAAAGAGCCTGAAAACAATCTTTGGTGCCGCACAGCCTCCGGCCGGAGCGGGTGAATGTGCCGCACCCAAATTACTGCAATACGCTTTTCAGCATCAGCTACAACCAATCGCTATGGCGGAATTTTGGTGGGGCGCTCCGCCAAAGTCAGCCGTACGTAGGCATGGTCAATTTTATCCGGCTTGTCGGGGTAAATGTGAACCCATTTTGGGACATATGCTGAAGGGGATGGCACTTGATCCCAATCCCGTTTTGGCGGAAGCCAGTCAGGCTCCACCGATAGAAAAGATCTACGAAGACGATTACTTATTGCTTATCGATAAGCCACCTGGTTTATTATCTGTGCCTGGTAAAACGATACGCGATTCGGTACAATGGCGCATGCAGCAGGCTTACCCGAAGGCTACAGGGCCGCTAACCGTTCATCGCCTGGATATGTCAACTTCGGGCCTGATGCTCATTGCAAAAACGGAAGGCGTTTACAAGTCGCTGCAGCAGCAATTTATCAAGCGAAGAGTGAAAAAACAATACGTGGCCTTGCTGGAGGGTAGACTGGAAGGGGATTCTGGTATCATCGATTTACCGCTACGAGTAGATTTGGATAATCGTCCCCGGCAATTGGTCTGTTACGAGTATGGAAAAGCGGCTCGTACCCGTTGGCAAAAAATAGGAGAAGAAAGGAATTTTACCAGGGTACATTTTTTTCCGGTAACGGGGCGCACCCATCAACTGCGCGTACACGCTGCCCATCACCGGGGACTGAATAGCCCCATCGTAGGCGATGAATTATATGGCCAGCCCGGGGGAAGATTGCACCTACACGCGGAGCAATTAGAATTCGAGCATCCGGTCACAAAAAAATGGATGGTAATGATGCGAAAGGCAGAATTTTAGGCTTATTCTTCCTCTTCGGTAAGTGTCTCTTTTTCAGACAGATTTTGCTCGTTCAGGAAAAAAGAGCGTTGGAAGATCAGGATTTGTAATACGCCCACCGTAATGGATACATCCGCAACGTTAAATACCGGCTTAAAGAAGAGATAGTGATGACCGCCAATAATTGGTACCCATTGTGGCCAAAAGCCCTCTAATATGGGGAAATGGAACATGTCAACGACCCGGCCGTGGAGAAAACTAGCGTACCCCCCTTCGGCAGGAAAAATACGTGCAACACCGCCGTGGAAATAGTTGGATTCGGAAAAAATCATGCCGTAGAAGGCACTATCAACCATATTCCCAATGGCGCCAGCCAGGATGAGGCCGAAGGGAATCAAGATACCCCAACGAGCACCGCTACGGATAAAATTGCGAATGAGATAGATCAGAAAAGAGATGGCAATGATCCGAAAGACACTTAAGGCCAGTTTACCAAAGGAACCCCCAAAGGAAATACCAAAGGCCATGCCGTTGTTCTCCATAAAATGGATGAGGGCCCAATCTAAACCAAAAATTTCGATTTCCTGACTTAGCCAGAGGTGCGTTTTTATCCAGATCTTTACGCTTTGATCGATCAGAAGGATAAGTAGAACGAGCAGGCTTAATTTCCAGGATTTCTTCAAGGTCGGATCTGTTTAGGGAATATCCGTGGAACCGGTAAATGGAGTTCCACGGATGATGGGATGTTATCTTTTCTTTCTGTTTTGTTTAGCTGCAATACTGAGGGTAGCGTGAGGAACGGCACGTAGGCGCTCTTTTGAGATCAATTTACCCGTCTCACGGCAGACGCCATAAACTTTGTTCTCGATGCGGATAAGTGCATTTTCCAGGTGTCTGATCAATTTCCGCTGGCGAGCAGCATTGGTGTACAGACGTTCGCTTTCCATCGTACTACTCGCATCATCAAGACCTTTCAGCTTGCTGTCCGGATTATCTGCCAGTTCGCTAATTTGCTGTAAGTAAAAATTCAATTGCTGTTGAGCTTTCGCCAACTTTCCTTCGATTAATTCCCGGAATTCAGCCAGTTCATTGTCTGAGTAACGTGACTTTTCTGTGGATTCTGCCATGATGGTAGCTATTTTTGTGATTATAAAATGTCAAGGTATCGCGTTACGTGGGTATAAAAATTACCTTTACAAATTGTTGCTGCAGAAATATCTTCTCTTTTCGGGTTGGGAGGTGGAAATAATATTCTATAATTAATCTCGGGTGCAAAATTAATTTAAGTTCTAGAATAAAACAAGATTAATGCACACTTAGTTTGCGTAAACCTCCTGTTGGGAAGTAGCTACTATTCCTCTTCGTCACGGTTACGACTCTTTTTCTTTTTCTTCTTGTTTGATCTTTTGACTAGCGGATTCGCATGGTTTTCGAAGTGTTCTTTTCGATTTCGCACGATATCCATTGCCAGGAAAATAGCTCTTCGGAAAGAGTCTGGATTAGCTTTGTTTTCACCGGCAATATCAAAAGCGGTACCGTGGTCTGGCGAGGTGCGTACGCCGGATAAGCCCGCCGTGAAATTAACCCCTTCCCCAAAGGATAAGAGTTTAAAAGGGACGAGCCCCTGGTCGTGATACATGGCCAAAATACCATCAAACTTTAGGTGTTGCCCAGCACCGAAGAAGCCATCGGCGGGAAAAGGTCCCATGGCGAGGAGTCCTTTCTTTTTTGCTTCGATAATGGCTGGCCGGACGATTTCATCGTCTTCGGTGCCAATGACCCCTCCATCTCCTGCGTGTGGGTTAAGTCCCAAAACGGCAATGGTGGGTCTTTCTATTCCAAAATCCATCTTTAGGCTTTCTGCCATGAGGCGAAGCTTTTTCAGGATAAGGGGCTTGGTGACCATATCTTTTACCTGACCGACGGGCAAGTGATTGGTGACTAAACCCACTTTGAGGACATCGTGTACCATAAACATAAGGCTTTCCTTGGCCTGCATCTCGCGGGTAATGTATTCGGTATGGCCCGGAAAGGGGAAATTAGCCATTTTCATGGCTTCTTTATGAATGGGAGCCGTTACTAAGGCATCAATCAGGCCGTGCCGCAGATCTTTAGTAGCGGCTTCCAGCGAACGGACGGCGTATTTGCCACTGAGGTCCGTGGGTTTTCCCAGGGTAATATTGACATTCTCCGTCCAGCAATTAACAATATTGATTTTATCGGTGCGAATGCGATCTATATTTGGGGCATTGTGGTAATGGACATCGACATCCACTATATTTTTGTGATAGGAGACCACTTTGGTTGAACCGTAGATAACAAAAGTAGCCATCTCAGCTAATTTTGGCCGCGAGAGATTTTTCAAAATTACTTCCAGTCCAATCCCGTTAAAATCGCCTATGCTGATCCCTATTTTCAATTTTTCCATTCAACTATCTTTATTTCCCTATTTTTGAGGTGTTTTATCATAGAAGTTATTTAAAAACTCCTTACTTGGCTGCAAAACTGTATTTCAAACAACCTCTGCGTTGGCAAAAGCCTTATTATGCGCTGCATAACTTCATTTTTGCCGTCTTGATCTCCTTTGAAATACTTATTTTTCGCACAAGCAGGAATTCTTAAACAACTTCGCAATAAATATTGCAGAAGTACAAACTTTTCTGTAAAACTGCTAAAATACCTTTTATAACGTTGAAAGCAAAAAAATCTTTTGGTCAGCACTTTCTTAATCGCGAGGATATTGCCCGTCGTATCGCCGACAGTCTGCAATGGACGGATCAATATCAGCGAGTGATTGAGGTAGGACCCGGTCGCGGCATGCTTACCCAGTTCTTGTTGGAAAAAGACTTCGACCTCCTGGCGGTGGAAGCCGACAAGGATATGGTCCTTTATCTGAATAAATATTATCCTCAACTGAAAGACCGGATTATTGCCGGTGACTTCCTAAAACTGCGCTTTGAAGAGTTTTTAGGGGATCAACCGTTTGGTCTGATCGGAAATTTTCCCTACAATATTTCATCGCAGATCATCTTTAAAATGCTGGATTATCGTCAGCAAGTGCCCGAGTTGGTGGGGATGTTTCAAAAGGAGATGGCAGAGCGCGTCGTAGCGGGGCCCGGCTCCAAAACCTACGGAGCCATTAGCGTACTGACGCAGGCTTATTACGATGGCCACTATTTGTTTACGGTGGATAAACAATGTTTCACCCCACCCCCTAAGGTCCAGTCTGCCGTTATTCGACTAAGTCGAAAAACGGAGCAACAATTGACCTGTGATCCGGGGCTCTTTAAACAAGTCGTGAAGCAATCATTCGGTCAGCGGCGAAAGATGTTGCGCAACACCATGAAATCACTGGTAGCGGATAAATCAGTACTCGATGGTGAATTATTTAAGCGTCGCCCGGAAACTTTATCCGTAGCGGAGTTTGTTGAACTAACGGACTATATCGAGAAGCACCGCAAACAATAAGCCAAAATATCTACCCGTCGAGTCGATGGGTAATCACTTAAACATTGAGAAGCATGACACTAGAAGAAAGAATCACACAAGATTTAAAAACGGCGATGAAAGAGAAAAACGATGCCGCCAAAAGGGGGATCCGTGCCATAAAGCAGGCTATCATTCTCGCCAAAACGGATGGCTCCGGTAATGAGATTACCGAAGATATGGAGATTAAAATGCTCACCAAGCTAGCTAAACAACGGAAAGAATCCCTGGAGATTTACGAAGAGCAGGGACGGGAAGACCTGGCCAAAACGGAGCGCGAAGAGCTGGAAATTATCGAAAGATACCTACCCGAGCAGATGAGTGAAGAAGAGCTGACTACTAAGATAAAAGCGATTATTGGGCGGCTTGGTGCCAGCTCGATGAAAGATATGGGCAAGGTGATGGGAATGGCTACCAAAGAATTTGCCGGTAAGGCCGATGGCAAGTTGATCTCCCAACTTGTCAGAAAAGAATTATCGTAAGAAGCGATTTAAACTTTTTCAGTTCGCTGAGTCTTAAAGTCTTATAGAACTTGGACGGCAGCTAATTTTCGATCCGTAACTTTGGCTACGCATCTCAAATTGAGCTTTGCCAGAACCTACAAGCTTTTTAAGACCGCTTGAACCAAAAAGTTTAAACCGCTTCTAAGTGATAGAACTAACTAACCAAATCAAGTAACTGAAATGAACAAAAATTTTTTGAAAACACTAGGTCTGGAAGCTAAAAATGACGGAACCGCTACCGGCCTCGAAACCATTCGCACTACCGAAAACTACATCGATTCTCATTCTCCGGTAGATGGTAGTCTAATTGGTTCGGTGAGTGTAACTACGAAACGCGAATACGAACAAGTGGTCGAAAAAGCACAATCTGCCTTTCTGGAATGGCGACAGATGCCCGCTCCACTGCGGGGAGAAATTATACGCCAGTATGGCAACGCCCTACGCGATAATAAGGATGCCCTGGGCCGATTGGTTTCCTACGAAATGGGCAAAAGCCTACAGGAAGGTTGGGGTGAAGTTCAGGAAATGATCGATATCTGCGATTTTGCCGTTGGGCTGTCTCGTCAGCTTTATGGTCTGACCATGCATTCTGAGCGCCCTTCCCACCGTATGTACGAGCAATGGCACCCCCTCGGGGTCGTCGGCATCATCAGCGCCTTCAATTTCCCGGTAGCCGTCTGGTCCTGGAATGCTATGATTGCTCTGGTCTGCGGGGATACGGTCATCTGGAAACCATCCGAAAAAGCGCCCCTCTGTGGGATTGCCTGCCAGAATATTTTCAAGGACGTACTTAAAGAAAATAGTTTACCGGAAGGAATTGTCAATTTAATCAATGGCGATTACATTGCCGGCGAATTTATGACCCATGACAAACGCATTCCCCTGGTATCTGCAACGGGAAGTATTCGCATGGGACGTATCGTCGGCGCTACCGTTGCCGGTCGCCTGGGGAAAACTATTCTGGAGTTAGGTGGTAATAACGCCATCATTGTGACGCCCTCCTCTGATCTGGAGATCGTCCTGACGGGTGCCGTATTCGGAGCGGTAGGTACGGCTGGTCAGCGTTGTACTTCCACCCGTCGCTTAATTGTCCATGAGGATATTTACGACGAGGTCAAAGAAAAGCTGGCTAACGCCTATGCACAATTAAAGATAGGTGATCCATTGGATGAAAATAACCACGTTGGGCCCGTAATTGATAAAGACTCCGTACAGAATTATCTGGCAGCCATCGAATCGGTGAAACAGCAAGGCGGTTCTATGGTGGTAGAAGGCGGTGTTCTGGAAGGAGAAGGATACAGCTCTGGATGTTATGTGAAGCCTTGTATTGCCGAGGCCTTACCCGAAATGGAAATCGTACAAGAGGAGACTTTTGCGCCCATTCTGTATTTATTGAAATATAAAGACCTGGACGAAGCCATTGCAATCCAGAACGGTGTCCCGCAGGGGCTGTCTTCCGCTATCATGACGAATAACTTGCGCGAGTCGGAGTTGTTCTTGTCAGCGGCCGGTTCTGATTGTGGTATTGCCAATGTAAATATCGGCACCAGCGGTGCGGAAATCGGTGGCGCTTTCGGCGGCGAAAAAGAAACGGGTGGCGGTCGCGAGAGCGGTTCGGATGCCTGGAAAGCTTATATGCGTCGACAGACCAATACCATCAATTACAGTACGACGGTGCCTCTGGCACAGGGCATTAAGTTTGACTTTTAATTGTAGCTAGACTTACCAGGTTTTCGAAACCTGGTAAGTCTTTACTTTGCAGGTCTTTCAAGGATTTCTGGCAGGTCTACTTTAGATAAATCACCATCCGTTTGCTCTTGTGGGCGGATGGTGTTTTTTTGTTCTGTCTCAGCCATCGGGCAGCCACAATGTACCCGGCAGCTACTGAGGGCAATAACGATCAATAGGAAAAAACCTACTTTTAAACTTTTTATAGTATTTGTCATCTCGACCAAGTTTATAGTTCTTTAGATTTTTTTATTTACTTGAGTGGTTGTACTATTTTATTGAAAATCGCTTAGACCACCAAACCACCAAACAATCTTGGGAAAGATAACAGATTTATCGGGGAAGCTACAAGGTCGGCGGCGCATTTTACTCTGCCCGCTGGATTGGGGCCTGGGACACGCTAGTCGTTGTGTACCCATTGTGGAAGCGGCCCTGAGTTTAGGGGTTGAGGTGGAGATCGCTGGTAGTGGAGCGGCCCAGCGGCTTTTGCAAAGGCATTTCCCGAATTTGATTTATCATGCACTTCCCTCCTATCGGGTGCGTTATCCCGTTCGATCTCCTTTTTGGAATTTTTTCTTTATGCTGCCTAATTTGCTTTATGCCGTACTGGGCGAGCGACGTATGCTGCACCAGTTGTTAAGCGCAAGGTTCTATGATTTGATTGTGAGTGACAATCGTCTGGGCTGTTATTCGCGGCGTGTGCCCTGCGTTTATCTGACGCACCAGTTGCGCTTTGCCTTTCGGCAAAAATGGATGTCGGCCTTGGCCGGGAGGATGCACGCTTTCTGGTATCGACGTTTTGATGAAATCTGGGTGCCGGATTTTCCACCCCCCGATAATTTATCCGGGGACTTAGGGATACCCCTGCAAGAGGATAGGCCCGTGTATCTGGGACCACTGTCTCAGTTGTCGGGGGTACCGCTCTCGCAAAATAATATAAAGTACGAGGCGGCGGCTATCCTGTCGGGCCCCGAGCCTCAACGCAGTCTTTTGGAACGAGAAATCTTGGAACAATTCAGCCAGTTATCCGGTCATTATTTACTCGTTCGTGGTTTGCCGAAAGGGGAAAATATAGATAGCCCGGTCGATCACATAAAGATTATTTCCTTTGTCGGCGCTAAAGAAATTGCCCAAATCATGATGCAGAGTCGGCTGATCATCTGTCGCTCCGGCTACAGCTCGATAATGGATTTGCAAGTGCTTCAAAAAAAGGCATTATTGATTCCCACTCCGGGGCAACCCGAACAAGAGTACCTGGCCAGCTGGCACGCCGATAAAGGACAGTTCATGGTTCAGGAACAAGGAAAAGTGGATATAGAGAAAGCTTTGCCTTTTGCGAAAGCATAAAACGATGATCACCGATTATACTGGCTCATGGTATGGCTCAGGCCAATGGTAGCAAAGGCCTTTACCGTTTCCCCCGCATATTTGACGATCTCCGGTAATTTTTCCCGCTCTTCGGCACTCCATTCTCCTAAGACATAATCGACTTGCTGGCCTTTATGAAATTCATCTCCAATACCAATGCGCAGGCGGGCGTAGTTATTACCACCCGTCATTTGATCGATATCTTTCAGACCGTTGTGGCCACCGTCACTACCCTTGCCGCGCAGGCGTTGTTTGCCAAAGGGTAAATTTAGATCATCGACAATAACCAGGACTCTGGATTTATCAATCTTTTCCTTTTGCATCCAGTAGCGTACGGCTTTTCCACTACGGTTCATAAAGGTCGAGGGCTTCAATAAGACAAAGGTGCGTCCCTTGTGTTTAAAGCGAGCAAGATCCCCCTGTGTATCATTCTTGAAAGAAACGCCCATATCTTCTGCTAAAAAATCGACTACCTCAAAACCAGCATTATGGCGGGTGTCATCATAGTCCGGTCCCATATTCCCCAGACCAACAATTAAATACTTCATAGGGTCTTCTTCTACCTTTTCTGCTTTAAAAATCTTTTTTATACGTTGCCACCAAGTCATATCTTATCTGTGAAGTTGTTTAAGAATTCCTGATGAGATGATTGGTAACGGCTTGGAAGGTCAAGACAAGGCTACTTTTTTTTCTCGTAGCCATCCGACTCAGGCGGACGAAGGGAAAAAAGAGCTGCCGTATTGGCTTTCAATGTGTTGCCAAGGGCTCAGTGAGGAGTTTTTAAACAACTGCTGTATGAAGGGACAAAAGTACAGTTTTTAACGAAGAATTAGTAGTCAGGGTTCTGGAGCTTTTAAAGTAAATCCAGGGGAGCAAACTGTTGCTTTAGGATTTGTGGGGCACTACTATCCAGCCATTTATCCAGAATCGTAGCGTAAATATTTCGAAAATCTACCTGATAGAGGAGGTCCCCATCGTCTAAGGTGCTCAAATCCGGGGCGGCATTAAAAAATCCGGGTTTTTGTAATTGCTCACCGATCAAAAACAGATTATTGGCGGTACCATGGTCAGTGCCATTACTGGCATTTTGCTGCACGCGGCGCCCGAATTCAGAAAAGGTCATGATCAGCGTATCTTTGAGCAGGTCGTTGCGCTTGAGGTCTTTGACCAGCGCGCGGATACCATCTGCATATTGTTGTAGCAGGCGAGCCTGTACATTTTTCTGATTGGCGTGGGTATCAAAGCCCGTCAAACTTACATAATAGACCTGTGTATCCGTATCGGCAGTGATTAATTCAGCAATCTGCCTGAGGTCTCGTCCGAAGGGGGTATTGGGGTAGTTCTCTTTGGCCTGGTGTACCTTAGACTGTTCGAATAGATACTGGGCAGAAGACTGGCTGTCGATCATGGTCTTGTATAAGTAAGCGACCTGTTCGTGCTCGTGCTCATGTGTACTTTGGGCGACCGCTTTCAGGAAGCGATTATTGGCCGCACGCCGAAGTTGTTGGGGCTTGCTCATGGCAAAGCCATTGCGCTCCGCGCCTTTCATAGCCAAGCTCAGGCTATCGTCGATTTCTAGCGCATGGTAGGGCTGCTGACAATTATGGCAAGCGTGGTCCAGATAACGACCCAACCAACCCGTCTGCAAGTACTCCTTGCTATCACTGGCGGTATGCCAGATGTCCATACTTCGGAAATGCGAACGATCAGGGTTGGGATACCCCACAGCATTAATAATCGAGACGAGACCTTCGTCGTACAGGCTCTGCAAAGACTTCATTACAGGATTAAGTCCCTGATCGCTGTTTAGTTTTAAGACTTCTTGTTTATTTATACCCAGCCGGGGGCGGCTGCGATAATAAATATCATTCTGATAAGGGACGACGGTATTCAGCCCGTCGTTACCACCCGAGAGCTGTACGACAATAAGAATCTTACCCGAACGAGAACGGTACGATCGGGTTTTAGTAAAGGCATTTAAAAAATTAGGGGCTAAGATACTGGTCGAGGCTAGGGCGGATGCTTTTATAAAATCTCTGCGTTTGAAATGCATACTGTTTTCGTTTTTAATGGTGGAAAGACTAGGGGCTAGCATAATTGGTATTCTGGCAAACTCATGAGTCTTAGGGCCTGCTGGATGACTTGCTCCTGCGGATTTTGGGATGGGCTAAAGGCCTTGATCAGGCCCGTATTCATTTGTGGTTTGACCAGTAACAGGTATGCTGCCAGAGCGGGTAGTTTTTTCGCCTCGGGGAGTCTGAAAATCATTTGGTATAGTGATTGGGTATTGGCTTTGGCTTGTAATCTTCGCCCTTGTTTATTTTCCTGTCGATCTTCCAGGTCTGCTTTTGCTCGAAAATTAAACGGCGCTGCCCCGACAATTCCCAGAGGTAGATTGAGGCGAAGCATCAGGCTGGCATTATCGATCCAGTTTTTACCTCCCGGCCAGCCCGCCACATTTGGAGGGTTAAATAATTGCTGTCCCAGCGCCCGTTGGAGAAATAAGATAGGCGTATCATTTTCGAATTCCAGTCCGAAGTTTTTGATCATGCCTACCAGTAGTTCTACGGGCGCCTTTACTTTTGTCCCCCGGTTTTCGGGGGCATAGAACCAAGGGCTGGTGAAAATCGCACGCATGAGCTCTGCGATGTCATAATTAGATTGGTAGAAAGTTTTTGCTAAACGCTGCACCCGATGCTCGTCTACCCGTTGGTTAACGAAGTAGCGGTATACTTTACGGGTAATAAAATTTGCGCAGGCTTCTTTTTCGAGTATCATATCGATAATATCCTCTCCATTCCAGTTACCTTTTTTTCCAAAGAAGCTTTTGGGCCCGTAGTCGTGCCAGGGTCGACGAAAGACAAAGTCACCGGTCAGATTAGAAGACCAGCCGGTAAAAGCGCGAGCGGCTTCTTTCACATCTTGTTCGGTGTAGTGGTCCCGGCCCAGGGTAAAGAGCTCCATCAGTTCTCGGGCGAAGTTTTCATTAGCTTGTTGCTTCCGATTCTGTTGATTATTCAGGTAGCGAATCATGGCGGGGTCGCGGGCGAGACCTAACAATAAATCACGGAAATTACCCAGTGCATGTCTTCGAATCGTAATGATCTGCTGAGCGGCCAGGTATCCGCCGCGAGAGCGACAGGCGAAGTGGCCATGCCAGAAGAGGCTCATGCGCTCCAATAAAGCGGGAGATTTGGGGTCGGCCATGCGGCGTACCCAATCGGCATTGACCCGGGCGAGCTGTTGCCGCTGTTGTTCTCGTAGGGCTTCGCGTTCTTCGCGGGACAATTCATTCAATCGGCGCTGCACAACTCTTTCGGGCAAGTCGAAGGTGCTGTTTGTTTTTGCCAGGGTAAACAGCTGATTGACGGCTTTTTCGATCGGCCAATTCTTTTTTTCTTGCCATTCTTCGGGACTAAGGCCAAAGCCCGCCCGCCAGTAGAGGTGATTAATAGGAGTCATGGACCAGGTTTTGGTGTTTAGACCCGGGGTCTGGTTGATGGTTTAAAGGCACGTTGTTAAAAAATCAGAAGCCTTAATCCGAATTTCTTAAAAGAAAAGAAGTTTTTTTAGAAATCATATTTATCTTGGGATGTACTGCATTAAAATCATGTAATACTCCGGTAGCTTGAAAGAAAATAAACAGGCATTAAAGGAATGGCTGGATAGCCTACAGATGGAAAGTTGGCAATTAGAGCTGGTTATTTCCGGTATTGCTCTGCTGGGGATCTTCCAGTCCAAAGGCAGTATCGATGCTTTTGGAGAGTATCTTCAGGTTAACCAGTTCTCGGGTATATTAAGTCGTTTGTTTATTATCTTTTATTCCTTACTGAAAGGGAGTTGGTATATTTTTGTGATTAACCTGGTGGGGCATATTATTATGCGTGGCCTGTGGATTGGAGCCGTTGGACTACGCTATGTATCCAAAGATGTAGACTACGATGCCTTGAAATTCTCGGACTATTTCCGCAAGCACTTTAGTAAGAGGTATGAATCGTTTGATGATTATATTGAGAGTCTCGAATCTTTTTGTAGCATCATTTTTGCCTGGACTTTTCTACTTTTTTTCCTTACCCTTTCGGGGTCCCTGGCTTTCTTTTGGCCTTCTTTACTGGAAGTGTTTTTTGGTGAAGTTGGTGTATTTATAGGTATCATTTTTATCCTGATTGGAATTATCATCCTCATCGATTTTATTTTGCTAAGCCCTCTTAAAAAAGTGGGGGACCGTCAATTCTCAAAAATATATGGCGCCGTTTTTCGATTTTACGCCTTGCTGACTTTATCTTTTTTGTATCGTCCCCTACTACTTAATTTCTTGGATACAAGGTTTACTCGTCGTCTATTTTTATTTTCTTTTCCTTATGGCATTTTGATTATTTTCTTTCTGCCAGGAATCCAGACAAATAGTATGGCTTATTTTCCGCATTGGGGGCAGACCAGTGCCAAGTCAACTGCTTATAATGCTGTATCTTTTAATCCTTATCTCTACGAAAATATTAGTGATCCGGATCGGGATAAAATAGATCATATCCGCATATCTTCAAATCTAATAGAATCGAATTTGCTTTCTTTTTTTTACGTATTGCACAAAAGAGATCAGGATTATTTGAAAGAGGGATTGCAACTAGATCCTCTTAAAAAAACGGGGGTTACCCTTAATTCTATTTTTCGTTCTGGAAAGAAAGATTCTGCGATGACTGTTTTGGAAAAAGAAACCGCTCAGAAAGTTGCTGCCCTTAATGCCAGAATGCGGGAAGATACCAGCATGTTAGATAGTTTGTGGCGTAAAGAAAGAACAAGGATTGATCTGGACTATAAGCTTGCCATGTTTAATTATTATAAAGACGAACTTAGTATAGTAAAAGATTCAGTATTGAGCCTGTCCCAGTTTTACATTAATGACCGAGAAGTATCAGACCAAATAGATTGTATGTATAGCCAGCACCCAAATATGGGGGAGAAAGGTTGGAATTGCTACTGCGATATAGGCAATCTAGATAACGGTCTACATCAGCTAAAAGTCCTTAGAAAATTATACGACGATAGTTCTAATTCCTTCAGATATATTATCCTTGAAATTCCGTTTATTGTAGATCGTAAATCCAATTGACATGAAATGCCCATGCGCCTCAGGCGCACCAGAACGCGGATGAATATAGGGAAGCTGCTTGATCAGCGGAGACTTTAGCTAAACTATCCCTTCTTTTGTAGGGCAAAAGAAGCAAAACCCACCCGCTGAATGAGCCATTTCTTAATCCGC
>DATFKA010000077.1:0-16790 GCA_035268885.1 Saprospiraceae bacterium
AGCACCTTTACCGAGCCGTTGGTGGATCGGCTCCGAATTGCGCAATTATTTCTTTGGTTAGTTGATGAGTTTAGTGAGTTGATAAGTTTATAAGTGTCGTTTAGTTTCAGGAGAGAGGTTTCCTGCCTAAAAGAAGCATCCTCCCGGAATGATTGCCACTTAGCACTTATAGATCCTTCAACTTATCAACTAATAAACTAATCAACTCATATTCAACTGCAAAAACACCAGCAACAAGACCAACAATAGCATCCCGACACCGTAGGTACCCGTCACGAAGCCCAGCATTTTGCCGTAAGGCCGCC
Source organism: Saprospiraceae bacterium (assembly GCA_035268885.1). Lineage (GTDB taxonomy): Bacteria > Bacteroidota > Bacteroidia > Chitinophagales > Saprospiraceae > DATFKA01. The sequence goes on from DATFKA010000077.1 coordinate 306, forward strand.
CCGTGAGCCAGTGCATGCCGCCCGCCAGGATCAGCAGGGTGAGCAGCAGGATCAGATTGAGCATCTTGAGCGGCAGCAGGAGCCAAAGGGGCAAATCCATTCCGCTAAACAAGGCTGCTATCGAAAACCAGTCGAGTTGCGTGAGCTGATCGAGCGTCTCAATCGGCACGATGAGCAGCGGAATGATCTGCAGACTACCGACCACCGCTATCAGTACCGTGGACCGGGCCACCATACCGAAGAGCTTACGGAAGCCAACTTTAAATTCGTAGAGAATGGTACCTACGTTGAGGCAGAGCGTGATCAGGAAGATCTGTACCACTAAGGCCACCGGCACTACGGCGTAGGGTACCCATTTGTACTGCTGCTGCCGGGCAATAAGTTCCTCGATGCGCTCGTAAGCCATCTGCTCGCCCAGACTGTTAAAATATAAAGTATCCGTCAATAATATCTCCTGCTGTAGGAATACCGCAATGCCACTGATCAGGCAGGCCAGGCCGAAAGACAGGGCCGGCGGCAGACTGAAGGCCGTCTCCCAGAAGGGACGGGGGGGCTGCGGTAAGCTTATACTGGTTGAATCCATTTGCAATGTTGCGTTATTGAATTATTGAATTCTGTATGGGCGACCTCCACCTATACCTATTTTTCATTTCGCATAACACAAATATAAGCCACTTAAAAATGTCGAAATGGGAAGTTTTGAGTGCTTTTGGGAAGTTTTGGGAAGTCTGGCCGAATAAAAAAGCAGCACCTCCGAAAAAGTACTGCTTCTGTTTTTGACTTTACGCTGCCTACCGACCTTCCAGTGAGGATTTAGGCAAGCGCCGGGGCTCCCCGAAGTGATCGTAGATCTGATTCAGGGTAGCGGGCCGTAAGCGGCCGCGCCCGGGTTCAATTTTTGCTTTCTTTAGCCATTGAGAGAAGGTTTTGCGCGAGACGCCGTACTCGGCGGCGACTTCTTGGCGCGTTTTGGAGCATAGTTTACTGCGGTCCATCGTAGTGATTTATAAGGGTAAAAAAATAGCTACCGGGTACAAGGGGACGGGGAATTAAGTGACCGCCGTCAGAACAATAATAAATTTTATGGAAAATAAAAAAAAATGAAATGACAAAATTTTAGGAAGGGAGTTTAGTGGGTCGAAGCAGGAGCTTCGACCGAACAGCTTCGACAGGCTAGCTAAGCCCTAATACTTCTCATAACCCGCGTACGACAGCCCGAACAACATCACATCCATCAGATCCCCGCTGGGTCGGCGGATTTCCGCGCGTAGATCCCCTTCGCGATTAAAGCCACACTTACGGGCCAGGCGCTGGGGAGGGTAGTACTCCATGGCGGTACGGATGGCCAGCTTCTGCATCCGAAGTTGCTTGAAGGCAAAAACCACCAGGCGGTTGAGGACCTCCGTCATAATACCCTTTTCGGCCTGGGCCTGATCAATAAAGAATTGCACTTCGGTCCGGGGAATCTGCCAGTCGACTCTTTCCAGGCTGATGAAGCCGATCAGCTCGGCCGTGTCTTTGTCCCAGATACCGAAGAAATACGCTTCGTTGCGCAACCAGGCCGCCAGGCGATCGCGTACCCACAGCTCGCAACCCGCCTCCGAAGCTACTTTGGCAGAGAGCTCCCAGAAGTAGTCTTTCAGTCGAACGTGATTACGCTGGAAGAGCTGGTAAAAAGCCGCGCCCTCTCCTTCGCGGCACCTGCGAAAGACGGTGCGTTCGGTAAGCAAAGCGGTTTCTATATCTAGTAGATGATTCAATTTATGTAATTTTTCAAATTTGCCTGGTTTCTAAAAACTGGCAAGTCTTTTATGATCCGTATGGGCAACCAAAATACAATAACAATCCACATTTTGCCACGTACCAGACAATTTATGACTTGACGACGACGACTTTTTTCAGCAATTTGAAAAGGATTAGCAACGAAGTTGTTTATCCTTCCCTAATTAACGAGCAAAACTAAAACCACAATGGACCATGCTGAATTGGCAGGAAGTCCCTTTTGTTCGTTTACTACTTCCTTACGTATCGGGCCTGTTAATAGCTGCCCAGGGCTGGGTAGCCCACTGGTCTGTGCCGCAGATCCTGGCACTTTTCGTACTGGCCTATATCGGTCTTTTAGCCCTCAGCTACCGAAGGCTGGCCTATCAGTATCGCTGGCTGGGCGGAGCCAATATTTTGACGCTGAGTTTCCTGGCTGCCCTGGGCTGCTGGCAGCTGCAAACGCCCGGTCAACAGCCCAATCATTATATTCAGCAAGGCGACCGTACACAATATTATCTTTTTCGCATTGAGGCGATTAAACCCAGCAGTAGTGGGAAAAGTAATCGTTTAGAACTAGCTATTTTAGGGTTCGGAAAGCAGCCGGGTAGCTTGAGCCAGGTGACAGGGCGTTCGTTTTGTTACCTGCCGGCTGACTTTCTTTTTTCCGTCGGTCAGTACGGACTGGCCGAAGGGAAATTCCAAAAAATAGCTCCTCCCAGACATCCCGGCAGTTTTGATTTTGCCCAATTCATGGCCCGGCAGGGAATGGTCCGGCAATTCTACCTTCCGGATAAAAGGGTCTACCTCTTGAAAGCTCCACCATTTTTCTCCCTGCGGACGCAAATCAACTACTGGTCCGCCCGTCTGCAGCACCGATTGTCTGATCTGTTACCACCCCGCTCTGCCGGACTGGTGGCCGCCCTGGTGCTGGGGCAAAAGAATCATCTCGATGCGGAAGTCAAAGCCAACTATGCTACCGTCGGTGCCATGCACGTATTGGCCGTTTCAGGTATGCACGTGGGTATCGTAGCCATGGGCTTACAGTTTCTTTTTGGTTTTTGGCGAAAGCCGGGCCCACTGCCTAAATTCATTAAGGCCAGCCTTACCGTCGCAGGTATCTGGCTCTTTGCCCTACTCGCCGGTGCCGCCCCTTCGGTACTACGGGCAGCGGCTATGTTTAGTCTGTTTACCCTGGGTCGGGAACTCTATTTACAAAAGAACGTCTGGAACATCCTGGCCGCTACGGCCTTAATCATGCTCTGCCTGGATACGCGCAGCCTTTTTGCCGTAGGGTTTCAACTTTCCTACGCAGCGGTGGCGGCGATTGTCTATTTTCAACCACGCATCTATCGTTTATACCTGCCGCGATTTCGGGCGCTCGATTATACCTGGCAATTGCTCAGTCTGGGACTGGCCGCTCAGTTGGGAACGGCCGCCATCAGTATCCATTACTTTCATCAGTTCCCCCTGTATTTTTGGCTCTCGGGCCTGGTCATCGTCCCTCTGGCCACCCTGGCCTTGCTCCTGGGGCTCGCGGTGCTGGTGCTGGGTGAACTACCCATACTCGGCGAGCTGCTCACTGCAGCGCTGGACCATCTCGTCCAGTTTATGAATCACTCGATGGGCTGGATCGCCGACTTGCCCTCCAGTAGCATGAGCCCCTTACACCTTTCGGGTCGTAGCGCCTTATTGGTCCTGGGTTTGACATTTGGTACTGTTTTATATTATCACTATCGCAATCAAGTGCTGGCCGGGGTCCTGTTCGCGGTGGCAGGACTCCTGCTTTGGCAGCAAAACGTCTTGGTCCGGCACCATTGGCAACAGCAAGAATACCTAATATACGCCTCCCGCAGAGGACTTGGTCTAACCCTGGTAGAAGGGTTAGCCGCTCAGACATACGTCTCCGACAGTAGCGTTTTGGCAGAGATTGCTTACGCAAAAAAGGCTTATCTGCTACACAAAAGAACACAACAACACCGCGAAGATGTACTCGCTTCGGGTAGTCAGGTTATTCGGTGGCAGGGCCAAACCATACTTTGGCTGCAGCAAGCCATCGACGAGGAGGAGCAAGCGGCCTGGCAGCCGGATTTAGTCATCATTGGCAGCTCCTTTCAAAAAAATCAATTGGCGATCCTTCAGGATTGGCAACCGGAGCAAGTGCTGATCCAACCTTCACTTCCCTTTCGGGAAAAAAAGACCTGGCGTAAAGCCCTGCAAGAACATGATCTGCCCCTGGCAAATCCATCCGATCACAATGCATATTTCCAAACACTAAAATAATCCGTCATGTCCTCTTTTCTCTATTTTAATCAGGCTGAGCGCCGAGGTGTATTATTCTTCTTTTCCCTGATCGGACTAACGGTCCTACTTCCCCTGCTTTACCGGGGCTTTTGGCGAAAGCCAGGTACCATCCAGGTCGACATACAATCGCTTGACACGATTCCGGAGCAAGTAGCAGCTGCTTATGCGCCAGTAAGACTCGTGCCGGATAGCCTTTTCCCTTTTGATCCCAATACCGCAGATAAAGAGACCCTGCTGGCGCTTGGACTGCCCGCCCGCACCGCAAACACCCTGATTAATTATCGCAACAAAGGGGGACGTTTTTTCCGAAAGGAGGAGCTGAAAAAAATTTATGGCGTGGAGGCCGCCTGGTACGAAAAAGTAGTGGATTACATCCACTTGCCCGAATCTCCCAAGAAATCTCCGCCCAGGTATAGCAAAGAGAAACCCGCATATCCGGCAAAAGCGCCCATTCGGATAGCCGTTAATAGCGCAGATGCCGAAACCTGGGCACAACTGCGCGGCATCGGACCGGTCCTCTCCAGCCGCATCGTTAAATTTCGGGATAAGCTGGGCGGCTTTTACGACGTTGAGCAGGTAAAGGAAACTTACGGGCTGAGCGATAGCACCTTTCAGACCTTCAAAGCGCAACTGGATCTAAAGCAGGAACCCCAAAAGTTGTATATCAACCAGCTGAGTACCGAAGAATTAGCGCAGCACCCTTATATCAGCTGGAAGCTGGCGCGGGTGATGGTGAATTACCGAAAGGTACACGGTCCCTTCCCGGATCAGGCGGCAATGCAAAAGATTTATATTCTGGAGGCTGAAACGCTCCAGCGACTGGAGCCCTACCTCGATTTTTGTACGGAGTGCCCGACATCGGATGGTCACCTGGCAGATAAAGAATAAGGCAACAGTCAACTTCATGTCCTCTGGATCGTTTCAATGGTAAATCCAATAATATGAAATCCGCATCTTTTCTTTGCCTATCCCTGTTTTTCCTGCTGATGGCTTGTGATCAAACCACCGATAAGAGTACCAATCCACTGGCTAAAACCGTGAGTAACGGAATCGATCCCAGTTTTAAAGATTATTGGTACCAAGGCAAAGCTGAAATCAGTATTTATGAGCTGGAACAAAATCGCTATCAGGGAATCCATCCCGGACAGACTACCCTCATCTTTGTAACGGAAGATTTTCTCACCGACGAGCAGGTGAAGAATGATACCTACACCAATCCCAATTCGACTGGTATATTAAAGACGAACTTAATCCATCGCTTCACTACGGGAATCTATGATTATTCCATCATGACTTCCGTATTTACGCCGGTAAAAACCCGGGACTTCCCACATACCCTAAAGACGACAACCAGCTCCCAGGACTGGTGCGGACAGAGCTGGATGCAGGTGAATAAAGAAGGGAAGCAATACGCCTTACAGCAGCGCTCCTATTTTGAAAAAGAAGGAGACGTCAATGTAAAAGCGCCCGTACAAATGCTGGAGGATGAAATCCTAAACCGCATCCGCATCAATCCGGCTGCCTTGCCTCAGGGCGATATTGAACTCCTACCCTCTAATCAATATCTTCGATTAGCCCACCGAGCATTCGAGGCCGTATCTGCCGAGGCCAGTATGCAGGAATACACCGGAGAAGAATTCACGGGTGCCGGGCTAATGCAATATACTTTGAAGATACCCACGCTACAGCGGGAATTAACTTATGTATTCTCCGGTAAGTCTCCTTATCAGATTGAAGGATGGACCGATCAATATCCATCGGCCTTTGATCAGCAAATGCGGAAGACCATTGCCCGTCGCCAAAAAACGGTGATGGAGCCCTATTGGGAACAAAACAGCCGGGGAAAACGGGAAAAAAGAGCAGAATTAGGTCTACAAAGCTGGTAATTGATAAAACTACACTAAGTCAATATTCTGATAATCAGCTAATTAAAAAGCCATCTTTTAAACAAAGAAAATAACTAAAAAATAACTACCTGATTTACAATTACTTATGACAAAAAAGACCTAGTGTACTTCTTACACTAAATATCTCAACTAAATTGCATTTCAGCTAAAATTTGAATAATTTCGCTTCTCATTTCATCAATAAGGCTGTAATGAGACTGGCGCATGGCAAACCTGAGTAATTTTTTTAAATCTGCTTTCACCGTTGACAATGTCATCTTCGGCTTTGATGAGGGAGACCTAAAGGTTCTTTTAATCAAACGCGGAGAGGAGCCTTACGCTGGCAAGTGGGCACTACCCGGGTATTTTGTATACCCCAACGAGGAGTTAGACCGGGCTGCGATCCGGGTACTGGAAGAACTAACCGGTATCCGCAATGTATATCTGGAGCAGGTAAAGACCTTTGGCAAGGTCAACCGGCATCCTTTCGGCCGGGTGATTACTATCGCCTACCTTTCCCTCATTAAGATCAGCCGGTATACGATTCAACCGGCCTCCATTGCGCTGAAGGCCAAGTGGCATTCGGTATCGGAAGTAAAAGAATTGGCCTTCGACCACATGGATATTCTGCAGGCCTGTTTTAATCAACTTAAGAAATCGGTCCGCTCCCGTCCAATTGGTTACCAATTGCTGCCGATGAAATTCACCCTTACCCAGCTACAGCATTTATACGAAGCTATTTTAGAAACCGATTTGGATAAGCGCAATTTCCGCAAAAAGATTTTATCCATGGATTTACTAATTGATCTTCAGGAATTCCAGGAGGGAGTAGCGCACCGCCCCGCCAAACTTTACCAGTTCGACCGGAAGAAATATGAAAGCTTTTTGGAAGAAGGTTTTCTACTGGAAGTAAAAGAAAACCGCAGTTCATAGTTATTCAAATTTTTCTCCGAAACTATCGTAGAAGACAAACTTCATAGTAGGGTATTTTTCCTGATACTCCTCAAACAGGCTCTTTATATCTCGCTTTCTTGCCAGCTCAAAAGCTCGCAAGAAAGGCTGTGTATACATGATGACGCTTTCCTGCCCCTGAACCCGTATTTCCTGATCTTTATCCACGGAAAAATATCCGTACTGTCCCTCCTCTGCTTCAAGACCTTGGGTCAGGGCCTGAAATTGATTCAGAAAAGCCTGAGCTTCTTCCCGGAAAGTAGGCGAAAAACCCACGTAACCCCAGATCGAGGAGCGAGGCACCCGCAAGATCGTTTCGTAGGGAAGGTAAAAGCCATGTGTAGTCTCCATTTGAATGCTGAAATCCCGATCATTCTTAAGAATAGCTCCCTGGTTATTCACCAAATCTTCTAGCTTAATCGAAAGGGCAAGTCTATCATTTCGAAGAGTAGCACTGGCCGCCTGGGTTTTGGCCGGCGTATTACCCGGCAGACAAGCTCCCGTACTATTTACCACGTCAATGTCTATCCGCACGGCGGTAGCAAAGTCATCAATCTGCATCAGTAAGGTATCCGCTTCACATTCCCGATTATCAATCGATTCCAGAAAAAAGAGTAAGTCATCGTCAATGGTCTCCAAATTTTCCCGGAAGGTCAATTTGAAATCATCGTCTACATCAATCACCACTTCATTATCTGCGGATTGATTTAAATTACATCCCAGGGCAAACAAGAGGATTAGTATAAGTACTGGCGTATTTTTTATCATTCTTCTTCGGTAATTTCATCGTGCTAACTCACCTTAATAACGTCGCAAAAACAAATATGCTGCTTTATGAAAATAAAAAATAGGGAGGAGGGGTGAAATGCATTTAAAAAGCCGGAAAAAAAGCATTCTCAATGTGCCGAATGCGGTGGGTAGCGTCCGGGCTACCGGTTATGCTAATGATATCGAAGCGAATCTCTCCTTCGTATTCCTGGCCTTCGCAATACACCGCAGCTACTTCGGCCAGCAGAAACTGTTTGCGTCGATCGACAAAAGTTTCTGGCTTCCCGAAGTAGCTGTTCTTACGGTATTTTACTTCAACGAAAATGAGCTGTCCGTTTATTCTGGCGATAATGTCTACTTCTGCCCGGCTATAGCGCCAGTTGCGTTCCAGAATTTCGTATTTTTTTTCTTGGAGATAACGTACGGCCGTCTCCTCACCCCATTGGCCTAATTCTACACTCATGGTAGTTGGGTTTTGTTTTACTTTCGTAAAAAGGGCGCTTGTATATCTAATTTACGGGAATCTCACTAAGGATTCAAGAGCCGTAAAGTCTTAGTACTGTTTTGGCCAATAACTTGCAAAAAGTAAATTCCCGAACCATTTAATTGCTCTTTTCGGATCGGGATTTTAATCGTTCCGCCCCCGGTTGATACTTTTTCCGAAAGGAGTAATTGACCACTCGCGGTCCATAGCTGGTAGCGCAGTGGGCCATCATCTCCCCCTTGCTCCAAATGCAGAAAGCTGAGCTGATTCATGGGGTTAGGGCTGAGCCAGGCATCAAAACCCTCTTTTGCCGCCTGCTGATCAAATTCCAGGCGGAGTGGTTTGGGAATGGAAGCGCCATCCGTAATCAGCTCTGCCTCCATCAATTCGGTGGCCAGTCTTATACTGCTACTCAACCGAACCTTACGTTTGGCCCGAACGGTCACTTTAAGCAATTGCTCCTCCTTCACTAGGCGGACCTCAGGCTGGATGGCGCTGATCCGCAAATGCCCGGGGCGGAGTTCGCTATATTGCAGACCGGAGCCAAAGCCGGGGGCCTCTAGTGCAAGCACTTCTAAGTCTGGCGAGAAGGCTAAAGCCATTTGAAAGCCCAATTTTTCCCATTCTGCTAATTCAAAAACCAGTTCGGTTCTTTGACCCGCCTCCAGTGTTTTGTCCCTTATCCGAACGGGTAGTGGAGCCCCTCGCGTTTGCGTAACTTTAGCATTACTGGAGCGGAAACTCATATTCAGATCGCCTACCTTAATTCCGGTAAAGTCTGCTTCCATATAGTCTGCCGTCAGATTATTGATATCCACAAACTCCGGGAATCCATTATCGAATACGTCAGTGGGATTCAAGAAGTTGAAATTGGTGGGTACAAAACGCCAGGAAGGGCTATTATCCACCTCCGTTTCCAGGTTGAGAATGAGTTTTTGTAAGGTAATTGCATCAAAAATGGAGATGCGCGTATCCCCATTCACATCCGCGGCAATCTGTAGGTAAGGGTCCGTAATTAATTGGCGCCCCGTCAAGTGTTGCATTAGTTTCACCAAATCGAAGGTAGAAAGGCTTTCGTTATAAGCCGTATAGCGCTGCGGGACGATCCGGTAGTTTTCATGCAGGGCTAAGGCATCGAAACTAAAGGCTCCACTTTCTCCGGTAGTCACCGCAGGCATAGCGGCCTCCTGAGCAATACGTAGCTCCACCTGATCAACCATAGCCCCCGAGGGCGACTGAATCACACCGGCTACCATAGCGGCGGGTGCTCTCCGCGTACAATTGCCATTGGGATCACCGATTTGTAAATTGGTGGTACAGAAGCTCCAATTCCCCGAAGCATCACCTACCCACATGGCGACACTTGCTAAACTACCCACATCGTCGCAGTCAAACAACAAAGGTACATTCTGTGGTGGCGTTGTGGAAGCGGGTGGCGGCACGGGTCCGATACGGAAAGACAAGTCTCCTGGAGCCGTGCAGTCATCCGTGCTACCATCGTCAAGTTGGGCACCGGTTACGAGTACCGTGCCATCTGCTTCTATATTGGCCGTAAATTGGGTTTGGCAATTGGCAGTCGGGGCTACCTCGTCCAGTACGTCAATGGTAACATCACAAGTACTGGTATTTCCACAACGGTCGGTAACCCTAATGACCATGTCGTAAGTACCCGCTGCTACATTTAGGTGGAAAAGTCCGTTCCCCAAATCGCCAGTGGCGCTAACATTCACCGCATCAGGAAAACATTCTCCAGAAATCCCCGGACGAGGAATAAATACATTCGCCACACAATTACTATTTGCCGATACGGTAATATTCTCCTGACAAGTAATGACGGGCGCTTCGGTTTCGTTAATGACGATCCGCTGGGTGTCCCGAAACATACCGCCCGCAGCTGGATTGGCAGGGTCAAAGACGCAGGTCTCCGTGACCGTCCAGACTCTGCGCAGTACGATACAGCTACCAGGTTCGGCAATGAGGTCCAGGTCTTCGAATTCCGTGTTTACGTTATTACAATCGTCATCTCCGGAAAAGACCGGCCGGTCAAAGGGTGGATTTAGATCAAAGGGTTCCAGGTCATCCGGAGAAACACAGTCGTTCAGCGTCAGATCTTGTGGGAAGGTGACCTGCAGTGGCGTCGGATCCTGCACTGTAATGTTTTGCACGCAAGTGCCGTCGCCTTCGGTCTGCCTGTTCAGAGTCCAGGTACGCACGATGGAGCCGATACCACAGAGGTTGAGATCACTGAGATCATCGGTAAAGGTCGCCTGCGTACTGGAAGTGGAACAGCTCCCCATAATTATAGGCAGGCCCGTCTCCATCGGATCATTATAATCCACGGTACAATCCACCGTAATATCCTCCGGGCACTCGATTGTTGTCGTTGCGCTATTGTCAACCACATCCACCTGTACCATACATAAATTGTCATTATCGTTGCAATCAGTAGCTCGACTAAGCACCAGAAGCGTTTGTCCCACGTCGGCACAAGTTACAGTAACCTGCTCGGCGTAGGTATCCTCATCCATTCGGCGAATATCCAGCTCTACGTTAGAACAGCAATTGTCCTCTGCTTCCAAAACGGTACTTGCGGTACCAAAGGAGGCCGACCCTCCTTCAGTGAGGCTGACCGTAATGCGGTCTTCACAGGTCAGTGCTGGTGCCGTTCCGTCGCTCACTACTACAATCGTCTGGCAGGAGCCAACCTGACCACACTCATCGGTGGCGAAGTAGGTCACTTCATTGGTACCCTCCGGCAGACCGTGTACCAGTCCGCCATTTGAATTGAGATTATCACCCGGCGTTTGGATGGCAACGGCGATATTAGCAGAACAATTATCGGTAATATCTACCGTAGGCAAGAGCACACTGGCTGTACAGGCATTCGCATTTGTCGTACTCACCCGCAAGGTATCCGGGCAGTTGATTTGTGGGGCCTGTTTATCCGCCACGACAATGATTTGATCCTGTCGTTCTACCGTACCACTACAGGGGTCAACGACCGTCCAGGTACGAACGATCGTAAAGGTACTCCCGCAGTCATCCAGGGTGCGATCACGGAAGGTCGCCGAATAACCACAAAGGCCATTTTTTAAATCAATGGGCATATCGTTAAAGCCAGGTGAGCCCGTGGCTTCTACCCCCAGCGCAATACTATCGCAGCTTACGGTTGGTGCATCCGTGCCATTACGATTAGGCGGGAAAGTCAGCTCATTGAAAGCCGGACGTTCCACTTCGATGGTTTGCAGACAAGAACTACTTTTGCCATTAGCCGCCGTTACCCGAAAGGTACGGGTGATTCTTTCGGCAAGGCCAGCGCAGCTCATTACTAAATTTTCTTTAAAATCGCTTACCCGAATGGAAACATCAACACAGGTGTTGAACTGTACCGTTCCCAGCTGAGCGGTATCCGTGGGTACGCCACAATCGACCAGTGTATCGGGTGGACATTCAATCACGGGGGCTGCATCGTCATCGACCATGAGCGTACCCGTACAGGTCGTATTGGAAGGGATGTGGGTCACCGTCGCGTAGAAGAGATCTCCGAAATCATCCCGGGTAACAACTGGAGAACCGGGAATCGGTGCCCCCATCTCCGTTCTGCTCAGATAAATACGGAAATCAGAAGGTGCATTTGGACTACAATTCATTGGATCCTCCTGCCCTTTCAAGATCATATCGTAGGTGATGATTGCTTCACAAGAAGCAGCATCCAACCCAACATTAATCTGATCTTCGCAGGCCATGGCACACTGACCCATTAAATAGCCCGGGAAGCTCATTAAAAACAACAAACCGAAGGTCCGGGCCGCGTTTTTATACTTGGTGAGAAAGGTAAAGTCTAACATATCATTGCTATTTGAGGCTATGAAGTTTTTAAAAAGCGGGACCCCAGGGGCCCCGCATAAGAAAACAAAGGAAATCCTATAGAATGCTTCTAGTCGAAAAGCAATAAAGTCTTTATCGCGTAAGCATTCCTTTACGCAGATAAGCAAACCAGCCATGCCGATCTGATTACCTGGTTACAGCGTAGATCATTTTTCGAGTTGTGGTAAACTCGTCGGATTCTAATCGGTAATAATACAATCCATGTGCCGGTAAAACGGCGCTACTCAATTCTAATTCGTTGTAACCTTTGTTGAAGTCTCCTCTGTGTTGATAAATCATTTTTCCTGCCATATCATATACGCTAAGGGCAGCCTTTGCTCGTTTGGGTAGGACAAACCCAATGGTCGTATACCCCTGAAAAGGATTCGGATGATTCTGGTATAAGTAAAAGTCACTGCTGTTCACCGAAGCGCCCTGCTCATCTACAAACTGCAGTAAGACCTGCATAGGATCTGAGTTATAGTTATAAGCCTCGGCCACGGTTGGATCAGAATTCAGGTCCAGTGCTGTATACAGATCCCCGGAACGCATCGCCCGGAAGGTCATCGTACAGACTGTACCTCTATCAATCGTCAATACGGTATTCTTTTCATTCCAGCTGGTGGTAAATCGCCCCATGCCACGATCAATCTCGCTAAAGTTTGCCCTGGTCATTTCGGGCAGGTCTCCGGGCGTATAATCCTGTAGCTCAAGCAGGCGTTCGTCATAATCCAGGGTAAACTGGAAGGCAATCAGATTAAATAAATCTTCTGAATACAGGTCTACCGTAAAGGTTTCTCCAGCCTTAAATGCCCGGTTTTGGGTACGCATGACCACATCACCATTGGTGCTCCGCCCCTGACTCATTAAGACACTGTTCGGCCGTACGGTACCATTAACATCACCCATTTTGATGGCAATGAAGCGCACGTTGCCAGTAGCGGTATTAAAGGATTCGACATTTTTCAATTCCGGGTAGTCGACCTTCAATGGGTTTTCTCCTTCCGGAAAATGATAATCAGCGTCGATGAACCGCCAGGAGGGTATACCATTCGGGAAGGAATCGGCCTCGTTGAGGACTAATTTCCGTAAGCGAATGAGATCCAGGGTAGAGATGCCTCCCGAGCCGTCGATGTCGGCGGCGATCAGGGAATAAGGAGAAGTGATGCTTTCCAGCCCCAGGATGTGTTTAGACATGATAATCATATCCATGGTAGAAACCCCATTCATCAAATCATCGTTCTTGCTGGGAATCAGGGTCAGATTGGCTCCGTAAGGGAGGTTATCGACCAGGAAGGCTCCAGATACGTTCGTAGTCGTAGCGACTGGCGTATTGTTCATGACTTCAATGATGGCATTCTCTACTTCTTTACCCGATTCCGTAAGGATAGTACCGGCGATGGTACCCATTACAACATTCTGTGGGCATATCCCCCGGTTATCCTGCACTTCCACGTGGGTGGTACAGTAATCGCTGTTACCATTCTCGTCGGTTAACCATAATTCTATTTCTTGCAGCCCCTTGTCATCACAGGCAAAAGTCAGACTAGTCTGGCCCAGGGGTGGTCCGGGTGGATTATCGATGGCTCTGCGAATGCTCACACTGATATCATTGGCATCCTGGCAGTCTCCGAAATTGCGATTAGCCAGGAAAATATCGGCCATAACCGTTGCGGATATTTCATCTTCGTTATTTTGCGAAAGCGTGGCCACCAGACCTTCAATACAGGTCGGGGCAGGTGCCTTATTATCAATTACAGTCACTTCGATACTACATTCCGCCACATTCCCACAGAAATCGGATGCCCGGAATACTACGGTCGTTTCTCCTAAAGGATAGATACCACTAGCATCTTCTCCATCATCATCCGCAAACTCAGAAGTGTTGGATATATCGACCGAAGGTGCGCATTCGTCCATTCCGGTTGGAGCTGGAATGTTAACAAAAGCCGTATTACAACTACCATTATTAATTCCTACCCTTATATCACTTCCACAGGTAATGGTCGGTGGGGTTTCGTCCTGTACATTAATCACCTGACGATGGTCAAAACGCCCCGCTTCCGCTCCGCCAAACTGGCACCAGTCGATAACCGACCAGTAGCGGAATACTTTAAAACAACCATTAGAGATATTAAATCGCTCATCGTCACTAGAGACCGCTACTAAAGAACAAGACTCGTAATCAATGATAGGTTCGTTGAAGCCTTCCGGCAAATCTTCGACGGCTACGGGAGCGTTGCACAAACTTGTATCTACATCCTTAGGCCAGGTAATATTCTCGGCTACCAAAGCGATTTGATTCTCAATCGTAATCACCTGAGTACAACTAGCATCAATCTCATTATCCGTAGTAGCAGTAAAAGTGCGATAGATCGTACCCGTTCCACAATTATCCAGGTCTTCTACGACGTTAGAGTCCAGTGTAAACCCGCAGGTTTTAGATACTACAGGCGATCCAAATATGGAAAGGTCAGCGGGTTGCTCCCGACAATCAATGGTCACCGGGGGGGGGCAATTGATAGCGGGGCGGATCTTATCTTGTATCGTGACGCGCAGGTCACATTGGTTGTATTTCCCAAACAGATCACCATTGGGCTCCATGCGTTCTGGGTCAACGGGTCCTTCTCCGGGATCAGCGGTAAATACTCTCAACTGAACCGGCACCCCATTTGCATCTGCGTCGGCACAACAGAAAAAGACAAAATCGTCGTAGTATTCCTGGCTACCATTCATATTGGCATCGTCATCGCCATTGAGATCCATACAGCCCCCCGTAGTACTTCGCAAGGCTTTGAAGTATAATTGATCAACGCAATTATCATTACTTCCTTCGTCAAAAACGCGGGCTCTGGCAATCGCCACCCCCCCGTCAACCAGCGAAACAATTACTTCATCATCACAGACAGCAGAAGGCTGTTCGGTATCGATTACCTCGAAAAAGGTGGTACACGAAACATTATTTCCAAAACCATCTAACGCTACATAACGTACCGAGTGTGTTCCTACCGGCACATTACGGTGTGGTCCAATATTCATGGCACCATAAGAGGTCTCTACAAAGAAAGTGGCATTGGGATCACAATTATCATTCACTTCTGGTAAAGGAAGGGTTACTCTGGCCGTACAGTCCCCCACCGAGGTATTCACCGTAAAGGGCTCCGGACAGGTTATGCTTGGATTCTCACTATCTTTTACCTGTATTATTTGCTCATCCGAAACCGACATCCCGTCACAAGTCCTCAGCACAAACCACTGACGCGCGATGGTCATTCCCAAGCCACCAAACGTCATGGTTGTATCGTCCTGATAACTTACATTAAGGCCACAGGGGCTACTCGTCTGGATACGCATATCATCAATTTGAGGAAAACCAGTGTTGTCAGGAGCAGCATCCGGCGACTCACAGGAAAGCACCGTATCGGACGGAAAATCAATATTCTCCAGGCGGGGACGCTCGACTACAATATTCTGTGTGCAGCCGGCGCCGTTTCCACTGGCATCGGTAAGCTCCCAGGTACGGGTAATCACTCGTATACCTTCATCATTGCAATCCGAGGACTCCGCCACGGCATCCGAATAGCTAATCTGCAGATTAGGATCGCAATTATCCTCAATAATCGGAAAGCCGATGGCTGCCACGGAGGTGTCACCAAGACAGTTGATTAGGGTATCCGGACAAGAAATAGTAGGCGATGTATTGTCTACGATATCTAAAATAGTAGTACAGGATACATCCGTATCATCGTCAATTACGGTCAGACTTAAGGCAGTACCAACGTAAGTGCTCAAGTCAGTCTCAATTTCATCGACAGCCTGTATAATTACATTTTGACCTTCACGTAAAATGAGGTTCTTTTGTCCCGGGCAATCGTCGCCATTATCTGTAAACACCGTCGCGGGTGTAAGACGAGTCTCACAGTTCACCCCCAGGGGTACCTGTAAGCGATCCGAACAAGCCAGGGTGCAAGTTTGACCATTTAAAGAGTGAGAAAGTCCAGCCAGGAGAATAATCCAGGCTACAATGAGTAAAATTTTTACTTGGCTTCGCCGTTGCTTCTCCCCGGTCAGGAGTATAGTGCCCCCGCTCCAGGTTTTCAATTGCCTTCTCTCGGTTTTCATTTTCCTTTGTTTTAATTTGAGAATACCTAACATGCTGAGATAGTTATGGACTATCTCTCGACTAGAAAGCAGTAAATTTTTTTTGTTTTACAACTTTTCTTAATATGAAGAAAAAACCGTGCCAAATTTGGTTAAGAAGTCATGTTGGTAAGCAAAACGAGGAAATGGGATCGAGTAGAGTAAAACAAAGATAGTCATTTAGACGTACGGTTCCGTATCACGGCGGTTCCTAAAATTAGCCTATCGGCTAGGTCTAGTCATTAATGAGACCAGACTTACCAATCCTCTTTGGACGGCTTCCTTTAATCATCCTAGTCGAATCTTGGATACTCATGAGCTACT
>DATFKA010000078.1:0-33553 GCA_035268885.1 Saprospiraceae bacterium
GAACAGAGAAGTTAAGCCTCTCAGCGCTGATGGTACTACCATTAGGTGGGAGAGTAAGTCGCTGCCAGCTCAAATTAACACAAAGGGTTATCCGCCTCAGGCGGATGGCCCTTTTGTGATTTCTAGCCCCAACCCGCAAAAATTGTATACCCTATGGCTGAGCCGCAAATCAACAAAGGAAAAAAAACAATCGAATTGGAGATCTATTGGTGGCTATTGGCCGGATTAATCGCCGTACTGGTGGTTGCACCGATATTACTCAATACCCGCACCTTTCCTTTTTACCTTAGTAATATCTTGTTTATTATCGCTTTCCTTACGCTCACGCGTTATATCTTTCTCTTGCGGTTCACCTGGTTTGCCCGTAAAGAAATCGTTAAGATCGTTCTCTTTTTTCTGTGTATCCCCATTGTTTTTCTGGCCGTTCAGGAGGTTAACCTTTTTCAGACGTTTCTGGACGAAAATGGCTCAGAAGCACTAGTCGGCAAAGCCCTCCCCTTAGAAAAGCGGGAATCGTTGGGTAAATATATCCATAGCGAAATGCTGCTGTTCGGAGTCGGCACCATTATTAGTGGGGTGGTCTTACCCTTCCGACTGATCTTGTCGATCTGGAGAGGAAGGAACACCGGGGGAATCTAGCAGACTTTCTTCCTTACTCGCGAGAATGGCTCCGCTTACGATCCAAAACTGGGCAAGTATATAGCTGCTCATGATGGTAATCCTCGGATTCCAAACACTTATACCTGTCCCAAACTTGTCGATCGCAATCATACTATCCGAGAAAATGAAAGCTATGGCACCGAAAAGTAATAGGGTAGCGGCCCGGTAGGAACGCTTTTGGTACATGCCGTACGCAAAGGTACCCATGGTACTAATAGTGAGCGCATAAATGCTGATGGCAATCTTCATAACCACATCTAAAGCTGGCCATAAATAGCAAATCAGACTGATAGCCAGGCCATAAAAGAGAAGTGCTACGGGCCTATGGATACGGATACCCTTTGGAGATAACTGATAAAAGGCGATGATGTAACAAAGGTGAGCTAGTAGGAAACTGCTCAGACCACTAATAAAGAATAAGGTAGCGGAGGAACCTTCACTAAAGAGCAATAAAATATCTCCGCCACAGGACAAGAGCAGACCCGCAAATAAATAGTTTTCAAATTTACCAAACGGACGATTTACACTGTTGTAAAAAAGATAGGCTAAAGACAGCAGTAGTAGCGGTTTAGTCAGGTATACAGCCGCCGAGCTGGAAAAATATTCCGCTAAAAGATGACAAACGGCCAGACTTGCAAAGAGAAAAGCAGCACGGTTAGGCATGCTCTATTCGTTGACATTTGGTTCAGAATCCTTATTATCCTCCTCAATATCGTAAAAATAATTCTCTGAATCGGCACGCTCCGTAATATCCTCTACCTGATCCATCATATCAATGGCGTAATCCCAGAATTTTTGGGCTGGCTCTTTAAGCTCTTTGGCCACTTGCCAGACTAGTTCCGGATATTCCTTAATATAGGTATAAGTACTACTCCCCTCCGTGATTTCCCTTTCGCCCTGAGGGGAGCTGGCAATGATGAAATTTAACAAGACCGCGTAGACCAGTATAGCCACCGAAGCCGTTAGCGCCCCACCGGCCGCCTGATTGATAATGTTGATGTTCGCCGTTTGCAACATGCCTTCGATACCACGCGCAAATAGGCGAATAACGAGCATCGTAATCGTAAAAGAAAGAATCATCCCCGCAATAAACATCAAGGCACTTTGCTCTCCCGTTACCTGCTTAAGCAGGTTGGTCATGGAGGGCGTAAAGCGAATAGCCGCTACGATTCCTAAACCATAGGAGAGGATCACGAATATCGTCTTGATGATGCCTCGCGAAAATCCGACCATAAATCCTAAGCCGGCGACCACTAAAAGTACTATATCTATCCACATATCGTTTGTAAATATAGGTGTTTATCCCTGCTCCTGCTAAGGATTTAGATGATTCACCTCTTTTTTCCGATTAAAAAACCTTATTTCCGTTAATTGTAAATTGTAGAACATGAAAATTTCTCAACTATTTTTTCTCCTTGTACTTGGTATAAGCTTGACTACCAACTTGGCGGCCCAGAATATGCGTAAGGCATTCATCCTGGGCGAAAACGAAGAACAATACGATCAACTGCGTACCGAGCACGCGCGGACCTTGCTTACCGTCTTTGATAATAATCAAGAAGAAGCGCTGCAATCCTGGTTCCAACTACTGCAAAAGATGGAAGCTTATTCCCAAAAGATTAATTTTGATGTGGATGGCTTGAAATTATACCTGAATGTATTCTGGAATGCTGACGGTAGTATCGCTTATATCGGTGCGCTACCCAAGCCCGATTCTAAGAATATCAAGAAAGAAGACTTGGTGGCTTTCTTATCCAGCTTTATCCGTCAGTATACACCGGATGGGCCGACCAGCGATCGTAAGTTTTCGCACTACACCTCGGTTGCCTTTCCTACTTTCGCTAAGAAAATGGATGATTAAATAAAGAGGTTAGAGGGGAAGCAGAAGCTTCCCCTCTAACCTCTATTTCAGTTCTAACTGCTCATTTTTCCGAAAGGCTTTATACCTTCCTTTCCCAAATTGGGTGCCATTGAATTCAATCGTACCTTTGAGCTCCTCGCGGCGCTCTTCGGGTAGTTCGTTGAATTGGGCACATTTGGTAGAGCAGCAATCCTGATATTTTTCGGCACAAGCCGGACACTGGATAAATAAAATGTGGCAGGCATCATTGGCACAATTAACGTGGCTATCGCAGGGGGCACCGCACTGGTGGCATTTGGCTACGACCTCCTCGCTGATGCGTTCGCCCATGCGCTCGTCAAACACAAAATTCTTCCCAATAAATTTGTTGGGAAGTCCCTTTTCGTCGCACTGCCGGGCGTACTCAATAATACCGCCGTCAATCATGAAGACGTTTTTAAAGCCCTTGTACATATAATAAGCACTGGCTTTCTCACAGCGGATTCCGCCCGTACAGTACATGATGATATTTTCTTCTTTTTTATCTTCCAGCAGGTCTTCCACCAGTGGTAAGGCTTCGCGGAATGTCTCCACATCGGGGCGAATAGCCGTTTCGAAGTAACCTACCTCGCTTTCGTAATGGTTGCGCATATCCACCACTACCGTATGCTCGGAACCAATCAGTTGGTTAACTTCTTCGGCCGACAGGTGTCTTCCCCGTTTAGTGACATCAAAAGAATCGTCGTCCAGGCCATCGGCTACAATCTTATCCCGCACCTTGATCTTTAACTTATAAAAGGATTTCCCATCGTCATCAATAGCGATATTGAGCCTAACCCCATTTAACCAGGAGATGGAATACAAATAAGCTTTGAAGGCCTCAAAGTTTTCTTTAGCTACCGATATCTGGCCATTCACGCCTTCGGCGGCTACGTAAATACGACCAAAGACCCCATGCTCACTCAGGCCCAGATAAAATTCATTCCGAAAAGCATGAGGGTCCTCAATTTGATGGTATTGGTAAAAAGAGAGGGTTACGCGTTTTTCATCAGAGTTCAGCATGCGTTCTTTTAACTCATCGTTGCTGATCCGATTGAATAGTTTCTTTTTCATTAATCTTGATTAGGTACGTTAACAAAAGTAAGTTGCAAGCTTACGGCTAAGCCATACCGGCTTCCATTAGAAGCAAGTGCAAAGATATAGAAAAATGGCCTTCACTACCAGTACTTAAAAGACAAAAGCCATTAGTTCCGGTAGAACTAATGGCTTTGGCCTTAAGTAAATCTGTGATGTTTAATCATCATCGTCATTTGCCACCTGATCCACTACGGGGGCTTCGTCGCGGTTGGCGATTTCCCAGGCGGTGACGAATACCAGCTTAGCGCGCTTTTCCATTAGTTCGTATTCAATTTTATCCGGCGTATCACTCGGGCGGTGGTAGTCTTCGTGCGTACCATTGAAGTAGAAAATAATCGGAATATTGTGCTTGGCAAAGTTGTAGTGATCCGAGCGATAGTAGAAGCGTTGTGGATCGTCCTTAGAGTTGTATTTATAATCCAGCTCCAAGTCGCTGACAAACTTGCCCGCTACACTTTCGCTAATCTTATGCAGATCACTGGACAACATGGTTGATCCAATAATATAGATATAGCTGGGATCATCGGCACGATCCGGATCCACCCGACCGACCATGTCGATGTTCAGATTAGTGACGGTCTTGTCTAATGGAAAGATCGGATTGTCCGAATAATAGCTGGAACCCAGCAGTCCTTTTTCTTCACCGGTGACGGTCATAAAAAGAATACTGCGGCGGGGTCGGTAGCCGTTTTTAGCCGCTTCCGCAAAGGCTTCCACCATTTCCAGCACACTGACGGTCCCCGAGCCATCGTCATCGGCACCGTTATTAATGTCACCATTAGCATTGACTCCTACGTGATCGTAGTGAGAAGTAACCACGACAACCTCATCTTTCAGGTCAGTCCCTTCCAGAAAGCCCAGGACGTTCTCAGACGGAATAGGTGCATCCCGGTAGTCAAATTTAATACTGGCCGTTGTGCTGTACTGACCGCCCATCGGCTTGCCTTTTTTGATGCCTTTATCGATTGTTTTCTGGAATTTTTCCGGGCTTTCGCCGAAAAGGCGGGCAACCGCTGTGGGACTGGCGATTAGACTGGGGGAAGACGCGCGGCGGCTTTGACCCTTTTCTAGGGACAGTCGCGGTTTGGTCACGCCAGTGCCAAATAGACTGATTCGATTCTGTGCTTCCTCTTCGGTAGCAGGCATTGTAATAATGTAGCGTACCCCTTTATCCAGTAGGTTTCGGTACGTTTGGCGGAAATTGGGCGCATCTTCGAATAGTGGTTCTCCTTTTTTATCCGTGGGTGTGCCACTGAGTATTACCACGCCTTTCCCTTCGAGGTTTAGGCCTTCGAGATCATTGTATTCTTCCATTTCCAATCCGTAGCCGATAAAGACCAGTCCGGCATCTTCTAATTGGAGATCGGAGATGCTGCGGGTGACAAAATCTTTGCCCAAAGCCAAAGTGGTATTTGGAGAAGACAGTTGTACGGAGCTGACGTAACGACCAAAGAAGTTAATGGGCTGAAAATAAGGGTTAGGGTTATCCTTTACCGGTCCGCTTAGCCCGTTTTTCATAAAATGGCGCGCGATATAATCGGCTGCTTTTTTCTGACCCAGCGTACCGGTTTCCCGACCTTCGTACTCATCGGAGGCCAATATATATAAGTGCTCCTTGAGGTCTTCGGCACTAATGGTATTCATAAACTTTTTTACCGCTTCGGCATCGGCTTCCAGCTCGATGGTCTGTGCCTGCAGCATCGGCATGGTCAACCAGCTTAGACAAAGGGTAAGTAATAAGATATTCTTTTGCATCTTCAGATGATTTATTGGTCCAAAGTGAATTCATTTTGACCAAATGAAATCACTTTGAGCCGATTTATTGATAAACCCAAAATAATTAAGTAAGTGTTCGAGATTATGTATAAGTTTAGTTCAGGGCAATTTGGGGATTCAACAAGGCCAAAAACGCAGGCGACGCAGCGCGTCGGCGAGGCTTTTTAACGCAGTGGAAGCCCAAAAGGGTCTGAAATAAGGTATAGATAATATTGAATACTTACTTATGTGGTAAAAATACAAAGGCTCGTGAGTAGATAAAGTTTAGGGGCTTACTTTTTTTAGGCTTTTGCTAACAAATATCAAGATCCTGATCGGAAAACGGTATTTTAGGGTTTGCCAACTAATTTATGGACTAAATAGTAAATACCTATGGCAGACGAAAAAGATAAGAAAGCGTCAGATCAAACAGCCAAAGACTCCGTCAAAGACTTTGAAATTAGGCTGAACGAATTCGGAGAGCTTCGATCTAATCTCCAGATTGAAGACTTGAACAAATACCTAAATGCACACCTGGAAGACAAAAAATTAAAGGATCGCGAAGGCGATAAGCAAGAGGAGGAGTAATATCCCGTTTTTGACGTCTTCTTTAAGTGCCGAATTTGTTGGACAAGAAGCAAATTTGCCTTAGTTTTGCACCCGCGTAGGAAATATATAATTAGTTATATATGTCCAGCTAGAAAAAATAAGAATTTAAAATAGGTCGCGGTGATGCCGCCGGTTGCAGATCGGCTTCGTAAAGCCGCACTAAATTTTCAAATCAACAGAATTATGGGTCAAACGATTATTTATGCAGTGCCCGCTTTTGGTGTACTCGCCTTGCTGTACACTTTTTGGCGTTCCGCCTGGGTATCTAAGCAAGAAGTAGGAACGGAAAAGATGGCGATCATTGCCAAGAATATTGCCGACGGGGCAATGGCTTTCCTCAAAGCGGAATACCGCGTATTGGCAATCTTTGTGGTTTGTGTAGCTATTTTATTAGGAATTAGTGGCGCGAATGCGGAAGGTTCGAGCTGGTTGGTAGCGGTCTCTTTTATTCTGGGCGCTATCTGTTCTGCTCTGGCTGGATTTATTGGTATGCGAGTGGCCACCAAAGCCAATGTTCGTACGACCAATGCCGCAAGAACGAGCCTGGGAAGTGCACTGGAGGTAGCTTTCTCCGGAGGTGCCGTAATGGGCCTTGGCGTAGTTGGTCTTGGTGTACTTGGTCTGGGAACATTGTTCCTGGTTTATTCTAATATTGGCTGGGACATCAATAAGGTGATTACGGTTGTAACCGGTTTTTCTTTTGGTGCTTCCTCCATTGCGCTTTTTGCCCGTGTGGGTGGAGGCATTTACACCAAGGCGGCCGACGTGGGTGCTGACCTGGTAGGTAAGGTAGAAGCAGGTATTCCCGAAGATCATCCTCTGAATCCAGCGACTATTGCGGATAACGTTGGTGATAACGTTGGTGACGTAGCCGGTATGGGGGCCGACCTTTTTGAATCATACGTAGGCTCCATCATCGGTACGATGGTATTGGGAGCTACTTTTATTGGAATAAACGGATTTGAGGCGGCTAATGACTTTGGTGGTCTGAACGCCGTACTGCTGCCTCTGGTATTGGTCAGTGTGGGTATCATCACGTCCATCATCGGTACTTTCTTTGTTAAAGTAAGAGAAGGTGGTGATCCCCAGAAGGCCCTGAACCGTGGTGAGTTTATCTCCGCCGCCCTGATGCTGATAGCCACTATCGGTATTGTTATGTGGATGCTTCCTGGCGCCTGGTCAATGAACGGGATCAATTACAGTGCCTGGGGCGTGATTATCGCGGTAGTGATCGGTCTGGTAGCTGGCCTGCTGATTGGTTTGATTACAGAATATTATACCGGTACCGGTACCAAGCCGGTCTTAGGTATTGTTGATCAGTCTTTGACGGGATCTGCGACCAATATTATTGCTGGTCTGGGGGTAGGCATGCGCTCAACGGCTGTACCGATTATTATTTTGGCAGCAGCCATCATCGGTGCTTACGAGTTTGCCGGTCTATACGGTATTGCGATTGCTGCCGTAGGTATGCTGTCCAACACCGGTATTCAACTGGCCGTAGATGCCTACGGACCGGTATCAGATAATGCCGGTGGTATTGCCGAGATGGCTGAATTGGAAAAAGAAGTACGTCAGCGTACCGATAAATTAGATGCGGTAGGTAACACAACTGCGGCGATTGGTAAAGGTTTTGCGATTGGTTCGGCCGCGTTGACGGCGCTGGCACTCTTTGCGGCCTTTATGACTTCCGCGGGTATCGACACGATTAATATTGCTAATCCGGTCGTGATGGCTGGACTACTGCTGGGAGGTATGTTACCTTTCTTATTCTCTGCCCTTTCTATGGGAGCGGTAGGACGTGCCGCGATGGATATGATCCAGGAAGTACGCCGTCAATTTAAGACTATTCCGG
Organism: Saprospiraceae bacterium; assembly: GCA_035268885.1. GTDB lineage: Bacteria > Bacteroidota > Bacteroidia > Chitinophagales > Saprospiraceae > DATFKA01. Next base: position 7,854 of record DATFKA010000078.1, read on the forward strand.
AATTGACTGCTGCCCTGGCCGCGATGCGTAGAAATGAAGGTAAAGAAATGAATGAATGGTCAGACGCTGATCGGAAAATTTTCGACGCAGCTGACGGTAAAGCAGAGTACAGCAAGTGTGTAGAAATCTCCACCGCTGCCTCTATTCGTGAGATGATTCTTCCCGGTATGATTGCTGTAATCTCTCCAGTATTGATCGGCTTCCTGGGAGGAGCGGAAATGCTGGGTGGTTTGCTGGCAGGGGTTACTGTGGCGGGCGTCCTAATGGCTATTTTCCAGTCAAACGCTGGTGGTGCCTGGGATAATGCCAAGAAAATGTTTGAAGAAGGGGTTGAAATCCAGGGAAAGAAATACTTCAAGGGTTCTGATCCGCATAAAGCAGCCGTAGTAGGAGACACCGTGGGTGATCCATTTAAGGATACTTCCGGTCCCTCTCTGAATATTCTGCTGAAATTAATGTCAGTAGTAGCACTGGTGATTGCGCCAATGCTCTAAGATATAGGAAGTATTCGTTTTACTTTCGTAAAAATGCCGGAGTGATATATTCGCTCCGGCATTTTTCTTTACAGGCGATCAACCATCTTTTCCACCTTTTTTTCGATATTTGTAGGCAGAATTTATAGATCCATTCAAAACCAGCACTGAGGTATGGCAGATTGGCAATTTGAGTTTGATTGGTTACAGACCCGACATTATGTAAAAGACCATTTAGGCATGGATAGTCTCCCCGACTTGAATGGTATCTTGCTCATGATTGGTGTTCAGGAGTTGGGACGCTGGAAAAAGTCTTTCACTAAAGAAGAAAAACAGGACCTCATGCACATTGCCGTTTGTCGGCTCCTGGAAAGTAAGGGCATTTTTGCCTTTAAAGGAAGAGATCAGGACGGTTGGCCCCACTACGAACAAAAAAAGGCCATCTCAAGGCAGGGCGTGGAGGAGCAGGAACAATTACTGAAAGAACTGGTCGTTTTGTATTTCCAGGATTTGGAAACAGAACATAAGTCTATCTTACAAAACCTACATAATACATCACAACATGATGAAGAAGAATAATTTTTTAAATCTGTTGCTTTTTTTAGCACTTAGCTTAAGTCTAAGTAGCTGCTCCGATGAGTACGAGCACGTTATTATCTCTACGGAGTACGGCGATATGGAGGCGATCCTCTATAATTCTACTCCTCAGCACCGGGACAATTTTATTAAGTTGGTCGAAGAGGGCTACTACGATAGTTTGTTATTTCACCGGGTGATCGAAGGTTTTATGATTCAGGGCGGTGACCCGGATAGTCGGGAGGCGGCATCCGGAAAACCCTTGGGTATGGGTGGTCCGGGATATCAGGTTCCGGCAGAGATTGGATCCCCGCACTTCAGGGGGACTCTGGCGGCCGCTCGGAATAACAACCCCCAGAAAGCTTCTTCCGGTTCGCAATTTTACATTGTACAGGGTAGTCCGGTGACCGATGAGATTCTGGCACAAATTCAAATGGCAAAGGGGGTCGAGTATAACGATGCTCAGCGCGAGCTGTACAAAGAGATCGGTGGTACTCCCCAACTAGATGGCGATTATACTGTTTTTGGGGAAGTGGTTGACGGCCTGGAAGTAATCGATGAGATCGCTGCAGTAACCACCGACCAAAGGAATCGCCCTGTAAAGAATATTCGCATGTATATTAAAAAGAAATAGTCAGCTGCTATGAATGCCAGAATAACTGTTCTTTTATTGTTGACAATACTAATGGGAGCTTGTGCTACTCCAAAAGCTGAATTCAGTATCAGCGGAAATACCAAAGCCCCCGCTAAGCTTACCTTTACCAATGAATCAAGTAATGCCGAATCCTTTGAGTGGATATTTGGTGATCAGATACTGGAGGGAGAGACTTCTCCTACGTTCACCTTTGACCGGGCCGGTAATTACCTGGTTCGGCTGGTCGCCAAAAAAGGTAAAAAAGAAGCCACTGCGTACCAGCGTATTCTTGTAGAAGGCCCACAGGATTGTCTGGTTTTGATCGAGACCGAATACGGGGATATGCTGGTCAAGTTACGTAATGCGACCCCTGAGCACCAGGCGAATTTTATGAAGTTGGCTGCTGAAGGCTTTTACGACGAATTGATTTTTCACCGGGTGATCGAAGGTTTTATGATTCAGGGCGGTGATCCTAATTCCAGAAATGCGGGACCCAATCAGCGCCTGGGATCGGGCGGTCCCGGTTATACCATACCGGCAGAGTTTGTGGATACGCTGGTACATGTCAAAGGCGCTTTGGCTGCCGCTCGCACCGGCGATCAGGTAAACCCTGAGAAGCGATCTTCGGGTTCTCAATTCTATATCGTAGACGGTCGCTCTACTACTGAAGCTGCCTTGAAAACAATTGCCGCCCGGGGGGGCTTTGACTATGCTCCCAACCAAATAGAAGCCTATCTGGAGTTTGGCGGAACCCCTTTTTTAGATCAGAATTATACCGTTTTTGGCCAGGTAGTAGAAGGGCTGGAGGTCATTGATAAAATTGCAGCCGTACGCAAGAATACGGGGGATCGACCGCTAGAAAATGTGAAAATGAAAATCTCGGTGGTTGACTATTTCATAGATAAAAAAACAAACCCATAATATGCAACAGATATTAGGAGTGGATGTAGGCGGTACCGGTATAAAAGGAGCGCTAATTAACGTTGAAAATGGAGAAATGGTCTCAGAGCGTTTCCGATTAGATACACCAACACCCGCTACGCCCGCAGCGGTAGCCAAAACCTTTGCGGGTATCTTGAAACACTTTGATTACGAAGGGCCGATAGGGTGCGGCTTCCCCGCCGTGATTAAAGGGAATCGGGCACTCACAGCGGCTAATATCGATAAATCCTGGATTGGCAAAAACGTGGGCGATACTTTTGGTTCCAGTAAAAAGCAACCGATCTATGTACTCAACGATGCGGATGCGGCGGCTATTGCTGAGATGGAATATGGAATTGGGAAAAATGCCAAAGGGCTGGTGATGATGGTGACCGTGGGCACCGGGATCGGTTCCTGCCTTTTTCTGGACGGAAAAATGATCCCCAATACGGAGTTTGGTCATCTACGCATGCGCGGTAAAATCGCAGAGAAATACTGTGCCAATAGCGTCCGTAAAAATGAAGATCTGAGTTGGGAGGAGTGGGGAAAAAGGTTCAATGAGTATTTACAACACGTCTACCACCTACTTTCTCTAGATAAGGTAATTTTGAGTGGAGGGGTAAGCAAGAAATTCCAGAAGTACGAAGAGTATATCAATTTGCCGATCGAAGTACAGCCTGCCCGCTTGTTAAATAATGCGGGTATCGTGGGAGCGGCGGCTTACGCTGCTCAGCAATAAGATGCTACCAGTGATTGGCAATGAGTGCCGTAATATCTGCATCCATTTCCAGATCGGGAATTAAATCAAAAAGCAGGGGATGGGCCTCGTAAGCTTCGGAGAGTGCTTCGCTCAACCAATACTTTGCTTCTTTTCGTTTACCTAACATAAATAAACAGGCTACCCGGCAGTATAACATTTCAATATCTTCGAGGCTTCTCTGCTGGCTTAGGATGGACAAGGCTTCTTTCGCTCGACCACCCTGCATCAGAAAACTGCAATACTGCACCCATAAGTGACCGGATTCGGGAGCAATCTGGGTCGCCTGAATAAAATCAGCCTCGGCGGCTTCCAGTTCTCCCTTCAATAAAAAGGCTTCTCCCCGGGCTGCAAAATATTCTTCTCGCTTTTCGTCTAGCTGAATGGCTTTGCTGTAATAATGGATGGCGGGTTGAAACAACTCCTGCTCCGTTAGGCATTCCCCCAGGTAATAATAGGTGTCGTCATTATGAGGGTCGAGTTGGATAGCCTCGTTAAAGCTTTCCTGCGCCTTGCTGTATTGCCCCAGGTGCCAGAAGCAACGCGCAATGATTTGCGTATCCTCGGCATCCAACAAAAAGTGGTTTGTCAGCTCTTCAAAACAACGCAGTGTCTGTTGGTAGTGGCCGAGTTCAAAACTGAGATCTATAAAATCCCGATAGGCCAACTCAAAGTGCGGATCAATGATGTAAGCATACTCCATCGCCTCCAGTGCACGCTCGTAAGCACCAGTGGAAGCCAGTGCCTGACCCATATTAAACCAGGCCTGATAACTGTAAGGGTCCTGGTCAAGAATATGCTCATACAGGGGGATCGCCTCCTGATAACGTTTGTTCATCTCCACGGCGACCATCATCTTTTCCAGACTGCGCTGGTGACTGGGCAGAATTTCTAATGCGGCACAAAGAAAGAAATACATGCGCTCAAATTCGTAGCGTTGCTCGTGCCAGAATGCCTGTGCATAGTAATAGTCAGCTTGCTGCTCCGCATCGATTGGGCTGGGAAGTTCGTCAAGTAGTCGACCGGCCAGTTCCATTTGCCCCAGCAGGGTAAGGGCCTCAATGCTCAGAATCAGTACTTCAAAATTATCAGGGGATAGACCGGCAGCATCGTCAATCACCTCCAGTGCCTCTTCCGTTCGGTTTTGAGCCAGTAAGAAATCTGCCTTTTTTAAGTAAAAGTATACCGAATAGGGATATTGCTGTAATGCACAATCCAGGACTTCCATGATTTGCTCAGAGGCGCGCTGGCCATCGTAATGGGCGATAAGATCCTCAAATTCGTCCAGGGACAAGGAAGGCAGGGTACCCCGATGCTGACTTTTTTCGAAGTACTTTGCGAGCGCAAGTATGGCTGGGTCGTTGGCTTGTCTCATAAAGCTTAGCGCCTTTATTTTTTATAGCTAAATTTGTTATTGGCAATATACCCAATAAAATTAGCATTATTATGCGTAAACTTCCAGCCCTTTGCATTTCATTGATGGATCGGTCTCTTCCTCAGTGGAAAAATTCCGCTAATTGTTATTGCCTGGCCGGCGACGCGCATTGCGTTGGCGATCTACCATACGTCGTAATACCTCTTTGTTAAATTCTTTTTCGGCTTCTCGAAGTAAGACAATCTGTCGGATCGAAATACTGCTTTGCGCCGTTTCAAAAAAGGCTTTTTTGAGCGTCAGTAATTCAGCTTCTTGCTCCAGACTATTGCGTAAATACGTTTTTAGTTCTGCATCACTCATCAGTTGCAGACGCTGTTGGGGCTGGTATTTTTTACGTACGGCTTTCTGCTGGTCCTGATAGTCATTGTACAATGGCCAGAATTGCTGAGCCTGCTCGGGGCTAAGCCCAATTTTTTCGGTAATAAAAGCGACCTTCATGGCCTCTAGTCGTTGGCGGAGTTCTCCCGAAGGCATTTGCCCCTGTGACCAAAGGCTACCCAGGCAGAGTGAAAACAGAAGACTGGTGATTATTATCTTTTTCATTATACTTAATTTTCCTTTGAACAACTTCTTTATAAGAATTCATTAATATTCAGGCTTTCCGCCTGTTCTAAATATTCATCGATCATTTCGTCCAGGGCCGCTTCGTCCGAATCAATAGGTAATAAGCCATTCAGGGGTAGAGCTTGCTCAAAACCGGCAAAATCGGCGGTCTCATATTCAGAGATGTGCTCCATCAGATAATCATACAGAACATCTTGTGGTATTTCCTGGAGCTGCTGCAACTGGTCTTCTTTTTGGACAGTCCAGTTGGGCTGAGAGACTTCACTAAAGACCCAGACGCCAATCAATAGGATAACTATTGCCGTTAGACCAATAGCCAGTGGGGAGCGTAACCAACCGTTTAGTAGGGCCAGGATGCTTTCGCTAGGAGTAGAGGAGGCAGTAGTCTTTTCTCCTCTCTGTATACGTTGCCACAGATCATCGGGAAGCTCCCGGAAATAGCGAGGGGGTACATCGTCCGGTGCTTGCTTTACACTTTTTTCCTTCAGTTGGGCCAGCTGGGGGGCTATTGACTGCAATTCCTGCTGGACCGCTGATTTTTTATTTTCTTCTTTCATGCCTACAATTTTCTGGTGAATAACTACTGCTTTAAATACGCTTCAATTTTACGTACTGCATGGTGATAAGAGGCCTTTAAGGAGCCAATGCTCCCCCCTAGCATAGCGGCGATTTCCTGATAGCTTTTCTCCTCAAAATAGCGTAATTGAAATACGATACATTGTTTCTTAGGTAGTCTGGCGACGGCTTCCTGTAACAACTGCTGGGCCAGATCAGCATCAAAATAACTCTCTGCTTTTAGCGTATGTGCCAGGGCGAGGTTCTCATCATCAATTCTTTGAGCGCGCCGGCGTTTTTGCTTTTTTAAAAAAGTCAAAGTCTCATTGGTCACGATCCGATACAACCAGGTATACAACTGAGACTGTCGCTTAAAACGACCAATACCCCGGTAACACTTGATCAGACTGTTTTGCAAAATATCATTGGCATCATCGTGGTGATCGACCATTTTTCGAATCTGCCAGTACAGACGCTCCTGGTAGCGCAGCACTAATAGCCGGAAGCCACGCTCTTTGTTCTCGGGATCCTGTAGCAGGTCGACCAGTTGCTCGTCTGTAATGTCCGTTGTATTGGGCAAGTTTCCGTTTTCTTATTTTGACTACACTCAAAACGAAAGGTTTAATCGAGATCTTATGTTGCTTGGAAATCTCTGCCTTTTTGAAGAAAATCACGACTCATGACCTGTTTTTAATCAATATTTAGTAAAATGACGCCATCGATTGCGTAGCTCGTGGCCCTGCACCGCTCCGGGAGACCCAATTGAATACGGAGATTTTATCGGTTTCCTGAAATTTATGCTTAATTTGTGGTAAGTAATGGTTCATTATTATGAAGCGATTTAAACTTTTTCAGTTCGCTGAGTCTTAAAGTCTTATAGAACCTGGACGGCAGCTAATTTTCGATCCGTAACTTTGGCTACGCATCCCAAATTGAGCTTTGCCAGAACCTACAAGCTTTTTAAGACCGCTCGAACCAAAAAGTTTAAACCGCTTCTATGTATAAATTTAGTTCAGAGCAATTTTGGGCTTCTACGAGGCAAAAAACGTAGCTACAGCGAAGCTTTTTAACGAAGTATAAGCACAAAAGGGCCTGAAATAGGATATAGATAATATTGAACGATTACTTACTGGACAAATGACAAAACTTTACTATGTATTTACTCGGATATGATGTTGGGAGTTCTTCGGTGAAGGTAGCTCTCGTCGAAGCAGAAAGCGGTAGGACGATAGAAGTAGTAAAAGCCCCTACACAGGAGATGGAGATCTCTGCTCCGGAGGCCTCCTGGGCCGAACAGGCACCAGAGGCCTGGTGGCAATATGCTTGCGAAGCTACCAAAGCGCTACTCCAAACAAGCCGGATAGATCCGGCGCGCATTCAGGCCATTGGGATCAGTTATCAAATGCATGGTCTGGTGGTGGTGGATCAAAACCAGGAAGTGATCCGGCCATCCATAATTTGGTGTGATAGTCGGGCTGTAGAAATTGGTCAGGAGGCCTTTGAAACTATTGGCGCTGAGCAATGTCTTTCCTGTTTACTAAACTCACCGGGTAATTTCACGGCATCCAAGCTAAAGTGGGTGAAGGATAACGAGCCGGAGGCTTACGCAAAAATCCATAAAATAATGTTGCCGGGCGATTTTATGGCCATGAAAATGACTGGTACGATTTGTACGACGATATCTGGCCTGTCGGAAGGCATCTTCTGGGATTTTCAGGAAAACGAACTTTCCGAAGAAGTACTATCCCATTTTGGTTTCTCCAAAGAACTGTTTCCCGAGGTAAAGGATACCTTTTCTACACAAGGTGTTTTGCACGAAAGTGCCGCTGCCGAACTGGGCCTGGAAGCGGGTATACCGGTGACTTACCGTGCGGGTGACCAACCCAATAATGCGCTGTCCCTAAATGTACTTAACCCTGGTGAAGTGGCTGCTACCGGAGGAACCTCAGGGGTGGTCTACGGGGTAGTGGACAAGCCCGTCTACGATCCAAAATCACGCGTCAACGGATTCGCCCACGTGAATTATACACAGAATAATACCCGTATTGGTGTACTCTTGTGTATCAACGGAGCGGGTATCCAAAATAGCTGGATGAAGCAAATCGCAGGCGCAGAACTGAGCTACGAAGCGGTCAATGAATTGGCCGCGCAAGTAGCGATCGGAGCGGATGGCGTCGTCGTACTACCGTATGGAAACGGAGCGGAGCGCGTGCTGGAAAATCGGCAAATTGGAGCACAAATTAGTGGCTTGAATTTTAATCGTCACGACCGTTCCCACCTTTTTCGGGCGGCATTGGAAGGGGTTGCTTTTGCCTTTGTCCATGGGATTAAGATCTTGAAGGACATGGGGCTAGACGTTGGTGTCATGCGGGTAGGAAACGATAATCTGTTTCAGTCGGTGATTTTTGCAGAGACGATTGCCACCCTGGCCGACTGCCAGATCCAGGTGGTGGAGACCACCGGTGCCGTAGGGGCGGCTAAAGCCTCAGGAGTGGCCGTGGGTGCCTATGCAAGCCCCGAAGCTGCCATGCAAAATATCAGTGTATTAAAAACCATTGAGCCTCAGGCGGATAAGGTTCCCTACGAGGCCGCTTATGCCAGATGGGTGGTCCAGCTGGAGCGATCCCTGACCTAGAAGAGACAAAGGGCCTAGGCCCAGCCACCTCTGCTGGCCGAATTAGAAAAATCAATTAAAATTTATCAAACCAATATTAATATGGAATATTTTAAAGGTATATCAAAGATTAAATACGAGGGTAGAGATAGCGACAATCCCCTGGCATTCAAATGGTACGATGCTGATAAAAAAGTAGCGGGTAAGACGATGAAGGAGCATTTTCGCTTCGCCGTTGCCTACTGGCATACTTTCTGTGGCACCGGAAACGATCCCTTCGGACCAGGCACCCGCCAGTTTCCCTGGGATGTAAAAGATAATGCGGTAGCACGTGCCAAAGACAAAATGGACGCTGCTTTTGAATTCTTCACCAAATTAGGAGTAGATTATTACTGCTTTCACGATGTAGATATCGTAGACGAAGGACCTAATTTGAAGGAATTTCGTAACCGCCTGGATGCAATTTCGGATTATGCGCTGGAAAAACAGTCTGAAACGGGGATGAAAGTACTTTGGGGAACGGCCAACCTATTCTCCAATCCTCGCTACATGAACGGTGCGGCGACCAATCCTGATTTTAACGTTGTGGCACACGCCGCCGCTCAGGTGAAAAATGCCCTGGATATTACCATCAAATTGGGGGGAGAGAATTATGTCTTCTGGGGAGGACGTGAAGGTTATATGTCTTTGCTTAATACTAAGATGGATAAAGAAGTAGAGCACCTGGCGATGTTTTTGCACAAGGCCAAGGACTATGCGCGGGCTCAGGGGTTTGCAGGTACTTTCTTCATCGAGCCTAAGCCAGCGGAGCCCACTAAGCATCAATACGATTATGACTCCGCTACGGTACTGGGCTTTTTGAGGGAGTATGACCTTCTGGATGATTTTAAGCTTAATATTGAAGTCAATCACGCTACCCTGGCGCAGCATACTTTCGATCATGAACTGACCGTTGCGGCAGCGGCCAATGCAATAGGGAGTATCGATGCCAACCGGGGGGACTACCAGAATGGATGGGATACGGATCAGTTTCCAAATAATATTTACGAACTGACCGAGGCAATGCTGGTTATTATACAGGCAGGCGGCTTTCAGGGCGGCGGCATTAATTTTGATGCCAAGCTACGTCGTAATTCTACAGACCTAGTGGATCTTTTCCACGCACACATCGGTGGAATGGATGTTTTTGCCCGGGCACTGGTGACTGCCGATGCTATTCTGCAGCAGTCTCCTTATCAGGCAATGCGCGATAAGCGCTACGCTTCGTTCGATTCAAAGGCTGGGCAGGCCTTCGAAAAAGGTGATTTATCGCTGGAAGAATTAGCCAAGCTAGCCGCAGAGTATGGGGAACCCCAACAGATCAGTGGTCAACAAGAATTATACGAAAATATTCTTAATCAGTATATTTAGGAGCCCCATGGGGGCGAGTGTGCAAAAATATTCGTAATTTGCTATTAACTTTGATATTAACGGCCACTTTTTGAACTATAATGGTGCAAAATTGTAAGCTAAGTGCTTAAGGCGTTAATGTCTAAAAGCATATTTAAGTTTCATACATATTATTTTTGAGAGCCTTTCGTAGAATATTGATGGTCTTGTTCCCAAAAATCTGTATTTTTAGATAAGCGGAACAATTACCCTGAATATCAATAGACTATGGAAGGCTATTTTATTGATGATGCACCCAAAAAATGCCCGAATTGCCAGGCAGCATTGCCAGACAAAGCTAAATACTGTTTGCAGTGTGGTCAAAAACAGACGACCGGGCGCATTAAACTACGTACCCTGCTGGCGGAGTTTTTTGAAACGGTCTTCAATCTAGAGTCTCGTTTCTTTCTTACCTTAGGCGCACTATTCATTCCGGGTAAACTTACCGAAGAATTCTTTAAAGGTCGCCACCAGACTTATTTCCGACCCATCCGGCTTTTCTTCGTAATGGCTGTGGTCCATTTTGCCGTCATTGCTTTTGTAGTAGATAATGCAATCGAAGAGAGCATTACCAAGATGAAGAATGGCCAGTATTCTCGCGCCTTTCATTTACAATTTGCGGAAGAATTGGACACCGTGGGTGTCCAGGTAGCCAATCATTACGTAGAGGATACCACTATTACCCGGTCTATGGTTGATTCCTTACAAAGTAGAATTACCGATAGCGCGCAGGGTACGATCAATCTTCGATTTATAGACCGCGTGGATGGTCAGTTGGTATTTGTAGAAAAGAAAATTGATTTTGAGGAATTACTAATTAATCCGATTTCCGAGGTGATCGAAGCGAAAGAAGTGCAATCCGGGATCGGTCGGTTTACTTTAGGACAGATTCTGCGCGTATACCGAAATTTGGATAAATTAGTGGGTTTCCTCATTAGTAATCTCACCTGGATGATCCTACTAATGATGCCCGCCCTGGCCTTGATTCTGAAGTTGCTATACATTCGTAGGGACTTTTACTTTGTAGAGCATCTCATTTTCTCCTTTCACTACCACGCTTTTGCTTTTCTTATTGCTTCGCCCGCTTATTTACTGATCAATATCTGGCCAGGTGGGATTGCATTTGCCTTTACATTGATTCTTATATATCTTTTTATAGCGATGAAGCGGGTATATCGGCAGGCAATAATCAAAACGGGCGTGAAATTCATGATATTGAATAATCTGTATGGGATTGTTTTTGTTTTCTTTTTTATTTTTATGCTTTTAATTTCAGCCCTGGTTTTTTAGGCGAAAGCCACGCCATAAATCGTTTGAAAGGCCATTTTGTAGCCAAGTGAGGAGTTTTTAAACAACTTCATCGCTTCGATAAGATGAAATAATATGAGTGATCAAAAATACGAGGCCGTTATTGGTCTGGAAGTACATATACAGTTGGCCACTAAAAGTAAGGCTTTCTGTAGCGACGATACGACCTTCGGGCGCGCACCAAACACCCAGGTTGGTGTCGTTTCCCTGGGCCATCCGGGAGTTTTACCGAAAGTGAATAGTGAACAGATTGCCCACGCCGTGCGACTGGGACAAGCTCTGGGCTGCCGAATCAATCTTCGCAATACCTTTGATCGCAAGAATTATTTCTACGCGGATTTGCCGAAAGGCTACCAGATCACCCAGGATCAATCGCCCATCTGTATCGGAGGCGCATTGCCCATTAAGCTAGGGGAGGAGTGGCGCAGTATCGATATTCACCACATCCACATGGAAGAAGATGCGGGAAAGTCGATCCACACCCTGGACCCTAAAAAGAGTATGATTGACCTAAACCGTGCTGGGGTTCCCTTGTTAGAACTGGTCACGGAGCCGGATTTGCGCTCGGCGGAGGAGGTAGACGCTTTTATGAGTGGCATGCGCCAGTTGGTGCGTTACCTGGGCGTTTCGGATGGGAATATGGAGCAGGGTTCTATGCGCTGCGATATCAACGTGTCGATCCGGCCACGGGGAGCGGAGTATTTGATGGATCGCTGTGAGGTCAAGAACGTGAACTCTATGCGCTACGCCCGCCAGGCGATCGCCTATGAATTCAAGCGTCAGCAGCAGATCGTTGAAGGAGGAGGTACCGTTAGGCAGCAGACCCTGAATTTTGATCCCGCTACCGGGCGTACTTCTCCCTTACGAGAAAAAGAGGATGCCCACGATTATCGCTATTTTCCAGAGCCGGACCTGCCGCCGATTGTCCTATCGGAGGCATATATAGCGGCTTCCGCTAAAAAGCTACCTTATCTGCCCTGGCAACTGCACGAACTATTTCGCAAAGAATACGATCTGCCCGATTACGACGCAACTCTGCTGACGGCCGATGCGCCGGTGGCGGCAGCTTTTATTGCTTTATGCAAAAAAACTAAAAATTTTAAGGCGGCCAGTAACCTGATGATTAATAAACTGATTCCGCATTGTCAGGAAAATAATCTAGCGATTGCTGACTTTCCGGTATCCTTCCGGCAATTGGCGGCCTTTATTAGCCTCATTGATGAGGATAAGGTGAGTAATACCACGGCTTACCAACGGCTGTTTCCGGCACTGGTAGAGCAACCCGGACAAGACCCGGCGGATCTGGCGGAGCAGATGAATCTAGTTCAAAGCTCAGATTCTGATTTTCTGGAAGGGATTGCCAAACAGGTATTAGCCGATTTTCCGGGTAAGGTTAGTGCCTACCAAAACGGGAAAAAAGGTTTGTTAGGCTTTTTTATGGGCCAGCTGATGAAACGCTCCAAGGGAAAGGCGGATCCTAAGGCGGCGAATAAGTTGTTGCAGGAATTGTTAGATGCGAGCTAAATACCACCAATATGCTATTTGATGATAACAGTCTGAAGCGATACTATACCATTTCTGAGGTGGCGGAGCTATTTGACGTTTCCAAATCACTCATTCGCTTTTGGGATACGGAGTTTGACCTGCTCAAACCGCATAAGAATAGCAAGGGGGAGCGGCGATTTACCCGGGAAAACCTGGAGCAATTCCAGTTGATCTATCATCTGGTGAAGGAACGGGGCTTTACCCTGGCGGGAGCCAAGCAAGAGATTCAACAAAATAAAGATCGCTTACGCGAAAAAATGGATATTATTCGCCGACTACGAAAAGTGCGGATTGGTATGGAGAAGTTACAGGTAGAAATGACTGCGGAGGAGGAAGAATAAGTGCTTTAGCGCTTCTTTTTATAATCCAAAATATTCAATTGCTGATCGCAAAAGTCAAAATCGGCCGGGACATTGGAAGCAATAATTAATAACCGCTCCTGGTGGAAACGTTCTATTAAGCCTCGATACCATTCAATGCCCTGGCTGTCCAGGTTGGTACCAGGCTCATCGAGCAGCACTATAGTGGCCCGGGAGCAGAGGGCTAATACCAGCTTCAGTCTTTGTTTCATACCGGAAGAGAAGTATTTGACTGCTTTATGGACTGATTTTTCGAAAGCTAGAATCTGGATGAGGTCCTGAGTAGACAGGCCATCGAGGAGGGGCTTAAATTTTTGGTGGAAATGAATAGCTTCCCGTAGTGTGAAATCCTCGATCAGGTCGATGTAGGGAGCGGCGTAACTGATCGACTGATAGACCTGATTGATTTCAATAGGCTGACCATCCTGATAAAAAGAGATTTTGCCTTTGGAAGGACTCAGATGACCGGAGAGTATTTTGAGTAAGGTGGATTTCCCGGAACCATTGGGGCCTTGAATTGCGTAGGAATTTCCACTTTGAAATTCTGCATCGACTCCCCTAAAGATCCATTCGTACTTAAAGCGTTTACCTACCTGACTCAGTTGTACTTTCATTGACGTGTTTGCTGCTATTGCCGTTGATATTTTGAAAGCCGCGGATGATCCCCTCCTTGGAGGAACGGATAAAATCGATAATCTGTTTGCGGTGATCGCTCGGCTCAATTTCCTCTTCGATGTGGGTGATGGCGTTTGAGATGTTTTCTCCTTTTACGTAGAGGATCCGGTAGATGTCCTGGATGTGGTTGATCATATCCTGATCAAATTCCCGGCGGCGTAAGCCAATGGCGTTTACGCCGGCGTAAGATAGTGGCTCCCGGGCTGCCTTGACGAAGGGGGGCACACTTTTACGGACCAGTGAGCCACCGGCTACGAAACTATGCGCACCAATTTTGGTGAATTGTTGTACGGCCACCAGGCCCTCTAAAATTGCCCAGTCTTCGATGTGCACATGACCCGCCAGATTAACATTATTGGCGAGGATAACCCGGTCGCCAAGTATACAGTCGTGGGCCACGTGGACGTAAGCCATGAGTAGGCAGTCGTTACCCACTACCGTTTTTTGGGCGAAGGAAGTACCCCGGTTGATGGTAACGAATTCACGAATAGTGGTTCGGTCGCCGATTTCAACAGTGGTGACTTCGCCCTGGAATTTCAGGTCTTGCGGTTCACCGGCGATCACGGCCCCGGGAAATATTTTGCAGTTTTTACCGATACGCGCACCACTAAAGATGGTGACATTAGGGCCAATCCAAGTCCCTTCACCAATCACCACATCTTGGTCAATATAAGAGAATGGACCGATGGTTACATCTTTTCCAATTTGAGCATCGGCATGTATGTAGCTTTGGTGATTCATGTTAAGAGCGCTTGACAATTTGTGCAGTTAATTCTCCTTCGGATACAATGCGGTTGCCAACGTAGGCCGTCGCTTGCATCTGACAAATCCCCCTACGAATCGGTGCCAAAAGCTCCATCTTGAGGATAAGTGTATCTCCGGGAACTACTTTATGCTTGAATTTTGTTTTGTCAATCTTGATAAAGTAAGTATCCCAATTGCCGGGGTCTTCAACGGTTGACAAGGCTAAAATTCCTCCCGTTTGTGCCAGGGCTTCAATTTGTAAAACACCCGGCATCACCGGATTGTTAGGAAAATGCCCCTGAAAATAACCTTCGTTAAACGTTACATTTTTCACCCCCACCACGTGCTTATCCGACAATTCTATGATTTTATCGATCAATAGGAAAGGAAAGCGGTGCGGTAGCCACTCAGAAATTCTGACCAGGTCAAAAACCGGTGACTGATTGGGGTCATACTTAGGTTTTCCCTTGAGTTTCCTCTGCTCAAGATAGTGTTTTTTTAACAATTTTGTGAATTCTACATTGGTACGGTGGCCAGGCTTAGTCGCGAGGATACGTCCTTTAATCGGCTTACCCAGTAAAGCCGTATCACCAATCACATCCAGTAGTTTATGTCGAGCGGGCTCGTTCTTGAATTTTAATTTGATCGTATTCAGAACACCTTCCTGTTCTACTTTTACGGAGGGCTTACCCAGTTTTTGGGCAAGGCTATCCAATTTTTCCTGACTAATGGCTTGATCCGCAATGACGATGGCATTGTCCAGGTCACCGCCTTTGATTAGGTCTTGCTCCATCAGGGCCTCTATTTCGCGTACGAAAACGAAGGTGCGACAAGGAGCAATCTCTTTATCGTAGTTTTCGAGTGTATTGAGGCTGGCGTACTGTTGCCCTAAGATTTGAGAATTGAAATCAATCATGGTGATGATTTCAAAGTCATCTGCTGGCAGTGCCGTCATTTCCACACCGGTCTCTTCATCTCGGTAGGTGATGGGTTCTTCGATTTCGAAATAGTCGCGCGCGGCATCTTGTACTTCCCGTCCGGCTTTTTGGAGCGCTTCTACAAAGGGCCATGCACTTCCGTCCATAATGGGTACCTCGGGGCCGTCAATCTCCATGAGTATATTGTCAATTTCCAATCCGGCCAGGGCGGACATAATGTGCTCGATGGTGTGTACGATAGCCTCTCCGGATTGGATGGTGGTACTTCTTTGTGTCGTAACTACGCGATTCACATCGGCATTGACGATGGGTTGTCCCTCCAGGTCTACACGTTTAAATTTGTAACCGTGGTTAGTTGGAGCGGGTTGGAATGTAAGGGTGACTTTTGCACCGGTATGCAGGCCAACGCCATTTACGGAAATGGATTGCTTAATGGTGTGTTGATTCATTTCTTTTGAACTTGCCACTAGACGATGAGTAATTATGGTTTACTGCCCGGAGCCATATACTCCAAAGCGCTAATTGCGGCAAAATTAGCTAAAAATATGCATAAATGCCGCAATTAGCCACAGTAAAGGCAGCATTATTCGGCTTAGTCCTCGTTTTTATTAAGCTTATTTTCCAGCTCCCGCAGCTTTTTACTGATCTTGGGGAGCTGCCGGAACAGGGCATAAGATTTGAGATAATCCCGGTATGCGAAAGCCGGATAGCCAAACCAGTCGGTACCTTTTTCTTTGATAGAAGACATAATACCACTCTGGGCCTGTACACGCGTGCCATCCGCTATTTCAATGTGGCCGACAAAACCTACCTGACCGCCAATAAAGCAGTGCTTGCCAATTTTAGTGCTGCCCGCAATGCCGGTTTGGGCTGCGATAACGGTGTGTTCTCCAATTTCGACATTGTGTGCGACCTGGATGAGGTTATCCAGTTTGGCACCTTTTCGGATGACCGTGGCGCCAATGCTACCCCGGTCGATGGTACAATTGGCACCAATCTCTACCCGATCTTCGATCACGACATTACCCAGCTGAGGAATTTTTTTGAAGCTCCCGTCCTCCTGTGGTGCAAAACCAAAGCCATCACTTCCAATCACGGTATTGGCGTGAATGGTTGTACCATCCCCGACCTCACAGCCATCCAGAATGCGGACACCACTGAAGAGACGTACCTTTCGGCCAATGCGCACGTTCCGGCCGATGTACACCTGATCATCAATGATGGATTGATCTCCGATCTGGCTATTTTCTCCGATACAGGAAAATGCCCCCACGGCTATTTCCTGACCCAGGTCGGCAGAATTAGCAATTTGTGCCCGGTCAGATATGCCACTTGGATGCGCCTGCGCCTCCGCACCAAAGGCTTCGAGTAACGTCGCAATGGCAGCGTAGACATCAGGTACCTTGATCAGGGTAGGCTGAATGGCTTTTTTAGGTTTGAAGCTCTCTGGGACCAGCAGGGCCGAAGCATCCGTTTCGTAGACGTAGGCTTCGTATTTAGGATTACCAAAGAAAGAAATACTGCCTTCCCCACCGTCTTCAATGCGGCTAGGACGGTTAATGGGCATATTGGGATCGCCTTCAATCGTCCCGTTTACAAGTTGAGCAATGACACTTACCGTTACTTCCATAATGCAAAGGTAAAAAAAGATCAAGTTTTGGATATAACTTTTTCATTTTGATGCGTCTTACTTTCTATCCCTTATCTTTGCAGGAAAATAATTGGAACGTGGAACAAAAGGTAATCATTGGCACGCGGGGTAGTAAATTAGCCCTCTGGCAAGCCGAATATACGCAGCAATTGCTCAAAGCACAGGGAGTCGACTCCGAATTGAAGATCATCAAAACCAAGGGCGATAAAATTCAACACCTGAGTTTTGATAAGATCGAAGGGAAAGGCTTCTTCACTAAAGAAATTGAAACGGCACTCCTGGCAGGGGAGGTCGATCTGGCGGTGCATTCTATGAAGGACATGCCGACGACCCAACCCGATGGTTTGGTACTGACGGCCGTTTCTTACCGGGAGGATCCGGCAGACTGGCTCGTGATACGCAAATCAGCCGTCGATAAGGATCAGCTATTTAATTTTAAGCAAGGAGCCATCGTAGGGACCTCTTCGGCCCGTCGGAAAGCACAAATGTTGGATTTCCGTCCCGATATTACACTGAACGATATCCGTGGTAACGTACCTACCCGCTTGCAAAAGCTACGGGAGGAACAATTCGATGCTATTCTTTTAGCGGCAGCGGGTCTCACCCGACTGGAAATGGACCTGAGTGATTTTGTGGTCAATAAATTTAATCCCAAAGAGTTTGTACCTGCTCCCGCCCAGGGAGTACTTTGTTACCAAACGAAGACGGATGATCTGGCTACCCGGCGTATTGTAAAACAATTACACCAGCCTGAGGTCTCCCGCGTCACGAACGTTGAGCGCAAGGTTTTAAAGTTACTGGATGGCGGTTGCCATATGCCACTGGGGGCCTATTGCCAACGTGATGCGGCTGGAAACTACCACGTTTGGGCGGCCCATGCACCGACCTGGGATGGAGCGGTCAAGCGGGTTAAACTTTCTTCCAGTACCCAATTTGAATTGGCAGAACAAGTAGTGCAAGCCCTAAAGGATGGATAAGACTCTTTTTATTAGTAGATCTTTGGCATCCGATAGTCCGGTGCGGGCTTTTGCCCAAAAACACCAACTGGAGCTGCGGGCCGAATCGCTTATTGAATTTACTCCCGTACAGTTTGGGACACCACCTCCCGCCGATTGGCTTTTCTTTTATAGCAAAAAAGGAGTGCAATATTTTATGCGCACCCTGCGCGACCGTGGTCAAAAGCTCAATACGCCGGTGGCAGTATTGGGGCTCGGGACCCTAAACGCACTTAAAGAATTTGGTAAAAGCGCTGATTTCGCCGGGAACGGCCGCCCCGAAGAGGTAGCCGCCGCTTTTAAAAAAATAGCCGCTGGACAACGGGTGCTTTTTGTCCGAGCACAACAATCGCGTCGTAGCATTCAAAAACTCTTGGAAGGAGAAGTCATTGTAGAAGATCTTATTGCCTATGCCAATGAGATTCGCCTGCCGCAGCGGGATGTTCGGGGCGATTACTTACTCTTGACCAGTCCCATGAATGCCGAAGCTTACGCTCAAAAGTGCGAATTAAACGCGGCTGAAATTATTGTTGCCATTGGACAAACCACCGCGGCTAAACTCAAAGTGCTGGGCGCTGATCAGGTAGAAGTTGCTGCCCGACCCGACGAGGCAGCTATGCTCGAACGCCTGACAGAAAAGCTGGCCGCTTTGCAATAATCGTTACTGATCTCTCGTCATGTATGATGTATCATTTCCGAAAGGCTAATTATGAAAAATACCATTCTTTGTATCGTACTGCTCCTGTCTGCGTTTTCCTGTCAATCCTCACCACCGCAGGAAAACCTTAATTTAGGAGAAGATTTAGCCGATTTTGAAAATTTCTACCATCGCTTTCATGCCGATGAAGATTTTCAAAGGGCACATATTCCCTTCCCCATCAAAGGAGTGCCTGATAATGCAGCGAATAAGCCAGATTACAACGAAAACTTCACCTGGACCGAGGAGAATTGGGTCATAAATAAACCCATCGACCTGCAAGGAACCCAATTCAAGAGAGAACTACAAGCAGTGAGTGACGAGCTGGTGATCGAACGTTTGGTGCACGAATCAGGAAGCTACGGTATGGTGCGCCGTTTTGCCAAGATGGATGGGGAGTGGATGCTGATCTATTATCAGGGAGTGAATCCGCAATAAATCACCTAAAATATCTTTTCTTCTAATAAATACCCCTGCACATAATCCCGAATCCCTTCTTCCAAAGTGTAAAAGGGCTGCTCGTAGCCTGCTGTCTTCAATTTCTCCATATCGGCTTCGGTGAAATACTGATAGGTATCGCGGATATCTTCAGGGGTGTCAATAAAGGAAATATTGGGTTCCAGGTCCATAGCATGGAAAGTGCTGGCCGCCAGATCGTAAAAGGTACGCGCTTTTCCGGTGCCGACGTTATAAAGACCACTGGCTTCCTGGTGCTGATGAAAGAACCAAAGAATATTCAGGACATCTTTTACGTAGATGAAATCGCGGCTTTGTTCTCCGTCTTTAATCCCTTCTTTATGAGAGCGAAATAGCTTCATACCCCCCGTCGCTTTAATTTGACGGACGGTGTGGAAGATCACCGAGGCCATACGACCTTTGTGGTATTCGTTGGGACCGTATACATTAAAGAATTTCAATCCCGCCCAAAAGGGAGGTTGCTCTTTTTGCGCAAGCGCCCAAATATCAAAATCGTTCTTGGAACGACCGTAAGGGTTGAGCGGCTCCAAATCCTTGATAATATCATGTCGATCTTTGTAACCTCGTTCTCCCAGACCGTAAGTAGCCGCACTGGAAGCGTAGACCAGCGGGATATTATGCTGCGTACACAGCACCCAGATCGTCTTAGAGTAATCCAAATTCAATTCCCAAAAAATAGTCTCGTCCTGTTCCGTGGTGTCCGTGCGAGCACCCAGATGATAGATAAATTCCACGCGGGCGAAATTCTCCCAAAGCCAGCCCGGGAAATGGTCGCGGTGTACTTTAGCCCTGAAAGATTTACCCTCTAGGTTGACATTTTTATCTTCCCGATCGAATTCATCGACGACAATAATATCTTCGATGCCCTGATCATTGAGCATGCTGACGGTACAACTTCCAATAAATCCTGCGGCTCCGGTGACTACGATCATCTTGTTTGGTTTAGGGTTTAAGGTTTAGGGTTTAGGGGCTGGCAAACGCTAGCCCCTAACCTCTAAGCCCTAAACAGTGGTTTCGTAACTTTCCAGCGGCGGGCAAGTACAAATCAGGTTGCGATCGCCGCGGCTTTGGTCAATGCGTGCTACACTCGGCCAGAATTTATAGCCTTCGTGCAGGTAAGGCATTGGATAGACGGCTTTTTCCCGGCTGTAAGGGAAGTTCCACTCATTGGCCGTTGCCATTGCTGCGGTGTGTGGTGCATTGTGCAGCACATTATTCGTTTCGTCTGCTTCACCGCGAGCAATTTCGTCAATTTCCTCACGGATACTCAACATCGCTTTACAGAAACGGTCCAGCTCCTCTTTGCTTTCACTTTCGGTTGGTTCCACCATGATGGTACCGGCCACCGGGAAGGAAAGGGTAGGGGCATGGAAGCCATAATCCATCAGGCGCTTAGCCAGATCTTCGGCACTGATCAGCGACTTAAACGGGCGCAGATCCAAAATCAACTCGTGTGCCGAGCGGCCATTCTCTCCTACGTATAGCACGTCGTAATTATTTTCCAGACGCGATTTGATATAATTCGCATTCAGGATCGCGTACTTGGTCGCGTCGGTCAGTCCCTTAGCGCCCAGCATCTTAATGTAGGCGTAAGAGATCAGCAAAATACTGGCACTGCCCCAGGGGGCGGCCGATACGGCTTTGATGCCTTGCTCACCACCGGTGTGGGCCATGCTATGCTTAGGCAAAAAGGGCGCCAGGCTTTCGTTGACACAAATGGGCCCCATTCCGGGACCACCACCACCGTGGGGGATAGCGAAGGTTTTGTGTAAGTTCAGGTGACAAACGTCGGCGTGGATAGCACCGGGGCTGGTCAGTCCAACTTGCGCATTCATATTGGCGCCGTCCATATATACTTTACCGCCGTGTTCGTGGATTAAATCACAAATATCTTTAATGGCGGTCTCGAAAACACCGTGCGTGGATGGATAGGTAACCATTAGGCCCGCCAGCTCCTCACTGTGTTTCTCTGCTTTAGCTTTCAAGTCTTCCAGATCAATATTCCCCTGATCGTCGCATTTGACCACCACTACTTTCATTCCTGCCATAACGGCGCTTGCCGGATTAGTACCGTGGGCAGAAGAGGGGATCAGAGCAATCTTCCGTTGAGTATCGCCATTAGCCAGGTGATAGGCGCGGATCGTCAATAAGCCAGAGTATTCTCCCTGGGCACCGGAATTAGGTTGTAGAGAGCAGGCGGCAAAACCTGTGATTTCGCTCAGCCATTGCTCCAGCTCGGTAAAGATCTTCTTGTACCCGGCGGCCTGATCAATCGGCGCAAAGGGGTGTAAGTTCGCAAATTCGGGCCAGCTTACCGGGATCAGTTCGGTAGCCGCATTTAGTTTCATGGTACAGCTACCCAGTGCAATCATGGAGTGCATGAGCGAGAGATCCTTATTTTCCAGGCGCTTAATGTAGCGCATCATTTTGGTTTCCGTCTGGTACTGCTGGAAGACCGGATGGGTCATATAGTCACTTTCCCGTTGTAGGGCGTCCGGCAATTGTAGATTAGCATCTTCTAATTGAACAGTTACGGGGTCTTTTCCTTTCGCTTCCGCAAAAATAGCGACGATCTGGTCGATATCTCCGGGTAGCGTAGTTTCATCCAGACTAATCTGTACCGTACTTTCCGTATGGAAGAAATTCACTTCCTGGACCATAGAGACCAGTTTGATCTTATCCAGGGTCTCGCGATCCACTTCGATCGTAAGGGTGTCGAAGAAATATTGGTTTGTTTGGCTGTAGCCTAAAAGCTCCAGACGATTAGCGAGTAGACGTGCCGACTGATGTACCCGTTCGGCAATGGCTTTCAGCCCCTTTGGACCGTGATAAACTGCGTACATACCCGCCATGATGGCCAGCAGAGCCTGGGCGGTACAGATATTTGAAGTCGCTTTTTCCCGGCGGATATGTTGCTCGCGCGTTTGTAGTGCCATACGTAGGGCATTGTTGCCCTGGCTGTCTACGGAGACGCCGATAATACGGCCGGGTAACTGGCGTTTAAAATCATCTTTTGTAGCAAAGTAGGCAGCGTGGGGGCCGCCAAAGCCCATAGGTACACCAAAGCGCTGCGTATTTCCTACCACCGCGTCCGCACCCCATTCTCCGGGAGGTGTTAGCAGAGTAAGGGAAAGCAGGTCGGCAGCTACCGTTACGTAGATCTCTTCCGCTTTGGCTTTTTCCGTAAGGGCGCGATAATCCACCACCTCACCGTCGGCACCGGGATACTGAAGTAAAATACCAAAGGTTTTTTCATCCATCTCCATACGGGTGATGTCACCCACCAGAATTTGAATATCTAGTGGCTGGGCGCGGGTTTCCAGTACTTCCAGGGTTTGGGGGAGTACTTTATCCGACACCAAAAATTTATTGATTGCTTCGCCTTTGTTGCGCTTGTTCTTCAGGCCGTAGAACATGGCCATGGCTTCAGCCGCGGCCGTTCCTTCGTCTAGCAAGGAAGCATTGGCAATGGGCAGCGCGGTCAGGTCACTGACCATCGTTTGAAAATTAAGTAGCGCTTCCAGTCGCCCCTGGGCAATCTCCGCCTGGTAGGGCGTATACTGCGTATACCATCCAGGATTGTGGAAAATATTGCGCAAAATAACGGAGGGCGTAAAGGTATTGTAGTAACCCAATCCGATATAATTCTTGAACACTTTATTGAGCCGGGAAGTATCCTTCAGCTCTTTTAGGTATTCGTACTCGGTCATAGCTTCGGGGATGTCCAGTGCTTTTTCGCTCCGAATGGTATTCGGGACGGTCTCATCGATGAGTTGATCCAGCGATTCCACGCCGATCACCTCCAGCATTTCTTTTAATTCTGCTTCGTTGGGGCCAATATGTCTATTGGCGAATTGATCGTAAAAAGTGCTTATATTCATCCTAAGTCAAGCTTAAATTAGATTAGCAAAAATTGGGCACCCCATGGCTCCGTAAATCGGCCACAAAGCTACGGTTTTTTAACATGAGAATCCAAAAATGGATGTGTCCCAGGTCCGAAAATGTGTAAATTAAGTGTCAATTTGGACGAAGCTCTTGCTTCGTCCCTGATGCTTGGCTAGATTAAACTTTCTCAATCACAATCGCACTGGCACCACCGCCGCCGTTGCACAGGGTAGCCAGACCGTATTTGGCCGCCTTGTCGTGCAGCACGGTATTCAGAGTAGTAATAATACGAGCACCCGAAGCCCCCAATGGGTGACCCAGAGAGACTCCACCGCCGTAGACGTTTATTTTTTCGGGGTCGAGCTTGAGTTCCTGCGCAAAGACCATCGGCACCACGGCAAAGGCTTCGTTGACTTCCATAAAATCAATATCTGACCAGGAAAGGCCCGCGCGCTCCAGTGCTTTGGGAGCCGCCTTAGTGGGTGCCGTAGTAAAGAAAGTCGGTTCGTGAGCCGCATCGGCGAAGGAGACGATACGTGCCACGGGCTGAAGTCCCAGCTCTTTTACTTTGTTGGCGCTGGCCAGTATTAGGGCAGAGGCCCCGTCGTTAATGGTAGAGGCGTTCGCTGCCGTAACGGTACCGTCTTTCGAGAAAGCCGGGCGCAGCTGCGGGATTTTTTCGAATTTCACGCGTTTGTATTCCTCATCTTCTTTGACGAGTAGCGGATCGCCTTTACGCTGGGGTACTTCGACGGGAATGATTTCTCTGGCAAAAATGCCCGCTTCGGTTGCGGCGGCGGCCTTCTTATAAGAATTGATAGCGTATTCATCCTGGGCTTCTCGGCTGACTTTGTATTGCTCAGCGGTGGTATCCGCGCAGACGCCCATGGCGACCTCGTCGTAAGCATCGGTCAGGCCATCTTTGGCCAGGCCGTCGATCAGTTCGGTATGGCCGTATTTAGCCCCCCAGCGGGCTTTAGGCATATAATAAGGTATATTAGACATGCTCTCCATACCGCCGGCGACCATGAGGTCATTGTGGCCCAGCATAATACTCTGGGCGGCAAACATCACGGATTTCATTCCCGAGGAGCAGACTTTATTGACGGTCGTACAGGGCACATTCTGGCCAATCCCTGCGTTCAGGGCTGCCTGGCGGGCCGGTGCCTGACCCAGATTGGCACTGACGACATTACCCATTAATACTTCCTGTACTTCGCGGGGATCAACTTTGGCTTTTTCCAGCGCACCTTTGATGGCGGTACTACCAAGCTGGATGGCACTCAGGCTGGATAGGACTCCCCCAAAGCTTCCCAGGGGGGTGCGTACGGCGGAGACGATAAATACTTCTTGCATAGTTTGGTTTTGTGTAGTTGAGCTTCTTCAGAGCTGGTATTTGGTTATGGACTTGCTTGCGCAAAGGGCGAAATTTCGCCGCAAATTTATTAAAAATAAGCAGCTGATACTAAATAAACAAGATGAGCCGGAAAATGGATGGCCCGAGCAGGCAAGAATAAAGGAGGTAAATGGGGGTGTTTGCCTGGTTTTTACAAAATTTTTTCCATAGGCCTTGCGATGTACCAAAATGGTCTGTATATTTGTCTTCCAATTAAAAATCGCGGCGTGGAGCAGTTGGTAGCTCGTCGGGCTCATAACCCGAAGGTCGTAGGTTCAAGTCCTGCCGCCGCTACAAAGAAAAGAGCACATCTGGAGCAATCTGGGATGTGCTTTTTTGTTTACCCTTCCATTAGCGCTCCTAATTAGCGGCTCACTTTAAAGCTGCTATTTATGTATTTCACCTATGTTTTGTATTCAGAAGCTCATGATAAGATTTACATTGGTCACACCCAGGATGTAGATCAACGAATGAAAAGTCATAATGAAACAGGCGATGGCTACACCAAACGCTACCGGCCCTGGCGATTAGTGTATTCAGAACGATTTTCTACGCGCGCTGCAGCGATGCGACGGGAGAAAGCCTTGAAAGGGGGAAAAGGGAGAGCGTGGATCAGAGCTAATTTGATCTGAGTATCCCGAAGGACGTAGGTTTCCGCCTCAGGCGGACCGCCGCTACAAAGAAAAGAGCACATCTGGAGCAATCTGGGATGTGCTTTTTTGTTTTTGTGGCATGTAGCTGAGACAAGGGTTGTACTGCCCCCTTAGTCTAAATTGTAGTCATTTTGCGTTTTTTGGAACTATTTGTTTTATTTTACTTTTTCTACTAAGTAGGTTGCCCATATTGAGTCTGTAATAAGGTGCTGGCTTTTTTGGGCTAGTTCGAGGCGCAAAAATCGCCCCAAAAAGACGCAGATTATTGCTTGATTTAATTGGGCAACCTACTTAAGTAGTTCACAATATTGAAGTTTAGATTTTGACCGAGCAGATTTTTTGCCTAATCAAGGCAAAAACTGCGTGTGGTTAACACCAGTAGCAGTTTTTAACGCAGAGTAGGTGAAAAAGATGCCGTCA
>DATFKA010000079.1:0-35820 GCA_035268885.1 Saprospiraceae bacterium
GCAATAATCTGCGTCTTTTTGGGGCGATTTCTTCGTTGCAAAAAGCCTTGGATAGCTAGGCTATCCGCGATTTTTGCGCCTCGAACTAGCCCAAAAAAGCCAGCACCTTATTACAGACTCAATATGGGCAACCTACTTACACCAGCTACGCTAATAACTGTAATACTTCTTGCCAAATCTTTTCGTCTACCTGCATTCCCTCTTTTGTATTTTGCTCCTTATTCTGCAGGGCCCGTTCTCCCGGATAATAGGTGCTGGCTCCCGCTTGCATGGGGGCTACATCATGGGTGTAATTAATAATTTCATTTAACAGTTTCTTCTGAAGATCTTGATCAGAGAAGCCCCCGGGGTCTATGCATAAATAGACTTGCGAAAGCCCCGTTTCCTGCTCCTCCAGCCCTACCCGATAGGTAGAATTACCTGCCGACAACAAGGTAGCTAACATATCCAACACCATGGAGAGGGCAGACCCCTTCCAGTAGCCAATAGGTAGACCGCGTTCTTTCACTAAGATTTTTTCAGGATCTTTAGAGAGTTTATTTTCTTCATCCCAGCCTCCGGGATGAGGTAATGGCTCCCCCTTTAGCTTATATTCATTGATCTTACCGAAGGAAAACTGGGACAGGGCCATATCCAATACTACGTGGCCTTCTGCTCTGGGGATAGCGACTACCAGAGGATTGTTTCCGACCCGGCTATCCCGCCCGCCCCAGGCGGGCATATTCGGCTGGGTATTGGTAAACAGAATGGCGATACAACCTTCCTTTGCCGCTCGCCAGCCGTAAGCACCGGCCCGCATCCAATGGTTAGTATTGCGCAGGGCAACCAGCCCCATTCCCTGGGCTTTCGCTAATGCTATCGCCCGGTCGGTACACTTTATCGCATTGATTACACCGGGTCCGAAATGACCATCCCATCTTTCTATATTTCCGAAGGAGGCGACTTTTTCTGCCTCTGCACCAATCTTAATGATTCCTTTCTTCACATAATCAATAAAAAGCGGAACCCGGTTGATCCCGTGTGAATACACTCCGTGTAAGGAACTGTTGGTATGCACCCTGGCCAGGGTCTGCGCTTTAGCTTCCGTAAAAGCGTACTTCCGGAAAAGCGTATACAAGACCTCCTCCATTTCTTTTGCATGAATTTTCAACTTCATAAATAGCAATCATTAAACGTTCAAAGTATTACCCAATCTTTATTTCACCACCACTATCTTTTTGCTGACCTTTTCCAGGGTATTCAGGTCCGTAATTACTATCAGATAGGTCCCATCGGAGAAAGTAGAAATATCAAAATAGCCATTATTCATTTGATTCACTAATTCCCTGCCACTTGCATCATACAACTGCGCCCGGAAATTGCGTTTAGCGGGAACCTCCATTTGGATAAAGGCCTGGGCAGGATTGGGATAAATATTAACAGCAAAAGGCTTGAATTCATTAGCAGTGCGGGTGATATCCTGTCTTATTTCAAAGTCCTGGGTGTTGAGATTAAAATAGACGTTATCTACTGCTGCCACTTTTATTCGGGCCTGCTCCGTATTAATATTGGGTATCTTCACACGGGCAGATCCATCATTTTCGGTACTTTCGACAAGAACGATCGGATAAGTATAGCCACGATCCGTTGACAAACTGATTTCTACATTCTGCGTATTAATGGGTGGCGCATCCGTTCCGTTCACGGACCAGGTAACCGTCTGCTCAGTACCTCCGGTATAAATTATATCGGGTACGTTTTGGCTGGTGACCCTAAAGGGGCCCGCATCCGCCACGACCACCTGTACATCGTCGGAATGAACACCACTTGCATTAATTAATTCTCCCTGGTAGACCATTTTGTGATGATCGTTTACAGTAAGTCGAATATCCAGGATCCGGGGCTGCGTGGGAAGCTGTTCTTGTTCATTTACATCCTTGTTGGTAATCACATCACTCATCCGGGGAAAAGTCCGGCTAGCACTGGTAGCAGGGAGCAGGCGCATGAACAATGCCCCCTGAGTATCGTCCGCCACCGGGATACCTTGAGCGATACCACGATTCATATTATCCCAAACGTAGGTCAGACTATCATTCGGGTCCGGATCCCTTGCTATTCCGGTAAGGGTAAAAGGAGTACTTTTCGGAACAACCACATCTGGACCGGCGTCTACGCTGGGAATGGTATTCCCCGTAGGCACTTTTTCTCCAACGAGAGGAACACTGTTCCGTAAAAAGTGAGCCAATTGATGAAAAGACACCGCATGCGCGTACCCCTGTGCATTACCGCCCTGAATCGTCCAGCCCCCATTTTCTGGTTCGTAATTATTATTACCGCTATTATTTATAGTGTGAGATTGCGCCAGCTGATGCCCAATTTCGTGCCTCGTTACGGGTATATCCAGCCCCCCGGACAACCCCGTCTGTAAACTACCGGCACAGCCCCCTCCAAAAGAAGATCCCGCTATGACGTGACTGATATCATAATTAGCCGAACCAATAACATTATTAAACACCTCGAATTGCTGACTTAATATAAGGTCTGCATTCGTGCAGCCCCCCGACCCAGGCGGTAAGGTGGCCCAGGGATCGGTAGCCGGATCCGAGAAGATGACCAGATTGTTATTGGGAATCAGTTCGAATCGTACACAGTACTCCCTTCCATACAGCTCATTGATTGTGGCTAACCACTGCTCCACAAGCAACTGGGTGGCGTTCACCCCACCGTTTTGCTGCGTAAACGCTCCCGTGGTTGAAACCGCCAATCTGAGCACCCTTAAGCTTTCCCCTCTTGCCAGGTTAGTCCCTAAAAATGGTGAAGGGCAGTAGGGGCTTTGGGTTGTATTGAGATTCGCCGGAAAAAAATGATAGAGTTTGGGGGCACCATCGATATTAAAGGCAGGGTCCCTAATGACATCCGTCCCGTATTCAAAACCAAACAATTGGGCGACCTGATTCATGGGATATTGACTTAATCCTTTCGGCCAGCTCCAACCCAGGCCGGCAATAAAGACGGCCCCGCCATTGGCCACGAAAACATCAATGGCCGATAATTCGGTAGTGGTATAGGGCTGTCCCCCATTCCAGTCATTCCCAAAAATCAGTATATCCGTATTGGCCAGATCGGTGCTGGTGATGGCACCATTCAAAGTATTAAAGGTGTAACCCTGGTCGGCCAAAGCAATTTGTAATCGACTGGAATTTCCCGCATTGATCCACCCTTCTTTTAAAGAGATCCGTTTATTGCCGGGGTTTAGCCAGGTTATGGCTTTAGTAACAAATTCCAGATTATCATTAAAGTCAATACTCCCATCCGATAGAAGGGACTCATGCCCAATCGCCATAACCCGACCACTTTCATATTCGGTAGCCATGGCATAATGTAATTGGGGCGTTTCGCAGGGGCTACTCGACACAACAGGGCTAAGCTCCGGCTGACTACCTAACAAATTACCGGGCGCGGCGCCGGGCATATAAAGCGTATCCACCCCAATAAAAATATCGGATAAGTTTTGGGCCGTTAAACTTCCATTGAAGCTTAAGATAGCAATAAGGGTCAGGAGCTGTTTAGGCATGATTTTGGTATTTAGGTATGATTAATGATATCGCCAAGCCATTTTATCTTTTCCCATTTTGACAGGTTCGAAAACGCCGCAAAGGTCAGACTTTCGTAATCTGCCGAACCGGTTTTATGGTTACTATCAAGGGATGCTATTTTTGATTGACCGTTAAGGCAATAAGTAGGTTGCCCATATTGAGTCTGTAATAAGGTGCTGGCTTTTTTGGGGCCGATCGGCCACCAGTACACCGGCTAAGCACTTATAAGCCTAAGTTCGCGAAAGTCGTGGATCCCGGTTATATTCGATTTTATAAGTGCTGGGGGGTTCCAGCCCTTTGAGGTGTTTCACAAAATAATCCCATCGCTTACGGGTCATATACAGGCGGTCAGCTCCGTAGCCATGTCGAGCATTGGGGAAGACAAGCAGGTCAAAATCTTTATTGGCTTTAATCAGCGCGTCCACCACCAGATAGGTATTATAAGGAGGCACATTATCATCCATCCCTCCGTGGACCAGCAGTAGTTTGCCCTGCAAATTTTCGGCGTAAAGCTGGTTAGCCTGCTTTTCGTAGTTATTGATACCCTCTACTTCTTTTATCCTGCCGATGTAGCGTTCGCCCCAGTCATCTTCGTAGTTCCGGTTGTCGTGATTCCCAGATTCTGAAATCCCCACCTGATAGAAATCAGGATACTTGAATAAGGCGGTAGCCGTGGCAAAACCGCCTCCGGAATGCCCCCAGATGCCAACCCTGGTCAAATCCATATAGGGATACTCCTGGGCTAACTGTTGAATACCTGATATCTGATCGGGTAGCGTATTGATCGACATATTGCCGTAACACTCGTCGTGAAAAGCTTTGGAACGCCCTGGATTACAACTTCCTTCAATCAATACGACAATAAAGCCTAATTCCGCCAACGCCTGGTGATCGCCTCTACCCGCACTGAAAGACCAGGAGCCCACACTCCCACCCTGCGGACCCGGATAGACGTAATTGACAATGGGATACTTTTTAGTCGGATCTAAATTCTTGGGTGTGAACATCAAACCATAAAGGTCGTATTTTCCGTCGGCAGATTTCACGACAACCGGACGGGGCGCTTTCCAGCCTTTTGCCGTCAGGCGCGAAATATCGGTTTTCTCCAGGGTCTCCACTAGTTTACCCTTCCGATCGCGAATTACAGAAACGGGCGGTACATTCGGTTGAGAATAGTTGTCCACAAAGTATTGGTAGTTGGGAGAAAACTGGATGCGGTGATTCCCATCTTCCGGTGTGAGTAGTGTAAAGTTCTTTCCAGATATATCCACCCGGTAAAGGTGACTAAAGTAGGGATTGCGTCCCGCTTCCCGACCGTTCGCTTCGAAGAATAAGACACCAGCTTGCTCGTCGATATGTTCCAGGCGGGTTACCACATAGTCTCCCTGGGTGATTTGATGCTTGAGCTGTCCACTTTGTGCATCGTATAAGTATAAGTGGCCCCAATTGTCGCGTTCCGAATACCAAATGACCTCGTCGCTTTCTTCCAGGTAATGCCAATTGATGGCCCCCTGCCCGGATTCGTACTGGGTGGCTACTTCCTCTTTTAATATATCCCTGACTTCTCCGGTATTGGCATCCGCTATTCTGAGTTGTGCTACCTTATGGTCCCGGGAAGAGGAGACAAAAACCAGCGCCTGCCCATCATCGATCCATTGATTGTCATCAAAAACGCCCGTACAGGAAATATCATCGCAGAGGGTACCCCGCCGAGCATCCGACGGTATATTCAACCGAATCGTTTTCCCTTTTTCTACTTCGATAATAACCCGTTCGATCTGAATGATTTGTTCATCCTCGGGTAAGGGATATTTCCAACTTTTCAAGGTGGGGGCACCGACATTAGTTGTTACCAAGTGCATATCCGATACGTGTCGTTGATCCTGTTGGAAGGTCGCAATTTTCTTGGAATCAGGTGACCATAATACCACCGGTTTGTCACTTTGTCGCCAGCCGGCATTATCGGTCGCGTAGCCATAATTTTCAATACCATCACTAGTCAGCTGTTTTTCTTCTCCCGTCTCTAAGTTCCGCATCCACAGATTCCAATCCCGAATGAATACCACTTTTTGTTGATCGGGGGATAAGATTTCTGTGCGCCGATTGTACCGGGGCTCTGCTGGCTGTTCCACCAGCATGGCATTTAACGCTTCTTTGGAATCAAAGGTGCTTCTTTTCTTCTTTTTGATATCGTAATGTACATACTCCCTTCCGTCCTCCACCAGGTTGCGATACCAAAATTGGTCATCCGACTCCCAGGTGGGTTGGACATTCATCCGATCAATATAGGGAGCCGTATTAAGGTAAAGCTGACTTGCTGCCTGCTGATAGTCTTCTGCCGTGACCTGTTCCTGCGCAAAGGCGCATAAAGAGAATGTAGCCAATAATAATGTGAGGGTGAATTTAAAATGCATTGTTGGTAATTGATTTTTATTCGACTATGAAGCGATTTAAACTTTTTCAGTTCGCTGATTCTTAAAGTCTTATAGGACCTGGACGGCAGCTAATTTTCGATCCGTAACTTTGGCTACGTATCTCAAATTGAGCTTTGCCAGAACCTACAAGCTTTTTAAGACCGCTTCTATTAATGGACGACCCTAAAATAAGGTTTTATATGGATTTTCCCGAAAGGAAAGTCCCCTAAGACCTACGCAGTAGTAACTAACCAGTAAGTATAAGTGCAAGCCCAAATCCAAGCGCAAAACACCCTGCATAATAGGATGCTTGCCAGACGATTCGAGGCTTTAGACAGAATAGTATCCTGAATAGACGAGGCTTTCATCCTTCGAACATCTGATAGTTACGGCCGTTTTTTAGAGGTACAAAAGCCTCTAAAAATTTATTCTATGCGCTCAAGTTCCCTGGTCTTTCTAATGCTTTTCCCTTTCTATGCTCTCGGTCAATTCAGTATTGGCGTTGAATCTGGGCTGACATTTTCACAGTACAATGATGTACGCGTTCCCAACGGAGATAGTGAGCGCGGAACGCTTTTTTCTCTACACAATGATTTTACGCCACAGGCTTCGGCCTTTATCAGAGTGGAGTTGGCTTACTTACTGAAGGACAAACATAGCTTTGAGCTAACGGCCGCACCATTACAGCTAACCTATGAGGAGGCTGAGCTAGAAACCATCCGTTTTGCAAATACTACTTTTAGTGGCGCAGGAATTGATGGAAAGTATGAGTTCAACACTTATCGATTCAGTTATCGGTACCGCCTGGTAGACCGACCTAAGGTCGTATTCGATGTGGGAGCTAGCCTACTGCTTAGGGATGCCCGGATAGCCTTACGGCAAAATAATCTGGAGGCCGAAGATACCGATTTAGGATTTGTCCCTCTGATCAGTTTTAATTTTAAATACGCTCCTACTACTAAGCTAGCTTTACTCTTGAAAGGAGATGCTCTGGTTGGACCACAAGGAAGAGCGGAAGATATCTTTGGTGGTATTTTGTATGATCTGTCGGACCAAGGCTTGCAATTAAAAGCGGGCTACCGATTTATTGAGGGTGGCGCAGACGTGGATCAGGTCTACAATTTTGCCTTTATTCATTTTGCTGACTTAGGGCTGGTTTATCGCTTCCCTTAGGCGATACTCCTTAGAAAAATATGGAGTCATCCCTCATGGGTCTGCTTCATTGCTAACTATTGTAATCCGCCAATAATTTTCAAGTTCGGCAAAGCTGTCTCCAGTTGCTGCATCCCGGCCGGACTTACTTCCGTTTGCCACAAATAAATACGACGTAAGGATTTCATTTTGGCAATAATCGGAATGCTGGCATCCGTAATTTGCGTACCATACATATTCAAGACCTCCAGATGTTGGAGCTCCTGTAGGCCCTGTTGTAGGCCCTGATCCGTAATGGGATTATTATTTAGTTCCAGACGCGTGAGGTTACTTAATTGCCCAATCGTTTGAAGCATTTCGTCGGCAACGGACTTATTGGCTAAATCCAGCCAGGTAATCTGCTCCGCAGCGACTGCTAAAAGGGCTACTTGCTCGGAAGTGATGGTTTTATCTGCCAAGCTTACCTCCAAAGTAGCTACCTCGCCGCCTAAGGGCCGGACATTCCATCCATTTGATTGCAATTTATCCCTATGCGCAATAGATAAAGGTGCAACGACGACGGTTTCGTAATAGGGTTTAGGCTTAGTGTCAATGCCATAATCATTTAACAGTAGCTTTTGGATTTCTGCGGGCACTTCGGTATCCGTAATTCTAGCATGGGGGTCTCCGCCTGATTCAATCCACCACTGCAATATTTTTGTTTCTCCATAGGTCAAAGGTTCGCCTTTGGGAGGCATGAATTTTTGATCCCTTTGCGGTAAAATCGTACGCAAGAAGATCGGACTATCAAAGGGCTGGCCGACCATCAACGCGGGTCCCGAATCCCCGCCTTCAAAAAGACCTTCGGTGGTGGCTAGCAATAAACCTCCATTTGACTTGGTTTCATTGTGACAGGCATAGCATTTCTTTTCCAGCGTTGGGGCTATCAGGTGTTTGTAGACCGCAATGGAATCAACTTGATCCGGTAATGCTGCTACATGGCCTGATTGACCCATCTCCATTCCGCCTATTTTTTGTACAAACCTGGGGGCATAAACCAACAGATAATCGCTACCATGGGTTAATTTGCCTCCGTAGTGCCCCGTGATGGATACTAAGACTACTAGAGAAATGATAACTAAGGCGGAATTTTTTGTGGAAAGGGCAATGCGCTCTGCTTTCATAGCCCAGGCCAGAAAAGAAAGCGGAATTAAGGCTATACCTAACCATTTATGCCACAATAGTATATTTGCATCGTAGCCCCCTTCCCGGGCCAGCAAGTAGCCGAAAAAAGCGGCAAAAAGAGCGGTAAGCCCCGTACAGAACAGGGCGATACTGGTTGCCCTATTCATATTTTTAAACTTGTGCGGATAGAGAACGGATAACCCCTCTAAAACACCGGCTAATAACAAAAAACCAATCGGCAAGTGTACTACCAGGGGATGAAAACGCCCAAAAAACAATGCTAAGTCCATCAAATAAATATCTTTACTGATTCAATATGTGGATATCCAACTACGCTAAAACCTCCTTCACCACCTGCCCATGTACATCGGTTAATCGGAATCGTCGTCCCTGAGTTTTAAAGGTCAGGCGTTCGTGATCGATTCCCATCAAATGTAAAAGGGTCGCATGAAAATCGTGGACATGTACCGGATTTTCCGTGATATTATAGCTAAAGTCATCGGTTGCTCCGTAAGTGAAGCCGGGCTTTACCCCCGCACCAGCCATCCACATGGTGAAGCAGCGTGGGTGATGATCCCGACCATAGTCATTAGTAGTTAATTTACCCTGGGAGTAGACTGTCCTGCCAAATTCTCCACCCCAAATAACCAGGGTATCTTCCAGCAGACCTCTTCTTTTCAAATCTTTAATCAAAGCCGCTGTCGGCTGGTCAGTCTCTTTACACCTTTGTTTAATCCCCCTTGGAAGTCCGCCGTGTTGATCCCATCCCTGATGGTATAGCTGTACGAACCTGACATCCTTCTCTAATAGTTTGCGGGCCAGTAGACAATTGGCAGCAAAAGTTCCGGGGTCTCTGCTATCTGGGCCGTACATTTCAAAGACCTCATCGGGTTCATCGGATAAATCGGTTACCTCGGGTACGGAGGTTTGCATGCGATAGGCCATTTCGTACTGAGCAATCCTGGCATTCACTTCTGGATCTCCGTAGGCTGAATTTTGTACTTCATTGATTTGCTTGAGGTAATCCAACATTTGCCGCCGATCTTTTCCGTCGTAGTTCTCGGGATTATTCAAAAACAAAACGGGATCTCCACCCGAACGAAACTGCACGCCCTGGTGCTCCGTGGGGAGGAATCCGTTGCCCCAAAGTCTGGAATAAAGGGGTTGCCCAGATTGATTTTTGGAAACTAAAACGATAAAAGCGGGCAGGTTTTGATTATCTGAGCCCAGGCCATAGCTGAGCCACGATCCCATAGAGGGTCTTCCGGGTAGTTGATGTCCCGTTTGGAAAAAAGTGATCGCCGGATCGTGATTGATCTGCTCAGTATAGAGGGATTTAATAAAACAAAGCTCATCTACTACTTCCGAGGTGTATGGAAGCAATTCCGAAACCCAGGCCCGACTTTTCCCATACTGATCAAATTTATAAATAGAAGGTACCACCGGAAGTGAACTTTGCTGGGCACTCATTCCGGTAAGTCGCTGTCCTTGTCGAACGGAGGCCGGCAATTCCTCCCCAAACATACCATACAATTTGGGCTTGTAGTCGAAGGTTTCAAACTGCGAAGGGCCACCGCTCTGGAATAAATAAACAATACGCTTTGCCTTTGGTACGAAATGGGGTAATCCCGGCAGTCCAGGCCCGTTGGCCAGGGGAGACAAAGTACTCCGTGTAGCCTTGTTTGATTCCTGAGCTAAAAGCGGATCCACCTGCAATAAAGACCCCAGGGCAATGGCCCCCAGTCCTAGCGATGTTTTGGTCAGGAAGTGTCGCCGGTCCATCTTCTGTTCCTCTTTTTGGAGATCCGGATGGTTTAATCTTATGCTATTGTGTTGGTGATGATGCCCCATTTCAACTTCATTTAAAAAGTAATGTAAACCAATCTACCGTTTGGTAATACTGGCGTCCGAATTCATAATAACACTCGCTACGACTGTATTAGCTGCTAGTAGCTTATCGTCGATTGCCAAGTCCGGCTGGTACTCACCGACCTCTAACCAACCTTTTGCTTTTTCTGGTTCTGCTAAAAATTTTTCGTATTCCTGCTGATGTAATTCCAGGAGTAGCCCAAGTTCTTTTTCGGAGGGTATTTTGGCCGTAAGGCTGACGTAGGCATGTATTATACCTGCTCGTAAGGTTTCTTTTTTGCTCATCTCCGCCCCTAATGCCCGGGAGCTTTCCACGAAAGTGGGATCATTTAACAAGACTAGCGCTTGTAGTGGCGTATTCGTCTTTTGCCGTTTTACGGTACATTCTGATCGATCTGGTTGATCAAAAGTGGAAAGCGTAGGGTTTGGTACCGTTCTTTTGAGGAAAGTATATAAGCTTCTGCGGTAAAGCTTAGCTCCGGAATCTCTCTGATACTTACTGCCGTTCATGGCCCAAAGCCCCTTGGGCTGATAAGGCTTAACGCTTTTTCCGCCTATTTTTTTATTCATCAGGCTACTGGCCAGCAGCGCCTGATCTCTCAGCATCTCACTGGTTAATCGCTGGGCAGGACCTCTAGCCAGGAAAATATTATTTGGATCTTGTTCCCGTACTGCCGGAGCGGCGTAAGAATCCTGCCGATAGGTAGCAGACATTACGATTAATTTCTGTAAGGCTTTGACATCCCATCCACTCTCCCTGAACTGAATAGCTAGCCAATCCAGTAATTCGGGATGACTGGGTAAGGCCCCCTGGTTCCCAAAATCTTCCGTCGTGTGGACCAGGCCTCTTCCAAAATAGTTTTGCCAGTATCGGTTGACCGCCACCCGAGCGGTTAATGGATGATCTTCATCAAAAATCCAGCGGGCAAAGCCTAAGCGATTGGAGGGATATTCGTCTTTCCAGGGGAGTACGGCCCTGGGTACATTGGGGAATACCTGTTCTCCCCTGGTATGGTAAGCACCACGCTCCAGGATATAAGTAGGGCGGGGCTCTTGCATCTCTTTCATGACCATGACCTCTGGAACCAATTCCAGGGAGTCGGCGTAAATCTCCCTACGTTCTTGCAGAGCTGCCAGTGACCTTTGGTAAGCGTTAGATTCATTAGCCAGATAATAATCGTATAGTTGCTGGCGCTGATCCGTCGTCAATTGGGTACTGGCCTTCTGGACGAAAGCCTGAATAGTGGTGGGCTCAGCCAACTGTAGTATCTCAAGCGGGATGAGGGCTTTTTCGAAAATCATGATTTCGTCTACCCGGGAATTACCAATACCCTGACCACGCCATCGGGCACCAATTTGAATACCGGGTTCTCCTCCAATCACATTCCCATGGAATACGATATCCTTGTAAAGGTTATCGACCTTGACATCGGTATTCACTTCCACTCCATTCATAAATAATTTATAACCAGCAGCCTTACTAGAGCCATCGTAGGTAATCGCTAGATGCACCCACTCATCGCGTGGTAGGTTTGGAGCATATTCAATGATAGCATTGTCGGGAGCGGTATTGGCCATCAACAACTCTAATTGATCATTCTTGATCGCCAGGTGCAGGCCTTTAAAGTTATAAATAGCGGCACCCGAGCCCTTATGGAGGATGACGCCCTCTTTGATGTTTTCGGGCACATTTACCCAAAGGGCAATACTAAAGGGTTGGGACCGATTAAATATGCCCACTCCCGCACAGTTGAACCAGTCATCCCCATTTAGCAGCAGCCCGTCCTTAAACTTTCCTTCTGTAAAATCAGGTTTTTCATTGTTGAAGCCACTACGTTGCATCCTCCCTTCTTTCCCATCGATTTGATTGGTAAGAGATTGGCCATCAAAGGTAAAATGGGCCAATACGCCTGAGGATGGTACTGAAGCATTAATCTGTTGATAGGATTTGGAGGATAGCCAGTCTTGGAATTCGGGGGCTTCCCGGATAGCTACCTCTTGAGCGTTTATAAAAGCGTCATTCGAAAGCTTTTCCAACCTGGCAATCAGGGCCTCCTTTTTCTCGTCAGTCCAAAGCATGTTGGGTACGGGCATAGCATCATTCCAGGAAATCTGTCCGGCCTCATTGATATTATTATAAAAACTGGACATTTCGAAGTATTCCTTCTGCGAAATGGGATCATACTTATGATCGTGACACCGGGCGCAAGAAACCGTTAAAGCCATGAAAGCCTTTCCGGTGGTGTTCACTCGGTCGAGTACGTATTCTACCCTAAATTCTTCTTCCACGATACCACCTTCCATATTTTGTGGATGAATACGATTGAAGGCCGTAGCCAGTCTTTGCTCTTTGGTAGCATTGGGTAGTAAGTCACCGGCAATCTGCCAGGTAGCAAATTCCCGGTAGGACATATTTTCATTAAATGCTTTGATGACCCAATCCCGCCAGGGGCTCATATCGCGATACCGATCAACACTGTAGCCATGGGTATCCGCGAAGCGGGCCAGGTCCAGCCAATCGGTGGCCATTCTTTCCCCATAATGGAGGGAAGCCAATAAGCGATCTACTTGCTTTTCGTAGGCATCGACTGAATTATCCGCCAGAAAAGCTTCTATTTCTTCCAGGGTGGGTGGCAGTCCGGTCAAATCAAAGGAAAGTCTTCTGAGCAGTAGGGCTTTATCTGCCTCTTTATTCGGACTTAAGCCTTGTTGTGCTATTTTTTTAAAAACAAAAAAATCAATTGGATTATGCGCCCGGTTGTCAATAGTTAATGAGGGTACTTCTGGCAGCTCTGGTTTTATAAAAGCCCAGTGTGGTTTATATTCGCCCCCCTCTTCTATCCATTTAATTATAGTGGCTTTTTCCAGAGCATTTAATGATAAATGAGAGGATGGAGTAGGCATTTTCACGGCATCGTCTTCCGACAAAATTCGCCGAACAACTTCACTCCTAGCGAGATTACCCGGCTTGATAGCAACGGCTCGCGGATGTTCCGGAAGCGCCGCGTAGGCAGCTTCAGCTAGGTCTAATCGCAACCCTGCCTTTCGACTAGCCTGGTCGGGTCCATGGCACAGATAACATTTATCGGATAAAATAGGCTTGACATGTACATTAAAATCTAATTGTTCGGGCAATCGGTTATATGCTTCCGCCACATCATCCGGCAAATCGGGGGCACAGCTACTCAGCGATAGAATGATAAACACCGTTGACAAGCAGGATTGCCTTAACATAGCTTCGGGTTTTGCTGTAATTAGGATTTAAGGAAAAATTGTAATGACTAAACTACAAAAAACCATAAAAAAAAGCATAAGCTTATGGCAGGGTTTTGTGCGGATTCTGTTCAACGGTTTAGCTATGAGCCGTAACGACCGCAAGGGCCTTATGGCTGATAGGTTTTATTGACAACCGTTTTTCCCTGTACTTTTCGTCTCCAATAAATTATATAAAACGTCCCCAGGACGGAAGGCATAATCCAAAATATTCAATTCATGAAGCCTAATCCAGCAACAAGAAATGCGGTGACAGAGGCTATAAATGCTCCGTTCATTTTACGAATGTGAGATATCAAATAGGCATTTTTATGATTTGGCATCTAAGATACCGGAATAGATAGAATGGAACTACTCAGCATTCCTATAGAAAATAACTTCCCCATTCTTTTATGTAGAATACTTCCCTTCTTGGCAATTACACTGCCTATACCTGTGAGTAGACCTATTGGTTTGACCCCTATTTAATTGAACAGCCAGTAATTCTCATTCTGTTCAAATCCTTGCCAACACCTTTATATCCCCATAAGATTGCTAAAAATAAGCACAAATAATAGGTCATTTCACCCCAAAATAATGGTTTTTAACGGTTATAATCGGGTGCTACTCTATCGCCAGGCGTAAGGTTTTTTGGTGGCCGTAGCCTTGCAAAATCAGACTGTCTGGATAGAGTTCAAGGATACCGTAGGAGCCAATCATGGTATCGACCATCCCAAATACCGTGATGTAGTGAATCCCATTTTTAAAAGTATAGGCGCCCGCATGGTTGTGTCCATTAATAAATGCCACGACCGCAGCGCTATTCTCCAGGAGCCTAATCATTTCTTCTCCATTCCATAAGTTATGCGCATCTCCCTGGGGTCTTAAAGGCAAATGAGAGAAAAGAATGACTTTTTGATCTCCTAATTCCGCCTCGGCTAATTCCTGCCGGAGCCAGTTTTGTTGCTCTTCTCCAATGGCACTGTTCCAAAGACGATGATTGGGCTGCCCCTCGGCTTTTTCGTAATACGCCTTTATCTGCTGCTCATCGTGCTGGCGCAAGGGATTCGAATAGAAGGAATAATCCGTAGCATCCAGAACAATAAAGCGCCAGCCGTTTTTCGAATAGGAGTAGTAATAATTAGGCATGCCCAGACGCTCCAATAAACGCTGCTGATGAATGGAGTCAATGTCAAAATCATGGTTCCCCAGCAATTGGTAGCTTTTTATCCCCGGCTTGAGCTTTTGGTAAACGGGCAGAATAGAATCAAAACTTTCCCATTTGCCATCTATAACATCTCCCAGGGTTTGGACAAAATCCACCTCCTGACGGTTAAAGGTATCCACGGCCGCCTCTAATTTCCATAAGGATTCGCCATAGTATCTGTTATTCACCCTTGGCTGATCTGCATATTGTGGGTCGGCGACCAGGCCAATCTTAAGAATGGGCCTTTTATTTGTACAAGAAATCAATAATATTAGGACAGGGACTAGAAAAAATATATAGTTCTTCACTTACTTAGGTTTATCAAAGTAATCTAATGCATCCTGCTTTTCGCGTGGCTACCATTTTACCATCAAACCAAGATCTGTTTGACTACTTCCCCGTGCACATCCGTCAAGCGAAAATTTCTTCCTTGGAAGGAATGGGTCAATACTTCGTGGTTGATCCCCAATTGATGCAGGATGGTCGCCTGTAGATCATGGACATGGATACTTTCTTTAACGGCACTGTAACCAAACTCATCCGTCTCTCCGTAGGTGATACCTGGCTTAATGCCCCCTCCACACATCCACATCGTGAAAGCTTCGCCATGGTGATCCCGTCCTTTGAATGGATTGGTAATTCCCTGCCGGTTTTCCTGCATTGGCGTGCGACCGAATTCACCTCCCCAAACAATCAGTGTTTCTTCCAATAAGCCGCGTTGCTTCATATCTAATACCAGACCGGTCATCGCCTGGTCTACTTCCATACACCTTTTCTTAAATCCTCCGTGCAAATTTTCGAAATCATTACTACCGTGAGAATCCCAACCTCGATGATAAAGCTGGATAAATCGAACCCCTCGCTCCGCCAATCTGCGCGCTAACAAACAATTATTGGCGAAGGAGTTCTTACCGGGCTCGGTGCCATAGAGCTGGTGAATGTATTCCGGTTCGGAGGAGATATCCGTCGCTTCCGGTACGGTCATTTGCATTTTAAAACTCAATTCGTACTGAGCAATCCGGGATTGAATATTGGGATCCTTGACCTCCGCGTATTCGATTTCGTTGAGCTTACGAATAGCATCGAGTGCTTTTCGGCGTTCTTCTTTGGAAACCTTTTCCGGATTGTTGAGATACAGGACCGGATCTCCCTTTGAGCGAAACTCTACCCCCTGAAATTTAGACGGTAAGAAACCACTGCCCCAGAGGCTTTTGCCGCCACTAGGTTGCGATTGACCAGAGACCAGTACCACAAAACCGGGTAAGTTTTCATTCTCGGAACCAAGTCCGTAAGTCACCCAGGAACCAAACGAAGGTCGCCCCGGCTGGTTATGGCCGGTATGCATAAAGATTTGGGCGGGACCATGATTAAATTCTTCCGTTTTTACCGCTTTCAAAAAGGCGACCTCATCCACGATCTTACTAAAGTGGGGGAGCATTTCCGAGACATAAGTGCCCGTTTCTCCGTAACGCCGGAAAGAAAATTGAGGCCCCAGCATATCCGGTACGCCTTTGATGAAGGCAAAGCGTTTCCCTTCCAGAAAGGAAGGCGGACAAGCTTTGCCATCAAGCTTCGCCAGTTCTGGTTTGTAGTCGAACAACTCCAGCTGAGAAGGCGCTCCTGCCATGTGTAAGAAAATAACCCTTTTGGCTTT
Organism: Saprospiraceae bacterium; assembly: GCA_035268885.1. Taxonomy (GTDB): domain Bacteria; phylum Bacteroidota; class Bacteroidia; order Chitinophagales; family Saprospiraceae; genus DATFKA01. The sequence goes on from DATFKA010000079.1 coordinate 16,288, forward strand.
TGGCGCAAAATGTCGGCCCACATTACGGAGTAGCACTTCTTCCATTGACCTACCGGTATCTGATGTACAGCCCAACATAGACCCCAGGGCTAGTCCGCCGATTCCAAAGGCCGTTGATCGGAAAAACTGTCTTCGGTTGAGGAAAGATTGGTGGCGTTGTGATAGTTCATGCAAGATACTCATGGGTCAGTTTTTAGTAATGAATTTATCTGTATTCAGAATAGCGGAAGCAACGGCCGCCAAACCCTCCAGGTCTGGTTCTTTTTGATTAGGTGAATGAGTAGCATCAAATGCGACATCCTGTTGATACAAATCTAACAGGACTTGCATGGTTTCTGCGGAGGGCTTTTCCAGGAAGGCCCGAAAGTACATCCACTGGATGGTTTCGGAGAGCGCCAGCTGCTCTTGCGAGGCTTTTTGGGCCAGGCTGGCGGCTGCTTCCACGTAGACGGGGTCATTGAGTAAAGTCAATGCCTGTAAGGGGGTGTTGGTCGGTATGCGCCTGGAGACACATACGTCTCTGGTGGGGGCATCAAAAGTGAGCATACTGGGATAGGGACTTACCCTGCGGTGAAAGGTATACAGGGCGCGCCGATATTTCTGGGGGCCGGGGCTGGTCTCCCAACTGGCTACGTTTCGGATGACGTTCCAAACCCCTTCTGGCTGTGGCGGCATAACACTGGGACCGTACACCTCCGGGTGGAGCAGTCCGGCTACGCCAAGCGCCTGGTCTCTGATCTGCTCGGCCGACAATCGCGTGCGAGGTGCTCGCGTAAGCAGCCGATTACCGGGATCTATGGCCAAATGGTCCGGCCGAATCCCCACGGACTGCTGATAGGTAGCGGATAAAACAATTTCTTTAATCAAAGGCTTGAGCTGCCAGTTGTAATCATTCATTAGGCGAACCGCCAGGTAATCCAGTAATTCGGGATGACTGGGGTATTCTCCCTGGATACCAAAATCCTCCAGTGTTTTTACCAGTCCGGTGCCAAAGATCTGGTGCCAAATCCGGTTGACCAAAACACGCGCCGTTAGCGGATTGTTTTTATCGACCAACCACTGTGCCAGGCCCAGGCGGTTAGGGGCAAAGTCGGTCCTGCTCTTGTCATAAGATTTGGGGACACCCGGAGGCAAGTCGCCCTCCTGCATCAGCCAATTCCCCCTTACAAAGAAAGGGTTCTTTCTTGCAGCGCTATCCGGCAACTCCTTGAGGATGGGCACCGCCAGGTCTTGCACGGAAGTAATATAGTTTTCCAGTTCTTTTTTTTCTTCGGGAGAGAGTTCGCGCTCTTCTGAGGCCAGTTTAGCTTTTGAACGCTTTATTTTTTCCCGTTGGGCGGTAGAAAGCAATACTTTTTTGGGGGCGTCAGAAGTCAGGTCGCGATCGGCCGTATTGTTGAAATATCCTTTGAGTTGATAATACTCTTCGTGCCGGATAGGATCGTAAGGGTGACTATGGCATTGGACACAGGAGATGGTCGAAGCTTGCCAGGCTTCCATGGTGGTATTGACGCGATCCATTACTGCCCGGACTCGATACTCTTCATCATCGGTCCCACCTTCATCATTGGTCATGGTATTTCGGTGAAAAGCGGTGGCTAAAATATCCTGTTCGCCTGGATTGTCTAGCAAATCGCCGGCTAGTTGGGCAATGGTAAAACGATCGAAGGGCATATCTTGATTAAAGGCGTGAATGACCCAATCCCGGTACAGCCACATGGTTGGCCGTAGATGGTCTTTTTGAAAGCCCTGGCTGTCAGCATAGCGGGCCAGGTCTAGCCAAAAAGAGGCCCACTTTTCTCCATAATGAGGAGAAGCCAACAAGCTATCAACCAACTGCTCATAATGTTGGGGGGTAGGATCATCAAGATAGAAGGCCACCGCCGCCGGCTCCGGCCCAAATCCCAGTAGGTCAAGCCCCAATCTACGCGCCAGAGCAGCCGCGGAGGCTGGGTCATTAGGTGCTAACCCTTTTTCTTTCGCTTTTGAAAAGATAAAGTGGTCGATATCATTTTTCGGCCAGTCACTCTCCGTAGAGGGCACCGCCGGTTCCTGGGGCGGAACGTAAGCCCAGTGGGTTTCCCATTTTGCCCCCTGATTGATCCAGGATTCAAGCAAGGAAATTTCTTCTTCGGTCAGTTTTTCACCTTCAGGCGGCATGACTTTCTGGGGATCTTTAGCAATGACCCGTTGGTAGATTTCGCTTTTTCCCGCATGGCCAGGTACGACGGCTTTCTTACCCGTCTTCAATAGTTTGTAAAGGTGCTCCTCAAATAGGAAGCTAAGGCCACCCTGTTGGGCAACGCCACCGTGACAAGACATACATTTATCCTTTAGTATAGGACGGATATCGTGGGCAAAACTGACTTCTTGCTCCCCGGGAGTACAAGAAGAGAGGATATACATTATCATTCCGCTCAAAAGGCAGATGGCTGGCCACGACCATTTGTAATTTCGAATATTTTGGTGAAAGGAAATCATTTCACTAATTTTCATTTTAGCATGAGCTCAATCTGGCTCTTGTCTAAGATAAATCTATTTTAGCGACAAAAGATAGAATAATATATTCTATTTCATAATTTCAGGCCAATGTTATCAGCTGTTCACCGGGCATTAGTCCATCTCCCCATCGGTTTTTTCCTACTAGTCCTCTTCATGGAGTTGATGGTCTGGCGGCGCTATAAAATGGGAGAAAAGAATTCAGCCGCTGTGACAAATACCCATCAATGGTTAAGCTGGATGTGGATGGCTTTAGCCGCATCGAGTATAATCGCCTTGATTAGTGGTACGCTTTTGCAAAATTCCGGTTATTACGCAGGCCAAACTTTTACCCTACATCGATTTACGGCCTACGCGTTTACTATTTTATCTTGCCTGGTGGCGGTCGCTCATCAATACCGAGCCTGGGGAGACAAGATTTCTTTTTTCCTGAAGGTAACCATGGTCCCCCTGGTCATGTTAGCCGGACATGCCGGTGGTGAACTCTCTGCGGGGCCTGAGTTAATGGCCATCGTTCCAGAACCGGAACACCCCAACTTATCCGCCGAAGATACCGTACGGGTTTATCCCCACATCATCCAACCTATTTTTGAAACCAAATGCCTCCGATGCCATCACCAGGGAAATGCTCGCGGAGGTGTTTCTATGGACTCCCCGGAAGCTTTACTCACCGATTCCCTGGGAGATCCCGTCATTTACCCCGGAGATCTGGAGCGCAGCCTGGGGTACCAACGAATGATATTATCCCCCTGGGATCACCGGGTCATGCCTCCCTCGGGGCCACCCCTCACCTATCACGAAAAACGCCTGGTGGAATGGTGGATTATGGAAAATGCCCCTTTTGAAGCCAGCCTGGCCGACCTAAATATACCGGCGGATCTTTTGCAGGTACTACAAAGCGACTTTGATTACCGCACCCAAAGTAGTGCCTTTTACGAAAAAGTAAAAGCGGAACCTATTGATAGTAACACCTTACGCGCTGTGGTAGCAGCAGGCTGGAATATCAGTCGATTAGCACAGCGTACCCACTTTCTGGATGTGCACCGCAAGGGCAGGTTAGATAGCTTAAGTCTTGATGACTGGCAAGCACTGGAACCCATAGCCGCGAATATCGTCTGGTTCGATCTAAGCAATCAAACGGTACCGGCGGCGGCTTTCAACTTGATAGGAAAAATGCCTAACCTATACCGTTTACAGCTACAAAACACCAATATTGATAACGAAGACCTGAAGCATTTAACCGATCTACAGCACCTCCATACACTCAATTTATTTGGTACCTCCATCACGGATGAAAGCATTCCTTACCTGACAAAAATGCCAGTACTACAAAGGCTTTTCATTGGGAATACGCCATTGTACGAAATCGGAGTAGATTCAGTAGCGCAATGGCTGCCGGGGGTGGCTATTAACTGATCTTCTGAGCGCTCCATGCATTTCTTATCGGGTATCGGATTTCAAGGCGATTATCTGTCCACCACCAAAGGTATGGAGGAATGCGAAGCCATTCTGACCGTAGTATTGATCATGAGAACAGTTAAATATTTTATTTCCAAATGGGTTCTTCAATTTTAAAACCCCTCCGGCTAATGCTTGAACCTTCATTTTGGCCAGGAGGCCCTGTGCTCCGTAGCCTTTTGTTGTTCTCCATTGACATGAAAGCTGGCTCAAAGTGATTTCATTTGGACCGATTAATAGGGGGCAAACCAGAAAACCTAATCCGTCTCATTCAACTCTATATTATAAACTTTGAAACTTTTAATCTTAGGATCACCCTTTGATTCCGTTATTTTGATGCGCACGGACGATACCTCTATAGCATCAAAAAAGTGAATAAACTTATGACCAATACTTGAACCTGTAAAAATGGTTTGCCATCCTTTCTTTGTTTTTCCTTCTAACACAAATTTTCGTACTCGCTCACCATTCGAAATATCTTCCATTAAAACGACCTGATTTATCATTTGCGTTTCAGGAAGTTTTAAGTTTATATTTTTACCGTTTCCGGAAGTAGCGGCTATTGGACTTGAGAACCTCCTTTTAATTTCGGCTCCAAATTCTTTCAGGCGCTCAACATCCGCTTCAGGCATTAATCCATCGGCGTTGGGGGTTAGTCCTAAAATAAGAGAAGTGTTGTGACCAACGCTATTGTAATACATATTCATCAAGTTGTCCACTGGGAAAATGTGGTCTTCACCTCCTGGTTCCCAAAACCACTCGTGGCTGCCATAACCACGTAGTGGAGCATCACTCATTGCGTGCACGAAGTACTTGCCATCAGGATCGCCCGTTTTCAGAAGAGCAAAATTATTGTCCTGAATAGCTTCTTTGATACTTTCGGTTGCCCCAGAATTATTGTATGTAAATGTTCCCCAGCAAGGATAAGGTACCATGCCCGTTTCACTTCCACCCCAGCGCATATCGGCACGTTGTAGGTTGTGATAAAATAAACTATTAGGCTGGTATTTTTCAAAAACAGAAAGTACATCCGGGCCGCCCTGTTCCGGGCCATGGGCACCACCGTCGAACCAGACCATGGCCCAATCGCCATAATTACTAAAGATTTCCGCTACAGTTTTTTCGATCATGGTGTTGTAGTGCTTTTGCCTGTTTTGGGCAAATTCATTATCACCGTGAACTTTAAAATCATGGATACCATAAAAGGCATTCCATCGGGTTCCGATATAAACGCCGGGAAGAATACCGTACTTTTCACAAGATGCCTTGAAATCACGGAGGAGATCTCCCTCTCCATCTTGCCAGTCCAAAGCTTTCATAGAATAAGGCGTTGCCTTACTTTGATGGAAAAAGAATCCAGTTTCATGGCTAACTGTGAATATTGCCATTTTAAATCCGGCGTCTTTTATTGATTTCACCCATTGATCCGTATCTAGTTTTTCTGGGTTGAAAATATTATAATCTTGTATTGGGGTAATCCTATTTTCTTTCTGATTGTATTTTTTACCGTCAAAGACATGCAAATCGTAATGAAAAACGGCTACCAATTCGGCATTTTGCCATTGGAGTTGGGCTAAGGTCGGTATAGGAACTTCTTTATCTTGTTGGGCAAGGACCTGACCGGCTAAAACAAAAAACAGTATTACGGAAATAAATATTTTATATCTATTTTCTCTATTTTCAATTTCTCTTTTCACAGTTAAATATTTAAAGGATAATCAAGTACCAATGAAGATTCTTTTACGCCCATTATTTCAGCCCCCTAAAGAGTCGGACAAAGTTATAGTAAAAAAACTGTAAAATTGTGATTTGGTGTTTTGATCATAGCTATACGTTCTCATTAAGGCATCAGCCGGATATAGCCGTAATTCATCCATATCCAGGGAGGATACATTAACTGCCTCCGGAGAGACTAATTTTATGCTCTACATAAACCCAACCTTGAGCATCCGCCGCCGAGGTGGTCATATTCCCATTAGAAGGAGAAATATTAACACTTCCAGAGCCTCGCTTGTAGTAGGATAGAATATAGGTTCCGGCAGGAGTGCCTCCTTTGCTAATACTTGCCGATCCGGAAAAATAACCATGTCCCGTTCGGGCATCCGTTTTTAAATCGCTTCATTATAATAGGTGATCTCAGTCGTATCAGCAGATGATAGGCTCCAATTCCCTTGAGCTAATTCACGGGTTTCACATAGGAGAGTTTGATTACTTTGGGCCGGTTTAGCCTGCACCCGAAAGCCTAAAAAACTATTAGAACGTCTTTGATCTTCTGCGTAGGTAACGTATTCATATTTGGTTTTTTGGACCAGATTTCCGGCCAGATCGAAAACTTCGGTTTCCAATAACTGCCCGTTTTCTAATTCATCAAACTCTTCTGGGGCTAATGGCTCATTTTATTGTGGGTAACAAACCAACCATTGCTCTTACTGTGGAAGTACTACTCCACACTTGCTGCTGGAGGTGTACCCATAGCCTTTTAAAGCCTGGCTCCGGCTTCGTACAGCACCAGAGTGGAAAGCCGGTTATATTCTCGTAAGATCACTAAAAAAAAAGCATAAGTCATAGGTCCTTCCCATCGGCGGTAGCCCAAAAAGGGATATCCGACAACGATTATTAGCTATTGCTCCGCCAGGCTATTATAGGTCTGCTTACCGCACTCCAGAAACTGCGCGTACTGCTGTTCGTCCGGCGTGTAGGCGGCCGGCGCATTGAGCAGTTCCAATTCGGGTGTGACCAGGACGTAGTAGGGCTGCGCCACGGCGTTGAAATAGGTCTCCTGAAAGTAAGACCATTTATTACCATAGGTACGCAGGGTCTTGGTGCCCTGAAAGGTCTTCACGCGGAGTTGTTGCTCCTCGGGTAATTCTTTTTTATCGTCGACGTAGAGCGAAATCAATACAAAGTCGTCCTTGAGATACGGATAGACTTCCGGCTCGGGCCAGACGTGCTCTTCCATCTTCCGGCAGTTCACACAGGCATAGCCGGTGAAGTCCAATAAGACAGGTTTGTTTTGTTTTTTGGCGTAAGCCAGGCCTTCCTTCAAATCCTTGAAACAGGTCAATTGCTGCGGACAGTCGCAGGGCTTGAGATAACTGTAGCAAACGGGCGGCGCCAGACCACTCAGCAACTTCAGCGGGCGGTAGCTACCCATCTCTGGGTTTACCGTAAAACCGGTGGCCAGGTAAATAACGAAGGCCGCCGAGAGACCGCCCAGTATTTTTTGTACCAGCGGTATCTTCTGTCCCTTGCTATCGTGCGGGAAGCGAATGATCCCAAATAAATACAGGGCCAGGGCCGCAAAGATGACAATCCATAAACCCAGGAATAATTCTACTTTAAGGATACCCCAGTGCTTGACCATATCGGCATTCGAAAGGAATTTTAGCGCCAGTGCCAACTCCAGAAAACCCAGCGTCACCTTCACCGTGTTTAGCCAGCCACCGGATTTCGGCAGCGAACTCATAAAGCCGGGGAAGGCCGCAAAGATTCCGAAAGGTAAAGCCAGTCCTACACCAAAACCCGCCATCCCGGAAGTCAACTGCCAGGCACCACCGTCGGAAGACAGGGCCCCCACCAGCAAAGTACCCAGAATAGGGCCGGTACAGGAGAAAGAGACCAGGGCCAGCGTCAGGGCCATAAAGAAAATTCCAATGGCGCCTCCTACGCCCTCGGCCTGCGTGGATTTGTTGGTCCAGCTACTCGGTAGGGTGATTTCAAAGAAGCCAAAGAAAGAAAAGGCAAAGACCAGGAAGATCACAAAGAAGGACAGATTCAACCAAATATTGGTGGAGATCTGATTCAGAATATCGGGGCTGACCGTATCCAGTAAGTGGAAAGGCAGGCTCAATAACAAATAGACCAGCACGATAAAGCCACCATAAATAAAGGCATTGCGCGTGCCCTTGGCCCGGGTATTACTACGCTTGGTAAAGAAACTCACCGTCAGCGGAATCATCGGGAATACACAGGGGGTCAGCAGCGCAATCAAACCACCCAGAATCCCCAGGAAGAAGATACGCAGCATACTACTGTTCTTTTCTACCTTGGCCGACTCGGGTGTACAGGTGGCCATGGGGTTCTCCAGATCGGGTTTCGCCAAAGCCCCGTACAGGGTCTCGGTCGCTTCGTCTACCGCAACCGCTGCTTCTTTTTCACCTTCAATGGGTTCCAGCCCCAAAAGGGCTGCTCCCGTCACCGGTGTGAATTGATAGTAGCGATAATCGGGCGGCAGGCACATCTCATCGTCGCAGGTCATAAAGACCAATTCGCCCGTAATGGGTACATTCGGATCGCTAACTTTTATTTTTTGGGTGAAAATGGCCGGCCCTTCTACAAATTTCTTTACGTCAATACCAAAGATCTCATCGTAACCATCCTTTACTTTGGTCGCCGCTTCGGTTGTTGCTCCGACGGCCTGGTAGTGTGCACCTGCGTCTAGCGTGAAGGTGGTGGGAATGGGGCCATCTCCTTCAATCTCCTGAGCGTATAGCGTCCAGGGCTTGGCGAAGTCAGCGGTCCAAATCAACTCGTATTCCTGATTCCCCAGGTCATTTATACTGACGGACCATTGTACCGGATTTCGGGGACTGGCATCGGAGAGCAGCGGATCGTCGGAGAGTAAGGGGGGGGCATCCGTTTCGGCAGCGGCGCTTCCACCCGGTGCCGTGATCTTTAGGGAGAATTCATAATCCGTGGGCGGCAGGCACATCTCATCGTCGCAGACCATATAGGTAATATAGCCGTCAATCGTCTTAGGTAGATCGCTAAGCTTGACACGCTGCCGGATCACCGCCTGATCAAAGATCTTGGTCACATTCATCTGGAAAATATCGTCGTAGCCTTTCTTGATAATCCCTTCTTCGGTGCTTTTACCCAGGGTCTCCAGACCATCAGGACTAGTGAAATTCAACTGAGTCGCAATGGGACCATCCTCACTTTCCAGGTACTGCGAATAAATATTCCAGCCCGGATCGATCTCGGCCGTAAAGATGAGTTCGTATTCCGTATCGCTGACGGCTTCCCATTTGGCCGACCAACTGACCGGCGTAGGGAACTGCGCCTGGGCACTCAGGTAGGCGAAAACAAGGCTGACAAGTAATAATATTCTTTTCATGTTGATCTACTTCCTTTTCTTCTAAGACGCACAAATATACGAAGTGCTGCGGAGACAAGGCATGCCTTGTCTTTACTGTACTGCGATCGAAAATTCTGTTTCCCGGGGCGGCAAGCACATTTCGTCGTCACAGCACATAAACAGGACGGTGCCGCTGATCCATTCGGTACCTTCCGGTAAAAGTAAACGCTGTCGGATCTCCATTTTGTTTTTGTATTTGCTGATATTCATGCCAAAAATCTCGTCAAAGCCTTTCACCAGCTCACCGGATTCTTCGGGTTTCCCCAAAAAAGTAAAGTCTTCGGCTTCGTCAAAGGAGACCTGAGTAGCAATGGGGCCTTCGTCACTCTCGAGGTATTGGGAATAGACGTACCAGCCGGGATCGATCTCGGTGGTCATCAGTACGGTAAGGGTATCATTTTGATTTTCTTCGATGGAGAAGTCCCACTGTACATAGCTAGGCTGGGCTACAATAAAAGCGCCGAAAAATAGCAGGACGATGGTCAGGTAGTTGTGCTTACTTTGCATAGTCTGTTCTTGGGTTAAATGAAAGCGATTTAAACTTGAAATCGCCTACAAAGATACGGACCAGACACAGAAAGGATTGTGCTGACTGCGACAATAATAAAAGATTAACAAATTAGGCGCTGGGAAAAGCTAAGATCATTTCCCCAAATAAGACCGCAGGTCGTTGCGATTATAAGACTTGCGCAGGCGGCGAATGGCGCGCTCTTTGATCTGGCGGACTCGCTCCCGGGTGAGGCCGTACAATTCGCCAATTTCCTCTAAGGTCATAGATTTGTTTCCATTGAGACCGTAGTAGGAGGATAGTACTTCTACCTCGCGGGCAGAAAGGATAGACAGCCCTTCGGCCACCTCCGTTTTAAGGGATTGTTCCATCAGGCTTTCGTCGGGACTGGAATCTTCGTCATTGGAGATCAGGTCCAGCATAGTCGAGTCCCCATCGTCGCCCCCAATGGGTGCATCTACGGAGACGTGTCGGCCACTCCCCTTCAGCATATTCGCCACTTCTTTGGGGGTCACATCCAATAGCTCAGCCAGCTCTTCGTGAGTAGGTTCGCGCTCAAATTTCTGGACAAAGGAGACGTAAGCCTCATTCACCTTATTATAAGAGCCCAGTTTATTGAGTGGCAGGCGCACGATGCGGGAGTACTCTACAATAGACTGCAGAATGGATTGTCGGATCCACCACACGGCGTAGGAAATGAATTTGAAGCCCTTGGTTTCGTCAAAACGCTTAGCTGCCTTCATCAGGCCAACGTTCCCCTCATTGATCAGATCACTCAGGGAAAGTCCCTGGTTTTGATATTGCTTGGCTACGGAGACGACAAAACGCAGATTAGCCTTGGTCAGTTTTTCCAAAGCGTCCTTATCCCCTTCGCGAATTCTGCGCGCCAGCTCTGCCTCTTCTTCCGCCGTAAGCATCTGGATTTTCCCAATATCATTGAGGTATTTATCCAGGGCCAGACTCTCTCTGGCCGTGATCTTATTTGTGATTTTTAGCTGACGCATAATTTCAGGTATTTTGGGTCGATATGGTATTTAGTCCCTGAATATACAATATTTTTAAAAATCCAGACTCGAAACACTTCGACAATTTTTGGCTTTTGCCGAAAGGCAAGCAAAAAAATACCCAATAACACCGGAGCGCTATTGGGTATATATTCGATTTCCCTTAGGAAATTAGTCTTTTCTTCTTTCTCGCTTGCGGCGCTCTCCGCCACCGCCACCGTCGCCACCGCCTTCCGACTTAGGTAGCAGGGCTTTTCGCGAAAGCCGCATCTTACCCGTCTTCGGATCGATTCCGATCAGCTTCACTCTTACTTCGTCTCCTTCGCTGAAGTGATCTTCCACCTTCTCGATACGAGAATGAGAAATCTCAGAGACGTGTAGCAGACCACTCTTACCCAGGAAGTCAACGAAAACCCCGTAAGGCATAACCGTTTTCACAACGGCGTCGTATTCGTCTCCTACATCTGGCGTAAAGGTGATCTTCTTGATGCGATCTACCGCCGCCTGTACGGATGGTCCGTCTGAACTGGCAATACTAACGATTCCCTTGTTGTCGACCTCTTCGATATTGATGACCGTACCGGTTACTTCCTGGATCTCCTGAATTACTTTACCTCCAGGTCCAATCACCGCACCGATAAAGCTCTTATCGATCGTCAATTCGACGATACGTGGGGCATGCTCCTTGTAATCTTCCCGTGGCGTAGCAATCGTTTTGGACATTTCGCCCAGGATGTGCAAACGTCCCTCACGGGCTTGATCCAGTGCTGCTTCCAGTTGTTCGTATGGCAGACCGTCGATCTTGATATCCATCTGGCAGGCACAGATTCCCTCGTTGGTCCCCGTCACTTTAAAGTCCATATCACCCAGCGCATCTTCGTCGCCGAGGATATCACTCAGGATAGCCATTTTATCGCCTTCGGCAATCATACCCATGGCAATACCCGATACCGGTGATTTCACATTGATACCCGCATCCATCAGTGCCAGGGATCCGGCACAAACGGTCGCCATAGAAGAAGAACCATTCGACTCCATAATATCCGAAACAATACGAATCGTATACGGATTTTCTTCTGGCATCACCTGCTTCAGGGAACGGGCCGCCAGATTGGCGTGTCCTACCTCACGACGACCGGGGCCGCGCTGTGGCTTCACCTCCCCCACGGAATAACCGGGGAAGTTGTAGTGCAGGATAAAGTCTTCGTAATCCTGTACCAGGGCCGTATCGACCATTTTCTTGTCTAGCTTGGTACCCAGGGTCAGCGAAGTCAGGGACTGTGTCTCCCCACGGGTGAAGATAGCCGAACCGTGCGCTGCCGGCAGATAATCTATCTCCGTCCAGATATCACGCACCTCATTAAAGGCACGACCGTCCAGACGCACTTGCTCATCCAGTACCGTATCACGGATGGTTTGCTTTTTAATTTTTTCGTAGTAATAATCGATCAGTTTGGCCTGCTCTTCGAAAGCTTCCTCCCCCAAATCTTCGGTGAGTTTTTCGCGCATCTGCTCGTTGATCGCTTTCAGTTTTTCTTTGCGCTCTTTCTTATTGAGTGCCGAGCGGGTCATTTCTTTGACCGGCTCACTGATCAGCGCCGCCACTTTTTCCTTGATGGATTCATCTGCGGGTAGTGGCTCCACTTCGCGGTTAATAGATTTGTCACCTACCTTCTCCGCCAGATCCAATTGTGCCTGGCACTGTACTTTAATGGCTTCGTGGGCTACGCGAATGGCTTCCACCAGGTCTTTTTCCTGGCATTCCTTGGCCTCGCCTTCTACCATCATGACGTTATCCATACTCGCGGCGACGATAAAGTCCATATCGGCTTTCTCCAGATCGCTGCGGTTGGGATTGATGACGAACTCTCCCTTGATACGCGCCACTCTTACTTCGGAGATCGGCCCGTCAAAGGGAATATCGGACACCGTCATAGCGGCCGAAGCAGCCAAAGCGGCCATGGCATCGGGCAGTACTTCCGTCTCCCCTGAGATCAGGTTGAGAATGATTTGTGTCTCGTGCATATACCCTTCCGGGAAAAGTGGACGAATCGCCCGGTCTACCAGGCGGGAAATAATTACTTCGTAATCGTTTAATTTGGTTTCGCGACGGAAGAAGTTACCCGGCACGCGACCGGCGGCCGCAAATTTCTCTTGGTAATCTACCGAAAGCGGGAAGAAACTTTGTCCTTCGCGGGCTTCTCTAGCCGAAACGGCAGTGGCGAAAATCATAGTATCACCCATCCGTACGACGACCGAGCCGTCAGCCTGACTGGCCAATTTACCGGTCTCAATGGTAACGGTACGGCCATCAGGTAAGTCAAATGAGGTTGAGATTGGAATCTTTTGTCCCATAATCAGAAATAAAATTTAAAAATGTCTGAAAATACCCATCGTGCTTTCTCAAAACACAATGGAAAATGCGCTTCATCCGTCTCTGCGAATGAGCACTTTTTAGGCTAGCATTATGAGTCGTTTGAACGGAGTGTTGAGCCTTCCAAAATTGTCTTGCTCAAGCGTCGGCTAAGATAGTAAAAAATAAGGGATAATAAAAATAAAACAGGCTATGCTCGCAAAAGCATAACCTGTTTTAAATAAACACTGAAACAATGCTTATTTACGAATACCCAATTTCACGATCAAGTCACGATATTTTTGGATATCTTTTCTCATCAGATAGTTCAACAGAGCCTTGCGCTTACCTACTAGTGTCAGTAGGGTGCGACGGCAAGAATGATCTTTTCTGTTTTCTTTCAAGTGCTCAGACAGCTGCTGGATACGGTAAGTAAACAGTGCGATCTGCCCTTCAGTAGAACCGGTATTTTTTTCAGAGCCACCGTACTCTGTGAAGATTTCTTTCATCTTCTCTTCTGTCAAATAATTGGCCATAATTTTAATTTTTAACCGTTAGTGATCACATGAATCAGTTACAGCGGCCGCAAATATAAGACTTTTCCGGGAGAAAACCACCCGAGGCTTTATTTTACCCTTCTTTATGGGCTTTTAAAGCTTCGTTTAGACGGGGGACTACCTCGAATAAATCACCGACCACCCCGTAATCGGCCGCTTTAAAGAAGGGCGCTTCGGGGTCTTTATTGATCACCACAATTACTTTCGAACCATTGACGCCGGCCAGGTGCTGAATCGCACCGCTGATGCCCGCCGCAATGTACAGGTTCGGGCGAATCGCCACGCCGGTCTGTCCTACGTGCTCGTGGTGTGGACGCCAACCTACATCGGCAACCGGACGCGAACAGGCTGTTGTCGCCCCCAGTATATTAGCCAGATCCTCAATAATACCCCAGTTTTCGGGGCCTTTCATTCCACGACCGGCAGAAACGACCAGCTCAGCCTCCGGCAGGGGCACTTCCCCATCGATGGTATCCAGTGATTTCACGCTTAGTTTACTTTCCGGGACATCTACGCTAATACTTTCAACGGCGGCGGTATCTTCCGTCGCCTGCGGCTGGATGGCATTCCCCATCAGGGAAAGCAGTTTCAGCTCACTTTTCACCTCAAAGGTAGCAATCGCTTTACCGGAGAAGACCAGTTTTTGCACTTTAAAAGTTCCTCCTTCATGGGTGGGTATGGAATTCACGCCGGCTACCGAGCCCGCTTCGAAGCGCGCGGCCAGTCGTCCCAGCAGGGATTTACCCGTCGAAGAGTGATTGAGGATAAAAGCCTGGGCCGATTGTTGCTCAATGACCTGAGCAATAACGGCTGTGTAGACCTGACTGTCGAACTGATTCAGGCTGGCATCTGCCAGCTGCAGTACCTTCGTGGCTCCGTAATTTCCTAATTTTTCTAAATCGCTCGCTTCGCCCAGTACCAAAGCGGCACAATCGGTACCTAAGACTTTGGCCGTCTGGCTAGCGTAGTATACCGCCTCGTAGGCAGCTTTTTTTAATTTTCCGTTTTGATGTTCAGCAAGTACTAAAACCATAGTATTTATAATTGATCGGTTGGGGTGCAACCGGATGATGCAATAGGGTGATTATATGACCTTGGCTTCTTCGTGCAGCAGACGCACTAGTTCTTCCATATTTTCCGGATCAACTAGTTTGACATCTCCCTTTTCGGGTGGTAACTCGAAGTGTACCGCCGTTGCTTTGTCTTCGTAATCGCTGGCTTCCACTACTTTCAGCGGTTTGCGCTTGGCCATCATAATACCACGCATGTTGGGGATACGCTGCTCGGCCAGGCCTTTAGCAGCACTCAGTACAAATGGCAGAGCCACTTCTACCGTTTCCGTACCGCCTTCGATATCCCGCTTGATCACAGCGGTATTTTCATCACTCATCTCCAGGTGACTGGCGTAAGACAAGAAAGGTAAATCCAGGAATTCAGCCACCATAGCCCCTACCTCCGAGCCATTGTAATCGATGGTTTCTTTCCCCAGGAAGATGGCGTCGAAGTTTTCCGCTTTCGCAAAATCCGAGATTTGACGAGCCGTAAACAGGGCGGAAGCAGGTTCTGCATCAATGCGTACTGCTTCGTCGGCACCGATCGCTAAGCCCTTGCGCAGAGTGGAGTCATTGGCAGCGGGTCCGACGTTTAAAATCGTAACCGAACCCCCCAGTTTTTCCTTCAGTTCTAAAGCCCGAACCAAAGCATACCATTCATCGTAGGGATTCATGATGTACTTGACATCTTTGGTATCCAATTCGGACTGATCATCCGTAAATTTGATCTTAGTTGTCGTTTCTGGTGTTTTGCTGGCGCAAACAAGTATCTTCATGTTAATCAATTTTCAATGTAATTTCGCCAAAAATAATGCAATTAAACCGCTAACTTGTGAGAATTATGTCACATTTGCGCGACAAATATAAGGACAAATACGCAAGCTAGCGAATTTTCGCTAAACTATCTTTTTAACGATATCTGCCCCCTTTTAGTTTTTCAGAACGTCGATAAAATGAATTGAAATACCATGGCCGATCGATTAAATCAACTCTTACTCTTCCTCGAAGAAAATCCAAACTCTCCCTTTATCCTCTTTGCCCTGGCGAAGGAGTACGAAAAGCTGGGCAACCAGTCCCAGGCGGGACACCACTTTAAACAACTGGTGCAAGATCACCCCGAATACGTGGGTACTTATTATCACTATGGCAAGTGGTTGGAAGAGATGGAGGCACCGGAGGAAGCCCTCGATATCTACGCAAAGGGGATTGAGGTAGCCACCCAGGAAAAGGATCAGCACGCAAAAAGCGAATTGATGAATGCTAAAATGAATTTGGAGTTGGAGCTTTAAGCTTTTTCCAGAACCAATATCCAATAATCGAAGATCCAGCCCGGCTTGAGTTTTACCTTTTGCGTAAGCGAAAAGCCCTGCTGCTGTAGCAAAGCTTCGTAATCGGCTAAGCTGTGTTGATGCGGATGCAGGGCATCGCCGGGTAAGAGGCGAAACAACCACTTCAAGCCCCAAAAGCGGTGGGTATCAATACTGATGATTAGCTGTCCTTCTGGTTTCGTGGCTTTCGCCACAACGGAGATGCCCGCTCGGAGATCCGCCACGTGGTTGATGGCATTCAGGCAAAAAACGTAGTCGAAGAGCTTTGGGGCCTGGTAAGCTTCCAGCATCATCGTTTCGAAGTGTACCCAGGGGTAGCGTTCGGGACTGAAGTGCGCCAGCTTTTCGGCGTAAGCCGCCAGCAAGGGGTCTACGGCTACTACCTCACGCCGTGGCAAGATCATAAAGATACCGGCCGGACCACAGCCCGCATCCAGCACGTGCGCAGCGTCGGGAACTTCCAGGTCTAGCCGATCGAGCACCCGCTGCCAGTAGGCTCGCTTCGCCTCCAGGTACTCTTCTTTCCCTTTTTTACGCAAGTATTGCTGCCACCAGCGAATTTCCAGGAATTGGGCTAGTCGCCACTTGATACTCGTCTTTTTTCTGCCACTCCCCATAAAAAATGGTCTTTTTTAAACCACTGCGAAGATAAAAGCCTTTTATTGTAAAAAATAGATCTTTTTAAGCCAAATACATGTCATTCGAAAAAGGACAAGCCGTTAAATTAAAATTCGCCGATGAGAAAGGCGTCATCATCAGTATTGAAACCGATGGTAAGCTGAAAGTACGTCTGGCCGAATCCGGTGCAGAACTAGCCATCGCGCCGGAAGGACTGGAGCCCTTAGCCAATCCCGAATCGGTAGCCCCCAAAAAGCAGGCAGCCCCCGAACTACCGGAGGAATTCTCTTCCGACCAACTAAAAAACAAAGGGATTCAACTGGCCTTCGACCCCATTTTCCAGGGAGATGATGTACCTGAGAAATACCTGGTGCTCCTTATTAACGATACGCCACACGAAGTGATCTATCAGGCCAAACTAAGCCTGACCGGTGAAGAGGTCTTTAAAAAAATGGGTAAGATCAGTCCGGTCAGCATCCTACAGTTGGGCGATCTGTACTATGACGAGCTGAGTGACAGTCCCGCTATGGAACTGGACTGTTGTCGTATCACCACTGATGGTACCGGCGCTCGTCACCTAAAAAGCCTGAAAATCAAGGCCAAACAGTTTTTCAAAAATATCAAGCTGGTGCCTTTGCTGGATCGAAAAGTGCACCTCTATCAGGTCTTTAAAAACCTGGAGGCTCGTCGTAAAGAAGAAAGAGGTGAAGACCTCAAAACCTACACCCGCAAGCAGGCCCAACTTCAGGAAGTACCCAAAGATGCCAACCGAAAATTCTGGTCGCACGATGTTAAGGCCAAAGCCGAATTTAACAATGAACTGGATTTGCATATCGACCAGCTAGTCGATGATCCAACCGAACTCTCCAAAGCAGATATATTACATCTGCAGATTCGCACCTTCGAAGAATACATCGAAGAAGCCCTGAAATTGGGCGTAGACCGCGTCTTTATCATCCACGGTCTGGGGAAAGGCAAACTTAAGAATGCCATCGCCACCAGGCTGATCCAAATGCGCTTCATCAAAACCTTCAAAAACGAATGGCACCACAAATACGGCTGGGGAGCAACGGAGGTGATTTTTGATTGATTGACTTTAGTTAAAGTCAAAATTTAACCAAAAACGACTTGAGCTGAAGTCAAAAAATGCTTATTTTTGACTTCAACTTAAGTCAAAATGGAAAAATTACTTACTGAGCATAATAAGTTAGTACAGTTTGTCCCAGATCATTTTTTCCGCTTTCTTTATAAGAAACTTCCGTGGGAAATAAAATGCCTTGGCCTAAGGGGCCCAAGAGGAACTGGCAAAACTACCTTGCTATTACAATATGCCCGCTTTGAACTAAAAAATTCGAAAGAACACCTCTACATTAGTATGGATCATCCATATTTCTTCGATAACAATTTATTTGACTTTGCAGATGAATTTTATAAAGCCGGAGGGAAAACGCTTTTAATTGATGAAATACATCGCTACCAGGACTGGTCAAGAGCACTAAAGTATTTATATGACGCTTATCCGGATATGCGCATCATTTTCACCTCCTCCAGTGCCCTGGATATATTTCGCGGTGAAGCGGACTTAAGCAGACGTGTTTCCGTATTTGATTTACCGGGGCTTTCGTTCAGAGAGTACCTTCAATTACAACATGATGTATCATTTCCCAGCTGGCCGTTGGAAGAAATTCTGGCGGACCCTGTTGCGATTAGTGCTAAAATCACCCAAAAAATTCGACCATTAGCGTATTTTGATGATTATCTACAATATGGTTATTTCCCGTTCTCTACCGAATACCCCCAAGAATTGTATAGCCAACAATTATACCGGGTAATTGAGGCAACCTTACTACAAGACCTAAGCTTTATTCAGCATTTTTCTATTGAAAATGTTCAAAAGATACAAAAACTTCTAGCAGTGCTGGCCGAGACGGCCCCTTTTGAACCTAATATCAGTAAGTTGGCAGAACGACTTGGCATGAGTAGAGATACCATAAAAGAATATCTTTTCCTACTGGGGAAAGGTAAAATATTAAACCTGCTTAGCCGTAAAGGTAAGGGGGTATCAGTACTCCAGAAACCCGATAAAATTTATCTGGAAAATACGAATTACGCTTTCGCATTAAAAGAGCGTCCGGATGTGGGAAATCTTAGAGAAACCTTCTTTTTAAACCAACTTTCCAACGCTGGCTACCCGCTTTATTACCCAGGGAAATCCGTTGACTTCACATTGGAAGATGGCACCTCCTTTGAGATTGGGGGCACTGGTAAAAAAGCCAGCAAAACACCGGCGGATTACACTGTCAAAGATGATATTATCAGTGGGTTTGGGCGGACGATTCCCTTGTATTTGTTTGGTTTTTTGTATTG
This sequence comes from Saprospiraceae bacterium, assembly GCA_035268885.1. Taxonomy (GTDB): domain Bacteria; phylum Bacteroidota; class Bacteroidia; order Chitinophagales; family Saprospiraceae; genus DATFKA01. The sequence continues at coordinate 35,169 of DATFKA010000079.1, forward strand.
AAGCCCCGGAGCTATTCGGCAAGTGAAAGCAAGCAAAAGAACAAAAAGATATCAATCAACCATCGATTTCCCACTGCGACCAAAGCTCCCAAATCATCCAACCCAGCATCACTACATACTCCAGCCCCACCACCCACAGGTTCTCGTGGTATTCCGCATAGCTGTAATTGATGTAGGTCAGCCAGAGCAGGGCCGTCCAGACCAGGGGGAAGCGGTAGCGGGTGAAGATACTCAGGTAAAACATCTTTCCCTTCTTAAGAAAAGAAAACAACACAAACAATTTAAAATCAAAATATAACAAAGAAAAATAAAAAATATATATTGCTAAAACCACCATTTTCACAGGTAAAATCTACAGAATTTTGTCCGGCAGGTGTCAGGATTATTCTATAACTTCTAGGTTTTAACCCTGATAATCCCCTTTCCTCATGACAAAAACTAGATCCATGACCCGTCAAGAATTAGCCACCTTATATGGTATACATCGCAGAACGCTTGCCCGCTGGATGAAAGCAGAAGGAATTATCATTAAGCGTCGCTTATTACGACCAAAAGACCTGCAAATTATCTATGCTAAGCTGGGAAACCCCGATAATCAGGAAGCAAAAGAGTAAGGTTATCAGCCTTTTGTCTCAAAATGTCCCAAAAAGTA
>DATFKA010000080.1:0-94944 GCA_035268885.1 Saprospiraceae bacterium
AGCAGAAGGAATTATCATTAAGCGTCGCTTATTACGACCAAAAGACCTGCAAATTATCTATGCTAAGCTGGGAAACCCCGATAATCAGGAAGCAAAAGAGTAAGGTTATCAGCCTTTTGTCTCAAAATGTCCCAAAAAGTAACAAAATTTCAGTTTTTTTTTTTTTGCAACTTTGTTTTGACAAGAACCTTATAGGGTTTATTCGATTTCTGGCCGGATAAACCAACAATACAATGATTAAAATGAAAAAAACATTCTTAATGCTATTGCTACTACCTATAGGTTTTAGCCTGAATGCGCAACTTTTTGGTTGCACGTATAGTCCCTACCGATGCGATGGTTGCTCTATATTATACTCCATTGGGGGTACTCAAATAATAGGTACAGCCAAAGTTTCGGGCTGTTACGGAATATCTTGTTCTTTGTATAAACAGGGACTGGGAACTGGAAATGTAACTATCGAAAAGGGACATTGCAATGGCGGTAGCTGGTATTTCCCTGGTGCTGGGGGACACATAAATGTAACCTGGTCATTTCAGGTTGTTTACAGGCCTTTTGGCGATCTCCCGTATCTAGGCTCCGCAACTGAATTTACAACTAGAAGAATGTATAAATCTGCGAGCTTCTCAGCCCACCAAACTTGCTTTCTCGGTTGTTGAGTAACAATATTCCATATATTATAAAAAATAAATAAAACACCAATGAAAATTAAAACCATCACCATTCCCCTCATTTTGACAGGCATACTCTTTTCTTGCCAGGAACCCACTAATCAGGATTTAGATAGCGGCAAGGAAAAAGCACTTTACTTTCAGCAAGAACTGGTAAAACATGGCGTAGCAGACATGGATATCAGCCCCGCCATGAGTGACCCCAATTCACTCTTGGCACTAAACGATTATTCTTACCCTCAGATAGATTCTATTGTAGCGAATATCGTTCAACTAGACCAGGAGAATAAATTTTACGAACAATTTGATCAACGTACCCTCGACGCTTTTGATGAAGCGATCATGAATGCCCGTACCAAACGGGAGTATCAAAAAATTCTTGAGGATTTCCCAGAATTAGCGGTACGTACCGGCATTACGGAAGAGTTATTAAAAAATCTTCCAGATGAGTAAGTAGGTTGCCCATATTGAGTCTGTAATAAGGTGCTGGCTTTTTTGGGCTAGTTCGAGGCGCAAAAATCGCGGATAGCCTAGCTATCCAAGGCTTTTTGCAACGAAGAAATCGCCCTAAAAAGACGCAGATTATTGCTTGATTTAATTGGGCAACCTACTTATAATAAAGGGTCTGAAAGAAACTAAAAATACGGGGGGGCGGTCACACTTGCTTACTTGTGCAACCTGTACCCTTCCCACCCCATCCAAGCCAGCATCACGATATACTCCAGCCCCACCACCCAAAGATTCTCCCGGTATTCCGGATAGCTGTAGTTAACGTAGGTCAGCCAGATCAGGGCCGTCCAGACCAGGGGGAAGCGGTAGCGGGTAAAGATACTCAGGGCCAGCGGCAGGATGGCGTACCAGGGATGCACCGTCGTAGCCAGAAGTAGGTAAAGCATAATTGCCCAGAGGCAACGTTCCATCAGGCTGGACCAGTCCGTTTTTTTGTCCAGCAGTCCACCTATCCCGATCGCCGCTACGGCCAGTAGGCCCAGCTTAGGCCCAACCGTCTGGATGACATTATAGCCTACCAGTTGGTAACCAATCCAGCGGATCAGGTAATAGAAACTGGCGTTGAATTCAAACTTGCGGAAGTAGAGGTCCAGGCTTTCGCCAAAACCATTAATAAAGGAGCTACTCAACAGAGGCGCAAAACTCAAACCCACCAGCAATAGCACCCCAACGTAAAAGAGCAGGGCCGTTTTTTTGCGTAAGCGCGACCATAAAAAGGGTAAAAACAGTACCGTCAATAATTTAGAGACAATCGATAAAGCCCAGAGCAAGGCTGCCCTCCCCCACTTTTTTTCCGTAAGGAAAACCACCGCCCATAAAAAGAAAGCCACCATCGCGCCTTCGTAGTGCAGATTGCCCACTACCTCCACGATTACCAGTGGATTCAGGGCGTAGATTAATACACGATGCTCGGGTAGCTGCCACTTGCGTAAAAGGCGTAGCATGGCCCACAGCCCCAGTGCCTCGCAGGCAAAGAGGAGCAGCTTCAGTACCAACACACTACCCCAGACCGATCGGAAAGACAGGTAAGCAGCCAGCCAAAAGGTGCTCTGCGCAAAGGGCGGATAGATGGTGTAATAATTTGGTGAGTTCAGTTCGGCGAATAATTCCGGCGTCAGGCCCGGAATACCCTCCCCACTTTCCATAATCGCAGCGGGCAGGGCCGAAAAGGGATTTAACCCATTGACCAACAGACGACCATCCCAAATAAAGCGGTAAACATCATCCGACAAGGCGGGCATAGCGAACACCAGGATCAGGCGTAACATCAGGGCTACCCCCAACCCAAACCGCCAGGAAGCACGCCCTTTTCCCGAAAGGAGCCAGCTAAAATACCCCAGAAAAGCCAGACCAAAATACAGAGCGATCCAGCCAAAGGTATGCTGCTGCACCCCATAACCCAGGCCAGTAATACCCATCACTAAGGCCGCAGCTGGTATGTATTTTAGTAAATTCACCCAATAAATTTGTTGTCGTAAACAAAATCAAATCAACAAACCAACAATCAACCTCTACCGCAACCGAACGTGCCTGATCGTATAAAAACAGATAAAACCAAAGCCCAGGAACAGCATCAAATGGTACACAATAAAGGTATACTGATGGAAATACAGCGCCCAGACGATGGCCGCCCCAAAATACAGGGCCAAAATCCCTTCGAAAATAGTGGTCCAGGACAACTTGCGCTCAATATATTGTTTATTCAGAAAACTGTCCTTCACCGACTGGATATTAAATTTCGGCGTACGAATAAAGGGCGATCGCTTACCCCGGTAACCCTGAATGATGGCTACGGAATTGTGTAAAGACAGCCCCATCGACAGCGATAAGAACAGCGGAAAGAGCACCACAAACTTAAATAGCCGTTTGTACCAGGGGCCTTCGTTAAAGGGCGCTACCACATTACCGACGAAATAGATACCAATAATCGACAGCAGACCGATCAGAAAATAGGCGAAGACCTCTGCATCCATTTGAATTAGACTATTCTCCCCCAAAAAGAAAAGTACGGGTACACTAAAGACGCCCATCAAAAAGACAAACAAGAAAATGGTACTGGCCAAGAGGTGGTAAGTCGCGTGAAATTTCTTCGACCAACTGATGGGGGCCCGCCAAATCGTAGGCAGCATCTTCTTGGCCGTCTCGGCTCCTCCCTTCATCCAGCGGAATTGCTGGGATTTGAGGCTATTCATTTCGGCGGGCAGCTCGGCGGGTGAGCCCACGCCTTCCAGATATTCAATGCGCCAGCCCTTGAGTTGGGCGCGGATACTGAGGTCGAGGTCTTCGGTCAGGGTATCGGCTTCCCAGCCCCCAGCCTCATCAATGGTTTGTCGACGCCAGACACCAGCCGTCCCGTTGAACTGCAAAAAGTGATTTCCGGCCATGCGGCCCAGTTGCTCGACCGAGAAGTGTACATTCAGTTGTACGGCCTGTAAGCGGGTAAGCAGGGAATAATCTTCGTTGATATGCGCCCAGCGGGTCTGCACCACCCCCACGGTTTCATCCTGAAAATAAGGGATCGTACGCCGCAGGAAGTCGGCTTCGGGCAGGAAGTCGGCATCAAAGATGGCAATAAATTCACCCCGGGCCAGCGGCATAGCGTCCCGCAGAGCGCCGGCCTTAAAGCCCTGCCGCTTTTCGCGTTGTATCTGCTCAATTTGTAAGCCCCTGGCCTGGTACTCCGCCACCTTTTGGGCAACAATGTCGACCGTCTCATCAGTAGAATCGTCGAGGATATGGATTTCGAACCGATCGGCCGGATAATCGAAGGCGGCTACCTTATCAATCAGGCGCTCGATAACGTATTTCTCATTGAAGATGGGCAGCTGAATAGTCACCCATGGGTAGTGCTCCGTCGCCGTATCCTCACTCACCCTGTCAAAAGTACCTACCGCAGCGGGAGCCAATTCCGCCTGAAAAGTCGCCAGGTTCTTTTTTTGATGCTTGCGGATCCGTTGCGCCTTGCGCGCGTACTGCAGCAGGAGATGAAATTGCAAAACGCAATAAATCGTCACATAGGTCAGGGTGAGCACGTATATTCCGAATACTAAATAGACAATAACCGACATACGCTATAGCAATTTAAAAATGGTCCATAAAATTTTGTGGCCCGCCAGAATGGTACCGCGGATGGTACCCGATACTTTTGACACGCCCACCCGACGGCGATAAGTTACGGGTACTTCGGTGCATTTCAGGCCACGTTTAGCCGCCTTGACCTGCATTTCTACCGTCCAGCCAAAGTCGGGATCCCGCATATCAATGGCTAGCAGTTGTTCCCATTTAATCGCCCGAAAGGGCCCCAGGTCCGTAAATTCATATTTGTAAAACAATTTGATCAGGCTGGTGGCCAGCCAGTTGCCAAAAATTTGCTGAGGCATCATAGCTCCGGATTCCAGCTGGCCCAGGGCGCGCGAGCCAATCACCAAATCGTAATCCGCTTCGATAATGGGCTGAACCAAAACAGGCAGCTCTTCGGGGTGGTCGGAGTAGTCACCATCTAAAAACACGACGATATCTGGCTGCTCGACTTCCGGTTTATTTTTCAGGTATTCGATACCCTTCAGGCAGGCACTGCCGTAGCCCTTACGGGGCTGATCCAGGACCGTGGCACCATTTGCGCGCGCCACTTCCGCCGTAGTATCCGTCGAAGCATTATTGCAGACGATCACCTCCCGCACCCAATCTTCGGGGATATCACCCAGTACCAGCGGAATGGACTGCTCCTCATTATAGGCCGGAATGATGACGTCAATTTTCTTTTGTGTCAATTTTTATACTTTTTCACAAATTTAGTGCTTTTGGCCACTTTAAAGCTGTCGGGACAAGAACAATATGCCCTATATTTGACCTCGTTTTAAATTTATTGCCCACCTTTGGCAATAATGAACCCAAATTAGCGTCGATTGTTTGGGAAGATTTCAACCAGGACCAATATGAACCGACTACTACTCTTTTGTTTTTTGACGATGACACTCGTTTATTTTTCTAACTGTTCGCGCGACGAAGATTTCGTGACCGATGGCAGTATTGCGCTGCGCTTCTCCGTAGACACGCTGCGCTTTGATACCGTTTTTACGGAAGTAGGCTCTGCCACCCGCGCCATCAAAGTATACAACGATAGTGATCGTCCCTTAAAAATCGGGAAGGTCTACCTCGAACGGGGGAACAGCTCTAAATTCCGGATCAATGTCGATGGTATTCCGGGGGCTGAGGCCGATGAAGTAATCGTTTACGCCCAGGATAGCATCTATGTCTTTGCCGAGGTCACGGTGGATCCCGACGACCCCCTGTCGGTGAGTCCATTTATTATTGATGAGACGCTCTATTTTGAAACCAATGACCAGCAGCAGACGGTCGTACTGGAAGCCTGGGGGCAAAATGCCAATTATTTCCCGGGCCGCTTTAACAAAGGACGGGCCGTACGCCTGACCTGTAATAATAGTCAGATCAACTTCGATGATCCCAAGCCCTACGTCATTTACGGTGTACTCATTATTGATAGTTGTACGGTCAATATTCCGGCTGGCACCCAGATCTACGTACACGGTGGCATTGCGCGCAACGACGCCTTTGGCACTTTCAACGACGGCATTATCATCACCCAGAACCTGGGCCGGATCCGGGCACGGGGTACCGTGGAAGATCCTATCGTCTTTCAGGGGGATCGCCTCGAAGAAGCCTTTCGTGAAGAAGATGGTCAGTGGACGGGCATACTCCTCAGTAATGGCAGTGCGGGCAACGTTTTTCAGCACACGACGGTCAAAAACTCCATTTTTGGTGTCTACGTCGACTCGGCCGCTACGGCAATCCTCGAAAACACGCAGATATACAATACCACCAGCAGCGGGATCATCGGCGTACACAGCCGTATTGATGCCCGCAATGTACTGGTCTATAATAATGGTGCCAATAGTCTGCAGGTCGTAAACGGCGGGGATTATAATTTTGACTACGCCACGCTGGCCAGCTACGGCGTGGATGCCAGCGCCCTGGGTTTGAGTAATTTCATCTGCTACGACGATCCTTTGATTTGTAATGAAATTGGCGCTTATCGACTCAATGCCCGCTTTCGGAATAGCATCATTTTTGGTTCCAAAACCGATCAGATTTTACTGAGTGATATCAGTGGTGGTGAGCAAGCCGATGCCTTTAATGTCGTTTTTGAAAATTGCGTTGTGGGTGTGGAAGATCTACTGACCGATTTCGACGGTCGTTATGCCAATTTCTTTGAGGATATTTGTCTGGATTGCATCCCAGGCCAACGTAGTGATCCTCTGTTCGTGGATGCCAGCGAAAGCAATTTCCAGCTGGACAGTCTATCCATTGCCGAAGGTATTGGAGTGCCGATTAAAACCCCTTTCCCCATTGCGACCGACCTTCTGGGCCGACTCCGCGATCCGGAGATGCCCGACGCCGGTAGTTACGAGCGGCAAGAGTAGCCTTAACAGGCTTTAATGACTGGTTTCCAGCCCGTTCAGTTGATGGGAGGGTGAGCGGTCGGCATAAGGAATCGTTTTTTGAGCAAACATTACCAGCAGGCGGAAAGTTACTTTCCTAAACATCATCATATGACCATAAGTATATTAGGCGCGGGTTGGTTAGGGATGCCTTTCGGCAAAAAACTAGTCCAACTCGGCCATACCGTTAAAGGTAGTACGACCAGTAAGGATAAACTGGAAAAGATCAAAGCGGCGGGTATGCAGGCCTTTCTTCTGAAAGTGGAGGAGGAATTAGTAGGCGAGCAACTGGACGATTTTTTTAGCTGTGATTTACTAGTGATTAATATTCCCCCGGGCAGACGTAATCCCAATGTAGCCCGGGATTATCCCCGGCAGATTTCCGAGGTTTTGCGTAAAGCGAGTGAAAAGGATGTCCAGCGTTGCCTATTCATCAGCTCCACCAGCGTCTATGGCGATGAGAATCGCACGGTGGATGAGACGGAGCCCCTGCATCCTGCCCGCCAGTCGGGTCATGCGCTGATGGAAGCAGAAAAACGGGTGCGGGATACTTTTGGCCCATCGACCACCATTCTGCGTATGGCGGGCCTGTCTGGCCCCGGTCGGCAAATGGGGCGTTTCCTGGCGGGTCGTCAAAATCTATCCAATGGTAAGGCACCGGTTAACCTGGTGCACCTCGACGACTGTATAGGGGTCATGCTGGCGGTCATTCAACAAGAAAAATACGGAGAGGTCTACAACGTTTGCGCCGATGCGCATCCCATTAAGGAAGAGATCTATCCCGCCCAGGCCCGAAAACTGGGCCTGGAACCACCCACCTTTACCGACGAAGGTGAGCTGTCTTATAAGGTAATCAGTAATGAGAAGTTGAAGGAAGATTTAGGATATACTTTTCTACATCCCGATCCCATGCAGTTCTAATTTAAAACGGGCTACCCGACGAATCAGGCAGCCCGTTTTTATCTAAGGATCTTAAAAAAAGCCTATTACTTCTTCATCGACCACTTCTTGATATTCGCTTCGTTCATACGGATATAATCGTTATTACCCGCTTCCTTAGCTTTATCCAGCGATTTTTTAGCCGTAGCTACTGCTTCTTTGTACATCTTCAGATCCGCTTCGATCTGAGACTGTAGGCGTAGCTGCCAGTAAGTAGCTCCTTCCGCATTAGCCATTTTGACCCACTTATGGGCTTTTTTGAGGTCCATTCCTTCGGAGTGGTAATAGGCCGCTGCCGCGTAATAATCGCCGGCAGTTGGACCATTCAGGGCACGCTCAATAGAAGCCATGGCCATCTCTTTGGCAGGCACCTCGATGGGCAGGCCAGCAATAGTATTCCCCCAGGCCATAACCAGGGTCGCCCCGTTGTTGGTCAGACCATCAATCGCCATCATGAAGGATTCTACCGTAGTTGGGTTTTTCATCACCTGTGCCGTAACGGTGGCCGCAGGATCTTTTTCCACGTAAGAACCCCAGTTGCTGGATTCATAAGGAAACAACATCACAGTCCACTTATCGGCCATTGGCTTAGTCAGAATGGCGTAAGAACCTGCTGCTACTTCTGCGCCACCCACTTTAGCATCGGTGCTAAAAGTGATTTTAGTGGCTGAGTTGGCTCCCGTTCTCCAGATTTCGCCAAAAGGTACCAGGCCATTCTTGGCAAAAAGGGTACGACCTTTCATAGAAGGACGAGAATATTCAATCGTAACGTCCGTCATACCTACGGTCTGCATCACTTTGCCAGACGGGCTGGGCTGAGGCGTACGAATCTGTGCATTCGACTGCAGCACAAGGGCAGTCATCAGACATAAAAAGAATAATACTTTCTTCATCGTTAATTTGGTTTAGATTGAAGTTTTGTAATTTACGGAGCGAAAATAGCTAAATCCCCTTTAGAACTAATCTAAATGAATACATTTCACATTTTGATAACAAAAGTACCCAATCAATGACCATTGCCATCATTGCCCACGATGCCCGAAAAGTAGACATGGTCGGCTTTATCCGGGACCACATTAAGTTCTTCAAAAAGAACCATATCAACCTCATTGCCACCGGGACTACCGGCTCTTACCTCGAAAAGGCAGGCCTGGAGGTGGAAAAAATGCAATCCGGCCCCTACGGCGGAGATGCCCAGATCGCTAGCCGACTGGTAGAGGGTGCCGTAGATATGGTCATCTTTTTCCGGGATCCGCTGGGTAAACACCCACACGAAGTAGATGTCAATATGCTGATGCGCCTCTGCGATGTTCATAATATTCCACTGGCCACCAATCAGGCCGCCGGTAACCGCTTTATTGACTCACTGAAATTAGAAATGGATCAAATTGAAGAAAACAAACCCTCTTAAATGAAAGCAATTCAGGTATTTTGCGGTTCCAGCCTCGGTAATAAACAAGTCTACATTGATGCTGCCAAAAGGCTGGGAGAAATCTTTTTGGAGCGGCAGATCGACCTGGTCTACGGTGCGGGGAACGTCGGTCTGATGGGGATCATTGCCAACACCATGCTGGCCGGAAAGGGCACCGTCATTGGGGTGATTCCAGAGTTCCTAATGGCTAAAGAAGTGGGGCATTCAGAAATCAGCGAATTGATTCTCGTAGATGGGATGCATACCCGCAAAGTAGAAATGTACAAAAGAGCAGAAGGTACCATTGTTTTGCCCGGTGGCTTTGGCACTCTGGATGAGCTCTTTGAGATGCTGACCCTGGCGCAGTTGGAACAACACCCCCACCCCATCGGCATCCTGAATATCAATGGTTATTTTGATCTGCTCATCCAACAACTTGACCACATGGTAGAGGAGCAGTTTTTACGTCCTTTTCACCGCGAGATTCTACTCTCCGATGCCGATCCCGAAGCCTTGCTCAAAAAGATGGCCGCTTACGAGCCCGCTACTAATCTGGGCAAATGGTGGGAAGAATAGGGCTTACTTGATCTCCTGCCACTCTAAATGATAATAAGCCCGATAAATCAGCAAAAGAATGCCGAGAGACAATAGCAGGAATAAGGGGCCTACCCACCAAAGTGTGCCCACCAGAAAATAGTGCCCGGCACCAACCAGCCCCGCAAAGATAATGGTCAGAAAACCCTGCGCCATATTGCTTCCTTTATTTTGGTTTTCCCAGGCCTGGCTAAAGGGTAGCTTCTTTTGGGTGGCATACCCCAGTAATAAACCAAGTACCATCAGATTAGACAGTGCCAAGACGACATCCAAAAAAGCACCGGGACCCCAGGCCAGTAAAATAACGACAGAAATGATCAAATAAAAGGGGGCAAAGTACTTCGTCGCGCAAGCTTTGAAAGCACCTATAATAATCGGCCCCGGCTTAGCTACGGGCCCCACCTGATAGACCCAGGCAGCCTTATACCTTTCGGAAAAAGCCAGGAGGTTGTAGGCGCCGGTAAGGATAAAAAGACAAAAATACAGTAGTACAATATAATTGCGGCCCTCCAGCAAACTTTCAATTTTCTGCGGGAGACTACCCTCTTCGTTCAAGAACAAAAAGGCAAAATAAGCGGGCACAAAACCAAATAAGGGATATAACTTCAGGCGAAAAGTACGGCTACGCTGAGTAATACTCCAGGTCCATTCGTAGCCCGCCCGCTCTGCTGCCGAGCGCGTTAACCAGGCGGCGGTCCGCTCTTTGATTCCTACCGATTGACGAACCTGCTGATGCTCTCCCTGCTTCTTTTCCCGGGCCGAACCACCCTGGCCCATCTGTAGCATTTTTTGATTAAAATCTTTAGCCAGGTATTTTGCGACCAGGTAAATACTCACCAGGGGGGTCAAAATGGCCAGTACCGCCATGATCCACAGCGACAGACCATTGGCATTGGTCATGATTAAGCTCCAAACGGCACCCAGCCAGGCTGGTGGCAAGAGCCAGGCGTACCATTCATCCAGTAGCGTCAGGGTCTCGTAAGCCCCGAAATCAATCAGGCGGGGCAATAGATAATATCCAATCAGAATAGAACTGGTAAAGCCGATTTGAATGTAGGTGATTACATCTTTAAATTTCTGAGGACTAGTAAACCGAAGGATAATCAGGTAGGTGATGTTCACAAACAGTACGGCCAGGATGACACTCAAAAACATGAGTATTGCAAATAAAAGTAAGCCACCTATTCCGTATTCTACCGTCAGGTAGACCGCCGCCCCCACGGAATAAGCCAGGACCATTTTTGACAGATAGAAGCCGATGTGCAGCAGACGAGAGACCGTTATCGTGCGATCGTTTACCGGGCGGGGCAGCAAGATATAATTGTCCCGCACATCAATCAGTACATCCGTAAAATCAGTAATCAGGGTGAGGGTAATCAGGACGATCCAGCCAATAAAGTAGATGGTCAGCCCCGTACCACTATCCTGAAAGAGGATGAGCAAAAACATAAAGGCAATCCCCATAAAACCAAACAGGAGCATGGTCATCAGGTCCTGATTTTTAACTTCTTTTTTATTGCGGTTGCCCAACTGGCTAAAGCTGGATCTCCGGCGGCCGTCCATCTTGAGTTTAGCCTCCAGGATCACTTGTAGTTGCTCTGGATCAGCTCCCATATTACGCCACAAAGAACTGAAGGCTTGTACTAATCGGAGGAGGAGTTTGTTCATAGATCCTATGTTTTAAAGAGGAATGCGTTTCATTCAGCCAGAAACTATTAAAAATACTTGAGATCAGTCGAAGGAGCGCATGAAATCGGAAGCCTTTTCGTTAAAGCCAGACTGACCGGTCAGGTTGGAGAAAATGGCTTCCAGGGTATCGCCCTCTTCGCGACGTAGGGTCTCAATGGGGCCATCGGCCACGACGTTACCGTCGGCGATCAGGACAATTCGGTCCGAGATCTTTTCTACGGTATCCATAATATGGGAGCAGTAGATAATGGTTTTGCCCTGCGCTGCTAACTGCTGAATGATCTCCTTAACCAGAATAACCGTGTTGGCATCCAGGCCACTCAGGGGTTCATCCATGAAGATAATCTCCGGATTGTGCAGCAAACCCGAGACCAGCAAGACCTTCTGGCGCATTCCTTTCGAGAAGGTATCCATGCGATCGTCAATGTGGATGTCCATGCCAAAGTAGGATAGCATCTTCTGCATACGTGCCTGAATCAGTTCTTCTTCCATACCCTGCAGACGGCCCAGCATCTGTAGGAACTCCCTCGGAGTCAGTACATCGTAAATTTCCGTTTGCTCGGGAATATAGCCGATGTGTCTTTTAATCTCCAGTGCATCGGTACGAATATCCTTACCGCGCACGGTGACCTCGCCCTCGAATTGATTATCCAATCCCGCCAAAATACGAACCGTCGTGGATTTACCTGCCCCGTTGGGGCCAATGTATCCGACTACCTGACCAGAGGTGATTTCCAGATCGATTCCGTGCAAGACTTCTTTGCTACCGTAACTTTTGCGCAAATCGCGCATGGTAATAATGGGTGTTTGTATATCCATGTGTATTATGATTATTGGGGCATCGCCCTTTTTCTTTTGACCAAAAGAATAATAAAATTAGCAATGATTAGTCCGAATGCAAGACCAACCAGCAGGTTAGTATTGGGGCCAAATAATAAGCGAATGGAGAGCACTTGGGGAATATCTACTTTTTGGCTCCCCCCAATCTGACTCGTTTTGCTTACTTTATTGTATTTAAAGAGTAGCGGCCGATCAAAGCTTGAAGCCGTATACCCGGTAGAAAAACCTGGTCCCTCGACGGAAAAACTTATAGCTTTAACTTCTCCGAGCTCGTCATATCTACTTTCTGAATAATCAAGGTTGATTTCCTGCTGAAACAACTCACTTTTTAGTTGTGCTAATTGCTCTTGATTGACGCCCGGTTTTACCCGAATGATCAACAATTCATCAGAATTATATTTTTCAACCTTTTGTGTGCCCGACAGTACAAAAACGGCAGCGATCAGAGCAATAGTCAGGAGTAAAACGTATAATGGCTTCATGTTGTCATGATAATATTTTCAAGCTAAAACAGCTCTAATTTTCGGCAAAGGCCAGCATTTATCAGACAAATTCTTTCTTCTTTTTGTTACGCCGGCGGGTCCTTAAAATCACAACAATGGCGATGATCAGCCCCATAGCTACTCCCATGGCCCAGAAAATAAAAGGATGCTGCTCTTGCTCTGCCTCCACTTCAGGTCCTTCCACAAAATCGGCAAGGTCGGAGGTCCGCAGATAGCTCGTTGTTTCTTTGGTAGCCAGATCTGTGATTGCCAATTCATCTTTGGAGATGGGTTGGATCGCCCACAGGAACCGGTCTCTCTCCAACACAACCTCTAAATGAATGGTTTCTTTGGTGGGTAAATTAGTGAGGCGTTTGATTTTAGCTTTTTCTTTAGCCAGGCTGAAGCTATAATCCGGATAAAAAGAAATATTCACCTTCTCCTCTCCCGCAGACTCCCAGTTGCCGATCAATCTCACGGGTAGGTCTTCGTAGAAATCACTTTTGCCGTAAGGCTTGCGGATATCCTGACGGCAATTTTCATAATAATGGTTGAGAATATTCCAGGCGAAATAGTGCTCATTTAAGGCCATAGGACGCGCAACGAACTGCTGTTGATTAGTGCTTTCCAGCAAAAAATAGGGCCGTAATTGCTGATTAAAAATCACCTCAAACCCTTCCTCCAATTGGAAGATTTCTCCCCCGATCGTTATGGCATCTGTTGTGATCTCCACCACCCTGTCATCCTCACCGCAGTACCAGCGCCCTTCCGGCATGGGAAAGGGCTGGTCATTTACCTGGGTATATTCAGCGGGTTGAAAAGGCTTCAGGGCCAGTTCTTCTTTCCGGTAATCTTTCAGGGTGGCCATCAAACCACCGTCGATGGGCCGGAGATTTAGTTCCAGTAAGCGATGCTGCTGTGCATCTTGGCGAATGTACAGCCGGTAGCTGCCATCCACCTGCGGGACTATTTCCTGATAATAACCGCTCTTCTTAATGACATCTTCGAGATAGAAGAAATCGCGTTGTAAAACTACTAGCCGATCATTCTGGTCTTTATAGTAGCCGATTAAGGATTCGGGAAGCTGCGGGGCGGCTTGTGCCGAAAGACCAAAGAACAGGCTTAAAAAAAGTGTAAAAAAAGGTTTCCAGGAACAGTTCATAATCGATCTTTTTGCAATTGCGTAAAATCTCCTCTCTTATTCCGTCATATCCGTGCAAAAAAGGAGAGCTAAGTACCCAGTAAGGTAGGAAATGAGCAGGAAATCTCTTAATTTTGCACTGTTTTTTCCATCGAAGCGCTTTGACTTTTTTCGTACATTGAAAAGTCGGGGAACTTCATCATCTAAAATTAATTTAATGGATTCCGTATCAACCAAATTGAATTATAAGGTTAAAGATATTTCCCTGGCTGAATATGGCCGTCGCGAGATTGAACTGGCCGAAGCAGAAATGCCTGGTCTGATGACCCTTCGCGAAAAGTATGGCGAAAGTAAGCCCCTGAAGGGTGCCCGCATCGCCGGTTGTCTGCACATGACTATCCAGACTGCCGTTTTGATTGAAACACTAGTTGAACTAGGTGCCGATGTGACCTGGTCTTCTTGTAATATATTTTCTACACAGGATCACGCAGCGGCAGCCATTGCAGCGGCAGGTATTCCTGTTTATGCCTGGAAGGGCATGACCGACGAAGAATTCTGGTGGGCTATTGAGCAGACCCTTACCGCTTTCGAAGGGGGGCAGCCGCTGAATATGATTCTGGACGACGGAGGTGACCTTACTAATGTTGTTTTTGATAAACACCCCGAACTGGTCGATGGCATCCATGGATTGAGTGAAGAGACCACTACAGGTGTACACCGTCTGTACGAGCGGGAGCGTAATGGCTCACTGGTCATGCCGGCTATCAACGTCAACGACTCCGTAACGAAGTCTAAGTTTGACAACAAGTACGGCTGTAAAGAATCACTGGTGGATGCGATTCGTCGTGCTACCGATATTATGATGGCTGGTAAAGTGGCCGTAGTTGCCGGATACGGTGACGTGGGTAAGGGTTCTGCGGCTTCTCTGCGTGGTGCAGGCTGCCGGGTACTGGTGACCGAAGTGGATCCGATCTGTGCTCTGCAAGCAGCCATGGACGGTTATGAAGTCGTAAAAATGAAGACAGCGATTCCTCGCGTGGATATCGTCGTAACCGCTACGGGTAACTTCAATATCGTTACGGGTGAGCACTTCAAAATGATGAACGATAAAACCATCGTTTGTAATATTGGCCACTTCGATAATGAAATTGACGTTGCCTGGTTGAATAACAACCACGGAGACAGCAAGGTGACCATAAAGCCACAAGTCGACAAGTATACCGTAGATGGTAAAGACATCATCCTGCTGGCCGAAGGCCGCCTGGTCAACCTGGGTTGTGCAACCGGACACCCTTCTTTTGTCATGTCCAATTCCTTTACCAATCAGGTACTGGCGCAAATTGAACTATTTAAGAACGGTGACGAGTACGAAAATAAAGTGTACACCTTGCCTAAACAACTCGACGAGGAAGTAGCAAGACTACACCTGGCCAAAATTGGTGTGGAACTGGAAGAACTGAGCTCCGATCAGGCCAAGTACATCGGCGTGGAGAAAAAAGGACCTTACAAGCCAGAACACTACCGTTATTAGATCATTTGGTCGTTTGGTCAAGTGGTCATTTAGTCAAGTTTAGTGCCTGACCACCTGACCACCTGACCATTTGACCACCTGACCACCTGACTATGCAGTCTACATTCAGTGCCTATCTCACTCTGGGTTTTGACCACATCTCCGACCTCAACGGGTATGATCACATCCTGTTTATTATCGCCTTGTGTGCTATTTACCAGCTGCGGGAATGGCGAAAGGTCGCTATTCTGGTCACGGCTTTTACCATTGGTCATTCCTTTACCCTGGCGCTGGCCGCCCTGGATATTATTCCCATCAACGGTGCGCTGATTGAGTTCTTGATCCCGGTGACTATCTTATTGACAGCCATTTACAATGTCGTCGTGCATAAATTCAAAGGAGATACCGAGGAAAAGACCTTTAATCGCAAGATTAATTGGAATTACTTATTTGCGCTGGTATTCGGCCTGATTCACGGGATGGGTTTTTCTAATTTTTTCCGCTCGACGGTTATGCCGGGAGAGGAGAATCAGTTTATTCAGCAGCTTTTCGCTTTTAATGTGGGGGTGGAATTAGGGCAATTGGCCATTGTAGCGGCAGTACTATTCGCCTCATTTGTGGCCATGAACCTCCTAAAGGTCAGGCAAAGGGAGTGGAATGTATTCATCTCCGGCGGCGCAGCGGGTATTGCGCTCATCATGGCCCTGGAACGCATCCCCTGGTAATGAAAACCTACGAAGTGAAACCCTGTGCCAATGCCCCAGAAAAGCACCTGCGTCTAGCAGCATGGGAACCGGCTTACCTACTAACAGATTTCTCTTATCCCTGGCGAGCAGAAGTCCCCCCTAAGACGGAATTTCGTGCGCTACACAATGACACTTATCTCTACTTCCGATTCGAGGTTTGGGATGATCAATTGATCGCAGCTGAGCACGAGCAGGTCAAACAAGCCGTGGTAGAATCCGACCGGGTGGAGCTTTTTTTCCGAAAGGATAAGCAAATGAATCCCTACTATTGCCTGGAAATGGACTGGAAAGGGCGGCTACTGGACAACCAGGCTCAATATCATCGTATTATGGATTACCAGTGGCAATGGCCGGCGAATGGCCTGACTTTTCAAAGTCGCCTTACGGCAAAAGGTTATACGGTAGAAGGCTCCCTGACTAAAACAAGTCTGCGACAACTGGGATTATTGCGGGAAGGAAAAATAGAAACGGGGATTTTTCGGGGGGAATACCAGGATAGCCCCGGTAAACAGGTAAAATGGATTAGTTGGGTGCGCCCGGATAGTCCGCAAGCCGATTTTCATATCCCTTCCGCTTTTGGGCTCTTAAAGTTCATTTAAGGCCGGCAAGGTACTGGCCGATTATTTGGAATTTCGGTACTTTCGTAAAAAATAACGCTATATGCAAGCTATCATCGTCAGTCTTCTCTTATTAGTTAGCCCTGCTACCCCCGCCGTACACGATTTCCATCTAAGCAAGGCCCTCGTAGAATACAATGAAAAAGAACAGGCTATTCAAGTATCTATGCATATTTTTCTGGATGACCTGGAAGAAGCCCTGCGTCGTAAGGGCCTGGATGATCTTTATTTCTGTACCAAGAAGGAAGATGAGTACGCTGAGGCCTATATGGAAGCTTACCTGCGGGAGCACTTCACGCTGACCATAAATGGCCAGGAGACCGAGTACAATTTCCTGGGCAAAGAGCCCTCCGGCGATTTTCAGGGGGCCTGGTGCTACATTGAGGTGAAAGACGTAAGTCAACTCAATGAAATCAGCATCCGTAATGATTTACTAATGGAGATCTTTGAAGACCAAAAAAACGTCATACAACTCATCGGACCGAACAATAAGCGGGGTACCTTACTTTTACAGAGAGGTCGCGAAGAGGAAACCGTAAAGTTTTAAGCCGATGCAGATCCTAAAATACCTACTCATTTTGCCCATCCGTCTTTATCAGGTGACCTTATCGCCCCTACTGGGGCACAATAAGTGTCAGTATAGTCCCAGCTGTTCGCATTACACCTTGCAAGCCATTGAAGAATGGGGAGCACTAAAGGGTGCCTGGATGGGTATGAAGCGCATTGGCCGCTGCCACCCCTGGGGTGGTCACGGTTTTGATCCGGTGCCCAAGAATCCTGGCAAAGATGCCAGGCCGGTGTCCTCTAAGAGGATTCAACATTAACTAAGTCCTTCATTTATAGTTAAACAGCACACTATTATTTTTCTTTTCACCCAAAAACACTTACCTTCATTATTGACAACCTAAATAAACAAATCATAACACCTTTAAAATGAAATATTTCGTATATTTCTTTCCCTGCCTGTTTTTGTTCTCCCAAGTTAATGCCCAATCTATTCAGATGACTTTTGAGGAACTCTATCTAGCTGGAGAATCAGATATGAGCCTGGAAGCCCAAGCGGAACAATTGGCCATTAGCCAACAGAGGCCCATTTGTATTTATTTGGAAAACCAAGTCCTGATCGAAGCAAAAGGGATCGAAGATGACCAACCAATTTATATGGTTATCACTAATTTTTTAGATCCCAGCCAGGGTGGTCAGTTAATGACTTACAGTGACGTACAAAATAGTTTTGACCTGAGTCAAGCCTATATCAACTACGGGAATGGAGTAACCAGAGACCCCAATGGATTAATGAGTCCAAAGGCAAGTAGTCTCCGAAATAATCATATAGTACTTTTAATCCCTGAATCTTCGAACGATCGTATAATGGCATTTGATCCTCAAGATGGCACCTTGATCAATGCTAATTTTGTAGCTACTGATCCAACCAATCTATCCACACCTATTGCAGCTGTGAGAGCGTCCAATTCTTCGACTGATATTTTGGTTTCCGACCAGATTGATGACTTGGTTCAGCGATACTCTTCCACTGGCACTTTTGTGGGATCACATGCACCTGTAGGTGGAATCAATACGGCTGTATTAGATAATATTAGAGGTATAGATATAAAACAGAATACCCCCGGGAATTTATTAGCTACCGTCGGTAGCGGGGCCAATAATGATGCCATTGCAGAATTTGATATAAATGGAAATTTTGTTGGCAACTTTATCAGTAACGGAGCGGGAGGATTAAACAGCCCTTTTGATATTTTCTACTATCCGGAAAATAACGAATATCTGGTAGGTGGAATAACTAGTGATGCTATTCATCGGTACGATCTTTCTGGAGCTTTTTTAGGGAATTTTGCGAATATCAACACTTTTCCAGAACAAATTGGGATGGCTGCAAATAGTAATATATTAGTCGCCAATTTTTCAGGCATGGAAGAAGGTATTAATATTTATTCTTCAAATGGCACTAAGATTACCACGCTAGACCCAATGGAGCTAGGTGGATATAGAGGAATTTATCAGCTAGGAAATGGTAATTATCTTACTACCAACGGTGGCGGCGTGCACGAAATCACACCAGCCGGTCAGTTTGTAGAGAGTGAAATAACTGGGGTAAGTGCTCGATTTATCCACGAGTATTCTGAAGAAGATATTGAGGAAGTAGTAGCCAACTTACCTGTTTTTTCCAGAGGCCAGGTATTTATCTTTTTATTGGCCTTATTACTTCTCAGTACAAGCTTTATATACACTCAGAGAAACGGATAAACCACTGATTTTAGGTTAAACTGATCAAAAAAGCAATTCATTCGTTTGTATAATTGATAAATGGAATACATCTTGCCATTTAATCAATCTGCAATCTTGAAATATAACATAAATGTTCAGAAGACCCAGACGTAATCGACAATCTGCCGCTATCCGTGGTATGGCCCAAGAAACGCATTTAAGCCTTGACCATTTGGTCCAACCCCTCTTTCTCGTAGACGGAGATAATATCAAACAGGAAGTTAGCTCCTTACCCGGCAACTATCGAATGTCGATTGATCAGGTCCTGAAAGAGGTCGAGGAGTGTATAAATTTGGGGCTTCGTAACTTTATTATGTTTCCAGCCGTCGATGAAAAGCTAAAGGATAAGATTGCCTCGTATAGCTATGCCGAAGAGAATTTCTATTTACACGCGGCGCGCAAGCTAAAAGAAGCCTTCCCGGAGATAGCCTTGATCAGTGACGTGGCCATGGACCCCTACAGCTCCGACGGCCACGACGGCTACGTGGAGGATGGTAAGATCCACAATGATAAATCACTGCCCATTCTGACTAAAATGGCCCGGGCACAGGCACAAGCCGGCTTCGATATCCTGGGACCTTCGGATATGATGGACGGTCGCGTGGGGGCCATCCGCGAAGCCCTGGACAAAGAAGGCTATACCGATACGGGCATCATGTCTTATACCGCTAAGTACGCCAGTGCTTTTTATGGTCCTTTCCGCGATGCACTGGACTCTGCTCCTAAAGCGGGAGATAAAAAGACCTACCAGATGAACCCCGCTAATAAACGCGAAGCGCTGATCGAAGGGGAACTCGACACCCAGGAAGGCGCCGATTATCTTATGGTGAAACCCGCTTTGAATTATCTGGATGTAATCCACACCCTGAAAGATAACTTCGACTTACCCATTGCTGCCTACCACGTCAGTGGCGAATGCGCTATGCTAATCGCGGCTGCCCAAAAGGGCTGGTTGGATTTTGACAAGGCCATGCCAGAGACGCTAATTTCCCTAAGGCGAGCGGGAACGGATGTGATTATCACCTATTTTGCCAAAAATTATGCGGAGATAATAAAGTAACTGAGCTTAATTAGAAACTCAATTAAACAGCATCAACCAAAAAGAAACGCCCCACATACCTGTGAGATCAATGTATTGAATCAACCAGATATTACTATTTTGGGAATAAGCCGACAGGTGAGTCCCCATGGTGAATTCCAGGTCTAAATATATCCATTCCCATAACATCCAGATCAGCGGAAACAACCAAAGTGCGCGATCAAAGCCGATACGTTTTTGTAGGAAGAAAAAAGGAAGAAATGGTATTGTAAAATAGCATTTTCCCAAACCGCATAAGCAATGATAGAGTCATTAATAAAACTGCAATCGAAGACCCATTGCTGCTGTTCCAATAATTGGTTTTGCAAGCTGATTTTTATCCAGGGCCTATTTCTTCCAGGAAAAGAGGTACGCTCGAACTTCGCAAGCGGTTGCCAATTGTTGACCAGAGTCTTATTTTGTAAATCTGAGAACTGGTACTCATCATTTGGATCAAATAGAATAAAGGCATCGTCTACCAGGAAGATTTCGTGGTAAAAGGTATCAATTGAATAGACCAGGGTGTCAGAATGAGGCAATGGAGCCTGTGCCTTAGCTCCCAGGATCACTAAGAAAAGTCCTAATGTTAGGCAAATTAGTTTCCTTAACGCATCGATCATGCCTATAGATACTTTAAACAAACCTTCCGATCGTACAAAATACGGATTTTTGCAAGACCGATAGCTTTATCTATAAAGGTGACCAAAAGATTGTAGAATAAAGCCTATGCTTACCATACCTGTGCTGAACTAAACAGAAAAATGGTTGAAGCCTCCGGAGAGACGCTTCAACCATTTTTAATTATGCGTAAACAGGATATGTTCTAAGTATCAGTTTTACTAGCTTACTGCAGTACCACTTCTTTTTCTTCAATCATCTTGCGAATATTGATCAGTGCGTAGCGCATACGACCCAGCGCCGTATTGATACTTACGCGCGTCAGTTTCGCAATTTCTTTAAAGCTCATATCTGCGTAGTGGCGCAAGATGACTACTTCGCGTTGTTCGGGAGGTAGCATATCGACCAACTTACGTACTTTATCGTGCGTCTGACTGCGGATGATGTCCTGTTCCGCGTTAAGTTCAGGAGATTGTAGTACATCGAAGATATCAAAGGTCTCCGTGGGAGAAAGTTTTGGACGACGTTTACTCCGGCGGAAATAATCCACGCACATATTATAAGAGATACGCATAGCCCACTGCAGGAATTTACCTTCGTGGTTGTATTTTCCTTTACGTAAGGTGTCGATGATCTTAATAAAGACTTCCTGGAAGATATCTTCCGCGAGGCTTTGATCTTTTACAAAAAGGTAAATGGAAGTGAAAATTTTCTGTTGATGGCGATTCAGAAGAACTTCGAATGCCTTATCATTTCCATCGAGATACTCAGCAATAAGCCGTTGGTCATTTAGTGTTGAAACTTGCATAACTAAACAGTTTGAAATTGTAATGGGATCAATTACTTGTTAATATGAAATATTGTTTAGTGTAGAAGTTTCTTGCTATAGACTCTTGTATTAATTTAGAAATGACCGGAAAGAATTTTCCGTTTGATTACATATCAAATATAAATGCAAAATTCAAAAGTCCATAGCAATACCGCTATTTTTTTAAAATCTTAACAGAAATTAACGAAATCGTGTAAGATATCTTGCATTCAGATAGTAGAAATTCTGCACTTTTCTACGAAAACAAGGGATTTAAGGAGCTAAATTTTGAATTTGCCCCCAAAAAATAAAAGCCTACAAAGCGGCGAAATACCGTCTTGTAGGCTTTTTTAGCGAAAGCTATACCCCTTATCAGGCAGATTCCTTAGCGGAAAAAGAAGAAGAGAGGTATTCGGTATTCATAATGGCGATGTTCTCTACAGAAATACCTTTGGGACATTCCGCTTCGCAGGCACCGATGTTTGAACAGAAGCCAAAGCCCTCTTCATCCATCTGTGCGACCATCTTTTGCGCGCGACGCTTAGCTTCCACTTCACCCTGTGGCAAAGTAGCCAGGTGAGCAACCTTCGCACTAACGAAGAGCATAGCCGAAGCATTTGGACAGGCAGCCACACAGGCACCACAACCAATACAAGCGGCTGCGTCAAAGGCCATCGCCGCCGTCTCTTTCTCTACCGGAATGGCATTGGCATCTTGCGCCTGGCCGGTATTTACTGAAACGTAACCTCCCGCCTGGATAATGCGATCAAAAGAATCGCGGTTTACCACCAGGTCTTTCATCACGGGGAAGGAAGAGGCCCGGAAAGGCTCAATTGTAATGGTATCTCCGTCCTTGAAGTGACGCATATGCAACTGACAGGCGGTTGTACCCGCGTTGGGTCCGTGCGGGTGGCCGTTGATGACCATACTACAGGTGCCACAGATACCTTCCCGACAATCGTGTTCGAAGGCCACCGGCTCTTTCTTCTGTGCAATCAGTTGTTCGTTGAGTACGTCGAGCATCTCGAGGAAAGACATATGTTCGGTCACATTGTCCAGCTCGTATTTTACGAACGCTCCTTTTTTATACTGGCCTCCTTCGCGCCAGATTTTTAGTGTCAATTTCATATCTATCTATTTGAACATCCCGGTCGAAGCCAGGATGCAACCTTAAATGAATTATTTGTACGAACGCGTCTTCAGCTCTACATTTTCGAAGACCAACTCTTCTTTGTGCATAACGGGCGCTTTACCGTCGCCGGGGTATTCCCAGGCAGCTACGTAGGCAAAGTCTTCATCGTTACGCAGCGCTTCTCCTTCTTCGGTCTGGAATTCTTCGCGGAAGTGACCACCACAAGACTCTTCGCGATTCAAGGCATCGTAGCACATGGTTTCTCCCAGTTCGAAATAATCAGCAACCCGCAGGGCTTTTTCCAATTCAGGATTATAGTCATTAGCTTCCCCGGGTACAAAGACATCGCTGTAGAATTCTTCTTTCAGGGCTTTGATCTCTTTGATAGCCAGATTCAGGCCATCGGCGTTACGGGACATACCACAGTTGTCCCACATGATCTTACCCAAACGGCGGTGGAAACTCTCGACCGACTGATTCCCCTGGACACTCATCAATTTGTCAATGCGCTCCTGGGTATCGCGCTCCGCGTCTTGGAATTCTGATAACTCCGGACTAATTTCTGGCGTGCGAATCTCATTACTAAGGAACTGACCAATTGTGTAAGGCAGTACAAAGTAGCCATCGGCCAGACCTTGCATCAATGCCGAAGCTCCCAGCCGGTTGGCACCGTGGTCGGAGAAATTAGCCTCTCCCATGGCGAAAAGACCAGGGATATTCGTTTCCAGATTGTAGTCTACCCAGATGCCCCCCATGGTGTAGTGTACCGCAGGATAGATTTTCATCGGATAAACGTATGGGTCTTCACCGGTAATCTTTTCGTACATTTCGAAAAGGTTACCGTATTTTTCTTCGATGACGGCTTTACCCAATTTGGTTATGGTGGCTTCATCCGCATCGTGCATACCCTGCGAGGTCGCCTTGGACTTACCATAACGATCAATCGCTGCGGAGAAGTCCAGATAAACGGCCAGTCCGGTTGGTGCTACCCCCAGTCCTTCGTCACAGGCTACTTTAGCTGCGCGCGAAGCCACGTCGCGTGGTACCAGGTTCCCAAAGGCAGGATATCTTCTCTCCAGGTAATAATCTCTATCTTCTTCAGCAATATCCAGGGCGGTCTTATTACCTTCCCGGATCGCTTTGGCATCTTCTTGTGATTGAGGTACCCATACCCGACCGTCATTACGCAGCGACTCTGACATCAGCGTCAATTTGGACTGGTATTCTCCGGATACCGGAATACAGGTAGGGTGAATTTGTGTAAAGCAAGGATTCGCCATCAGGGCGCCGCGCCGCACGGCTCTCCAGGCGGCGGTTACGTTGCAGTTCATAGCGTTGGTCGACAGGTAGAAAACATTTCCGTAACCACCCGACGCCAGTACCACGGCGTGTCCGGCAAAACGCTCCAGCTTACCATTCAGTAAGTTGCGGGCGATTATCCCTCTGGCCTTACCATCTACTTTTACCAAATCCAGCATCTCATGGCGATTGTACAACTGTACATTACCAAGTGATACCTGACGGGAAAGCGCTTGATAAGCTCCCAGCAATAATTGCTGTCCGGTCTGTCCCCGGGCGTAGAAAGTACGACTCACCTGCACCCCACCGAAAGAACGGTTGGACAGGAGTCCGCCGTATTCACGGGCGAAAGGGACGCCCTGGGCGACGGCCTGGTCGATAATGTTTCGACTCACCTCTGCCAGACGGTGTACGTTGGATTCCCGGGAGCGGTAGTCCCCACCCTTAATGGTATCGTAGAATAGACGGTAGACACTGTCTCCGTCGTTTTGATAGTTCTTAGCGGCGTTGATTCCCCCCTGGGCTGCAATGGAGTGTGCCCGACGAGGGCTATCGTGGAAGGTAAATACCTTTACTTTATATCCCAGCTCGCCTAAGGTGGCGGCGGCGGAAGCACCGGCCAGTCCGGTACCAACGACAATAATTTCAATTCTGCGTTTGTTATTTGGCGCCACCAGATTCATGGTAGAACGGTAGTTGACCCATTTATCTCCGAGTGGGCCCGGTGGTACTTTACTATCTAGCTTGATGCTCATAATAATATGATTATTTTTATTTTTCAGATATAGATTATTGACCTGGAATCACCTTAAACTCTGGTAGTGGATAAATATCCAGGTGCATGAGTATCGGGATCAGCGCAAACAACAGGGGCACAACAATGGAAAAAGCCATCCCTATTCCTCTAATCAATTTATTGTATTTCCCTTTGCGTAAGCCCAGGGTCTGAAAAGCGGATTGAAATCCGTGCGTCAGGTGCCAGGCTAATGCTATACAACCCAATACATAAACGATAACCACCCAAGGTTGTTGAAAAGTCTCCCGAACGATTTCAAAGTGGCTCATCTGCTCCGCCATATCGGTGAATTTAAACCAGTACCAGAACTGTCCCATGTGGATGGCGATAAAGAAGAAGATCAAGGTTCCCAGCAGGGCCATATTACGGCTGGCCCAGGTCGTATCATCGGAGGAAGATTTTACTGCGTACTTTATATTCCCCCTGGCTTTACGGTTTTTCCACCAAATACTGATTCCTTTGTAAGTATGGGCCAGAATAGAAACATACAGAATCCAGGCAACTACTTTGATGAGGAGATTAGTACCCATAACCTCAGAATAAGCATTGAATTCCTCTCCCGGGTGCTCATTGATCAGTAACAGTAAATTACCCAATAAGTGAACGATCAGGAACAAAATCAGGAAGAGACCCGTAATAGCTACCAGAAACTTATTCCCAATAGAGGAGTGCAAAAATTTATTAAATCCACTCATACGTTTGGCTTTTTGTTTTTTGTTTAGTTTAGCGAAGTCTTCTACAGAACATTTAATACCTTTGCGGAAAATGATCCAGAAAATCTTCCGTTGTTTATAGAATAAAGTTTGTTACAAATCTACTTGTTTAAGCTTATTCGCCCAATTCAAGTTTAATTTTCTACCGCTATCCATATTTATTTAGAATGAATTCAAATTAGCGGGTTTATTTAATTTTCACAGCTACCCAATTTTGAGCTAGAAATCAAAATCAAGATTAGTACATGAGTCAAGAACCACCAAAAATTTCATTCCCCGACTTTATCTCGGCTTTCCCGCCCATCGAACTTCCAATCACTCTGACGGACGAAACCATTCATTTATTCAATAAGACCAACCCTCCTTTTCCCGCTCCCATGGTAGAGCAATATCTCATCCCGCTAGAGCAGGGAGAGATCGATGAATATACGGAATTTGTTCCTTGTTTTTCCATTTCAGATACCTACGATTTTTTAGCCGTGGTTTATTGGAAGGGCGGACTCATGAATCACCAGTATATAATGGCTACTTTCACTAAAAAAGCGGAATTGATCGACAAAAGGGTGATTGCGGGAACTTTCAGTGATAATGAGTTGTTAGTAACCTCAGTAGCTACGATTGATCCAGATTGGGAAATTTTAATCGTATCTGGTAAACAACCCGCCCAGGAAAAATTCAAATTCGATGCCACTAAGAGCACTCGCCAGCGACTTGAAATTTTGCCGGAAGGCAAGATTATCAATATGCAATAAATTCATTACATTAGACTTTATAAAAATTCATTCCTTCCCGGACTCTCCTCAAGAAGAGCTACTAAAACCCAAGTAGAAAACGTAACACCCAAAGCAATGACTAAAAAACGCAAAAGCAGAAGCAACAATATAAAAGGTAAAAAACTTACTAATAAGCAATTACAACACGAAGTGCTCAAATTACTTCGACGCAATCCCAAAAAGCGCTACAATCCCAAGCAGCTTGTCCGCAAAATGCAGGTCCAGAATAACAAGGACGCCGTGCAGCATGCCTTAGACAAGCTAGTGGAAAGTAATAAAGCCGTTGACCTGGGCAACTATAAGTATAAATTTGAAACCCGCCAAAATAATAACTCCTCCAATCATTCAGGCAAAAAGCGACAAACCCTTACGGGTCGGGTTGATATGACCCGCACGGGTTCGGCCTATATTATTATAGATAGTCAGGAGCAAGACGTCCACGTTTCTCCCAAATACATCAATGGTGCGCTGAACGGCGATATCGTAAAAATTCGCACCTGGTATCCGCGGGGCCGCCGCAAACCGGAAGGAGAGGTAATGGAAGTCGTAGAGCGTTCCCAATCCCATTTCATTGGTACTTATTGGGAATACCCTAAGTATGCTCTGGTGACCCCCGATGGTCCTACCCAACTCGATATCCTGATTAATAAGGAGAATAACAAGGGTGCGAAAGACGGTGAAAAAGTAGTGGTCAAGGTGATAGAATGGCCCGACGAAAAGCGGGAAAACCCACTGGGTGCCATCACCTCCGTACTGGGTAAAGCTGGCAGTAGTGATATTGAGATGAAATCGATCCTGGTGAACAGTGGGTTTCAGCTCGATTTCCCCAATGAGGTGCTAAAAGAATCTGAAGCAATCCCCCTGGAAATCGACCCGTCTGAGATCGAGCGCCGCCGGGATATGCGCGATGTACTGACCTGCACAATCGACCCCGACACCGCCAAGGACTTTGACGATGCGCTCTCCTATCGCAAATTGGAGAATGGTAACGTCGAAATTGGCGTGCACATCGCGGACGTTACCCACTACGTTAGAGAAAACGGCCCCCTGGACAAAGAAGCACTGGAGCGATCTACTTCTGTCTACCTGGTAGACCGCGTACTGCCCATGTTACCCGAAAAATTGTCGAACGGTGTGTGCTCCCTGCGACCCAATGAAGACAAGCTGGTTTTTTCCGCCGTTTTTGAATTCAATAAGAACATACAAATTGTCAAAAGATGGTTTGGTAAAGCGGTTATTCATTCCGACCGACGCTTCACCTACGAAGAGGCCCAACAGGTACTGGACGGAGAATCCGAAGAGCTTTCCGAAGAACTACGCAATTTAAATCGCATTGCCAAGGTACTGCAAAACCAAAGGTTTAAGCAGGGGTCAATCAACTTCGAAACCGACGAAGTAAAATTTCGCCTGGCCGACGATGGTACACCCATTGATGTGTACATCAAGGAACGAAAAGATGCTCACATGCTGATTGAGGACTTCATGCTACTGGCGAATCGAGAGGTCGCCGCCTTTATCAATCGTAAAAGTAAGGAACTCAAACAGGAAATCCCTTATGTTTATCGTGTCCACGATTTACCCGACCTGGAAAAAGCAGCAGAAATTGCCAAATTTGCCGAAGAGCTGGGTTTCAAGATGGATGTCAGCTCGCCCGAATCGCTGGCCAAATCTTATAACCGGATGCAAAAAGCGGCCCAAAAAGATCAGGGCCTAAAGCTCTTACAGCCGCTGGCCATCCGAACAATGGCCAAGGCCGAATACTCTTCGGAGAATATCGGGCACTATGGATTGGGCTTTGACTATTACACGCATTTCACTTCACCGATTCGTCGCTATTCGGATGTGCTGTCGCACCGTTTGCTAGAGCTCAATCTAGACGGGCGGACCTTTGTGACCAATAAAATGCAGCTGGAAGAACAGTGCAAGCATATTTCCCGCCAGGAAAGAAAAGCCGTTGAGGCCGAGCGGGAATCCATTAAATACAAGCAAGTCGAATTCATTGAAAAGCACGTTGGCGAATCTTTTGAAGGGATTGTCTCCGGCTTTAGTGACCGCGGCTTATTCGTGGAGCTCCTGGGTAACCACTGCGAGGGCATGGTCAACTACAATACCATGGACGAAGCCTTTGAAGTTGCCGATTCCCGACTTTATATAACCGGAAAGCGCAGTGGTGTACAGGTAAGAATGGGTGATAAGGTCCGGGTAAAAATACTGGATGCTGATCTGATGCGTCGCCGTATCGATATGGGTTGGGAAGCCCACCTGAACAAAGAAAAATAGAAAAAGCCGATCGCGGGGGATTCCCCTACGGTCGGCACGATCATTTGAAGGAAAACTCACAACTCTTTCAAGCTGTAAATTGGTCATTTCTATAAGTCAGACCCGCCGAATCCGTCTTTCGCTGCCTCAGGCAGTTGTGATTTAATAAATTTCTTTTCGAATCCCTACGAATAGCCCGGTAGTCGTGTAGTGTTGATCCAATATGTATCCGTCAACAGTGTTAGAACCAGGGCGCCATTTCACATAAGGCTCTAATAAGAATTGTAGATTATCGTTAATCTGAAAGTACACGCCCATACTTCCGTAAAAACCAATACCCAGACGGTTGCGGAAAGCGCGATAAGAAGTCGGATCAGAGGAGCTGAATGACACGGCCTCATCCGTATTGGGAGACAAGAACTCTCCGCGTTGGGCGCTTAACATATTGATTAAAATACCACTATTAAAAGAAAGGGATACTTTTTGTCCCCTGTATTCATATCCCACTAAAAGCGGTATGTCCAGTTCGGTATAGCGATTATTCACAATCCGATAAGTACCCACGAGTGCCAGCGTAGTATCGGTACCCACAATAGAACCATCTTCTGCATATTTAATTTGCGCGATCAGGCGTTCTTCTTCTCCAATTTTCAAGTTGAGCTGTTCGTTGATCGTAGAGTAGTTGAGGCCACTTCGAACTGCAAAACCATTATCCGATACCGTTGAGAGCCGCATACCGAAACTAGTACCATGCCGGAAGGTTTCCGTATCATCTCTTCTTTTAGCGTAAGCCGCAAAAGCCGGGTCTTTAGCCTCCAGATTGCGCAGCGCAAAATCCATGGAAGCCATAATATCGATTGTCGTACGCCAGCTTCGCTCTTTAGGTAGGGAGAAAGTAAGGCTATCCGCCCTCGGAGTACCTTTCAAAGCGGCGGCTTTAGCATTCAACAAATCTAAGCGAAAACTATTGGCTGTCGGGGAAACCTTATCCGTTTCGGCAATTCTCTCCCGGGAAAGCCCCCCATTACTTTCTACCTGATTCAGGTTTTCTTCCTGACGGGGGGAGTTAGCGACCAGCTCTTTTGCTGCCTCAAGAGGTGGCGTAAAGGACTTTTGGAGGCCTTTCCCAGACGGGGGGACGCCGGCAGAAGTGCTTTTTTCTACGGACCTGGCCTCTGCAACCGGTAATGAAGAATCAGTATCTGCTGCTGCCGAAGCTTGTGGACTTGTTATTGGAGTAGGCACTTCCTCTTTTTCTGTATCTGGTAAGGCAACGGGGAAATTACTCAGCTGCTGCTCTTCTGCCGGCTTATTAGCGTATGGCCACCAGAGCAATAAGGCCAGCCCTAGCAGTACAGGCAACAAAGCCAGCCACCAGAATGGATATTTGCGACGCTTTTTATCATCATTTGCCGAAGAGGAAGCATCTGCAACAGCCTCCCACAAATGCATGGGTGCCTCAAGTTCATAGTCCTTGAGCTGATCCTTAAAAATATCATCTATGTGTTGTCCCTCTTTCACACGGCAATTTTTTGCGTCTGCAGGATCATCTCCTGTAACATTTTTCTTGCTTTTACCAGTTGAGATCGCGAAGTACTTTCTCCGATATCCAGCAGCTCAGCAATTTCTTTATGACTAAACCCTTCGATAGCATAGAGATTAAAAACCAGCCGGTAGCCTTCTGGCAAACGGGCAATCAACTGCATTAAATCTTCTGCGCCCAGTGAGCTGTAAACAGAAGGAGCCGCTCCCGGATCGTAATCTTGCGCTCCTCCAATCTGCTCGTTAGTAAAACTTTTTTTATCAATATTTTTTAGCGCCGTATTCACTACGATTCTTCTGATCCAGCCCTCAAAGGAGCCCCGCTGCTCGAATTTCTCCAGGTTCCTAAAGACCTTGATAAAGGCATCCTGGAGTACATCCTCCGCCTCCATATGGTGGCGGGTATACCGACGACAGACAGCCAGCATCTTTCCGGAGTATTGCCGAAAAAGTGCCTCCTGACTCTTCTGATCGCCACGGATACAAGCTTGAATGAGGTCCTTTTCTGTCACAGTTCGTCATTGTGAACACGTCTCTTCAATATGAAGAGGCGCTAAATGAATAAAACGCTGCCTGGAACTAAATTTTATTGTGCAGGCTACAAAGTTGTTTAAATCTTACAATAAATAACGAGTTAAAGCACTGATAGTGTGTGGATGTTCCAATTTTCCGGCTTTTAGATAGCGTTTAATGTCGGCAGGACTTACCAGGAGGGGCTCCGTAAATTCTCCATCATCCATATCGGTAGCGGCCGTTAGTGCCACGTCCTCGGCCAGCCAGTGGTGGATATAGCTGTCCATAAACACCGGATTGGAGGGTACTTTACCCAGGTAGGTCCAGCGCGTACTGGTATAGCCGGTCTCTTCTCGTAATTCTCGCTTGGCGGCCCGTAAAGACGCTTCGCCAGGATCAACGATACCCCCTGGTAACTCGAGAGTGGTAGAACGGGTGCCAAACCGGTATTGTCGAACCAGCAGAAAACGCCCGTCTGGCAAAACGGGGATAATATTCGTTGAATCAGCGCCCTCCAGGATGATCATCCGCTCGGTCAGGCCATTTTGTAGATTCTGCATATAATCGAAGCGGGCCTTGAACAACTTCAGGTCAGGCCCGTCCTCTGATTTTATTACTTTCCACGATTTTTCGTGATCCATCATTCTATCTTGGTAAGGGTCGCTCCCTAATCTTCGTCAATAATAGCATCGTCAATGACATCGTCGCCGTCGCCGTCGTTGTCACTAAAACCGTGGGTCTTACCCTGTTTTTCTTTCTTTTCCTCGCCCTTGGAAATGCGTACATCCCCTTCGTTTCCGTAATCGCCGTCGGCAAAGCGTTCTGCTTTCTTAAAAAAGTCATCCATCCCCTCCATGGTGCTTTCTTTGGCATCTTCCAGGCTATCGGTGAAATCGCGCGTTTTGTCTTTGGCCCGCTCCTCTATCTTATCGCCCATCTTCTTGGCCTTGTCCATCATCGACTCCATAGAAGAGTCTGATTCTTCCCTGGCTTTCGCCGCCTCTTCCTGGGCTTTATCCATCATCTCGCTGGCTTTTTCCCGGGCTTTTTTAAGGAAATCTCCTCCTTTCTCTCGTACTTGCTTGCCTATCTTCTCAGAAAATTCGCCTAGTTTTTCGGCAGCATCTTCTCCTTTATCCAGGAGTTTACCTCCGGTCTGAGCCCCTTTATTTAATACGCGATCCCCCAGCTGCTCCAGCGCACTGGGCTCGCGCGGTGCCTCCGGCTCGGAGGGGGTCTCTTCTTTGCTTACCTCAACTTCATCAATCATTCCAAAGTCGAGTCCGCTATCTTCAGATTCCGTCTTAGGCGGCTCGCTAGAGGCATCGGCCTGGTTGGTTTCCTTCCTCATTTCTGCTGCTTTATCCTTTGCCTTTTCCGATACATCTTTTCCCATCTCTTTGGCTTTAGTATAGGCCTCTTTGGCTTCTGCCTGGGCAATATCAAAAAAGTCTTCGGCACTTTCCTTGACATCCTCACCAATATCTTCCGCTCTGTCGGTGGCTTTTTTTAGCAATTCCTCCGACTTATCTTTCAGCTCGCGTCCCTTTTCCCGGGTCGTTTCCACTGCTTTATCGGCCGTCGATTTTGCGACGGATTTTGCACCGAAAAGTAATTTTTTCATGTCGTTTAACAAACCCATAGTTAGTTATTTATTTATTTATTTTGATTTTCAATTTTTAAAGTTCCGGTCCCTACGGTTCCATCCATTCATTCTCAATATTCAGGAATTTTTCGATTTCGTGTTCCAGGTAAAGCGCCTGGTCTTCGCTCTTGAGTCCCTTAATCAGGCGAATATCTTTATTTTCTCCTTTTTTCCTGGCCCTTACGGCAAAAGCGTAATTAGGCCGATTATTGGTCCGGCTGGCTACGTATTGCTCCACGTATAGCTGGCCCAAATCCCGGCTGCCCAGATGCCGATTTTTATTAAAGGGCAGATTGATCGGTTTACTGACGACCGTTAATCCGTGGGTATCTACGTCAACATAAGTCTTATTCAGATACAAAGCAAGCGTGTAGAAGAACATACCTATCCCTACCATTAGGTGAAGGCTAATCATTAGCATAACTTTCCATTCGTTTTCGGCCAGGGCAATCAGCACAAAAGGCAAAGTCACCAGATTCCAAAACACGGTGAAAATGGTAAAAAAGATGATGCCCGCTTTTGTCTTCCGCCATTTTATAGCAATCTTCAGGGAAGACACCTGCTGTTGGACTTCAAAACCTTCGGGCAGGGGTATTTCTAGCCGTTCCCGTTTTACGGGTTTTTGCTGACTGTCGTCAAAATCGAAGATAGCATGACATTGGCGACATTTGGCGATTAGCTTATGGATATTCATGTCTTCGCTAAGCACTGGTGTACTACAATTCGGACAGTTGAGTTGGGTAAGCATCTATTTTTTTTGTCTAAAGAATCGTTTTCCCTATTTTCACGCAGCCGTTTTAGAAAAGGCGGCTAACTCGCACATAAATCTGAAGCAATGCAATATTCAAGACTTGGAAATACCGACCTTAAGGTAAGTAAAATATGTTTGGGAACCATGACTTTTGGGGAACAAAATAGCGAAGCCGAAGGTCACGATCAACTGGATTACGCCTTAAAAAAAGGGATCAACTTTATCGATACGGCCGAAATGTACGCCGTCCCCGGCCGTAAAGAGACCCAGGGAAGTACGGAACGAATTATCGGCAGCTGGATTAAAGCCCGCAAGAACCGCGACCAATTTATCCTGGCCAGCAAAGTGACCGGTCCATCCGCGGGGCTTGCCCACATCCGTAACCCCCTAAAATTCAACCGGGAGCAAATCAACACGGCCATCGAAGGGTCACTCCAACGACTACAAACCGATTATGTGGATCTCTATCAACTGCACTGGCCCGAACGCAAAACTAATTTTTTTGGGAAACGTGGTTATCCCACTGCCGAAAGCCCTACTGATCAGTGGAAAGATAATCTACACTCCATTATCGAAGTGCTAAACGACCTGGTTAAAGCCGGAAAAATTCGTCATTGGGGGCTATCCAATGAAACAGCCTGGGGCGCTATGCGGTACCTTCACCTGGCTGAAATGCATGATCTACCCCGTCCGGTCAGTATTCAAAACCCCTACAGCTTACTCAACCGTTTGTACGAAGTAGGATTATCGGAGGTTTCCATCCGCGAAAACTGTGGTTTACTGGCCTATTCTCCTATGGCCTTTGGCCTTTTATCCGGAAAGTACCACACCGGAATGGCCAGAGATGCCGCTCGCCTGAATATTTTTAAGCAGATGAGCCGCTACAATAGCGATAACTCGCACGAGGCTACCGCTAAATACCTGGCCATTGCAGAAAAATACGATATATCCCTGGCCCAGCTGTCCCTGGCTTTTGTGAATACACGTCCCTTCGTGACCGCTAATATCATCGGAGCCACCAGTATGGAGCAGCTGCGAGAAAACATCGATAGTATCCAGCTTGAGATCAGTCCCGAAATCATGAAAGAAATCAATGCGGTACACGAGCAGATTCCGAATCCGGCACCTTAATTCACTTCCTCATGTGGTCGGGTGTCACGACACACGACACACGACACACGACACATAACACACGAACTTTATGCAGGTAAAAAAGATTAACGCCTATTTAGATGCTTTCGAGGCCTACCTTCAGGAAGAAGAAGGCGACGAACGCATCTACGTTTGGGAATCGCAAAGGCGCTGGCAGGAAAACTGGGATTTGGCCGCTACTGACCTCGCAGAGATGTACCGGCAATCGCTCCAAAACAGTACGACCCGACGCATGTGGAACCGGGAATCCTACGAACCTAAAAAAATAATGCTGCGTTTTGCACGACTACAGCCCGAGTATTTTCGGCAGATGTTCAACGATCTGCTTAACGAAAATAAGGAAGTGTCGGGTCGCCTGAGTCGCTTCACCTATTACTGTGACCAGCTCTTGGAAATGCTACGGGAAAAACATCCTAAACGCGCTTTTCCCAGCCATTTCCACGACGATGGTTACGAAATCAGTAGCATTTACCTGAGCTTTCAATATCCGGAGGAGTATATCCCCTACCGGCTTACGCTTTTTCAGTCCGTCATGAAAAAGCTGGGTGCCCCCAAGCCGGTGCTTGCCCACGATACCGAGCGCTACTTTAAAGTATCCAAAACCCTGGATAATATGTTGCAAAAGCGGGAAACCCTGCTGGAAAAACACCAGCAGCGCTTAAAGGAGGGTATTCATTACATGGAAAAAAGCCGCTTGCTCGTTTACGACCTGCTTTGTTTTATTCAAACCACAGATTTGTCTGAGGATGGACAGTAAGGTAGTCCGAAAACTACTTATTTTAAATGGATTAAAAACAACGATATGAAAAGTGCTTTCCTCTTAATACCTCTCTTTCTAGGATTTCTGGTACTCTTCTTTTCTGCCTGCCAATCGAAAGAAAGTAATCCTGCACAGCGTATCGTCGATCAGGCCATTGAGACCCACGGTATGGATAAATTAGATCAGAGTGTGGTCGAATTCGATTTTCGGAATCGGCACTATCGCGCGACCCGACGAGGGGGGCAATTTGTATACGAACGCATTTTTGAAGATAGCCTGGGGACTATTCACGATAGCTTAAGCAACGAAGGTTTTCAGCGGCGCATCAATGGCGAAGGGGTAGAATTGACAGAAGAAAGGAAAAGTGCCTATAGCAATTCCGTGAATTCCGTCATTTACTTTGCGCTTCTCCCCTACTTTCTGAATGATCCGGCGGTTCAGAAGACTTTTTTAGGCGAAAGCCAAATCAAAGGGGAGCCCTACTACAAGGTCAAAGTAACCTTCCAGGCAGATGGCGGAGGAAAAGATCACGACGACGAATACATCTATTGGTTCCATAAAGATAATTATACCATGGACTACCTGGCCTATAATTACCAGGTAGAAGGTGGAGGGGCACGCTTTCGCGTTGCCTACGACCAACGTAAGGTAGACGGTATTCTCTTTGCGGATTACCACAATTTAAAACCCGCTGATAAAGATAACCTTGCTGTGGCCACCTTTGATAGTCTTTACCATCAGGATGCACTTATCCATCTGTCAGAAATAAAATCTGAAGACATTGCCGTGGAACTTCTTAATTAGATCGGTTTAGGAAGCGGCGAAGACCCGGTAAATCATCGGTATTGATCAGGTCAACCTGAGCCCTGAGTAGTGTGCGCCAGGCATTGGGATGATCGGGAGTCGCCCAAAAACGAACTCGTTTTCCTTCTGCATGGGCATTGGCCACCAGCAGACGCAGTTTTTTCCATTCTGTCTCTGAAATTTGACCACTACCGTCCCATTCGAATAGACGACTGAAATTATCACTGATGACCGGCATTAAACCGGGAGAATACCCCTGCCCAATATCCTTGACCCGCCCGTCGAGACCAACCAGACGGGCAGTGTCCTGCTGAACAGTAGTAAAGGGGCGGTCTCCAGAAAGGAAAATAGTGACCGCTCCTTGCTGAATCAAATCATCCTGATATTGGGTTAGTATATCCTGATAGGGTTCGAGCAGCTGACGCAAACGACGATATACCTGCTCTCCATCACTTTTAATGTCGATCATCAGAAAAAATACAGTCTGGTAATCTGGGTAGACCTGACCAGCATTAGCCCTTACGATCTGGGCTAATGGTTCGAGATATAAGCGCTTGAGGCTGCGCTCTGGAGAGGGCTTCGAGGGTCGATCGTGGTATACGTATAGCTCCCCGTCGATGAGATGAACATCCGCTTCAACACTGGTAAATCCCTGCGCCAGTGCGTCAAATAAAGGTCGGGGATGCTCGT
The DNA here is from genome assembly GCA_035268885.1 of Saprospiraceae bacterium. Lineage (GTDB taxonomy): Bacteria > Bacteroidota > Bacteroidia > Chitinophagales > Saprospiraceae > DATFKA01. The sequence continues at coordinate 36,229 of DATFKA010000080.1, forward strand.
AATCATTATGGGCATGGGCATTCTGCAAGGGTTTCACCTGCCCATAAAGTGCAATCGAGGAAATACTTATAAAAGAAAAGAGGAATAAAAAGCGCATCATTTTCAGGGTGTTTCGATAAGGGTAAAGTAGCACTTTTTATCGAATCAGATGCACCTCACCACTTAGATTTTTTAGCTGGCCGGTACCCAGGCGTATCTGAGCGGCCCACATATATACTCCGGCACTGACCGGCTGGTCGGCACTACTACCGTCCCAGCTAAAATCAGGATCATTGGCTCGACCAGCCGTCCGGTGAAAAAGTCGAGTGCCCCAGCGATCATAAACACTAAAGGTCAGGATATCGAAATCAAACTTACCAAACAAATAAAAATGATCGTTACGCCCGTTACCGTCCGGGCTGAAAGCCGTCGGTGCGAAAAAATGGAAGCCACTCGTCTTGATAGAGACCTCTTTCCTGTCGGTACATCCATTAGCATTTACGGCCAGGACCTGATAAAGCACGTCCTGAGCAGCGGTTATGGTAATTTCCGTACAGGTCAAACAATTTGGAGTACTGGCTCCACCTGTGGGCTGCCAAAATAGACTACTATTGGCGTAATCATTATGCACAACGGCGGATAATTGTACGCTGCTTCCCCGTTCTACTTCTATACTGGCCGGATTAACCTCCAGCCTCAGATCATCCTGCTCTACGTATACAGCTCCCATGGCCGTTCCACAATCTGTAACCACGCTTACTTCATACCATCCCCCTTGCGCTACCTCAATACCTGGTGCCCGGGATCCGGTATTCCAATGATAAGCCGTCGCGCCCTCCATCTGAGGTGAAAGTTTAAGTGTTTCGCCCTGGCAAAGCATCGGAAAATCCTCCGCAAACAAGACCTCCAGAGCCGTAATTTCGTAACGCGTTGGATCCCCACCAATAACGGTTTGCGGATCATCCGAGCGTCGGGTTTGTAGTGGGCCGTCTTCTTCCATTCTTATATTCGATAAGTAAGCCTGACTGGCGTATTGTCCATGCTTGCTTTGGGCAGGAACGCGAACGCGAATAACAATACTATCCGTCCCAATGGGCAAATCCAGGCCATCAATTGCTAGTATATTGTTGCCCTCTCCACTGAGGATACGTCCCTTAAATGGATTGTAAACAATTTCTTCAATGACCAGGTCGGCAGCCAGGGTGTCTCTCAGACGTAGATTACTTTGAAAAAAAGGACTGCGATTAACCAGGCGCAGGGTAAAGGTCAAATCCGTACAGGGGAATGCCCGGCGCAAACTAACCTGCTGGTAAAGGTTGACCGTAAAAGGGCAGGAACAGGCATCCTGATTACTTTCTTCTCCTAATTCAGCTAATTCCCGGAAATTTCCGCTACTCAGCTCAAACTCATAAAAACGACGACTGCGCTGCCGGGGACTCGGTACGGCAATACCAAATAAGCGGCCCCTGGCATCAAAAAACAAGGAAGGCATATTACCACTCAATCCATCCGATAATGGATAAGATGTATTATCGATAAGCCCTCGACGCTCATCAATCGTCACTAAGCGACCTTCTTTGTGGTCAAATCCATAGAGTACGCGGGTCGTTGGGTGGTAAGCGATATCTGCGCAATAAATACCCGGATTCCCCGTCGCTACCAACTGTCGTATTTCCGTTGGGTAATCTGCTCGTTCCAGGTTTACCCTAACCAAAATATTGTGTTGCTCCTTTTGGCTAAAGCCCATAAGAACCAAATACCGCCCATCTGGAGATATGTCTCCGGATACAAAAAAGAAAGCACTGGGTAAGTCCAGCTCCTTTAAGATAGTTAACTGATAATTGGCGTCAAGCCGAAAAAGCTGGTATCGCGCCCCCATTTCCAGACCATAAATGAGATTATCCTTTGGGTTGTAACAAATCCCATTGAGCTGCCGATCCGCAAAGAAGTGTAATTCTTCAAAGTCAATTTCGGGGCCGGATTGAGCTGGCCTTAAGTTTATTTTCTCTAAGGCAGATCCACCTTCTCGCTCAATGACCCGATAAATGCGGCCACTACAGTCAAAAGGCTTTTGAGCATACCCAATGGATAAGCTCAAAAGCATCAGGACAGTCCCGATAATTGACCGTATTATTCCCTTCATGATCTCTATTGTCGTTCGTGGTAATCGTAAATAAAATGCTAAATGAATCTTTTTGTTTACATTCAGTTAACACTAATATACCATAAACCTCCATCTGTTTACAATAAATTAACATAAGAATCAGAGATCATCCCTCTTTAGCAAGCGAATTGGCTTAATTCCGTAAGACCGGCAAATAAAAAGTCCGAATATTGTTCAGTTCGTCTTGTTCTGCGATCCTTTTCTCCTGATCAGCGAAATACCGCAAACTGATATTATCCGAGCCAAATCCTTCGTTGGTGTGAATCTCATGGTCGGGGATAGCGTACCGAATAGTATATTGAGCATTAGGCGCCAACTCCGGCACCAGATAAGACTGAAAGCGCTCTACCCGGCTCCAGTGTTCATAATCGACTCGCCAGCTAACGCGCAGTTCCAACAAATTAGGAGCCGCCTTAAGGTTACCCTTATTAGCTACTCGGATGGCAATATATCGCTTGCCATTTTGCCGGTATTGCAACACCTGGTCAACAATTAACAAATCCGGGCGTAATAATACTGGCTTGCGCAGTTGATAGTTCGGTTTTAGCGGGCGATAGACCCGGCGCTCGATCACCTGAGCGTCCAGGCTAGCCATAAAAGAAAAGAATAAAAGGAAAAAAGCGGACACGATCAATAAAGGCTTGGTTTTCATGATGGAATAGTTTGGTTTGTAATTGCTTTCAAGTGAGAGTGTAAGTAATCGCCTCATTATGACCCCTGACAAAGAAAAAATCTAAAACTTTATGTCTTGTTTCTAAGCCCAGTGATTCTTATATTGATTTTTATTTTAGGTTTCCACCTAAAATTCGTCGATTGCCGATTAAAACTGCTGATATTATGATGGTAGGCCATACGAAGTCCTTTTTTCTAAGCCTTTTAACTTTTTTACTGCTCCTACAAATGCCCGGCCGCGCTTTCGCGCAAAACACAGAGCAAGTGGAGGCCATCTTTCGTTGCGAAAGTATTCCTCAACTCATCCAGACCTTTGAATGGTCAGGCACCCGCAGTACCATTCTGCAGTCCATGATGCGCAGCATTCAGAATGAATCCCTCGATAGTGGTTTTGAGCGGCAGATCATTAGCGAGCTACAAAAAAAGCCCTGGCGGATTAATACCATTAAAGAATTGGAAGCCGAATTCCAGGTCATTAAAGGGCAATACAAAGCTGACCTGATTACCGAAGCGCAGGCTCGACTGCGCATGGCCTGTGAATTATCCAAATATCTACACCGGGACTATCTCGAAAATTTTGACCGGGCCTCTATTTTTTCTCCGCAGTCTGTACCCTATGCTTTCTACACCTACGTGCGCGAAAATGAGCTCTGGCGAAATCTCACTAACCCGGATCTAGATCCGGAAACATCCTACCTGGACGACCCGGCAATCGAATCAACCCAGGGAGAGGATATTGGCCTGCAAGAAGATCCTTTCCCCGCCAATAATCCCAGCCCCGCCAGTAATATTGATTTACTAACTATACTATACTGGTTGTTTCTCATTTTGATCGGCTGGATTATCCTTTCGGTCATTTCTGGATATTTACTGAAGAATCAGCGTTTTACCAATCCCATCACTCGCCAGGTTTTTGACATCCTACTATGGCCCTTTCGTCTCATCCAACCCCTACTCGTAGAGCGACCACCCGGAGAGAAAAAGTTTTTTGGCCTTAGCCAACGCGCCTACGGCGATCCGCTGTCCGAAGAGCAACTCAAACTCATGATTGATAATCGAATTGCAGAGACGGAAAAAGAAGAACCGCCCAAAGCAGAAGAGGCACCAAAAGATAAGCGCATCAATGACCTGCAGGCACAATTAGACCGCCTGGAAAAGGAGCAGACGACTCCCATTTCCCAGCCCTCCAATTCGGACGATCCGCCACCTTCGGCTATCGACGCACTACAGGCCAAAGTAGACCGGCTGAGTCAGCAACTGGAAACACTAACGCAACAGTTGAACACCCAAAAGCAAGAAATAGCAGATCAACAGGAAGACCATAGCCAAACCAGTCAGGAATTAAGTGAATTCCGAAAAGTACTGCAGGAGGAATTAGGTAAATACAAAAAAGATATCGACAACCAACTCCTTAATCTCTCAAAAACGATTGCTACCCAAACGGAGGAACCGGAAGACGAGGAAGAGGAAGAAGAGTACGAAGAAGAGCCCCCAGCCGATGGCGGAATGAGTAATTCACCGGGACTCAACCTGGAAATTGAAACGCCAGACGAGGAGGAGGAAACACCGGAAGAAGACGAAGCAGAAGAGGAAGAGGAAACACCAGAGGAGTCGGAAGAAGAAATCTCCAGTGCTGCTTCGGATCAATTGGAATTAACCCCACTACCCGCTAAGGACAGTCCCAAGCAATATATATACTACGCTTCCAGTCCCCAACAAGGCATCTTTAAGGGCCATCGCCTGGAGCATGGGTTCATTCCCAAGCAAACGGTATATAAGATCACCGTCGATAAGGAAAACCCTGAAAAAGCTAGCTATACGATGGTGACCCACGAGCCAACCATCCGACTCGCGCTGAATATCCTGGACAGCTATATCCTTCCGGCCATGGATTTACGCGGCCCCGGGAATATTATGGAAGCTACGGATATTGGACCGGTCGAAGCCGGCGAATTAAAGAAAGTGGAAAAAGATTGGCATATTGTGCAGAAGGGGGTCTTGCACTATAGTTAGGGACAGGCTTTGACTTTACCAGCTACTATTTGACCACCAATCGCCGTCGCGGCGCTCCTCGGCTTCGCGCTCCCTTTTGGTCTTGTCAAAAATATCGCGCTTCAGGAAGAAGTCTTCCCGCAGCAGATTGGAGTCTTCCTCGTAGGCGTAGCGTTTAGGACGCTCGTCTTCTTCAATATTATTGCGGTAGAGAAAAGCAACAATAATACCGACCACGGCGCCTAACAGATGGCTTTCCCAGGAAACCCCCTCCCGTCCCGGCAGAACGCCCAGAAACATAGAGCCATAGTACATCAACACAATTAAGGCCAGTACAATGGATTTCAAGTTTCTACGAAAAATACCCGAGAAGAAAACGAAGGCGACCAGACCGTATACGACCCCACTGGCTCCGATGTGGAATACCTGCCGCCCAAAGCCCCAAACCGCCAATCCACTCAATAAGTAAATCAGGGTAAAACTCGGTATGGCTACCTTTCGGTAAAAGAAAAGGATCATTGCACTCATAGCAAATAAGGGTGGCGTATTGGCGAGTAAATGCCCCCAGTCGCCGTGAATCATTGGAGAGAATAATATTCCGCGCAGACCAAAGAGGGTCCGCGGATAAACCCCATAGTACCCAAAATCAAAACCCAACAAGGCCTGGAGCCCGTGGATTAGCCAGAGAAAAGCAATTAGATAAACTGGTATCCGAATACTATCGGTCAGCCTTTTTTTAAAACTTATTTTATCCATTTTAAGTACTTACTTACCTAAGTAGGTTGCCCAATTAAATCAAGCAATAATCTGCGTCTTTTTGGGGCGATTTCTTCGTTACAAAAAGCCTTGGGTAGCTAGGCTATCCGCGGTTTTTGTGCCTCGAACTAGCCCAAAAAAGCCAGCACCTTATTACAGACTCAATATGGGCAACCTACTTACGCTGCCAGCGCTCTTTTAAGCCCAATAATTGATTTTGTAGACTTTGGATCGCATTTTTACTTTGTAAAGTAGGGGCAGCGTCGGCAGCCTGCAAGAGATTTTGCATAAACAAAAACTGGGCTTGTAAGCCGCGAATGGATTGCGCTGCTGTAGGTACCGCTGAGATATTGCCATAAAGAATATCCTGCTCCCCAATGGGTCCACCTCCCAATAGGGCATCAATGACCAGCCTTTGCTCCTGGTTTAGGTTTGTCCGCTTTTTGTAGTTCGTAATCTTTTCGTGAAGTGCCTGCAATTCATGGTAGGCTCGATAACAGGCCATCGAATATTGGGTTTGGGCTTGCAGATCGTCCTCCGAAATTTCCACCCTTGGATCCATTAAGACCTCTAATGACTCTTCAAAGACCTGACTATCTACGCGCAACTTTATGCGGTAGGTACCCGGCTGAACAAAGGGACCCTGAGGCCCAGAAGGCGTATTTTTATATACGGCGGCAATCGAAAACTGTCGGCGGGTATCCTGGGGTGGTGTATATCTCAAATCCCACACGAAGCGTTGGTGCCCGGTGGTCACTTCCAAACTTTGGGCGGGTCTGATCCAGTAAGTGGGGTGAGGTAATGTGTTGGGATCTACCTTTTCAATCGGATCTTTATTGCTGTACTTCCTGACCATTTCGCCCTGATTATTCCATATTTCTAATTCGAGGCTAGTCGCTGGTTCTGCTAAATAATAATCGATAATCGCACCATCGGGAGGATTCTGTCCCGTAGGTTCTTCAGGGGGGAGGGGTGTATCCGAAAACATATTCCAACGCACCCGGTAGGTTTTAGGCGGCGCAAATAAATGGGGTTGCTGGCCTTTGAGTGCCGCTAATGCTCGCAGCGGTGTAATATTATCCAAAATCCAGATAGACCGGCCGTGCGTTCCGACGACCAAGTCATTCTCTTTAATAACTAAATCGCGAATCGAAGTGGCTGGCATGTTTTGTCGCAATTCTTGCCAGTGATCGCCATTGTCGACCGAGAAATAAACGGCCCGTTCGGTTCCGGCAAAAAGCAAACCTTCTTGTTGTGGATCTGCTCTCACCACGTTTACGGGACTATTTGCTGGAAGCCCGTCGGTAATGAGCTCCCAGCTTTGTCCGGCGTCGAGGGTCCGATAGATCAGCGGTTGCATATTGTCTTTTCGAATGGCGTTCACGGCTACGAAGGCTGCTTTTTCGTCAAAAGTGCTGGCATCAATTTGGGAGATTTTATCCCAGGCGCCTAAAGCTTTTGGCGTGACCTCCTGCCAGGAGGCACCACCGTCCTGGGTCAGGTGGACCAGCCCGTCGTCGGTTCCGGCCCAGATAATATTTTCATTTTTTGGCGAAGGGCCTACCGCATAAATGACACCCCGGCGCGCCATGCTGGCCATCTCTTTGGTCTCAAAGTCACCGATGCTGGGCGGCACTTCCGGTTGTACTCGACTCAAGTCCGGACTGATGATCTCCCAGGATTGGCCGCCGTTCTGCGTTTTCCAAAGGACGTTGGTGGCGTAAAGTAAAGTCTTGGGATTGGCGGGGTGGAAAAGTAGGGGCATGGTGCGCAGCGTACGGTAGGCACCACTCCGTAGAGCCTCGGGCGCAACGTTTTGTGATTGCCCCGTTTTTTTATTAAAGCGGACGACTCTGCCACCATAGATAATATCGGCGTCTAAAGGATCCGGTGCAATGTAGGCGTATTCGTCGGCCCCGACGCCCATAAATTCACGGAAGGAAATTTGTCCGCCATTACTTCTGCTGGCAATGCCGATAGCTCCACTTTCCTGTTGGCCTCCGTAAACCCAGTAGGGGAACTGGTTGTCGGTAGTGACGTGGTAAATTTGTGAAGTGGGTTGATTGTACCAGGAACTCCAGGTGCGTCCGCCGTTTACGGTGATCGTCGCCCCCTGATCAGCGGCAAAGATCATAATGTCCGGGTGTTTGGGGTTAATCCAGATACGGTGGTAATCATCGCCACCCGGTGCGCCTTTGATGGAGGTCCAGGTTTGGCCGCCATCGTCCGATTGATAAGAAGCGATATTACCCACAAAGAGTCGGTCTGGATTGGTGGGATGTACTTCTATTTCTGCAAAATCATCGCCGCGGCCCCAAAGTCTCCGGTCGGTATTGATCAGGGTCCAGGAAGCACCGGCATCGGTGCTTTTATAGATACCCCCATTTTCACGAGCATCGACACACGCGTAGATCAATTGAGGATTGCTAGGGGCAATACCAATTCCAATGCGACCCCGACCCTGAGCCTTACTGGGCAAGCCCCCGGTCAGTTCCTGCCAGGTATCGCCGCCATCGGTTGACTTGTATAGCCCGCAGTTTTCACCCCGAAACCGGGCGTTTTCCCAGGGGCCTTCCCGATGCTCCCACATGGCAGCGTAGACAATGGAGGGATTGTCAGGGGCAAATTCCACCTGCATGGCGCCCGTATTGTGGTTAATGTAGAGGATCTTTTCCCAGTTTTTGCCCCCGTCCTGACTTCTGAAGACCCCTCTTTGCTCATTGGGGCCATAAGGGTGTCCCAGCCCCGCCACGTAGATGATATCCGGATCATTGGGATGAATAATCACCCGTGCCACTTGCTGGATATCCCCCAGACCCATAAACTGCCAGGAGGCACCACCGTCGGTAGATTTAAAAATACCATCGCCCACTCCCAAATCGGGTCGGTGTAAACCCTCGCCACTGCCCACCACGATAATATCTGGATCACTGGGCGCCACCGCAATATCTCCCACCGAACCAGTAGGGGCATCATCAAAAATGGGATTCCAGGTACGGCCGTAGTCGTCCGTCTTCCAGACCCCTCCGTTGTTTACCCCCATATAGAAGACATTGGGCTGATCCGGGATGCCAAGGGCTCCAACGGTACGGCTTGCCCGGAAGGGACCGATCAGGCGGTAGTCCAGGTTCTGATAATACTCAGGCGGAATCGTCTGGCAGAACAGGGAAAGCGGCAGGTACACAAAGAATAGAATGAATACGGCGTTTCGTTTCATGATTAGTAGTCGTTATGGAGAATTCATTTTATAGCTAATCAAGGTAGCAAAATTCAGTGGAAAGCGGATGCATTAAACGAAGAAAGCCGCTCCCGGTCGGGAGCGGCTTACACTTTATATACTCACTAGTTTAAAATCGATTAATTCGCATCCCACCAAACGGGAACCGTCAGGTGATTTGAAAAGTCAGAGCCTAATCCCTGACGATCCAGTGCGGTCTGCATGTTAGGGTTCACGCCCAATTCGCCTTGTGGTAAGGCCAATCTTACCGGGATAGTCCCATTAGTAACATTACCGGGATAATCTACCGGAGTTAATTCGGGATAACCAGTACGACGCCAGTTGGCGAAGGTTTCGTACTCATTCAAGAAGGTGGCTGCCCAGTATTGCTCACCGATTTGCTGCATCGCATTCGCGGCATCATAAGGATTCGCAGCCAGATAAGTGTCAATATCTGCCGGATCGACGGTAATACCGTAGTGTGTCCATAGATTCATAGCATTGCGTACACCATTCTCGTAGTGGGTAGCGGCATCGCCAGTATGCCAGCCGCGCACGGCTGCTTCTGCCATTAGTAATTCCGTCTCTGCCGAGGTGATAAACATCATGGGAGAGGCGACGTTTACGATAGTCTGGTTCACCGGGCTGAAATCATCCAGATCATCACCGGTTGGATTATCAATGATAGTCGTGGCGTCCAGACCATTGGGCAGACCAACAAATTCACCCGTATTGGCAGATGGGCTAGCGATAATACTCACCCGCGGATCACTGTGGTCTTTCATCCAGTTCATAAAAGTCTCACTGATACGGGGACAGTCATCTCCAAAGCCGTTCGACTTATCGAGTACCTCTCCGATACCATTCCGATTGATGCCTCCGGGCCCATTAGTATGTACGATGAAAGCATCTTCTCCGGCTTCCAATACACCACCAGCAATGGCCTTACCTACCCATTCCTGGGCTTTGGCCGCATCTACCTCGGAGAGGCGCATGCCCAGACGTAGCATCAGGGAATTACCAAGGCGCTTCCACTTATCGGTATCACCGGCGAAGATTAGATCAGCAGAACCAAAACCCCCGTCGCTACCAATCTGAGCAACGGCTTCTTCCAGTTCTTTCAGCATGTCGTCGTAGATAGCTTCCTGGGAGTCAAACTCCGGAAAATCTATAGCTTCCAGAAAACCCTTTCCTGCTTGAGAATAAGGAACATCCCCATACAAATCCGTTATACGGTGAAAGATGAGGACTCTCCAGATACGAGCCATGCCTAACATGGTTTGGTCGCCCGTTTCAGTTGTACTTAGCGTATTTACCAGATCCTGCACATCTCGGATCGCTTCGGTATACTGGCGATCAAACAGCGAAGAGGAGTAACTGGCATTGTAGGTGTATTTGTCACCAGTCCAGTATCCACAAAGTGCGGCCATGTGTTGCATCATCATGGAGGAGTAGATCAGACCGGCGCGCCAGTTCTCGTAGCGGCCACCGGAGGTACGCAGCTGTACCCAGGTAAACTGGTAATTAGGATCAATCTCGTTGGCTGCGTTTGGGTTGGTATTGAGTTCCTCAAAACCATTATCGCAGGAGGTGGTCGTCAGCGAGACTAAAACGAGCAACAATAATATATTTCTGACTATTGATTTCATATCTATTTTTTTTCTTTATTGAAAATAATGGTTTGGCTTAGAATTTAACGTTCAGGTTAAACTGTACATTCCGGGTAGAAGGTACACCGAACATTTCCAAACCTTGCGCATTACCCACGTTGTAATTAGATTCCGGATCGATGTTTTCCGCACCACTCCACAGAATAGCTAAGTTACGTCCGGCTACCCCAAGTCTGACGCTTGAAACGGGTAGTCCTACTAACAAACGAGAAGGCAGGGTGTAATTCAATACCACCTGACGCAGCTTTCCAAAGTCGGCATTGTAAACAAATTCCTCCGTGATATTACTACCAATGTACTGGTAATAATCTTCTACGTCAGCCGCATCGATAGGTCCGATTCCTGTTTCACGACCAGCCAGGGTGTTTTGGTGTAAACCGCGGGTATATGCAAAGGCATTGGTCGCAGAATACAACACACCACCGGCGCGCATATCGATTAGAAAATTCAGACTCAGATTCTTATAACGGAAAGTACTACCAAAACCCATCGTGGTAGGAGAAACCCCCGTACCAAAGTGGGTGAATTCCCCCTGCTCGGGTAAACCATCTGCACCAACGATGATCGTACCGTCTTCATTGCGGTTAAAGGCGAACCCAGCTACCTGACTATAGGGTAGCCCCTCTACATTTTCAATGTAAGCGTTACGAGTACGGCTTTCACCGGCACGCAGCGACTCACCATCTTGCTCGGGAGTTAACAAGCTGACAACTTCGTTCTGGTTATTCGCAAAATTGAAAGTCGCATCCCAGCTGAAGTTAGCTTTATCAATGATACGTGCATTCACTAATACTTCGACACCGGTATTGGTCATCTCTCCCAAGTTGACAATTTTGGAGCCGAAACCAGATGTGCTGGATACGGCAGCGCCAATAATGTCTCCTTCCGTTCGACGGTCGTAGTAAGTGAAGTCTACATCAAAACGGCCATTGAATAAGCGCATGTCAAATCCAGCTTCGAACTCTTTAGTGAGTAAAGGAGTAAGGTTGGCATTAGGAATGGATCCATTAGAGATAGCCCCCAGTGGATTGCCCAGGTGACCCTGGCCTTGGATACCGTAGGTCAGACTCAAGGCATAAGGTTGCGCTGCTGCCCCCGGTCCGGATCCAGTAGCATAAGAAGTACGGAATTTCAAGAAAGAAATTGCACTTGGCAATTTAACTAATTCAGAAACAACGGCGCTCAGACCAGTAGAATAGTATCCCTGGTTGTTTTCACTTTCTCCAACGGGAGAAGTCAGGGTAGAGAACCAGTCGTTACGATAGGTACCACTCAGATAAATGGAGCGCATCAGTCCGATTTCTGCCGAACCAAAAAGTGAGTTGACCTGCCATTCACTGAATCCAAAAGCGATATTCTGATTGGCTGTATTGGTTAGCGAATGGAAGAAGGGTATATTGAATTGGTTACCACTACCGCCTAAAGTCTCGTCAAAGTTGCGCTGCTGATTACCACCAGCTAATAAACTCAAGCTGAAATTATCGGAGATATCTTTATTAAAGCCCAGAAGTAGCTCTGTATTCAACTCCTGAACTTCATTGTTGGTTTCACTAATCTGACCAAATGGGCTGTAAGCCGTTCCGTAAGGCGTCAGATCGCGCCGACGATAAGTGTAGCGGTCCAGGCCAATCTTACCACGGGCGTATAGATCATCGGTGATGCTATACTGTAACTGCATCTTACCCAGTAAACGGTTTTTCTGGGTATTGTTTTCAAACTGATGAGCTGCCCAGTAAGGATTAGTAACGAAAATATTATCGTTGAACTGCAACTCCGTTCCATCGGGTGTGGCGCCAAGTTTACCAGGGTCCCCTGTCAGGTCTTCCACATTGATGGAAGCCGGTAAAGATAGCGCGGTATAATTCGCATTACCCGGTGAATCTGATAATCTAGGCCGATTTACTGCGTTTTCATAAACGTACATCGCTGATAAGGTAGCACTCAAACGCTCCGTTACTTTGGCATTAGTGCGCAGCGTAAAGTTGCGGCGCGCCAGTCCGGAGTTGGGTAGAATATCTTCATTATCCAGGTTAGAGGCGGAGAAGCGGAAATTTACCTTTTCTGAACCGCCGGTTAAGGTTAGTGTATTGATAAAGGAACTTCCCGTGCGGTAAAAACGATCGGCGTTATTACCGACATCAGAATAAGGACGAGATACCCCGTCAAACTGCATTACGCTACTACCGTCCAGACGCTCTCCCCAGGAGTATAGTCCCTGAGCCAGGGCTTCCGCCTGGGTAGTGGGCTTCGTACCATCGAGTCCGTGTCCGTATTCTCTCTGGAAGTCGTAAGTGTCGTTCAGGCTGGCTACCTGTAGCTGAGAACTGAATTCTACGCCGATACCGTCGCGCTTGGCACCACTCTTGGTCGTAATCTCGATAACTCCATTTGCCGAACGGTAACCGTAAAGTGCAGCTGCGGAGGTACCTTTCAATACGGAGATACTTGCAATATCTTCCGGATTGATAGAGGAGATACCATCCCCCCCATCGGCACCACCCCACATACCTGCAGAACCCAGGTTCTTATTGTCGATGGGTACTCCATCTACTACGTAGAGCGGCTGGTTATTACCAGAGAGTGAGTTATTCCCCCGAATAATGACCCGGGATGAACCAGCGGCACCGGTTGCGGTGGAGGCAACGTTGACCCCGGCTACCTTACCCGCCAGTGAATTGGCCACATTGGTCTCTCTGGCTTCTGAGAAACCTTCCGGATCCAGTTCTGAAACGGAGTAGGTCAGGGCTTTTTTCTGTTTTTCTACGCCCAGGGCAGTAACGACCATCTCATCTAATTGGACCCCTTCTCGCAGGGTGAGGTCAATCGTGGTTTGGTTGTTGACCTCTCGGGTCACAGTTTCAAACCCAGTATAACTAAAAGTGATGGAGGCTCCATCACTTACTTCAATGGTGTATTTTCCATCTATATCGGAAAGTACACCATTTGCTGTGCCCGTTTCAACTACGTTGACACCAATCAGCGGCTCCCCGTTCTCTGCGGTAATCGTACCGGATACGGTTTGTTGCGCCAATACTGGAACCACCATCATTAATGACAGGCAGGCAGTAATTAAAAATTGTTTAAGCATTGTTTTGAATTTTGTTGATCATAATCACATGAATAAATATGGCTTGATAGTATAGTGCTATCTGCTGTGTTATTTGTAAGGTGGGATTGTATCTGTATGTTTATCAATTACTTATGTGCGTGTTGGGCCGCTAGTTATAGGTAATATAAGCCTCGTTTTTAGCTAAACCGATAATAAAGTTAAATAAAATATTGAATCTAGATAAATATTTCGCAAAAAATTGTGTTCGCACACAGTTTTTTGTGAAATTAGCTGCGTCTGATGCATTCTCCTTTTAGAGATAGTTTAAAATTTAAAATATGCCATTATTAAATACTTCAAAACACACATACACACCAAAGGGTAAGTGGATGATTATTTTGGTCTTAGGCATAAGCCTATGGAGCTGTGCACAGTCTGTTAGGGTACAAGAAGTGGATGTGCTGGTACTCGGAAGTGGTACTGGAGGCTCCGCTGCAGCTATTCAGGCGGCCCGGGCGGGTGCAAAGACGGTTTTGGTGAATCCACTGCCCTGGCACGGCGGTATGCTTACCGCTGCGGGGGTAAGTGCAACTGATGGTAATCACCAGTTACCGGCTGGTCTATGGGGGGAGTTTCGCCGGGCGATTTATGCCCACTACAATGGTCCCGACGCCGTAGCGACCGGCTGGGTCAGTAATACCCATTTTGAGCCCAAAGTAGGGGCGGCGATTTTTGAACAAATCCTGGGGGGAACCCAGGGGCTCAAGGTTTATAAAGAGACGAACTGGACGGATATCCAACGGACGGAGCAGGGTTGGTCCGTAGGTATTCTTTTGCCGGAAGGCGAGCAAATACAAATCAAAGCGCGACAACTAATCGATGGTACTGATTTAGGAGACGTAGCGGCCGAGGTCGGCGCTTCATTTAATCTGGGTATGGACAGCCGTGCTCAAACCGGGGAAAGCATTGCTCCGTTGCAGGCCAATGACATCGTGCAGGACCTGACTTACGTAGCTATTCTAAAGGATTACGGTCCGGAAAAGGCACCTCTTTTAGCAGAGCCTCCGGGCTACGATCCCGCACAATATGATTGTTTATGTAATCGGGTCTGTGATGATCCGGAGGCCATCGATTGTGAACTGATGCTGAACTACGCCCGGTTGCCCAATGATAAATATATGATTAACTGGCCCAATACAGGAAATGACTATTACCTGAATGCAGCGGCTCTGTCTCGGGAAGAAAGGCCAGCGGCCTACCAGGCGGCTAAAACGGAGACCCTACGCTTTGTTTATTTCCTGCAGCAAGAACTGGGCTTCACCCATCTGGGCCTGGCCAGGGATGAATTCCCCACCGAGGACAATCTGGCTCTGATGCCTTACCATCGTGAGGGCAGGCGGGTAGAGGGTTTGGTGCAATTTCGCCTACCCCATGTCTTGCGTCCTTACGATACCCCTCTTCCCTTGTATCGTACGGGTATCGCGGTGGGAGATTACCCAATCGATCATCACCACGGTAAAAATCCGGCTGCTCCAGAACTGGATTTCCCGCCGGTACCTTCCTTTAGCATTCCCGCGGGAGCATTAATTCCTGCGGACCTCCCCAATTTACTGCTTGCTGATAAGGCCATCTCCGTCTCGAATATTGTCAATGGATCAACTCGCCTGCAGCCCGTCATTTTGCAAGTCGGACAGGCGGCGGGTATGATGGCGGCGATGGCTGCTGCTCAAAAGGTCAGCCCCTCGGAATTATCTGTCCGGGAGGTACAAAAGCGCCTATTAGCGGCCGGAGGCTATTTACAGCCCTTCTTCGATGTGTCACCGGAGGATCCAGACTTTGGGTTGCTTCAGCGAATCGGATCAACCGGTCTGCTGATGGGGCAGGGCGAGCCTTACCAGTGGGCTAATCGCACCTGGCTGTATCCGGATAGCGTCCTGACCGATGCTGATTTGCGGGCCGGCTTTCGCCAAATGGGGCTGGACCTGGCTACTAAGACGGATCAAATTGTCGTAGATCCAGATCTGGCGATCGTTTACTTGACGGAGGCGGCCACTGAATTAGGCCAGGAAGCATCCTGGCGTAATACGGAGAACAGTGCCTTATTGGCCGCTTGGAAGCAGCAGGTGGACGGCCGGGTCAAACGGCGCGATTGGGCTCGTCTATTGGATGAGACCTTGCAACCTTTTCAGCTCTTTCCCATTGATTTTGAAGGGCGATACTCCTGGGAGCAGGAATAAGTGATCAATACAGTTGTCTGAAGAATTCCGGACGTTTGCGAATGCCTTCGTAAAA
Organism: Saprospiraceae bacterium; assembly: GCA_035268885.1. Classification (GTDB taxonomy): domain Bacteria; phylum Bacteroidota; class Bacteroidia; order Chitinophagales; family Saprospiraceae; genus DATFKA01. Next base: position 52,020 of record DATFKA010000080.1, read on the forward strand.
GAAAAATACTTCCCCCTCGAGGCCGAAACTGCGGTGTGTATCGATGATTGACTGGAGTAGGCTGTCGGAAGCCACGTAATCGCCCACGTTCAGTAAAACGCCGGGAAAGAGCAGTTCTTGCTGTTCTGGTGTGAGCTGCTCTTCCACAATGGCAGTAAGGGCCTTGTGGTAGGCCTGAATATCGTAGCGGTAGACCTGTGGGATAATTTCATCCACCCATCCTTCCTGCACCCAGACGGGCCAGTCTTGTAGATATTCGTATTTACTCCAGGGATAGATACTGGGGGCAAAGGATAAGGTGAGATTGGGATCCTGGGCACGAAGTTCGCTCACCAGTCGCTGCATAAAGTCACTTAACAAGTCGGCCCGCCATTGCACCCAGGCACTGTCCCCTGGATGGTTGGGTGGGCGCTGTCCGTCGTGTTCTAAGGCATAACGGGCAAGGGTCAAGCTGTCGTAGCCGGCCAGGCTGGGCAGGGCCGGCAGTCGATCGTCGCCCTGGATGCCGTCGATGGCGTAATGAGCGACCAGTTCTTTAATCAGGTCAATCATAAATTCCTGCACTTCCGGATCAAAGGCGTTCATCCATTGGAATTTGTTTTTACTGACAATTTGCCCGGCGCTATCCCGCGCTGCCCACTGGGGACGGGACCGGAGCAGGTGCCCACCATCCGGCTCGTCGTAAGAACTGGCAAAACCGAATTCAAACCAGGCGATAACTTCGATGCCCTGACCTTGTGCCAGTTCGATCAGTTCTTGTAAGGGGTCGCGCCCCTGGAAGTCAGGATCGATCAAGCGACCAAATTCTTCCTGCATGAGCGGACTGGGATAAAGCGTGTATCCTCTATTCCAAACCACCACGTATATGGTATTAAAACCGTATCGCACACAGTCTTCCACTACTGCTTCCAGTCCACTACGGGAGTACATGGCCTCACTGTCCACATTGGTTAACCAAAAGCCTCTGCGGGGATCGGGCGTATCGGGTTCAGTCGGTCTTTTTAAGCAAGTGACTAATAAAAAAAGAAGGGCAAGTCCGATGGTCAGTCTACTTAGGATCGCGCTCATATTTGTGAATTATTTTGTCCAGGGTCTGCCAATTGTGCCAAAGGGCCCGGGGCACGTGAAAACAGCCTTTCCATTTTCCTCCCTTAGCGGTATGTAGAGGCCCTCCGTTACGCTTTAGATACCCAAACCATTCTCCGTGCTGCTCGTCGCGGAACCGGGGCCAGGTATAGGCAAAGAGCCGTTCAAACCATTGCCAGTTTTGGTTATTGCGCGTGTGCAGATAGCCTTTCAGGCAGGCCTCCATGGCTTCCAGGTGTACCCACCATAGCTTCTGATCCCATTCCAGTTGCTCGGGGGGATAGCCCAGCCGGTCGAGGAAATAAAAAATTCCCTGCTCCTGCTGATCCCAACCGTAATCCAGCATGAATAAGGCCCGCTCGTTCGCTTTTTCTATCAGTGCCTGGTCCTGACGACGTGCGCCCAGATCCATAATGAACCACATGGCTTCCAGGGCGTGTCCGGGATTGAGTAGCCTTCCGGCAAAAGTATCACTGACTTGTCCGTCGGCTTGTACATTTTCCAGAACCAGTCCGCTTTCGGAATCGTAGAAGCGGTCCATTACCGTATGGATACACTGATCAATCGTTTGCTCCACCTGTTCTTTTTCTAATAATGGCTCTAATTCGAGGCAGAGATTACATAGGATCATGGGCAGCGCAAAACCCTGTAAGGGACGGCTGCCAGGTACTAATTTATTATAGCTTCCCTTTGGGTTATCCTGGCGCTGTAGGATTTTGTGAAAAGTATTCCGGGCTATTTCGGCGTATTCTTCTTTGTTGGTGGCCAGGAAAAGCTGACCAAAGGCCATGGCGGCAAAGCAATCAGAAAAAATGTTGTAGGCTTGTACCAGGGGGCGTCCGTCCTGGGCCAACGCAAAGTACCACTTACCTTCCTGATCTTTTCCGTATTGCTGTAAAAAATCGGCTCCGGAAAGGGCCAGGTCCAGCCACTCCTGACGTGCTTCTAATTGGTTATACAGGCTGGCAAAGGTCCAAATCTGTCGAGCTTGTAGCCAAACGAACTTATCCGTATCATATACTGTGCCATCCCGGAGCAAGCAGGTGAAATAACCACCGTATTCTGAATCGGGCGAGTGCTTTTCCCAAAAGGGAATAACTTCCTGTCTTAGTGCTTGCGCAAAATGGTCGCGATAGTCACTGAAATGCTTCATAAAGATAGGGTGTTTCGGTATTCCTGATATCGGTTATAGAGGTGATGGGCCTGCGGGTAGGCGGATTGTGGGCTCATAAAGTGGGAGAATTCAAAGGTAATGGCCTTATCCAGGCCGGCGGTCCGGGCTGCTTCTAATTTAAGGCGTAGTTTTTCCCATTTGATGGGTAAAAATTTGATAGGCATATCCCGGTCAAAAGACTCGGCATTAGTCCAGCATTGCATGTCGAACTGATCGGCCAGTGCCTTGTTTACGGCGAAGTAGTCGGCTAATTTGTGATAATCCACGTGTCCATCCTGAAAGGCAACAATGTCTACGGCATCTTTAATGCCGGCAAAGATTTCCTTCCATTCGCGCTCGTGCTGCGCCAGACTGACACTTTCCGCTTTAGTGAGGGTAGTTTCTTTTGCCATGATGGCTTTTTTACCATCGATGTAGGGAGAGATCAGGGTGGGCAGCCCATTACTAATAGATTTACAATGCAGGCCAAGCTCCTGGTAGAGGTCAATAATTTTGCCCGTTTTTCGGCTGACCTCCTGGCTAATGTACCAACCCCGAAAGGCAGCATAGTGTCCATATTTCCCCCAGACCTCATCAATGACTTTAAGATTGATATCTATTTCCTTCTGGTAATCTCCCTGGTCCCACCAGTATTTTCCCGAATCGTAGAGGCCAAAATAGAACTGCATACCAAATACTTCGGCTAACTCCAGAAATAACCGGAGTAGATCAATGGGGGGCGGGTAAGCCCCTTCTTCTTTCTGTAAAACGGCAGAAGGGTAAGTAAGCCAGCGGCGGTAGCCAGCGCGGATTAGAATGACCGTATTAATACCCATGGCTTTCATATGGGCAAAGTCGGCCCGCCATTCTTCAGGCCCCCAGTTTTGATGGGGGATATCGTGTGATATTTCGTCCAGAAAGGTTCCCGTTATTTTCATCTGTATATACTTTTAGTAAAAGTCTTGTTTTATAGCTAGTTATGAAATTTCAAAAAAACTAAAATTCCGCAAAATCTTTTGCCGCTCTTACCTTATCCATTTGGCCACATAGCTACCCGACCACCTGAATATTCCCGCGTCTCAGCCCTGTGCCCTGACCAGCTTAGCCTGGCATCTTTACAATCACGCGCGAGTTTGCCGGCTTTAGGCTTTACCCAGGTAGTCCGCCTTAGTAGGATTAAGAAATGGCTCATCCAGCGAGTGGGTTTTGCTTCTTTTGCCCTACAAAAGAAGGGATAGTTTAGCTAAAGTCTCCGCTGATCAAGCAGCTTCCCTATATTCATCCGCGTTCTGGTGCGCCTTAGGCGCATGGGCATTTCATGTTGATAAATTTTGTTCAAAATGATTACCTCGGCCAAGATATAGGCTTCCCATATACCGGATAGTTAAGCGCCACCTTAAGAAGTGTAAATATTTGTTAAGCAGCCACCAGCTCTGCGCCGACTACCTTATATTTGGTGCATGAAGCAATCCTACTACTGGTTGGTTGGGGTGTTAATTACGGCATTACTGGGTATCCTGGTCCTGCAGGCCCGGTATACCCTAGATAACTACCGACTGAAAACGACGGAGTTTCAGGAAGAAGTGGATCAGCTTTTTGCAGAAGCGATTACTACCGAAGCTCAAATCCGTAAAGACAGTATTGTAAGTTGGTTCCGTCAGTACATTTCCGATACGACCCGGATCAAATTGGACGTTTACTACGATGCGGAAGAAGATCAATTCGTTACCCACATCCGAGACCTTGGTGATGACTCCCCCTATACCTCCATATCTTTTCAAAAGGATAAACGCAAGATCGATCAACCAGACTCTACCAACCGACGAATCAGCATTGATTTGATCACCGAGACGGCAGAAAATTACCTCGAAAAAGGCAGTATCTACTACTGGACCCTGAATGTGGGGGAACAAATGGACAGCCTTGCCCAACAAATGCAAGTAGATACCAACCGCCTGGGAGACCTGTACGATAGACAGCTCAAGGTGCAGCGGACCTATAGCCCGTACCAGCTGATCTTTATTCCTATCGATAGTATAGTGGCGGTGCCTTCCGGCAAAAAAGTATATACCCAGGCTTTCCCCATGACTATTATGGGGGCTAAGAAAAAAATATTGGCGCAGTTCCCCAATCCCTTCACGGCTATTATCCGCAAAGTGGGCCTAAGCATCATAGGGTCTCTGCTCATCATATTACTGACGGCGGGCAGTTTCTTCTTCATGCTTCGTATTATCCTGCGACAGAAGCAGCTGGCGCAGATCAAAGATGACTTCATCGACAATATCAGTCACGAACTACAAACCCCCCTGGCGACTCTAAAAGCCGCTAACGAAGGCCTGGAAAAATACCACCTGGGGAAAGATCCCCAAAAAGCCAGGCAATACCTACACATCTCTCGTCAACAAATAGAGCGCCTGTCCCAAATGGTGGATCAGACGCTCTGGAATAGTATTTATGAACGTAAACGTATCCAGATACAGACGGAGCAGATCGACCTCAAAGCGCTGATTGAGGATAGTCTGGCCAGCTTACAGCTTAAGTATCCCGGAGTAAGTATTCATTTTGAGGAGCAGCAGACGGATCTGACCATCCAGCTCGACCCTACGCACCTGAAGAACTGCCTGGATAATCTCCTCGACAATGCCGTGAAGCACAATTCCGGTCAAGCAGATTTACGACTTGAGCTAAGCATTCAAAAGCCAGATAAAGATCATTTAGAAATCCTGATCAGCGATAATGGCAAAGGCATCCCCCTCACCGATCAACCCCGGATCTTTGACAAATTCTACCGGGTAGATGATCGCCAGGCTAATGGCTTCGGCATTGGTTTGTACTACGTAAAGTCCGCTCTACAAGCCATGTACGGCAGTATCCGCCTGGATAGCCAGCCCGGTCAGGGTGCCCAATTCACCCTAAAAATCCCACTGAACCATGCCTGAAAAATCACAAATATTATTAGTAGAAGACGAGCCCGCTCTCGCCCTGATTATCGTCGATAGCCTGGAGCAGGAAGGTTTTGCCGTCAGGCATTACACCGAAGCGGAACCTGCACTGAAAGACTACTACGAAAAGCGCCCTCACTTGCTAATCCTCGATGTAATGCTCCCCAAATCTAATGGCTATGACATCGCTAAAACCATCCGTAATACCGATCAGAAGACACCTATCCTATTCCTAACTGCCAAATCGAAGGCCAAAGACGTGGTGGCCGGATTTAAAGCCGGTGGTAACGACTACCTGAAAAAACCCTTTGGAATCGAAGAATTGGTAGTGCGTATACAAGTACTCCTGAACGATCAGCGACTCTTAATTAACCAAAACGAAGAAGTCCATCAATTCGAAATCGGTCAGTTTGCTTTCGACAGCAATAAACAGATCCTGAGTCTGGAGGATCAGGTCCAGAACCTTACCGGGCGGGAGGCGGCCCTGCTGCGTTTGTTCTGCGAGCACCCAAACAGCCTCTTGCCCAAGAAGAGTATTCTGCTGGAAATCTGGGGCGACGACAGCTTCTTCAATTCACGGAGTATGGATGTCTTCATTTCGAAGCTACGAAAGCACCTTAAAGCAGATCCCGCCGTTCAGATTATTAATGTACGCGGGGCAGGCTATAAATTAGTAGTTGGTTAGTTATTAGAAATTAATGTACCTTTACTTTTTTATTACCTACCCGTTAAGATACCTCATTCGGTTTTTATCGAGGTCAAAATTTTAGAATGACTTTTAAAGATTTAGAGATTACGCCGTCCATCCTGTCGGCACTGGAAGACTTAGGCTATACAGAGCCCACACCCATTCAAGAACAAGCCATACCCAAAGTACTCAACCGAAAAGATTTGATTGCCTGTGCCCAAACCGGTACCGGTAAAACGGCCGCTTTCGCCGTTCCTATGATCCAACTTATTCAAAAGATTGAGTGCGACAAAAATAAACCTACGACACTGCGCGGACTGATCCTGACTCCTACCCGGGAGTTGGCCATTCAGATTGAAGAAAGCATCCGTGATTATGGTAAAAATACGGACGTAAAACATACCGTCATCTACGGTGGTGTCAAGCAACATAAGCAGGTAGCGCGCATGAAAAAGGGCGTGCATATCCTGGTCGCTACGCCCGGCCGTCTACTCGACCTGATCAACCAGGGCTATATCGACCTGGGGAACATCAAAATGTTTGTACTGGACGAGGCCGACCGTATGTTGGATATGGGCTTTATTCACGATATCCGGAAGGTGATCAAAATGATCCCCAAGCAAAGACAGTCCCTGTTCTTCTCCGCTACCATGCCCAACGATATCGTCCAGTTATCTAACACCATACTGACGGACCCCGAAGAGGTGGCCGTAGCGCCCGTTTCTTCTACCGCCGAGACCATTGACCAGTACCTCTACTACACCAATCGTCCGGATAAGAAGAAACTCTTATTGCACATCCTGGATCAGGATCACATCGAGCAGGTGCTACTTTTCTCCCGCACCAAACACGGGGCGGATCGCATCGCCCGTAATCTGGCCAAACAAAAGATCAAAGCGGCCGCCATCCACGGAGACAAGAGTCAAAATCACCGGCAAAAAGTACTGAATCGGTTTAAAGATAAGCAGATCAAGGTACTGGTGGCTACCGATATTGCCGCCCGCGGTATTGATATCGATCATCTGGAGCACGTCATCAACTACGATGTACCCAACGAAGCAGAAACCTACGTTCACCGCATCGGTCGCTCAGGAAGGGCCGGACGAGACGGCGTTGCTATCTCTATTTGTGAGCCGGAAGAGAATGCTTACATTCGTGATATCGAGAAGCTGACGGATCAAAAAATCACTGTAGTGAAAGATCATCCTTATCCACAGACGGATAAGCCGATGACGGCTGCGGAAAAGAAAGAGTGGCGTAAAGAAAAAGAGCGCCGTAAGCAAGAATTCTTCGCGCAACGCAAGAAGAATAAGAAATCGAAAGCTTCCAGAAGATGATTTTTTTGTAGATTTAAGCTGTTTTGAAGCTTCAATTCAGCTTAAATCTATGAAGAATACACTCTTACTCTTTCTACTGACTTACTCCCTACTGGCCCTTGGCCAGCCTTCTAAAGATATTATTTCTTCCATTCCTTTTCGCAATATCGGCCCGGCCTTTATGACCGGACGCATCTCTGATGTTGCCAAGGATCCACGAAATCCAAGTACCTGGTACGTAGCTACTGCCTCCGGTAACGTTTGGAAAACCCAAAATAACGGTACCACCTGGCAGGCTATATTTGATCACTACGGTAGCTTCTCTACCGCCTGCATCACGATTGACCCCAATCGCCCCCAGACCCTCTGGCTGGGCACGGGAGAGAACCAAAGCCAACGATCCGTCTCCTGGGGAGATGGCGTTTATAAAAGTCTCGATGGCGGTAAAAGCTGGAAGAACGTCGGTCTACCCAGGTCTGAACACATCGGTAAAATACTCGTAGACCCACGGAACTCCGAGGTCGTATACGTAGCGGCCCAGGGACCACTGTGGGCGGATGGCGGCGACCGCGGCCTGTACAAAACCACGGACGGCGGCCAAAGCTGGGAACGCGTTTTACACGTCAGTGAACAGACCGGTATTTCGGACTTGGCCTTCGATCCCAAAAATCCAGACGTACTCTACGCGGCCTCTTATCAGCGTCGTCGGCACGTCGGTATTTTGATTGCCGGGGGGGAGGAATCGCGCATCTACAAGTCAACGGACGGGGGGGAAAGCTGGAAAATGCTCAAAAAAGGGCTGCCGGGTGGTGAATTGGGGCGGATTGCCATTGCCGTTTCTCCCCAAAAAAGCAATGTGGTTTACGCTCTAATTGCCGGATCAAACGACCGTCAGAATGGGTTTTATCGCTCCGATGATTTTGGCGAAAGCTGGACTAAAAAGAACGATTATATCGTCATTGACCCGCAGTACTACGGTGAAATCTATGCCGACCCTAATCGTTTCGACCACGTCTACTGCGTAGATGTAATCATTCATTATACCACCGACGGCGGAGATAGCTTTGAGCGTTTGAATTCCCGCTTTAAGCACGTCGACAATCACGCCATCGTCTTTGACCCTAACGATCCGGATTATTTGATGGTTGGCTGCGACGGGGGGGTTTACGAATCCTGGGATCGGGGGGAGCACTGGCGCTACCACGACAATTTGCCGATCACACAATTCTACCGGGTAGGGCTGGATAATGCGGAGCCCTTTTACAATGTCTTTGGTGGTACGCAGGATAACTCTACCATTTTTGGACCTTCGCAGACGCTTTCCCGCCAGGGGATCACGAATGCCGACTGGACCTTAGCCCTGGGCGGCGATGGTTTTCAGGCTCGAATTGATCCCGAAGACCCCAACACCGTATACGCCGAATCTCAGTACGCCGGTATCGTGCGCTACGACAAACGCACGGGTAGCCGCATCGGTATCCAGCCGCAGCCAAGCCCAGACGAGGCCCCTTTACGCTGGCATTGGGATGCTCCTTTGATACTGAGCAATCATAATGCTAAGCGGCTATACTTTGCGGCCCAGCGTCTTTTCCGCAGTGATGATCGGGGGGATAGCTGGACTGCCATTAGTGAAGACCTAAGTCGTGGAGAAGACCGCAACCAGCGTGAAGTCATGGGCAAAGTCTGGTCGCCAGAAGCGGTCTGGAAAAACGTCTATACTTCCCCTTACGGTACCATCGTCGCACTCTCCGAATCACCACTGGATGAGCAACTATTGGTAGCGGGAACGGACGATGGGCTGATCCAGATTACCGAAGACGGGGGCCAGAGTTGGCGGCGAATGGATCGCTTCCCCGGTGTCCCGGAAAAAGCCTACGTGGCAGATGTCTTTGCTTCGCAACACAATCGCAACCTGATTTACGCCGTCTTTAACAACCATAAAGAAGGTGATTTTCAGCCCTATTTCCTAAAAAGTGAAGATCTGGGGCGTAACTGGCAGGCCATCAATCAAGGTTTTCAGAAGGATCATACGGGCTGGAGCATTATCGAGGACCACGAATCGTCCAATCTCTTATTTGCCGCTACCGAATTTGGGCTGTACGCCAGTATCGATGGGGGTGCACAGTGGACACAAATGAAGGGTGGACTACCCACGATTGCTTTTCGCGATCTGGAAATTCAAAAAAGAGAGGATGATTTAGTCGCCGCTTCTTTTGGACGCGGGATGTACATCCTGGATGATTATCACGTCTTGCGGGAACTAAGCCAGGCCGCAGAGGGAACAACGAGCTTATTTTCGATTAGTGAAGCCCTACAATTCCCGATCAATGGGGGAAAAGGCGGTTCGCGCAAAGGGTCTTTTGGCGACAGCTACTACACGGCCGACAATCCGCCCTACGGTGCCGCCTTCGATTTATATCTGGCAGCGTCTTTCCAAACCCAAAAAGCGCGACGCAAGTCGGAAGCCCCCAATAGTTACCCTGACTTTGAGCAACTACGAGCCGAAGATTTTGAAGAAGGTCCCGAGCTGTTTTTACGTATCAGTGATGCGGAGGGTAGCTTCGTCGCGCGCGAGCGGGTGGCTAACCGCAACGGTTATCAGCGCGTCCACTGGGGACTCAATACCAGCATAAAATCACAGGATGATCCTTCCCAAGAAATCCGTCTGAGCAAAGTTCCCGAAGGGAATTACCAGGCACAGCTTTTTGTTTTGCAGAATGGAGAACTACAAGCCTTAACCGAAGCGCAAGAATTTACCGTACGCGATCTGGATCTGACGCCAGAAGCCCCCGCTCCGGACTGGACAGCCTTTTACCACGCCGTCGCTCAGGTACAAATGGAAGCCAATGACCTAGGCGAACAGATGGAAGAAAGCCTGAAAGAATTGGCCAAAACAAAGGACCACTTACTAGAAACAGGCGAAACAGATATGGAGCAGCTAAATGCCCTGAAAGAAAAACGTCAGGCCCTGTTGGCTTTACAGTATCGGCTGAACGGTGACCAGAGCAAAGAGGAGCGATTTGAATACGCCTTGCCGGGCATCCGGGATCGCCTGCGCCGGGTGTATCGAGCTCAGTGGAGCAGTAAACAGATTACGCAGACGAGTCGGGATAATTTTGAGCTTGCCCAAAGGCTTCTAAGGGAAGTGGAGGCAGTATATCAGTCACTGGAAAAATAAAGGGATGAGGGCCCTAAAAAAGGCAGTGAAATTATTCGGTATTCTACTGACTTTACCGGTATTGTATCTATTAGTCGGTTTGCTTTTAAGTTTAATTCCCGTAAATACTCAACAAGCTGAAGCAAATGCTGGTGAGATCTACCTCAGTACGAACGGCGTACACCTGGATGTGGTTATTCCCAGGACCCTTCTTTCGCCGGCATTATTACAAGATCTAGAGTATCAGTCTGACGAAGCGTATTTCGCCTTTGGTTGGGGAGATAAAAATTTCTACCTCAACACGCCTACCTGGGCGGATATGACTATAAAAAATGCGGCGGCGGCCCTGCTGTGGAATTCTCCCAGTTTAATTCATCTGACGCGGTACCAAAATCTACGCGAAGAATGGGTAAAAGTACCGGTCAGTACTGCCCAAATAACGCGGATCAATGTGGAGCTCAATCACCGCTTCGCTTTTGATTCGAGTGGAAAAAAGATACTGCTAGCCGAACCGGGCTATTACCACAATGACCACTTTTACGCCGCGGCGGGCTCTTACCACGCTTTCCGGACCTGTAACAGTTGGATTAACGAATTATTCAAAGCGAGTGGTTTAAAGACCAGCCTCTGGACCCCCTATGATTTTGGCATCATATGGTGGTACGAATGATACTACCTAAAACCGATACACCACCGCATTGATATTCATCCCAGCACCAACGGAAGCGAACAGTACCAGATCACCTTCTTTGATGTCGTGCTCTTCTAATTTTCCCTTCAATATCAGATCCAGGAGGGTGGGCACAGTGGCTACCGAAGAGTTCCCCAGCCAGGAAACCGTCATGGGCATGACGCCCGCTGGTACCGGCTTGTCGTAGAGCTTGTAGAAACGTTCAATGATGGCATCGTCCATTTTTCCATTCGCCTGGTGGATGAGGACTTTATCGACTTCGTCTACCTCAACATTGGCCTTTTCCAAAGCAGCTTTTAGTGCGGTAGGTACGTGTTGCAAAGCGTATTGATAGAGTTTACGACCGTACATTTTCAGGTAGAGTTGAGCGCCCTGATCGGTCTGCTGCATATAACTTTTTCCCATGAACAGCATTTCGGCGTGTTGTAAAGTATCCGAACGGGTAATGTGGGCCAGCACACCACGCTTTCCTGGCGCTTCTTCTGCTTCCACGATCACCGCCGCCGCCCCATCGGCGTAAATCATACTGTCCCGATCGTGCGGATCACAAACGCGGGAGAGCGTCTCCGCCCCGATGATTAAGGCCCGGGAGGCATCGCCTGATCTTAGAAAATAGTCGGCATGGATTAATGCCTGAACCCAGCCCGGGCAGCCGAAAGGCAGGTCATAAGCTACTGCAAAAGGATTAGCGATCTTCAGTTTTTGCTTGACGCGAGCCGCTAGCGTAGGAACAATATCCACCTGACGGACTTTCGCATCTACATCGCCAAAATTATGAGCGACGACAATGTAGTCCAGCGTTTCGGGATCAATGCCGGCATCTTCAATGGCCCGTTGGCCGGCGATGGTAGCCATATCTGAAGTCAGCATGTCATCTTGCAGATAACGCCGTTCCTGGATCGTGGTAATGGCTTCAAATTTTTCTACGATCACTTCATTTTCTCGCTTAATCTTTTCGCCGTCGGCTTGCAGAAACTCACGGTCTAAAAAGTGACTATTGGGGATTCGCTTTTCGGGTATATAACTTCCCGTTCCAGTGATGGTGGTGTTTCGATTGGGCATAATGCACGCTATTTTTTACGTAAGAAACTAAGCCTAAAAATAAAACAGCCGCACAAGATAAGCATTCCAGATTTTAGATTTTATACAGTCGCTAATCTTCAAATCCGGAAGAGTTTAGTATATTGATCAGCCAATCCATCTACATAAAAACGGACAATATGCCAGCTCACAAGTATCTGTTACTGCTCGCGGTGCTAATTCTTTTTGCGACACCAACTGAGGCCCAAAAACGCAATAAAAAGCAACCGGATAATTCCGAAGAGTCAAGCGATCACTATCTAAAAGATCTCTCCACCTCCAGTCTGAAACTACGCAATATTGGACCGGCCATCACCTCCGGACGCATTGCCGACTTTGCGGTCCATCCCGATGATCGCAGTACTTATTACGTGGCAACGGCTTCCGGTGGCGTCTGGAAAACAACCAATGCCGGTACGACTTACCAACCCATTTTTGATACGCAGGGCTCCTACTCCATCGGTTGTATCACCATGGACCCCAACAACTCCAGTGTCCTTTGGGTAGGTACCGGAGAAAATAACGGCCAGCGCTCCGTGGGCTACGGGGATGGCGTTTATAAATCAGAAGACGGCGGACAAAGTTGGCAGCACGTGGGACTCAAAACCTCTGAACACATTGGAAAAATCATAGTCGACCCGCGCAATTCAGACGTGGTCTACGTCGCAGCGATGGGACCACTGTGGAGTGCCGGGGGCGATCGCGGCTTGTACAAAACAAGCGATGGTGGAAAAAACTGGGAATGCGTACTAGAACTAGACGAGCATACCGGTGTAGCGGATCTGATCATGGATCCTCGGAATCCGGATGTGCTTTACGCCTCCGCTTACCAGCGGCGGCGACACGTTTTCACCTACGTGGGCGGCGGCCCGGCCAGTGATCTCTATAAAAGCCAAGACGGTGGTGATAGCTGGGAGAAAGCCAGTAGCGGATTACCCTCGGGAAATAAAGGCCGCATTGGCCTGGCTATTTCTAAAGCCGACCCCGAAGTACTCTACGCGATGGTGGAAGCCCCGGACGGCGGCACCTACCGCTCTACGAACCGGGGCGCCTCCTGGGAAAAACGCAGCGACTATTACGAAATGGGACTTTATTACACTGAGATCTTTACCCACCCCCAGGATCCAAATATCCTCTACTCCATGGCTACTTATAATCAGTGGTCTACGGACGGTGGCAAAACCTGGCAAACGCTGGGCGAAGACTTAAAGCACGTGGATAATCACGCGCTCTGGATTGACCCCGATAATCCAGACTATTACCTGGTGGGCTGCGACGGTGGTATCTATGAAAGTTTCGATGCCGCCAAAACCTGGGTATTCAAAGCCAACTTACCCATCACGCAATTTTACAAGGTAGCAGTCGATAACGATGAGCCTTTTTACAATGTCTACGGCGGCACCCAGGATAACTTTAGCCTGGGCGGCCCCTCGCGCACTACCGATCAACACGGTATCGACAACTACCAGTGGTTCGTCACTCAGGGAGGGGATGGATTTGAATCGCAAGTAGACCCTAAGAATCCAAATATCATTTATGCACAAGCCCAATACGGTGCGCTGGTGCGATTTGACAAAGCCAGCGGTGAGCGCATCGGTATACAACCCAAGCCCCGAAAAGATGAAAAGAGCTACCGCTGGAATTGGGACGCACCACTGGCCGTATCCGAACACGTGGATCAACGCATTTATTTCGCTGCCAACAAGCTTTTCCGGAGCGATGATCGCGGAAATAGCTGGGAAGTACTCAGCGATGACCTGACCCGCCAGATCGATCGCAACACCCTGAAGGTAATGGGACGGATACAGTCTATAGATGCCGTCGCAAAAAATGGATCCACTTCGCCCTACGGCACCATCGTGGCCTTTTCAGAAAGTCCACTCAATGCCGATCTATTACTGGTGGGTACCGACGACGGACTGATCCAGATCACCGACGATGGTGGGAAAAACTGGCGCACTGTGGATGCCAATACCTTACCGGATGCACCACAACTCTCTTACGTAAATGCGGTACTCACCAGCCAACACGATGAAAATGTAATGTATGTCATTTTAAACCACCACAAATACGGTGACTTTAAGCCTTACATTTATAAAACAACGGATAAAGGGAACGGCTGGACCGCCATCAGTAGCAACCTACCGGAGCGCGGCTCGGCCTACACGATCGCCGAAGATCACGTGGATGCAGATTTGCTTTTTGTAGGGACAGAATTTGCTGGTTATTTCAGCAAAGATGGCGGAAACTATTGGAAAGAAATTAGTGGCTTACCTACCATTGCCGTCAGAGATATCGCGATCCAGAAACGCGAAAATGACTTGGTCCTGGCCACTTTTGGCCGCGGTTTTTATATCCTGGACGACTACAGCCCATTACGCGGTCTTACGAAAGAGAACCTGGCTAAAGAAGCGCATTTCTTCCCCGTTAAACCGGGATTGATGTACGTGGAAAGTGCCCCGCTGGGTTGGGATCGTACCGGCTTTCAGGGACATGCTTTCTGGGCAGCTGAGAACCCACCCATTGGCGCTACTTTCACTTATTTTATTAAAGACGAAATCGAGACCCTTTCGAAAAAACGCAAGGCAGAAGAAAGCAAAGCCATTAAGGCCGATGCCGACACGCCCTATCCAAGCTATGCCGACCTGGTAGCAGAAGAGGAAGAAAAAAAGCCTTTTCTCGAATTCATCATCCGGGATGAAGCGGGTACAATTGTTCGTAAGCTAAGCCAGCCCTACACCACGGGAGTCAATCGGATGACCTGGAGTGGCCGACTGGCGGATCTCAGTCCGGTACGTTCCGGACGTGGTCCTTCAGATGGCTTTATGGCGATGCCCGGTACCTACACCGTAAGTATCTTATTGCACCACAATGGTGAGGCCAAAACACTGACCGATCCAGAAAGCTTTGAATTAAAGGCACTGCAGGGTACTACCCTTCCAGCAAAAGACCGAGTAGCACTGGTTGCCTTCCAACAAGAAACCGCCGAATTACAGCGCGTTTTTTCCGGAGCCAGCAGCATACTAAATGATGCCAGTGACAAGGTAAGTGCCATGCAGCAAGCGGTAATGGCCCTATCGGCCCCCTCCGCCAAATGGTTGGGTGAATTACAAAAAATGGAACGAAGTATTGCTGAGATTCGCAAAGAGATGTACGGCGATCGCCTGGCCAGTCGATTGGATATCGATACCGAACCTTCCATCTCCAGCCGACTGTCGGGCGTGGCCTATTCCATGTATAATACGACTTCTGCTCCTACCCGGACGATGCGGGACCAGATAGCCATCGTTAAAGATAAATTTAAACCTATGCTTCAAGAACTCGAAGCATTAGTGAAAGAAGGAATCAGACCAATGGAAGCCAAACTGGAGGCAGCTGGTGCGCCGTATACGCCAGGGAGAATGATTGATTTGGGTTCGTATTAAGGCCTACCAGCCCTCTCGTTCGATCAGTGCGGTGATATGCGCCAGATGATGCTCCCCGTGCCAAGCGTATTGGCTCAGTAAGTCGTCTAGGGCCAGCGTGGCTTCTAGCTCCGGGTGGTAAACCGTTCGTTTCCAATCCTTCACCTGCTGCAATACCTCTATCCAGCGTTGGTGCAGAGCAGTCAGCAATTGCAAGGAAACCTCTACGGGTAGGTTCGAGTCGGGTAATTGTGCCCAGGCATCCTGATCGTAGGGTTTGATATGGGGTTTATTTTCGGTAAGTCCCAATTTGAGCCTAAGGTAGGCATTCATGTGACTATCGGCGAGATGATGCACCAGCTGGCGTACGGTCCAGCCTCCGGGGCGGTAGGGCGTATCCAGCTGAGTAGACGTGAGCCAGGCCGTCATCTTAGATAACCTTTCCGGGAAAGTTTTAATGCTATTGATCCAGTCAAGAAGATGATCTTTGGTGATCTTAGCGGGTCGCTCGTAAGGTCCTATGGGGAAGCTCAAATCCTCTAATAAACTCATTTGTCATTACTTTAGAGCGAACATCTCGCCAGCTATTTCTTTCTATAATAAAACACATTATGATAAAGATAGCAAAACGTTACGGAATAATAATGATGCTGGGGTTCATCAGTTTTTTTCTGCTGATGTACTTTTTAGACTTGGCACATAATTATTGGTTAAGACTCTTTTTTATTGTCATCCACCTGAGTGTATTGACTTTAGGTATTCATACCTACCGCAAAAGTCGTGAAGAATCCGTTGATAATCACGTCTCCGGAGTAGCTACCGGAATGGCCACTTCCTTTGTTGGCGTATTGGGCTTTTGTATTTTCTTATTTCTCTTCCTTACCTTTGAATCAAACCTGATGACTGAAATTAATGCTCAGTTTGACGTAGATCGAGGAGTCAATCCTATTACCGCTAGTGCCTTTATGTTTGTAGAAGGTATCTCTGCCGGACTAATTGGCTCGTATATATTAACCCGTCTGGTTGACAATCGTTTATCTGACGAATCCCCTGAAAATAGTATTCTCTAAAAGACATTTTGAAGATATAAAATATAATCGCAGTTGCACCTACGGGGTGTTGCTGCGATTTCTGTATATTACAGGACAGCTATTCGCATTGTCATGCAAAAAATAATTATTGCTTCGGACTCTTTTAAAGATAGCCTGGATGCCCCCGCCGTTTGTGCAGCTATTCACCGGGGTATCCAAAAAGTGCTGCCCCGTGCCCAAATTCAGGAAATCCCCCTGGGAGATGGGGGGGAAGGTACGGCTCGTCTGCTGACGCGAATAAAGCAAGCCGAGTGGATCCCTACCAAGGTGGAAGATCCATTAGGCAGGCCCATTCATGCTGGTTACGGCTGGAATGCTACCGAGCGTACCGCCTACTTAGACATGGCGGAGGCCAGTGGCTTACAACACTTATCCAGCAAGGAACGGGATCCATTCCTGAGCAGCACGTTTGGCTTTGGCCAGTTATTAAAGCAGGTCCTCCTGAAAAGCCCCCAAAAAATCCTGATCGGTATTGGCGGCAGTGCAACCAGCGAAGGCGGAATCGGCATGGCCACAGCTCTGGGCTACCAATTTATCGATAAAAATGGCAAAAAACTAACCCCAAACGGCGCTAACCTTAGTAAAATCGAACATATTTTCCCACCTGATCAACATCCCGTACCAGCCAATTGCAGCATAAGTATCCTTTGCGATGTTAATAATCCCCTCTATGGCCCTCAGGGTGCCGCCCCCGTGTTTGCCGAACAAAAAGGCGCTACCCCTGGTCAAATTAAGGAACTCGATAAGGGACTAAAAAACCTGGCAGAAATGATCCAACGGGATCTTAATATTAACGTCCATCAACTGGCCGGCGGTGGTGCGGCGGGTGGTCTTGGAGCGGGACTAGTCGCTTTTGCTAACGCAGAACTACGTCCGGGTATAGATTGTATCCTGGAAATGGTCGACTTTCAAAACTTTATCCAGCACGCCGACGTATTGATTACGGGCGAAGGTAAGTTGGATGCCCAGACCGGCGGTGGCAAGCTGATCCAGGGGATTTGCCGAAAGGCCGCCCTGGAAAAAGTCCCCGTCATTGCGCTTTGTGGTAGTCTGCAGGCCAGTCCGGAAGAGATTCAGGGAATAGGCCTGCAAGCGGCTTTTTCCATATTATCAGGGCCCATGTCCTTGACACAAGCCCTACCCCAAACCTCCCAAATGCTAGAGGAAACAGCTGAGCACTTGTTCAGGGTGATCAGTTTAACAAAAGCTTAAGACCGCCTCTAAAACGAGGGAAATCATCTATTTTCTATATTTGTTGAAAATCCAGAATCCTATGCGTTTAGTCCATTTTCTTCTCCTGCTTCTCCTGGCCACTGCTTGCCAGCAAACCGCCAGCCCCGAGGTTATTTATGAAGAAAATAAAAGTATGCTCTCTCCCCGGGAGCGCTACGGCGAACTCTTCGTCGATGCCCAGATGGCGGGTGTCTTTACCGATGGAAAAACCTTTGTGGACTGCCGTCCCAAGTACCCTACTGATCAGATCCTGAGTGCTTACAGCATTGCTACCGAGCAGGAAGAGTTTGATATTGCAGCCTTCGTCGGCGAATACTTCGAATTACCCACCGCCTACGCCAGCAATTTTAAAAGTGACCCCAATCGCCCGGTAGAAGAACATATTGAATTACTCTGGGACGTGCTAACCCGCCAGGCAGATGAGGATGATAACGGTACACTTATTCCCCTACCCAATGCCTACGTGGTGCCCGGCGGCCGCTTCGGTGAGATCTATTATTGGGATAGTTATTTCACGATGAAGGGCTTGATGGTTTCCGACCGGGATGCCATGATCAAAAACATGGTAGATAATTTTGCGCATCTGATCGACACCCTGGGTTTTATCCCCAATGGCAACCGGACCTATTTTACCACCCGTTCGCAACCGCCCTTTTTTGCTTCTATGGTGGAATTACTGGGTGAAGCCAGGGGTAATAAAGCAGAAACCCTGGTCGAGTATCTACCGCAAATGGAAAAGGAATACGCTTTTTGGATGGATGGCCAAAACTGGGTAAATCTCAATAATACCAGCCGGGAACACATCGTATTACTCGCTCCCGATTCTGTTCTGAACCGCTATTGGGATGCCGGTGATTACCCCAGGGAAGAGATGCACAAGGTGGATGTAGAGACCTGGGAGGCCAGTGGTCGCGAACCTGCGGAATTTTACCGCGATATTCGCTCCGCCTGCGAATCGGGCTGGGACTTTAGCAGTCGCTGGTTTGCCGATGCGCAAAGCCTGACGGAGATCATTACGGCCGATATTATCCCCGTCGACCTGAACGCCTTACTCTTCGGGATGGAATTGACTTTAGCGGAAGCATACGAGGAAGACGGCCAACTGCAAAAGGCAGCAACCTTCTTACAAAAAGCCAATCTGCGCAGAGCGCTGGTTAATCAATACTGCTGGGATGAAGAGTTGGGTTTTTACCGCGACTATAATTTTGTAACGGGCAAATTCACTTCCGTTATCTCCCTGGCAGGTGCCTTCCCCCTGTACTTTAACCTGGCAGACGAGGGACAAGCGACCGCGGTTGCCAGGGTACTGCAGCGCGAATTTCTCCGCCCCGGTGGCCTGGTCAGCACCCTCAACAATACCGGTCAGCAGTGGGATGCGCCCAACGGCTGGGCTCCGCTACAACTCATTGCCATCGAAGGCCTAAAGAACTACGGCCATCAGGATCTCGCCAATGAGATTGCGCAACGCTGGATTAACCTCAACGTCAAAGTCTACAAAAACACCGGAAAGTTGGTAGAAAAATACAACGTCGAAGATATGAGCCTGGAGTCTGGCGGTGGAGAATACCCCGTACAGGACGGTTTTGGCTGGACCAATGGTACTTTGTTGTATTTGCTAAACCAGCAATAATTTAGATCCGCTATTTCATCACCCAAAACAGTACAATCCAATGTTCTCACATACGCAAGAGGCTTTTGGCTCCTTCATCGTTCATCATATCGTCAATCAAGAAACTGATACTTGCTTTTCGATTGTTCCCGCTCAGGGGGGGATTATGCTGGATCTCCGCTTTCAGGGTATTTCCCTAATAGATGGCTACCAGACCCCCGCAGAGCTCGACGCCAATAAGTGGGGGAAATCGGTTTTGCTCTACCCCTTCCCCAATCGGCTGAAGGATGGAAAGTACCGCTGGAATGGAGAAAGCTATCAATTCCCTATCAATGATAAGGGCACCAATAATGCCCTGCACGGCCTGGGGGCGACCCAGGGAATGAACATCAAAAAAGTCCTTACGGATGAGGACAGAGGCACCCTTTGCTGCCAGTATATCGACCAGGGTAATCACGAGTATTACCCTTTCCCCTTTACTTTTTGTGCCATTTTCTCCATATCGGAGACCGATTTTGAAGTAGACTTACAAGTCACGAATAATAGTAAAACAGCTATTCCCTTTGGTTTTGGTTGGCATCCTTATTTTTCCCTTTCGGAAAAAATAGAGGACAGCTGGCTACAATTACCGGAGCTGGACATGGTAGGTATTGATCAGCGCATGATCCCAACTGGCAAGCGCTATGCTTTCGATGAGTTTGCCCATGGCAAAAAAATTGGCCAGACCGTTTTGGACAACTGTTTTGCCATCCCCGCCACGGAAGACGGGAAATTACACCTACAGCTCAAAGGTGAAAAAGGAACCATCAATTATTGGCAGGAAGCGGGCGAGCAACAATACAAATTTGTGCAGTTATTTACCCCGCCCATGCGTCACTCTATTGCGATTGAGCCCATGACCTGCAACGTGGATGCTTTTAACAACGGAGATGGCTTGTTGGAAGTCGCTCCCGATGAAACCCTAAATGCCCGCTTTGGTTTTTCTTTCGAAGCAACTTAAATTAAAAGTAAATGCAAATACCCAAAATAGAAGCCATTATTTTCGATATGGATGGCACCCTGGTTAATACCGAACCTTTACATTGTAAGGCCTGGCTGAATGTTCTGGGCAAAAGAGGCTTTCACTACGATGACGAATGGTTTTCCCAATGGATCGGAAAGGCTGACCGCTTTCTGGCTCAGGGCGTGGTGGAAGAGCACGGTTTAAAGCTCTCTGCCCAGGTATTACAAAAGGAAAAAGAAAATCTTTTTCACGCTTTGGCAGAAAAAGAAACCCAAACTTTTCCAGGACTCACGGAGCTATTATCCCTACTAAAGGGCAAGCTCCCCATGGCCATCGCCACCAATAGCTCCCGTAAAGATGCAGAGAAGGTCTTTATCCCTACCCAATTGGACCAGTGGATGGACGCCGTCGTTACCTCCGACGATGTAGAGCAGCTAAAACCCGCTCCGGATATGTATCTGCTGGCGGCAAAAAAGCTTGGGGTCCAGCCAGAATACTGCCTGGTCATCGAAGACTCCGCCGCGGGCGCCCGCGGTGCAGTAGCGGCAGGCATGTACGTCCTGGGCGTCACTAGCTCCATTCCGGCAGATCGCATGCAGATGTGCGCTGAATTGTTTCCACATCCCACGGAGGCTTACAAAAAGGTACGGGCAATCGTTGGTGCATAACATTACTGCTTCTCATACAAGTACATTGCTCCGTCATTTACCGAATTATCAGCAAACATATACTCTTCACAGAAACCCGGGATGTATAAATACTCCCGCGGCGGATTTGCCTGCAAGATGTAGACGGTGTCTCTTTGGTTAAAGAGATAAGGCTCCAAACGCCAATCAAAGCTGAAATTATCCACAAATCCATCGTATTCGTAAGAGGCAACCCCAGTGCTTTTATTAAAAATCAGACTAATATTGACCTTTGGCCCCGGATTACAGCCACCGCAGGCGTAACCCACTAAGAGCCATTCTCCCATCAGATTTTCGGCAATACCGACGGAGTCCCGGATAGCCGCCGCATTACAATCGTTTAAGAGGACACGTTCCTCATTTGAAATGCTGTTGTCCTGCAACTCGAAGTCTTCCGTGCCACAGCTGTACAAAATCAAAAATCCGATAAGGGCCAAAATCTGTTTCATTTCTCCTATTTTATCTATGAAGTTGTTTAATAATTCCTGATGAGAAGATTGGTAACGGCTTGGAAGTCAAGACAAAGATACTTTTTTTCTCGTCCGTACGAACGAAAGAAAAAAGAGCTGCCGGATTGGCTTTCAATATGTTGCCAAGGGCTCAGTGAGGAGTTTTTAAACAACTTCTATCATTGTTTCTCAAAGAGAAACAATCCACCATCGTTAAGATAACTATTTCTGAACATATACGCTTCACAAAAATCAGTCATCGTCAGGTACGAACGTGCGGGCTCCGTAATTAAATAGTAAGTCGTATCACCCTGTAACACCTCCCTCCTGATATCCCAACTGAAATTAATGCTCTCCGAGAAGGTCTCGTCCTGGTATGAAGCCAAGCCCGTACTATCGTCTTTAATGGTGATCGAGGCAAAAACATCGGAAACCGAAATACAAAAATTACAAGCAAAACCCACTAATTCCCAATCGCCAATAACATTTTGCGCAATGGCAAGTGAATCGATAATGGGTGCGGCACTACAATCATCCAATAATTGCTGCTCATTATCCGAAATGCGGATATATTCATCGTCGACTGGGCTTTCGTCCTGACAACTCCATACAGTGAGGCTAAGTAAAAAAAGGCACACGAGTGGTAATCTCATTAATATCGTTTTTGGTAATATAAAGTAGCTTAACTTATTGTTTAACGCACGCTGCCTTGAGCAGTAAGTCACCTTCGTAGATTTGTCTTTTCCCCGATAGACGTACGATCTGTCAAAAGTGTTGGTTATCGGAGAAAAGATCGGGTCATCAACCCAGTTTTGACAGCCAGGCCTGGGCCATTTGTTGAAAGAGTAAGCCATCGGTCCCAAAGGTGACCAGATCAAAACCCCGACTGGCCATCTCCTTTGCATCTTTGGGATCAATCGTGAAAATCCCGGTGTAAAGCGCCTCTTTTTGAGCTACGGCCAGTACCCGTTCAATGATGGCAATCAGGTTGTCATCCTGAAAATTTGCCCTTTGCGGAAAGCCCAGACTAGCCGTCAAATCAAAGGGTCCGATGTATAAACCGTCGAGTCCGGGCGTAGCCGCAATGGCTTCCAGTTGCTCCAGGGCTCCGGGAGTCTCAATCATGGCAAAAGTCAGAATCTGATCATTGGCCTGGTCAAAATAATTCGGACCACCCCGCAAGCCGGCCCGCGCCGGCCCGTAACTGCGGTTCCCCTGTGGTGGGTACTTAGCCGCTTGCACAAAAGCCTCCACCTCCGCTACACTACTGATCATGGGACAGACCAGAATTCGCACATCGTAATCCAGTGCTTTCATAATCAACTCGGGACGATTCCATTTCAGGCGGACGACCGGTGTACTCCCGCCCGCCCGGATCGCCTGCAGCAAGGCCAGTAAGTGGTTATCTTCAATCAGACCATGCTGCATATCCAGCGTCAGGCTGGGATACCCCATAGCCGCATATTGCTCCGCATTCCAGGCAGAAGGCTGTGTCAGAAAAAAATTATACAGGGTTTGGCCCGCCTTCCATTGCTGCTTCAGCTCCGGTACCGTCAGAGTAGATGTATTCATAAAATGTAATTTTGCGCTCGGATTTATTTTAAGCCTAAATATCTAAAAATGAGATACTTATAAAGGAATCACCACAAATTAGTTCAATTTGCATTCGGAATTACGGACAGCTTCCTACCCAAGGAAATAAACCAAGTATCCCTATTTTTGTTGGTAGGACGATTATTTTCGTGATTTCGGAGCAATTAACCTTTGGTTGATAAAAATAAAGAATATGCCTGCAGTTCAAAACAAAATGGTAGGAATTGATGACATGAGTGCTTACATACCTCAACTTTACCTGCCTATTTCCAGTTTGGCCCAAGCCCGCGACATCGAATACGCCAAATTAAATAAGGGGCTGGGGCTGACCGATATGGCGCTGGCGGACATGCATGAGGATGCCGCGACCATGGCCGCTAATGCGGTATTACAACTTATCGAGCAAAATGATCTGCATCCGAGCCAAATTGGACGTATCTATTTGGGCTCCGAAAGTGCAGTGGACGGTGCCAAACCGATGGCTACCTACGTCTTGGAAATGTTGAGTCAATATTTTAGCGA
The DNA here is from genome assembly GCA_035268885.1 of Saprospiraceae bacterium. Taxonomy (GTDB): domain Bacteria; phylum Bacteroidota; class Bacteroidia; order Chitinophagales; family Saprospiraceae; genus DATFKA01. Next base: position 75,723 of record DATFKA010000080.1, read on the forward strand.
CAGCTACGGCCCGGACTGCTTTTTGAACTGTGATGTAGTAGATCTGACCTTTGCCTGTATTGGCTCCATTGACGCCATGCATAATACCCTGGACTGGGTACGAGCCGGTCAGAACCGGATCGGTATTATCGTTGGCTCCGATATTGCCAAGTACGAATTGAATTCTACGGGGGAATATACCCAGGGAGCCGGAGCCGTTGCCCTGTTGATTAAAACAGATCCACGCCTGATGAGCATTGGTGAGCACTGGGGCATAGCTACGCGTGGGGTACACGACTTTTTCAAACCCGTACGCAAACTGGATAAGAAAGCCCTGATCAAGGAGGTCATCAAAATAACCGGTAAGAACGGCATCGACATCGATGCGCTGATCGAACAGCTGGAGAATAAACCTGAAGTCAAGGGCCTACTCGATGATAATAATCGCACCCTGGCTTTACATAAAGATACGCCCGTATTCGATGGCCCGTATTCCAATAACTGCTATCAGGAGCGTATTAAGGAAGCCCTTAGCCATTACGCTCAGGAAGCTGGCATCGACCAGGCTTCCCCAATCACGGACGATTGGCGGCGTTTAGTGTTTCATTTACCCTATGCTTTTCAGGCCCGGCGTATGTTTTCGGAGATTTTTTATTTGGAGTCTGTCGCTCGAGGCGACTGGCCAGCACTCAAAGCCGATCTGGGAATGGAAGTGCCGCAGGCCACCGACTTTGAGGAGAAACAAGCCTTCCAGAAAGCTTATGGGAAATTTCTTCGGGCCGTAAGTAAGACGGACCGCTATCGCACTTTTGTCAAAGAAAAAATTGCCCGGGGAGAATGGGCTTCTTCACACATGGGTAACCTCTATACCTCCTCTTTATTTCTGGCTTTAATGAGCACCCTGGAACAAGACCTAAAAGAAGAAACGGACCTGGATCACCAGCAATTCGGCTTCTTTGGTTACGGTAGTGGGTCCAAATCAAAAGTCTTCACCGGTACCCTGCAAGCGGGTTGGGAAAAAATAGTGGCTCGTTTTCAGCTGGCCAAACGACTCGACTTACGCACTGCCGTCAGCTACACCGACTACGAAGCCCTACACCGCGGTCGACTCAAGGCCCCGCTGGGTGATTCTAAGAACATCTTTTACCTATCTAAGGTCAACGAAGAGAAGGGCAGCTTACAAGAAGGGGCACGTCACTATCGCTGGTCTGCAGATCAGGAGGTAAAAGTCTCTTAAATCGAATTTTTTTTATCGAAAATTACAAGGAGCTATCGTATTTCTACTAGGTTTTGTCGAATAAACCTGGTAGAGCCTTGACACAAGCCACTGATTTATAGATATTTGTAGAGTAAGTTATTTAATACTATCTACCATAAACTCTATATATCATGAAAAGTTTTTTGTTATCTATCGTTTTCTTAACAAGTCTATTTAGTGGTTTAAACGCACAGGATAAAGCGGTCAACCCTTTAAGCAGCAAAATGGTACTCGTTGAATTGGAGGAGGATTTCAGCGCTTTTCAAAAAAAGATCAGCCAGCTTAATCTGAAGAAAGCCAATAAAACACAATTAGCCGATGAGTATAGTGATCTGATTGATCGCATAGATGCACAATTCCATACTACCCAGGTTAAAAACGAAGTACAATTTGTAGCCAGTAAACCCGGTAATAAGAAGAATCACTAGCAAGCACCGATTCATTACACCTAAAACCAAGCCTGATAGAAAAATGGTGCGAACGTAAACACTACTTGGACTATCAAACACAAAGCCTGCCAACGGCAAGTTTTTAGCACGACAAAGTAAGCTTTATCGCTCAACTTTGTCGTGCTCTTTTTTTATGCGCTGCATTAATAACATTTTTTTCTTATTTTACGAGTCACTCGGATTAACAGAAGAAAATGGAGCCGAAGGCTTTCTATAAGGCATTTACAATCATACTGCTTGCCGCCCTCCTGGTAGCGGTCTATCCGCTGTTATACCAGCAGGTGCCTTTGCTGGAACAGAATACCAAATCTTACGCCGTCTTTCCCCAGCTCTTGATGGAAGCCAGTCCCGATAGCCAACAAGTCAGTAGCCCCGCCCTGGCTACGCTGCCCGATTCGGTCAGGCAGGATAGTAACCAATTCGCCCTGGCCCGCATCGAAGCCCCTAATACCGAAGTGGCACCCATTACCGGCGACTACCAGGGGGTAGAGCATTTATTTCCTTTCTTTCAAGAACTTCACCGACGCGATGGCCAATTGCGTATTGCCTACTACGGTGACTCCTCGGTAGAGGGAGATCTCATTTGCATGACTTTTCGCGATAGCCTCCAACGGCAGTTTGGGGGGCGAGGGGTCGGTTTCGTGCCCATTATGTCTATTCATCCCGGGTTTCGTCGCTCAATTCACCAGGCGGCATCTAATAACTGGAGACGCAATACCGTCAGTTCAAAAAATAAATTACAATTGTTACGCGGAATTTCAGGCGAATATTTTACGGCCAAGTACGCACCGCCCCTGCCCGATACCATCAGCAAAGACTCTCTTCCTCCGCCCGTTGATGCCTCCTATTGGGCGACTTTCAAGGGGAGTAAATGGTTCAGTCGAACCCAATATTTCGAGCGGGCCCGCTTCTTCTACGGTCGTCCCAAAATAGATAGTAATACAGTTGCCCTGGCCAGCCTTTCGGTAAAAGCGGATCAGCAACGTCAAAACTATACCCTGCGCCCCGAAACGCAGATCAATAGCCTGACTATCCTGGACACCAATGCCCAGCGCTTGCGACTGGATTTTCAGGTGCCGGCCAACTTTCCACTTTACGGACTGAGCCTGGAAAGTAAAAAAGGGCTTATCGTCGATAACTTTCCCCTGCGCGGCAGTGATGGCGGATCGCTCCGCAGCATTCCCGTGAGTATTTTGAATGCTTTCCATCAGGAATTAGATTATGACCTGATCATCTTCCAGTTTGGACTAAATGTATTAAACCCTACGCTGAAAGACTACTCCTGGTACCAAAAGAAAATCGAAAAACTGATCGACCATTATCAAGCCGCAATGCCCGGCGTCCCCATCCTGATATTAGGGATATCAGACCGGGCTACCAAAGTGGGCGGCAGGATGCAAACTGATCCGAGTATTCCTTATATCACAGCCGCTCAACGCGCCGCTGCCCAGGAGAAAAACGTTGCCTTCTTTAGTCTCTACGAAGCAATGGGTGGAGCGGGCACCATGATTGAGTGGGTGGAAGACAAGAGCCCCAAGCTGGCCAATTCTGATTATACCCACTTCACCTTTAAAGGAGCACGTAAGATGAGTGATTACCTACTGACCTTCCTCAATCAGCACTACATGGATTATGTAGTACAACACGCCGAAGAATTGTAGGTGCGATATGAAGAAAAGTATTCTTTTATGGATCTGGTTATTTTTTATTTCTCACCCCGCTGATCTTTTTGCTAAGAAATATATAGCCCCCCTTAGCAAGGGGGTACGGGGGATAGACACCTTCCCCCACTACCCTTTTATCGACACTACTGTAAATCGTATCATATCCCCCGAGCACATCCAGCCTTTTTTGCGTAAGCTAAAAGCCCTGAAACGCGGACAACAAGGGCAGGTACGCATCGCTCACCTTGGAGACTCCCACGTACAGGCTGACTTTATGTCCACCAGGCTGCGACACTTATTCCAGAAAGAATTTGGGAATGCGGGACGAGGTCTGGTCTTTTTCTATGCGCAAGCAGATACCCACGGGCCCCTCGATCTACAAACGGATAGTCCACAGGAATGGACGGCCCGGAGGCGCATCTTTCAAAAAGAAGCCCCCGCTATCGGGATTAGTGGAATGGGTATCGCCAGTTCCGCAGCAACTTTTAGCCTTGGGCTTTCGCCAAAAAAACCAGCGCAGCCCCTGCGTTTCAATAAGGTGACGCTCTTTCACGATGGCCGTGGCAACCACGAATACCGCTGGGAAAGACTAAAAGGAGAAGACATTCGCCAGACACCTCTACAAAGCAACTGGCGTACCTATCGGGTTCAAAGTGGAGATACGCTATACAAACTTGCCCGCCAATTCAGCTGTACCCCCACTGAAATTAAGCAGTGGAACAACCTGAATTCGGAACTCATCTTTTCCGGACAGGAACTCAGTATACAAGTCTTTCCACCGGATCGTAAAAAAACGGATAAACAGCTCTTTGTACCCACTACCCATCCGCAAAGCAGCCTGGCCTACTTACCTGAGATCAGTAGTGGTATCCGTATCCACGGGCAGCGTCAAAAGGGTACGGGCGAGGCGCAGCTTTATGGGCTCTTACTCGAAGATGAAACCAGTCCCGGCGTCTTGTTTAACATGATGGGCGTCAATGGCGCTACCTACTATCACTTTAACCACGCCGAGCATTTTACGCAACAGATGGGCTATCTACAGGCGGATTTGATCCTCATTACCCTGGGAACAAATGAAGCCATCCAGTCCCGCTTCTATCCCGGGCAGTTTAGGAAGGAAGTCACCACACTGCTGCAAAAACTAAAAGGCGTCAGCCCACAAAGTCAACTAGTACTAATGACCAATCCGAGTGTACTGGTCAACCGAAAGGTAGCAGCGCCCTATACGCTAGCCGTAAGAGATATCATCCGGGAAGTGGCAGATCAGGAGGGTGCGGCCGTCTGGGACTGGTACGCCGTCATGGGCGGACGGGAAAGCATCCGCGACTGGCGTCAGGCCGAGCTCGCTTACAAAGATTTTATTCATTTTACAGAAAAAGGCTATATCTTACAGGCGAGGCTATTATTTGACGCAATCATGAAAGAGTATCGTGCAGGGTATTAACTGGCAGGAAGCGGCTATGTTGTTCGAGTATTTACCCGAACGCCCCATGCTGTTTAACAGCAGTGTGTTCCTCTTGTTTTTCATCCTGTTCTATGGGGGATATTTGCTGCTGCTGCGCCGGATTAATTTGCGGATTCTCTACACCCTAGCTTTTTCCATTTTCTTTTACTACAAGTCAAGCGGCGTTTACTTTGTCCTGTTGCTGCTCTCTACCCTAATCGATTTTGGCCTGGGCCATTACATCTACCACGCGGCGAATCAGACGAAGCGCCGGCTCTTTCTGATCCTGTCTCTGGCCACAAACCTGGGCATGCTCCTTTATTTCAAGTACACCAACTTTTTGATTAGTTCCTGGAATGAGATCCTTGGCAGTAATTTTGCGCTGACGGATATCTTTCTGCCCGTGGGGATTTCCTTTTTCACCTTCCAGACGCTGAGTTATAGCATTGATGTCTATCGGGGTAGCCTGGTGCCCGTCACCGAGGGGGTGAAGGATGTGAAAAGCTTCTTTCGCAAGTTGATGGATTTTGCTTTTTTTGTGTCCTTTTTTCCGCAATTGGTCGCCGGGCCGATCGTACGGGCGGCCGACTTTCTGCCACAGATTCGCAAACGCCCGGCACTGAATAATGAGCAACTCAGTCAGGCCCTATTTTTGATCATGGGCGGACTATTCAAAAAGGCCGTCATCTCGGATTATATCAGCGTCAACTTTGTCGATCGCGTGTTTGAAAACCCTGCGGTGTACAGTGGTTTTGATAATTTATTAGCCACTTATGGTTACGCCATTCAGATCTACTGTGACTTCTCGGGCTATTCGGATATGGCGATTGGTCTGGCCCTGCTGATGGGTTTTCACCTCCCCGAAAATTTCCGTCGGCCCTACCAAGCCATCAGCTTGCAGGATTTCTGGCGACGTTGGCACATCTCCCTGTCTACCTGGCTGCGCGATTATCTCTATATCTCCCTGGGTGGGAATCGTCGAGGCAGGTTTCGTACCTACCTCAACCTGATGATCACCATGCTATTGGGTGGGCTCTGGCACGGTGCCAGTTGGGTGTATATTATTTGGGGTGGACTGCACGGTCTGGGGCTGACGATTGAGCGCTTTTTGCATCGTTATGGCCGAATTTTTCGCGAGACGGCACTAAGTAGTTATCTTCTCTTGTTTTTGGTACACCTTTGTCTGTACGGCGGCTTGTACTACCGCTACAGTACGGGATTGCTGGAGCAGGAAATTTACCTGCGCTATTTCACCGGAAATACCGTCATATTACTGATCTGGACCGTTTTATTGTCCCTGGCTTACCTGATTGATATCCTGAGTGGGCCCCTACTCTATTTCGCCGTGGGCCGACGCGTGAGTCGCATCTTCATTTTCCATTTTATCTGTCTGGCCTGGATCTTCTTCCGGGCAGGTGCCATTGGAGCCAGTCTTCCGCCTTTGGAGACGACAGTATCGGTGCTTTCGCAAATTGCCGGAAATTTCCGGGTGAACCTGATCCTTCCTTTCCTTGAGGCTTACCCCGTAGTCTGTGGACTGATTCTGCTGGGCTTTGTACTCCACTTACTCCCCCAGCGGCTTTATCTCGACATGGAGGCCCGCTTCACCCGCAGCCCGCTCTTCGTTAAGTCCCTAAGTCTGGCCCTGGTCATCTGGCTGGTCATCCAAACGGCCAGTTCGGAGGTGGTACCGTTTATTTATTTTCAGTTTTAGGTGGACAATTGTTGAATTGTTGGATTGTTGCAACAGCTCAATATTCGGATCTTCCCGATCATTGATCAGGCGACTCAAACGGGTTTTATGAATACCGATGTCTTCCGCAAATTGACGGTGGGTGATTTTGAGTAGATCAATATAGTTCTTCAGTTGATTCGCAAAGGAGAAATCCTTTAGGAAGGTAGCTAACTCAAAGTAATCCTTCATCAACAGTTTCATTCGAATCAACTGGCCTTTTAGTATCTCTTGCTCAGACATAGATTTTAGCCGCTCCAGGCGTAATTTTCGGAGCTCCAGGGCTGCTACTTTTTTTTCTTCCCCTTCCATTTCCCCTCTCAAAACAAAAGCATCTGCTATTTCTTCCTCAGAAAATTGCTTCCTTAAATCTTCGTAATCCTACCCACCTTACGTCCCTAACGGGACTTTTACAGGAGGATTGCAAATTTTAGGAACGACCGTTCTTCCACCTGAGGAATTGCTACCTGCGATGCTGAAAAAATAATATCTGCTTCGAGTTGAAGACTTCGTTGAATGCAGATTTCCCGCACAACTATCCCTCAGCCTGGCCCTGGTGATCTGGTTGGTGATACAGACGGCCAGCTCGGAAGTAGTGCCGTTTATTTATTTTCAGTTTTAAGGAGGGAGGAATAAGCTTCTACCTGCATAATCCCAGCGTAAAGGTAAGCTTTTTGGTCTAGCAACAAACAAGCAGGTACTATTAAACCTTCTATTATCAGAACTAATGAAAAACGTTCTTCATCAAATAGCCTGCATAACGTATATTACCAGACGTTAATAAAACCATCATCCTGAAAAAAACACTCAAAATAGGCAGTCGCATCATTGGTGTGATCCTGGGCTTGCTACTGCTACTGGCCCTGATCATCCAGATCCCTACTGTGCAAAATAGTCTGGTGCGAAAGATTACCAATACCCTATCGGATCAGACCGATACGGAAATTCAGATCGACCATCTGTACCTGGGCTTTTTTAACACCGTCAACCTGCGGGGTGTCTATGCCGAGGACCTGACTCAAGACACCCTGCTGTACGCAGGTCGACTGGGCGTCGATTTGAATATGTTGGCGCTCCTGGGGCGGCGCGTTCAGATCAAGGAGCTTGATTTGCGAGATATTACCGTTAATCTGTCCCGTACGACCAGGGATAGCAGCTTTAATTTTCAGTTTTTAATCGACGCTTTTGCCGGTGAGCAAAAAGAAAAGACCAGTACTTCTGCCCCCTGGACCATCCTAGTTGATCAAATCAAATTGAGCAACACCCAACTGCGCCTGCTGGACGAAATAGGACGCTACGAGCTTAATACGGACATTGGTTATCTGCAAATTGACATCAATAGTCTGGACCTGGTCGCGCAAACATTAGATATCCGTCAGTTACAATTGGCTAATTCTGCGATTCGCTATACTCAATTTGCCGGAGGTAATTCAGATACAAGCAGCAGGTCTTCCGACCCCACAACGGAAACCGGCAGTGCTTATCCACAGCCTCCAATGGCCATCTCGCTCGAACGCCTATCCCTCACGGATAATCAATTTGCTTATTCCAATAACAATACGGTCCGGCAGAAGAACTTACTGGACTTCAGTCATCTGGATCTTAAAGATCTTAATCTGGAAGCGCGTCAAATCAGTTGGCAGACCGACAGCCTAAAAGCCCAAATCCGACAACTGAGTGTAGAAGACCACAGTGGTTTTAAAATTAATCGCTTTGAGACCGAAGCCTTCTTTGGTAACCAACAAATTCGCGCTAAGGACCTCTTATTGCGAACCCCCCAAACCAATATCCAACTGAATTATACCGCCGACTATGAAGATTTTTCGGTCTGGGGAAGCGACCTAGCGGAGCGAGTGCGCATGCAGTTCGAACTGGATAATACCAGTATTGCCTTTCAGGACCTAAATTATTTTGCGCCCGCTATCAAAGAAATTAAACAGATCAACACCGGACTGACGCGCACTATTTTGGCGAAAGCCAAAGCCAGCGGCACCCTGGCCCAACTGAACCAGTTTAATATTAACCTTTCCGTAGCCAATGATCTAAGACTGGTTGCCGATGGCCAGGCCCGTAACTTAACTGCACCCAAAAAATTAAGCTACCGCCTTAATCTCCGGGACTTATCCACCTCCCATGATCAGTTAAAGAATCTTACCCGGAACGTCAATATTCCCGCTGGCCTGGAACCATTGGGACGCATCAAACTATCGGGACAATTACGGGGGAGTCTCGATACGGTCAATGGTAATAATATCGAATTAAAAACCAACAGCACTAGCTATTTTGCCGGTGATTTACGGACTCGTCATTTACAATCTTCTACCCCAATTGCCTTTCAACTCGACATTAATGCCCTGCGAACGGAAGCGGCCGACTTGGCGGGCTTTAGCAGCAGCCCTCTTCCGGCAGCGCTCTACCGTCTGGGAAAAATTAATTACGGAGGTACCATTCAGGGAAATCAGTACGATATCACTTCCCGAGGCGTACTCAACTCGGACGCTGGCATGGTACAAACCAACGCCCGGATTCAGTTCAATACCGACTATACCGATGCGGAGTATGAGGGTTCGGTCCGTCTGGACAGCTTTGAGCTGGGGTATGTACTACAGGATACCAGTATCGGGACGACCTCGCTGGCGCTGCAAGGAGAAGGAAATGGTCTGCAGGCAGATAGCTTACGCGTAAAGGTAGCGGGTACGGTTCAGGCTTTTGAATACCGGGATTATCTTTATAAAAATTTAGTGATTGATGGTCTGGTACGACAAAATCTTTTTGAGGGAAATGCACAATTTGATGATCCCAATTTACGCTTTGATTTTTCGGGAGCCGTCAATCTGCGGGATTCTATCCCGGCCTTGCAATTTGAGGCCCGAATAGACACACTGAATCTGTCCAATCTCAAACTGGGAGAACTGCCTTACGCTTTTAGCGGCAGCCTAAAAAGTGACTTCACCGGTCAGCAACTGAATACCCTGAACGGAATGGTCCGCCTGAATAATAGCTACCTCTCGAACGATACCAGTAGCTATTATTTAGATTCTCTGCTCATGCAGGCGGCGATGCTGCGTCCGGGCAATCGACTCAGTATCGTGGCGCCGTTCTTAAACTTTCAAATCAGCGGTGATTACGATCCAGCCCAATTACCTGATTTATTAAAGGATTATCTAAATGACTATTTCCCGGTCGACACCCTGTTATCCCGGGTAGAAGAAATGGATAGTTTGGCGATTCGCCCCGCCCCCCAGGCCTCTTCGCAGCAGAATTTTTCAGGGCAACTGCGACTACAACAGGCTACCCCTCTGATTCGTATTTTCAGTCCAGCAATTGAGCACCTGGATACGGCCGATGTATCTTTTTCCTTTAATTCTATAGCTAAAGACTTAAAATTAACAGCGGCTATACCTGCCTTGCGCGTCGCCGGACAACAAATGGATAGTTTAGGAATTTCAATCGACGGCAGCTCAGAAAACCTAGAATTGGCACTGAGTGCCTTTCAGCTGGACTACGGCATGGACCGCCCACTAAGTCGCCTGCAATTCGACAGCCGCCTGGGTAACGACAGCCTGTATCTAGACCTTTCGGCCATTGAGGAACAAGGGAAGCAAGCAAGAAAAAAACTGGCTTTTAGTGGAGAGGCAACCGAAGCCGATGGGGCCTATCTGTTCTCCTTTGTCAATGATTTTTGGCTCAATAATCAGCCCTGGAAAGTCAATCCTGGGCACGCATTTTTGTATAAAAATAAGATTCTGGACATCCGGCAGCTCAACCTGAGTAATCGACAGCAAAAGCTAAGCCTACAAACGAAAAAATCAAATGCCGAAGGAGAAATGCCGCCACTGCAGATTGGCTTCAACGACTTTCGCATCAGCGAAATCCTAAAAGTACTGCAACTACAAGAGCTCGACTACGAAGGGGAAATCAATGGGTCCGTTACCTTACGCGACTACAATAAAAACCTGAACTATCTGGCTGACCTGCAGGTAGACAATATTATGCTCCAGGAGCAAGCCGTCGGTAATCTGCGGCTGGAAGCAACCCAGGAGAGTAGTCGCAAACCCCTCATTCGTCTCAATGCAGCCCTCGACGGTCCGGAAGGGCAGCTAAATGCGAAAGGCACCTATGCAATTAATAATCAATACCTCGATCTGGATGCCTCCTTTCGTGATTTACGGGTGCGCCTGCTGGACCCCTTCCTCTTCGGGCTTATCCGGGAAAGCCGGGGACGAGTGGAAGGCGACTTTGCCCTCAGCGGGAAAGCCAGTGCCCCTAAGATTGATGGCACCATGCAATTAGATAGTATTTCCACCATCTTTGGTCTGTCGGGCGTGCGGTATACCATCCTGAAGGAGACCCTGCGTTTCAATAACAACCGTATACAATTTGAAACGGCCGAACTGTTAGACAAAGAAGGTAATCGCGCCTTTCTGGATGGTTATCTGGACATTAGTGACTTTGGAGACGTAGGACTGGGGCTCGACTTCCAGACCAGTCGATTCCAGATTCTGAATACCGACAGCGAAGACGAGGACCTCTACTACGGTACCCTTTTTGTGGCCGCTGACGTCACCCTGCGGGGCTCGGCCCTCAACCCTGTTATCAATATGCAGGCGCGTACGCTACAACCCAGTCAACTTTTTGTACAACCATTATCTATTGACCAGGCGGTGGCCAGCCAGGAAGACTTCATTATTTATGGAAACCCGGCCGCCTACGAGCCCCAAGACAGCAGCCAAACGATTGACGATGTCTATCAGCTCGATCGCAATGGCATCGACTTAACCCTTAATATGGAGGTCACCCCCGCCGCCGAATTACAAGTCATTATTGACCCGGCAACCGGCGACAAACTGGTCTGTCGCGGTAATGCCGAAGCAACGGTACGCATGACTCCCGATGGTCGGCTGGATATTTTAGGTAATTATAGAATCACCGACGGCCGTTATGCCCTCAATTACCAGGGTATTCTAAAAAAGGACTTCGCCATCGAATCCGGTAGCCGTCTGGATTTTATTGGAGATCCGCTGGCAACTCGTTTTGACATAAGTGCCATTTACACGACCCAGACACCCACCTTTGAGCTTATCCGCAATCGACTAACCGATGAGAACAGTCCCGAAGCACTGGCCGCCAAGCGACGCAAAAGAGTTGACGTGGTCTTGAGTATTGAGGGTGATCTGGATGAACCCGATATTGGATTTGATATCCAAATTCCAGAAAGCAGCTCCATTACCAGCGCTACCCGACAGGAACTGCAACGCATCCGGGAGAATAATACGGAACTGAATAAGCAGGTCTTCAGTCTTTTACTGCTGAATAGCTTCCTTTCGCAGCAGAGCGGTGGAGGTGACCTGGCCGATGCCGGGGCCTCGGTTTACTTGTCTAGTGTAAGTGCTTTATTAACGAATCAATTGAACCGGCTGGCCGATAATTACCTGAAGGGGGTGGATGTCAATATTGGCATCGACTCTTACCAATCGGCTTATGATTTGGGCGACAGCGGAAATACCGTTACCGAATTGAACCTCGGCGTATCGAAGCAATTGTTTAACGATCGGCTTTCACTAAAAGTGGGCGGTAATGTCAATCTGAACAGCGATAATACCAGTCTCGTCGAAGGGGCGAACTTTAGTTCTATCGCCGGAGATTTTGTCCTGGAATACAAGCTGACCGAGGCTGGCGATATCCGGCTACGAGTGTTTCGCCGCGATAATTACGACGTACTGAATCAGAATAATGTCCCCCAGACGGGGGTGGGGATATCTTTCAGCAAATCGTTTGGGGACGTGAATAAGCAGGCAGAAAAAGAAAAGAAAAAACAAAAAGAAAAATAAGACTTGCTAAGTCTTGAAGACTTGGCAAGTCTATGCTAAATTTATGCAGCATAGAAAAGCCACGTATACTTTCGTAAAAAACAAATACCTATCCTATTTACTAAGCGGGATTGGCGGGATCCTCCTGTTGCTGTTAAGCAGTTGCCAACCTACAAAATACCTGACGGAAGAAGAACTGCTCTACGATGGTGCCCAGATCGAATTACTCCAACCCGATAGTATTCGACAGACGGCGCAACTTAAAAAAGAACTATTACGGTATGCGCAACCGAAAAAAAATAGTGGCCTCCAACTCTGGATCTACAATCGCTTCCACCGGCCGGATAAGGAAAAAGGAATATTTAATTGGATTGCCGACCGCCTGGGGCAAGCTCCCCGTACTTTCACCAATCAGGATCGTACCCGCAGCCGAGCCCTAATGGAAAATTACCTGCAAGACAACGGTTATTTCAACTCCAGCGTCCGTAGTGATACCAGTCAACTTGGTGGACAAAGGGTACGCGTCCGGTACCAGATAAACAGCCACGGGCGCTATGACTTTGGTCGTCTCCAATTTCTCGGAGATACCAGCACTCCGGTCCAAACCCTTTTGCAGCAGCAGGCCCCCAAAACCCTAATCAAAGAAAATAAACCATACCAGGTATCCGCCCTGAAAGCCGAGCGGAGCCGCCTGACCCGCATCACCCGCAACCAGGGGTACTATAACTTTCGCCCCGATTATATCTACTATTTTGTGGACACCCTACCCGCCCCCAAAGAAGCAGATATCTACCTGCGCGTCAACGAACCGGAAAGTCTAAAGCAATACTACATTGATACGCCCTTTCTCTACCCTACTTACCAGCTGGATCAGGTAGAGACCCAGGTGATGGAGACAGCAGACACCCTGAGGTACAAAGATATGACCTTTATTCAGGCGCGTACTTACGTAAAACCCGCTACACTGGAACGCATCATTACCCAGAGTGCCGGCGAATTGTATAGCGAAAAGTTACAAGACCAGACCATCAATCACCTGCTGGACCTGGGGCTTTTTAAGTTTGTCAACGTGAAATACGAAGAATCCATTCGAAATGATACCAGCTTTCTTCAGCCCCGTATCTACTTGACTCCTTCGCTTACGCAAAACGTCAATGGAGAGCTGGAAGCCAGTACCGAGACCACCAACTTCCTGGGATCCGCATTACGCGGCACCTATACCCATCGCAATTTATTCCGTGGTGCAGAGCGCTTTGATTTTCAACTATCGGTGGGAGTAGAGACCCAAATCAATAACCCAGACCTACCCTTTATCAATACTCTGGAGTTATCTGCACAGGCCAGCCTGGAATTTCCGCGTTTTCTCATTCCTTTCCGCAAACAGAAAAGCTTTACCTATTACGTCCCGCGCACGCGAATCTCCCTGAGTAATGACTATCAGGATCGGACCGGATTCTTCACCATCAATGCCTTTCGGGCAGAGTTTGGTTACCAGTGGCAGGAAAACCGCTACCGCAAACATAGCTTTAAGCCCCTGAGTATGAACCTTGTCCAATTGCTCAATACCAGTGCCGATTTTGAGACCACCCTGGACCAGAATGCCCGCCTTCGACAGAGCTTCGACAATATCGCTATCCTGAGTATGGTCTATCGATTCACTTACAACGAGCAGGAGATCAACCGACTCAAGAATTACCTCTATTTTCAGGGGACGGTGGAATCTTCCGGTAATGTAGCCGACTGGCTGGCCGGGTCGGATAACCGAATACTGGGTACCAGGTTCTCACAATTCCTCAAACTGGATGCAGATCTGCGGTATACGATTCAAAAACCCACCCAAAGTTGGGTAGGACGCCTGGCCCTGGGCTTCGGTTATTCCTACAACAACTCCAGTGTCATGCCTTATACCAAGCAGTACTTTGTGGGAGGTGCCAATAGTATCCGTGCTTTTCAACTGCGTGGAGTAGGTCCGGGTAGTGTATTACCCGACACTTCCTTAGCCGGTAGCTTTTTTGACCAGACCGGTGACATTAAAATTGAGGCCAACGTGGAGTACCGTTTTGATTTATTTCCCTATACCGAAGGTGCCTTGTTTGTCGATGCCGGAAATGTCTATTTCCTGCGTAATCAGGACGACGACGAGCGCTTTCGCGAAGCCGTATTTACCTGGGACAAGTTTTACCGTCAACTGGCCGTGGGTGCCGGAGCGGGACTACGACTGGACCTGGATTTTGTACTGCTGCGTTTTGATGTGGCTATTCCCCTGCGGCGTCCATCCCGTATGCCCGGTCAACGCTGGGTGTTCGATGAGATCGCTCCGGGCAAAAAAAGCTGGCGACAGGATAATATTGCCTATAATCTGGCGATTGGGTATCCGTTTTAAATTACTTCAGATTATAACTCCTTAATCCGAATATCCTTAAAAGCCATCTTCAATTCATCACCCCGATGTAGTTGTAGCGCAATGTGTCCCTTTTGGTCAATACCCCGTTGTTGATGCCATTCATCATCCAGCAGCCCGGCACCGTCAAAATCCGCTATGGTAATGCCATTCACAATGGTGGTGATTTGATTGTCCTCGCAAATAATGACCAAATCATTCCAGGCCGGTTGCTCGTCGGCAAAATAATGGCGGAATTCGGCAGGCGCATAGGTCGCACTATCCATGCGCCAGTCCGGCAGATCGGGCTCAATCCAGCGCTGCTGCCCACGAGTCTCGTCGTAAATATAGCCCGTACGCCAGGCCCGCCATCATGGCCGATACGGCCCCACTACTTCCAGCTGATCCCCCGAAAGGTCTACTTCAAAGAAATGCGGTACCCGGTGGTAGCGACCATCTATCACAGCGTGGCTGTGCAGGCACATTAGGGTCTGCCCCTCAAAGGTCTCGAAAAGCATCCCGTGCCCGTAATTGGGAGGCGTAATAATTTTTTCTTCGTGTACCCAGGGGCCATCCAGGGTCCCACTCTCCGAGTAAGCTACCCCCTGAACGTAATCACTGAAGCGCCAGCTGGTCCAGATCATGCCCAGACGTCCGGTGCCGGTAGTGAATAACCAGGGGCCATCGGTCACTTTATTAGGCACTACCTCACCTTCATTGTTTCGCTCCCTACTCCAGGGCGAATCGTGGGCCCGGAAGAGTACTTCCCCCTCGCCAATGGAACCCGATAAATCGGACTTTAATTCAATCTTCTCCATAGTCCCGTCCCAGTTTTGTAGCCATTCGTAGCAATAGACCATATAGGGATTACCATCCTTGTCTACCCAGAAAGTACCATCCAGGGTCGGCATCTCGGGTGGCAGGTATACAGAATCCTGCATCGGAAAATAAGGTCCTTCCGGCCAATCACTCACCAGTACGTGGCTGGCCCGCCGCTCAATGACGTTCCCCTTTACCGTATCGATCTTCACATCGCGATTGGTGAAGGTGGCGAAATAGTAGTATTTACCTTGATAAGCGTGTAGTTCAGCGGCCCAGATCATAGGTTTTGGGCCCATCCAGGATTCGGGATCGGTCTCGGCAACCACGAAAGGCCCCGTCCAGTTTTTCAGGTTTTTACTCTTCCAAAGCAAACCACCAGTGCCCGTCATGTAATAGGTCTGGGTAGCCGAATCGGCTAAAATACAGGGATCGCTGAGCCGAATGGAATCCAAAGGAATATCCTTACGCACTTCGGGTGGCCAGTTTTGTGCTGACAAAATCACCGGTATTAGCAGAAAGAAAAGAGCGAGTCTATACATTGTCTTGTAATAGATATTTATTTAAGTAGATATTATAGTTGGTTTCAAGAGCTATTGAGCCAAGGCATGCCTTGGCTTTACCATTACTTCAGCTTCACCGTCTTGCCCTTTTGTGCACTCTTCACTGCTGCGGTCAGTATCTCCATGGCCAGCAGATTATTCTCGAGCGAAGAGAGATCATAGGGCGCCGGATTTATTTCCTCCCTAATCACCGCAGTGAGGTATAAAAAAGGATCGTTGTAAGGCGCGGGACGTTCTTCCAAAGTCATCTTTTCCTCGTCAAAACCATCGTATCCTTTCGCCATCCGAACGCGTAAATCATGCCGATTATCAGCGTAGACCACCCCCGTTAAACCATAAATCTCCATATCCTTGCGGCCGATCGGCCAGTTCCAGGAGGCCTGAATGATGGCTACAGCATCGTCATAATTCAGTATAATAATCGCCTCATCATCTACCTTTGAATTATTTTCGGCTTGTAACTGCCGAGTGACCGCCGTTACACTGTTGGGGCGCTCGCCCTGCATCAGCCAGGTCAACAGGTTCGCGCCGTAACAACCAAAGTCAATAATCGCGCCCCCTCCGTTGAGTTTGGGGTCAGTCAACCATTCGAAGAATTCTTTACTCACCCCAATCTTTTTAGGACCCCGGTGTCCGTCGCGCACCACCACTTTACGGATTTCGCCGATCTTACCTTCCTCTATTAGCTCGTAAGCCAGGTGATTGGTCGGATACCAGGTGGTCTCGTAGTTGGTCAGCAGGTGGATATCGTTTTTTTCCGCCAGGGCGGCCATTTTTTTCGCTTGCGCAAAAGTAGTCGCCAGGGGTTTTTCTACCATGACGTGGATGCCCCGGGGAGCAAAAGTCTCGACGACCTGTAAGTGATCGTAGATATTTCCAAAGGCGGTCACCGCCTCTATTTTCGCCCCTGCTTCCGCCAGCAAGGCTTCGGAGCACTCGTAGACCTTATCCATCGGAAATTCGTGCTGGGCGGCGTAGCGCGCCGCCAGATTACGGTCGGGTTCTACAATACCAATGATCTCTATATCGCCACGCGCCTCGCTGTCAAAGACCCAGTTGACGTGGCCGTGGGTTAGGCTGATCACAGCGATGCGCAGGGGGCTATCCTGAGCTGCTAATTGGGTACTTAAAGCCAGGCTGAGCGCCAGGCATATCCATTGATTGTTTTTCATAATATTACACTTTCTACTTTTTTCACCTAACTTCCTCAATTACCTCCTTTAATGCTTCGTACAGAATCGGTGCCGTCTGCGGACCCACCGAATTAATTTCGCCGTAAGGCGCCTCCTCATAATCATAAATAAAAGGTGGTTTTTGATCCCATTCGCTGCGGGGAATGATATAACCGATCATATCATTCGACAGCCCCACCGTAAAGCGGTATTTTTGCCCCATTAACTCCCGTAAAGGTGGCGTCTCGACTGGAGCTACCCCAAAGTCGGCTCCTTCCGGCGCTTCTACCCCACCATTAATGATCTCGGGATAGATCTCGCCGGGCTGATGCAGGAAACTTGCCGGCCCCAACTCCCAGTAGCAAACCTCCGATCGAATCTGTAGCCAGCCCGAAAACCCACGATTCAGAATCCCGGTAAAGGCGCCCAGCCGATAGAGCGGATTGGTCATTGGCAGACGCAGCGATTTGGCGCGCAAGGCAATACTGCCCCGACTGATTTCATCGTAGGCTTCCAGTGCTCGTAGGCTGAGTAAGGCCAGATGATCTCCCTGGGCTTTGGCTTTCGCAAAAGTAGGCGCCAGGTAGCTCGTATCTCCATCCAGGGAAGGAATTCCCATCGAAGGAGAAGTCGTCATCAATCCGCCAATCGCCCCGTTTAAAAAGACCGTTGTTCCGCCCAGTCCGTTGGCGTAAAGGGAATCCCCTTCCACTACCCCTTTTTCAATACCCTCGCGAAGGTAATGTACGAAGTCGGAAGTGATCTGCAAATTATCGCTCCATAGCGTTTCGGGATGGTTGGACCATTGTACCAGAGTACCCAAGGTCGTATCCGCTTCCGCATCAATGGCTTGCATCAGGCGAATAGCCGGATCGAGCACTATCGGAGGCCGACTATCTTCAACCAGGAAGGCCGCTCCCTCGGGATCTTCCGCAAAACGTAGTTTGGCTGGACGTAAGGCCGCTACGGCTGCATCCACGGAACGAGCCGCCTGGCTTACCAGATATGCCAGGTATTCCCGGTCTACGCCACTTTGAAAACGGCTGCCGCCCCAAAGGCCAATCACATCGGGGCCCTCGTGCGTATGACTACTACTAACGATCACGTAATCGACGGCCGAGCTTTCCTGTACCGCTTGGCGAATACGAATCACGTCATCCGCTCCCAGACCGATACAATCCAGGGCTACGGTAGCTAAGCGGGTTTGTCCGTCATCAATGACCATGGTACGGGCCCAGAGTTCATCGTGAACGCCCTGCGCCGGACGACGATTCTGAAAGCCAGCGATCCAGACCGCATCGAATTGACCATTCCCATTGCCATCCTCGTAAGTATCCTCCTGATCAGGATCGTATTGGGCATTATCATTGGTGTCGATCCAGGTATCGGGCACTTCCGGGGTGATAGAGAGGGCGGCAAAGCCTACTTGCAGATTCTGCGGTGCCCCGGCTTCGATCTGTAGATCTACTTCATAACCTGGAAAGCGGTCTTTCACCTGGACGATCAAAAAAATCAATACACTAAGTAAGATGATCCCGATAGACAGTGATATTCGTAAGAACCATTTTTGCATAAGTACTCTTTTTCACTTTATCCTAAGATACCAATTTGTTTCTTATTTTTGGCTAGTCAATGCAAAAACCAGGGCAAACGCATTCAAGGGTGATCATTCAAAAAAAAAGGAATTTCAAACCCTTTCCTGTCTGGAAAAGATCTCCACTTTTTAATTTTTGTTCATCAGTGGATCTTTATCCACTGATTTTCACGAATTGAGCCACAGATAAGCACGAATTATTTTGATGTGCTTACCCTAAGTAGGTTGCCCATATTGAGTCTGTAATAAGGTGCTGGCTTTTTTGGGCTAGTTCGAGGCGCAAAAATCGCGGATAGCCTAGCTATCCAAGGCTTTTTGCAACGAAGAAATCGCCCAAAAAAGACGCAGATTATTGCTT
>DATFKA010000081.1:0-16235 GCA_035268885.1 Saprospiraceae bacterium
CCGAGCAGATTTTTTGCCTAATCAAGGCAAAAACTGCGTGTGGTTAACACCAGTAGCAGTTTTTAACGCAGAGTAGGTGAAAAAGATGCCGTCATAAATCATAAAGGTTAATTTTGTGGACTACTTAAGTAGGTTGCCCAATTAAATAAAGCAATAATCTGCCTCTTTTTGGGGCGATTTTTGCGCCTCGAACTAGCCCAAAAAAGCCAGCACCTTATTACAGACTCAATATGGGCAACCTACTTAGGAATGGGGCATTAATAAAGTGTACAAGATTTACGCAGGTGTTTTGCTGTTCAGTGAGGCAAAAAACGTAGGCGATGCAGTACATCGACGAGGCTTTTTAACAAAACTGGGCGGCAAAAGAACAAGCAAAGATGTATAATTTATTATTGACTCAATCCTAAGTCGTCTGCTCTGGTAAAGATATACCAGAGCAGAGGATAAAATCAAGGGTAACGCTCAAACCAGGCCAGCACGTAACTAACCTTATTGATTAGGTTACTGGGTTTGTTGGCAATACCATGCCCGGAATCCTGAATGCGCACTAATGCCGTCTCCACCTTTCGCAATTTAAGGGCGGTATAATACTGCTCCGTCTCCGACATAGGCGTCCGGTAATCCTGCTCACCAGTCAGTAACATAGTTGGCGTACTGACGTTCCCCACCAGGGAAATGGGCGAACGCTCCATATAGTGCTCCGTCGCTTCCCAGGGGAAATCCGGAAACCAATACTTACTAAAGAACGCCGGATTATCCGCGTGCAGTACAAAACTGTACCAGTTAATGACTGGCTTGGCCACCACGGCCGCACGAAAACGATCGGTTTTACCTACAATCCAGGCGGTCAACACCCCGCCACCGGAGCCACCAGTGACGTAAAGGCGATCTTCGTCGATGTAGCCCTGACTAATGACCTCATCTACTCCCGTCATTAGATCGTCGTAATCCTGATTGGGATAGTTGTGGTGAATCAGGTTACCAAATTCTTTACCGTAGCTGCTACTACCCCTCGGATTCGTGTAGAGTACCACGTAACCCGCCGCCGCGTACAGCTGCACTTCCATAGAGAAACGGTCCCCGTAATTCGCAAAAGGACCACCGTGGATCTCCAGCAGCAAAGGATATTTTTTGTTGGGATCAAAATTGGGTGGCTTACAGATCCAGCCCTGGATGCGTTGTCCATCGTAAGAAGACTCATACCAGATTTCTTCTACCTCCCCCAGTTCTTTGTGGTCAAACAAACCCGCGTTTACTTCGGTCAGCCTTTGCACGGGCTTACCTGCCTGGGCGACGGCCAGGTCGGCCGGATGATCCGGCGTACTGTGGGTAAAGGCGAAGCGGCCATTTTTCGCCACTGTAAAATCTCCGCCACTGTAAGGGCGACCGATGGATAGTCCGCCGACATTATTGGCCAGGTCTTTGACCTCACCGTCCAGATTGATATGGGCGATGCGGGTGTTCCCTTCCGTGTCATACTGAAAATACAGGCCTTTACCATCGGCGGCCCATTGGATATTAGACAGTTGGCGATCAAAACCCTTGCTAATCAGGCGTTGGTTGCTGCCATCGGCATTCATGAGGTAGAGGGCGTCAATTTGATAACCCAGATACTCGTCATCGTAGCCCAGGTAAGCGACCTGGCTACCGTCGGGAGATACCCGGGGCGAGCTATCGGGCCCCAGGCGATCGGTAAGGGTGCTTAGCTGACCGCTGGAGAGCACTACCCGGTGAATTTCGGTATTTGAGGGGGCGTATTCCCAATCTTCGCGATGATTAGCAGATATATATATAGATTTGCTATCGGAAGACCAGGCGAAGTTGCCACTTACGTTAAAATTCCCTTCCGTCAATTGTCGGGGTTGTCCGCCCCGGACATCCATTACAAAGAGGTGATTATAGTTATCTGGCAGGAAGCCGGCACCGTCGGCCCGAAATTTCAGTTTTTCAATTAGTACCGGGGGAGTGGTCCAATCGGCTCCTTTAGGTTTTTGCGGAAGCTGCACCCAGGATTCGCGCTGGAATGGCACCCGCATCGTAAAGGCGATGTGTTTGCCATCGGGTGACCACTGTACATTCGAAGGGCTCGTTGTGAAATTGTACGGCTGGATTTCACTACCCTCTTTCAGCCAGCGAATATAGATCTGCGTACTTCCGCTGCGACCAGAGAGGTAAAGCAGTTTTTCGCCATCGGGCGACCAGCGCGGACTGCTGCCCCCTTCGTTTGCCCCCAGGAGAGGAAAATTATTCGTTCCATCGACATTCGTTAGCCAGATGCTACTTTGATTAGCATCTTTCATCACGTCTTTGCTATTCAGTGAATAAGCAATTTGATCCCCCTGAGGAGATATCTGCGGATCGGAAATATAGCGCAGATCAAATACATCCATGGACTCCAGGACCCGTTCCTGCGCAGATAAAATCGTTGTGCTTACTACTACCCAAAAAAGAATAAAAATTCGTTGCATGCGTTTTTTTATCCTGAAGATAAAAAAATTGTACTTTCCTTGTGTTGATTATTGGTACTACAATGAAGCGGTTTGAACTTTTTGGTTCAAGCGGTCTTAAAAAGCTTGTAGGTTCTGGCAAAGCTCAGTTTGAGATGCGTAGCCAAAGTTACGGATCAAAAATTAGCTGCCGTCCAGGTTCTATAAGACTATAAGACTCAGCGAACTGAAAAAATTTAAATCGCTTCAATTATTCTCAAACATCTTTGCAAGCAAGATACTATGAAATGCCCGCTATTTTTATCCTTTATATTCTTTTTCATCCTTAGTTGTCAGCGTATGCGTATTCCAGCAGACACCCCCTACGACCTTTATCCTGTTTATACCGGAGACGACCTGGGGCTGAGCTACCAGCCCAATGCCTCTACTTTCAAAGTCTGGGCACCAAGCGCCTCTATCCTCAAAATCAAACTATACGATCAGGGAGAAGGGGGACAGCTTCTGGAGGAAAAACAGATGAAGCGCGAAGCCCAGGGCGTATGGAGCATAACTTTCGAAGAAGACCTGCGGGGACAATACTACGCCTTTCAGGCAAAAATCAATGATCAATGGATGCAGGAAGTCGTCGATCCCTATGCTAAAGCCGTAGGCATTAATGGTGACCGCGGGCAGGTTGTCGACCTAAAGGCTACCAATCCGGGTGGTTGGGAATTAGATAAAGGGCCCCGGTTAGGAGTGCCGACGGATGCCATCATTTACGAATTACAGGTGCGAGACGTCAGCCTGCACCAAAGCTCCGGTATCCGGCACAAGGGAAAATTTCTGGGCCTGGTCGAAGCCGGGACAAAATCGCCCCAGGATCTATCCACGGGGCTGGCGCACATAAAAGAGCTGGGTATAACGCACGTACACCTATTACCCAGCTTCGATTTTCGATCGCTGGATGAGCGCCATCCCGAAGAAAACAAATACAATTGGGGCTACGATCCCAAAAACTATAACGTCCCGGAAGGTAGCTTCTCTACTGATCCTTACGATGGTACGGTGCGCATCAAGGAGTTTAAGGAGATGGTCCAAACCTTCCATGACAATGGTATTGGGGTCATCCTCGACGTGGTATACAATCATACCGGCGAGACGGAGACCTCCAATTTTAATCAACTGGTCCCCGGCTATTACTACCGGCAGAATGCCGACGGTAGCTTTTCGGATGCTTCCGCCTGTGGAAACGAAACGGCCTCGGATCGGGCTATGATGCGTAAATTTATGGTAGAATCCGTGCAGTACTGGATGCGGGAATACCACATCGATGGCTTCCGTTTTGACCTGATGGGCATCCACGATATCGAAACGATGAATAGCCTTAGCGCCGCCGCCCGGTCGATCAAGCCCGATGTAGTCCTCTACGGAGAAGGCTGGACGGCCGGCGATAGCCCCCTCCCCTACGCCCAACGTGCGCTGAAGGCACATACCTCTCAACTGGAAGGAATCGCCGCCTTTAGCGATGATATCCGCGACGGACTAAAAGGGCACGTCTTCACCCCCGAGGCCGCCGGGTTTATCGGCGGAAAAACCGGGCTTAAGGAAAGTGTCAAATTTGGGATTGTAGCTTCCTGCTGGCATCCACAAATTGACTACGCAGCCGTCAATTATTCGGATTCGGCCTGGGCTAAATCCCCGGTACAGACCGTTACCTACGTCTCCTGTCACGACAACCATACCCTTTGGGATAAAATACAAATCTCCCGGCCGGAGGCTAGCCTGGAAGAGCAAATAAGTATGCACCGCCTGGCATTAACCGCCGTACTGACCTCGCAGGGTATCAGTTTTTTACACGCCGGCAGCGAAATGTTGCGCAGTAAGGACGGCGTGGAGAACTCCTTTGAATCGCCCGACGCCATTAATAGTATTGACTGGACACGAAAATCGCTGCATTACGATGTATACGAATATGTACAGGGGTTGATTCGCTTACGCAAAAACCATCCTGCTTTCCGAATGACGGACGCGGCTATGGTCCGGGAAAACCTCACCTTTCTGCCGACCGATAATGAACGGGTGATTGCCTACCAACTGGGACCACACGCCAACGGCGATCCCTGGACCAATATTATTGTCGTATTAAACGGCAGTGACCAGGCCATGACGGTAAAAGTACCGCCCGCGAAATACACCCTGGTGGCGGATGGCAAACAAGTCAAGCTCAAAGGACTGCAGGAATTCTCCACCGGTCGTATCTTTGTAGCACCGTATTCGGCCAGTATTTTATATACAGAGACGATAAGTGCTAGGGAATAAATAAAAATATTATATCTTTGATCTCGTAAACAAACAAAAGAATGAAGCGCAATTTTTGCTTATTAATTTTATTGGCTTCCATCATTTTCACGGCCTGCCAAAAAGATCAAAGCGATGGCTTCGATAAAACGGGCCTGAACATCCCTAAAGGGGATCGGGCTATTTTAGATTTTATAGCTGATGTAGAAGCTTTCAAAGACACCATGCAAATAAGAGGGCCCCTGGCTTTCCAGAAAGATGGTGAAGATGTAGAAGTGACGGGCTACTTCCATAGAGATGATGCTATGTTAATCAAAGCTAAACTCAGTAACCGCGAATTATGGCACTATCTTCAGGGCAACAACGTAGTATTACTCAAAGAGATCACCGCAGATCTGCCAGATAGTAGTGCATTTACGGAGCGGCAGTTTTTCTACAATGAAAGCTCACTACTGGATCAGCGCATGCGTTCAGCCCCTAGTCTGGACTCCCTGCAAAACAGTACTTTTGTTGCTATGACCATAGATTCGACAGACACCAGAGCAAATCCTTCGGCCGTTACAGGAAGGGCCATGAGCTATATGTACGGCTACTAAAAATAAATATTTTTTAGCTTTGAGAGGCTATTTATGTCCGAAGCCTGGTTCTATGGAATCAGGCTTTTTTGTTCCCCCTTTACAACTGATACTCCTGAAAAAAGTCCCAGAATATCTTAGCCGCTTCAATATTATTATGCTCCGGGATACCCCTTGGATAAACGTGCTTCAGCCCCTTCAGAATAGTAAACTGCAGCTTCTGATTGCCGCCATTGAGGGGCTTTTCGAAGACAAAGGAGGTATGTTTCTTTTTTTCTGCTGCTTCGTAGCTGAGTTCTAATTGTAAGAGTTGACACATATTGGCCATGACCTGGGTCAGGAGTTCATTCTGTTCGATACCCTCTACGGTAGTTGGGAAAGGCTGGCCACCATTGTGCTGAATCAACTTGGGGTCATGAGAACTGACCATCATCAGGCAGGGCATAGGGTTGGGTGTACTGAGTTCGTCCAGTGTCATACTTCCCGTTCCGCCCACCGCGGCAAAAACATCGGATAGCTGCGGAATAACCCGAGTCATGGTCGTCCCCATGCCATTGGAAAAGCCCGTACAGTAAAAACGACGGGTATCCGTCTGATGATTGGCTTTGAGATAGTCCGCTATTGCCCGCAGGAAGTTGGCGTCGCTATGGTCTTTTTGTCCTGAACACAATTGCTCCGACTTATCGGTAGTCAACCAGTAATTCCCTTTTTTAGTTTGACCCATCCTGTCTACGAAACATACCTCATAGGCAGTGGGGAAAACGGTCACGATTCCTTCCTGCTCGCCCAATTCTTTCCAGCCGGAGATGTTGTAGTATTTCTTGCCACTACCGCCGCCGCCGTGCAGCATAAAAACAACCGGGAATAACTGATCTCCGGAAGGATCGTAGTTAGCAGGAAAATGTACGAGGAACTGCCGCAGCAGCCCGTCGACTTCCATTTGATAATTGTGCGTACCTCCGCGTTGATTTATGAGCTGTGCCGTCTGGCCTTTTGCCCCAAAGGGCAATAAAAATGAAAAGCAAAGTAATAAACAGATTAAGTTTTTCATGATGGTGGTTTTCTCACAGGACTCATCAAAATACCATTTTTCCCGATTTTAACGGGACTTTAACCAATTGCTTATTTTCTTTTATTTTTACCGCGACCAATATCATTAGCTATGTTCCTCCGTTTAAACTATACCCTATGTTTGCTTATTCTAGCGGCATCTGTACTTAAGGCACAAGATTGGCCTATTCCTAAGCCCGAGGTACTGGGCAGCAAAGGCGATTATGCAAAATATGAAAGCGTATTTCTCAAAAGTGTCGACTGGCTCATTGAGCACGATATCGACGCCGAAGGTCGCGCTCCCGTTAATGCTTTTGCCCTAGCCTGGATCTCCGGCACCGACGCCTTCAGCATTCCAGTCGAACCTTACCTGATAGATCTAAGTCAGAGAAACCCCGATTTACTCCTGGTTTTTCTGGGTAGCTGGGGGGAATTTGTTCTTAAAAACCCGGAGCAAAAACACCAAATCTACGCCTGTAATTGGTACGCGCTGCAAAACCTACTCGATTTTTATGAAAATAGTTCAGCTAAAAAGACCGATAAAGCCATCGAAAAGCTCTTGCGTCGCCGCCGGAAAGATCAACTGCAGAATTGGCTAAAAAAACGAGTTCACTAATTGAATCCCATTGGAGTATTGTAGGCCGATGGCCAAAACCAAAAGCTAAAAGAATTGGCGGAAGCTCAGTACCAGAGTAAACCGGGCAGGGCTTTCCACGTTGTCAAGTAAACCTAATTGCTAATGGAAAGTCTGATCTTCAAATTTCACTTACTCTGTAGTTTGTACATGCTGGGGCTAATCTGGTTCGTGCAGTTGGTCCATTACCCCCTGTTCGCCGAAGTGGGACGGGACTGTTTCGTCGCTTATGCCCGCCACCATACCCGACGCACTTCCTGGGTGACGGCTCCCATGATGCTCTTAGAATTGGGTAGCGCCGTGCTACTGGTTTATTTCAATCAGCGATCGGGTTTCTTTTGGGCTAACCTGGCGGGTATCGCCCTGCTCTGGCTATCCACTTTTTTCATACAGGTACCCCTGCACAATCGCCTGGTCAGGGTTTACGACCCGGTGGCCGTCAAAAAACTGGTCCAGACCAACTGGCTGCGCACGCTGATCTGGACCATAAGGGCGGTCGCCCTGCTTTATTTGTTGGATTATTGAATCACGAATGCCCCCATTCGGCCATTCAAAATCATCTATCCTCCCCGCCGATGACTTTGAAGCCGGCACTGTTCAATTGGCTGTTCAGCCTGGGTAATTGCTCCGCGCAGAGTTTTTGAAAGGACTCATGATGAACTTCGTAGGCCGCTTTTACATCTTCGTAACGCTGATAAGCACCCTCCGTGGGTCGATCATCCTGACCATTGACGATGGAGTACAGGTAAGCAATCTGGTCATCGAGCATGGGCGGATAATTAATCGGGTCTTGCCCGCTTTCACTTTTCGTTTGGATCAATTTCTGCTCCAGGGCTTCTAATTCCGCTAGTACAGATTTACTCAAATCCCGGAAGGCAGCACTACTCGTACCGGTCTTATCCAGGCGTTTCTTGATATCTTGAATCTGCGTGCGCAAATCCCGAATTTCGCCGATGGTTTCGTGGCAGGTATTTAGTAATTCCATCACCTGGACAGCCAGATCATGCTGTGCATGCAGGTCTTGTTTGGTCTGGATCCAGCGTGGATCGGGCTGTACTTCGAAGCTCTTCTGCCAGCGCTGCTCGCCCATTTTCATGACAACAGTATGCGTTCCGACCGTGGCCTTAACACCACTCAGATTAGCCAAGGAGAAGCGCGCACCGGCCTGGGTCTGCGGTGCTTCGTAGCGTAAGTTCCACTCCAGGCGGTTCAGTCCCGGTTTGATGGTCAGGGGTTGCTCCCCTTGTGCCTTATCCGGACGGGTGCTGTAGGTCGCACGGCTTTCGCCAAAAGGATCAATAATATCGATGCTCAACACTTCTTCTTCTGGTACTTCATTTAAATAAAAATGGATGAGTGCACCGCTGGGCGCCCGGTCGGGAGCCGCAACCCCGCGGTAGTTCCCCAGTTGCGTACGGTAAGCCGTATTGGGCGGGAATAAATGGGCTTCCTGCGCCAGCAAGCGATCATCTATTTCCCGTAAGGGGCTCAAATCATCCATAATCCAAAACGAACGGCCATGCGTAGCCAGGACCAAATCGTTATCTTTCACCTGCATATCTGCAATGGGTACGATTGGTAAGTTTTGCTGGAAAGGCTGCCATTGCTTGCCTTCATTAAAAGAAACGTACATACCAAACTCCGTCCCAGCGTATAATAAGCCCTTGCGAATGGGATCCTCCCGCACGACACGGACAAAGTGATCCGCCGGAATACCATTTTCCCCGTCGGTCAGTAAATCCCAGCTGCGGCCGTAATTGTTGGTCAGAAAGATATAGGGCCGGAAATCATTTTCGCGGTATTTATAAACCGCAATCAGGGCTCGCCCCGGATCGTGGGCGGATAGTTCAATCATATTGATGGTTCCCTCTACCGGTAGATTTTTCGGGGTGATCTCCTTCCAGTTTTCGCCATTATCCCGGGATAGGTGCAGGCGACCATCGTCCGTTCCTGCCCAAAGTTCGCCCTGCTTTTGGGGCGACTCCTCAAAAGCAAAGATGGTGGTATACAATTCTACCCCCGTATGATCATGCTGTACCGGCTCACCGGGTATATCCTGGTATTCATCCTTATTGGTCGTCAGGTCCGGACTGATGGTTTCCCAGGTGCGGCCGCCATTTTCCGTACGGTGTACGTACTGTGAGCAGTGGTAAACTACGTCTGGATCGTGGGGCGAGATTCGGATCGGCGCATTCCACTGGAAGCGGTAGACAATATCACGGGGCGCCGTACCATCGTGCATTTGTGGGTAGGCCACTACGTCTTTGGAGTGCCCCTTCTGCCGATCCAGGCGGGTGATCTGACCAATGTAATTACCGGCATAAATCAGGTTGGGATTACGCGGATCGACGGCTATATGGCCACTCTCTCCCCCCCCCACAGCAAACCATTCAGACTCGGGACTAATCTGGTTCTGTGCCCGGCTCGGTACACTAATCGTAGAGTTATCCTGCTGGGCGGCGTAGAGCCGATAGGGAAATTGATTATCGACCGTCAGCCGATAAAACTCGGAAGTAGGCTGGTTGTATTGCGTGGTCCAGGTTTTACCTCCGTTAACGGTTACGTTGGCCCCACCATCGTTGCCTTCGACCATGATTTGCGTATTATCTGGATTAATCCAGAGCACATGGTTATCCCCGTGGGGCGTGCGGACAGCCGAAAAGGTCTTACCGCCATCGATAGACTTGTGCATCGTTGCGTTGAGGAAATACAGCGTATTTTCATCCTGGGGATCGGCAAAGATGCGGGAGTAGTACCAGGCGCGTTGTCGCAATTTGTGCTCGCGATTAATCCGGCGGAAGGAAGCACCACCGTCATCAGAGCGGTACAGTCCGCCCTTGGTTTCTTCTTTATTTTCGATAAACACCCAAACCCGCTTGGCATTAACGGGAGAAATGGCCAAGCCGATACGACCATTCACGCCCCCGGGCAGGCCGTTCTGTACTTGCTTCCAGTTGTCACCACCGTCGGTCGATTTGTAGACGCCGCCGGTTTCACTACCGTCGATAAAGGTCCAGGGTTTGCGTTCTGCCGTCCAGAAGCCGGCATAAAGCACCCGCGGGTTTTTGGCATCCATAGCCAGATCGATCGCGCCGGTGCGCTCGTCGACGTAGAGTATTTTCTCCCAGCTATCACCACCGTCGCTCGTTCGGTAGACGCCTCTTTCCTCAGAGGGGCCAAAGACATTACCCAGTACCGCTACCAGGACCTGATCCGGGTCTTGGGGGTGAATGATAATTTTGGCGATTTGACCGGCTTTAGGCAGACCAATGAAGGACCAGGTCTCACCGGCGTCCTCGCTTTTGTACATGCCTACGCCCGGAGAAACATTACCCCGCGGATCGGCCGATCCGGTACCCACGTAGACCACATTATCGTCGGAAGGGGCAACGGCGATGGCTCCAATGGAGCCCGCTTTGAAATACCCGTCGGAGATATTCCCCCAACTCAGACCACCATCGGTGGTCTTCCAGACACCGCCACCGGTAGCCCCCATATAATAGGTATATACTTGCCCGGGTACCCCACTGACGGCGGTTACGCGTCCACCACGGGCCGGACCTACCGAGCGGTACTCCAGCGCCTGCATGGCGGAGGCGGGGAGGGTATCCTGGGCTCCCGCAGGTTGCCACAGAAGAAGGAACAAAAATAAAAGAGTGTATATGTTTTTCATGCTTGTGTATTTTGGATAGCCAAAATAAAAAAAATTAGGCTATTGGCAGGTAAAACAAAATGTCTTCAGGTAAAATTTGTAAGGACAAAAACAACACAACTACTTAATTACCAGATAATTAAATCTATTACCGTTCCCAAATTGCAGGTAAAAAAAGCACAATTCCTGTCAAAGACTTTTCTTTGATTAGTTGGTATCATTGTATCAAACGATACGATAAAAGCTATGAAAACGAAATCAAAAAAAATATTGCCTTTTACGGAAGTACACCCCAGTGTGGAAAGCCTGCAGGCACGATACCACCAACCATCCCGGGTGATCTACCTGGGCACCCTGATCTGTCTACTCGGTTTTTTGGGCTCGACCCCACTAATCGAAGTCGACATTCAAAAGCAAAGTCGCGGTATCATTCGCTCCGTACAGGAGAACAATCAGATTGCTGCGCCGCTGTACGGACAAATCAGCCGTATCTACCTGCAAAATGGACAGAGCGTCCAGCGGGGAGCGGTACTTTTCGAACTCGATACGCGGAAAATTGATCAGCAGATTGAGCAGCAACGGCAGCTACTGGCCAAAAATGAAAGCTACATTCGAGACCTCAATCAATTACTGGATACTAATTCGATGGCTTCGAGACTGGAGACGCCACTTTACCAAAGTGCCCGTTTCCAGTTCGAAAAACAAAAACGACAATACGAGCTCCAAAAGCAACGGGCCCAGCGAGCCTGGCGGCGGGCCGAGCAGCTTTACCAGAGCGGAACCATCGCGCAGGTAGAATGGGAAGAAAAAAAGTACCAACTCGATTATCAGCGGAGTTTGCTCTTGCAATTTTCTCAGGAACAGCGGCAAGCCTGGACCATCACCCGGCGGGATTACGAGCTACAAAACCTGGACATTGAACATCGCATTGCCCAACTAGGGGAAGAGAAACGCCAGTACCAGGTATACGCTCCGGTGGCGGGAACCATTCAGCAGTACACCGGGGTGCAGGCGGGGAATTTTGTTAGTCCCGGCCAACAATTGGGGCAAATCATTACCCACGACAGCCTACTGGTGGAGGTCTACGTAAGCCCGGGTGATATTGGCCTGATTACCGAAAGCATGCCGGTGCGCTTCCAGATCGACGCCTTTAACTACAACCAATGGGGCTTGGCGGAGGGCAGGGTCATTGATATTGCCAGGGACATCAGTATGCTCGAGGGGCAGCCTCAGTTTCTGGTGCGGTGCCAGCTTTCGCAAAAAAGCCTGCACCTCAAAAACGGCTATTCGGGGCAGCTAAAAAAAGGTATGACCCTAACGGCCCGCTTTCAGGTAAGCCGCAGGACGCTATACCAGCTCTTATACGACAAAGTAGATGACTGGCTGAATCCACAATTGAATTAACCTCCCCAAATTCCCTTTGACATGAAAAAGAAAACCATCAAACAACATGATATCACGGACTGCGGCGCGGCCTGTCTGGCTTCCATTGGGGCGCACTATGACCTGAGATTACCCATCGCCCGCATCCGCCAACTGGCCAGCACGGATAAGCGGGGCACTAATCTACTGGGCCTGATCCAGGCCGCCGAAAAGCTGGGGTTTTCCGCCAAGGGCGTTCGCACCGAGATGGAACAACTGGAACAAGTACCGGTGCCGGCGATTGCCCACGTCATCGTCAACGAAGGTCTGCACCATTTTGTAGTAGTCTACAAGGTAAGCAGGAAGCATATTCACTATATGGATCCGGGGCCCGGAAAGATGATCAAAGCCAGCAGGGCCGAATGGGAAAAGATCTGGACCGGTATTTTTCTGCTGGTTGCTCCGGCCGAAGACTTTCAAAAGGGCAATCACAAAGTATCTCTTTGGCGTCGCTTCTGGGCTTTGGTCCAGCCGCACCGCAGTATACTGTTGCAAGCTTTGTTTGGTGCGCTCATCTATACCATCCTGGGGCTGAGCACCTCCATCTACATCCAGAAAATCACCGACTTCGTACTGGTGGGAGGCAACCGGAATCTGCTCAACTTGCTTAGCCTGGGCATGTTGCTGATCCTGTCCTTACAACTCTTTATCGGCACCAGTAAGTCGCTGTTTATACTCAAGACGGGACAGCAGATTGATGCGCAATTGATTATGGCTTATTATCGGCACCTCTTGCATTTACCCCAGAGCTTCTTTGATCGCATGCGGGTGGGAGAGATCATTTCGCGGATTGGAGATGCTGTCAAGATCAGAGCCTTTATCAACGATGTAGCCATCAATCTGATTGTCAATGTAATGATTATCGTTTTTTCCTTCATCCTTATGTTCTCTTATTACTGGAAACTGGCCGTACTGATGCTGATCATTATCCCCCTCTACGCAGGTGTTTACTGGCTCAGTAACCGGTTAAATAAAAGTAGGGAACGCAAGCTCATGGAAGCCGGTGCCGAGCTGGAGACGCAGCTGGTGGAATCCCTGAATGCCGTCCGCACCATCAAACAATTTGGCATGGAACAGCGGGCCGGAATCAAGACGGAGAAACGTTTTGTTCACCTCCTCAACACGGGATATACCTCGGCGCTAAACAGTATTTTTTCCGGCACGGCTTCCGAGCTTTTTAGCCGCTTATTCACCATCTTGCTCTTATGGGCAGGAGCGGGCTTTGTCCTCCAAAAGCTGATCACCCCCGGCGAACTGCTTTCTTTCTACGCGCTGATTGGCTATTTCACCGGACCGGCCAGTAGTCTGATTAGCATGAACAAAACCATTCAGAATGCGCTCATCGCCGCCGACCGACTCTTTGAGATCATTGATCTGGAAAGCGAAACCGGAGAGAACAAAATAGAGATTAGCCCGGATATGATTGGAGATATCCGATTTGAGCAGGTGGCTTTCACCTACGGCAGTCGGCAACCCGTCTTCGAATCCCTGAACTTAAGGGTACAAAGGGGGACCACCGTGGGTATCGTCGGCGAAAGTGGCTCCGGCAAGTCAACCATTGCCGCCCTTTTGCAAAAGCTATACCCCTTAAATGGTGGACATATCTATCTTGGCAAGTACGACCTCGAACACATTGATAATTACAGCTTGCGTCGACGGATCGGCATTGTACCTCAGCAACTGGATCTCTTCGCCGGAAATATTATCGACAATATCGCCCTGGGCGAAGCGGAACCAGACCTGCAGCGCATTATCGATATCTGCCAGGAACTGGGCTTGATGAATTTTCTACAGGAACTGCCCAACGGACTCCATACCTACGTCGGAGAGAACGGAGTCAGCCTTTCCGGCGGCCAGCGCCAGCGCCTGGCCATCGCCCGGGCTCTTTATCTCGATCCCGAGATACTGATCCTCGACGAAGCGACTTCGGCCCTGGATTCCGCTTCGGAGGCATACGTACAGCAAGTGATGTACCGCCTGCGAGAGGCCGGTAAAACGATCCTGATCATTGCCCACCGATTGAGTACCGTGATGCACGCCGATCAGATCATTGTGCTGGAGAAAGGGCAAATCAGCGAGCAGGGCACCCATACACAACTAATCGAAAAACGAGGCACCTACACCCAACTTTGGGACAAACAATTCCCCAGGCAGGTGCAGCAATACCTCGGACGCACTGGATCTTAATTTTTCAACCATATCATTTTTAATCAAAACTATTTAGCTATGAAAACGAAATTATTTTTTGGACTGCTACTGGCCCTGGCCTTTACCGCCTGCGACGTAGAACATGAAAAAGAAATCACGCAACCCAATGTTCAGCCCCTGATAGCCGACGACTGGTCGGAGCTGGAGGCAGCCGACACCCGGATTGAGATCTTTGATCATCTGGGGCCAAAGGGAAGTATTGTCAGTGGCCTACAGCAACTGACCGTTTACAATCCCGACGAAAACCGTAAGGAGTACTTTTCGGGTGAGGAAGCACGAGACTTTTACACCAACTATGGGATCGAAGCCGCCGCAAAAACGGAGGCTGAAGCGTCGAGTTCCGAATTAGCGGATCCCATTTCTCCAAAATCGGATCAGCGATACGAGGATCAGCCGCGCAAGCTAATTTCCACTTGCGACGGAGAGGAATGTGAGAAATCCATACGGCAAGAGATTCGTCAGTTGCAAAAAATTGCCCGCAAGAATTGCCTGAGTATGGTCGCCAGTTTCAACTGCTGCCAGCGTGGTGAAAGCCAGGAGATCATGGTTTATCTCACCCCGGGTGTATACTGTGAGCGGGAGATGCTGACGCAAAAAAGAAGTACAAGGGTTTCGCAGGCCCATTAAATCACTACTAAAACAAGAATCATGCAAAACTTGAATGAAAAAGAACTGCGGGACACGAAAGGGGGTAACATTATCATCCAAATCATCGATTGGGGTACGCGTACCTACCTAAAGTGGAAAACCATTAAAGAGTCGAATTACCCTATCGGTCCGGTAGACACCGATCCTCAGTAGATCCTACAATATTCCATTTCCTCTTAACAAAACAGAAGGTATGAAAAAGCAGACTTTATTCCCAAAAACTTTATCAGCCCGCCCAGACTGGCTGACCGAAGTAGAGATTGTTCTCTGAATTTGACATCAACTTTATTATTCACCTTTTTAAAACTAAAACTATGAAAATGAACGAACAAAACATCATCGAGATCGAGGCGGAGGAGTTCTATCGAATCCACGGGGGGTATAATCCCCTTCTGGATGCCATCAAGCTCCTAATTAACCGTCCGGAAGAAATCATCCCAATCCTTTAAGATGAAAACACTGAATCAACAAACACTCCGGAATACCCAGGGCGGGTTTTTAATCCCCGCTATTATTTACCTGAGCTATCGCGCCTACCAAAAACAGCAGGAAGAAAAATCAGGTTTCTCCGGCTGGGGCGGCGGCTCTTCCGGTGGCGGTGGTGCCGGCAGTAGCTGGTAACTACTGAACGACAAACGCGATCCATCCTACCTGAGGAGTAGCCCCCGGTAACCGCAGGCCCGAGATCAACCGGTCCTCTTTGCAGGAAAAACAACACTTACTCCGGCCGCGGCGAAGCGCCGCTACCCCCAGGTAAAGATGGAAAGCGCAGTATCCTTATTTTTTAACACTAGAAACAAAATGCTATGAAAACAAGTAATGAAAATTTTGAGGCCTTCGTGCTTCCGATCGACCAGCTCTACGCCATCTCCGGGGGCAACGACGGAGAATGTGATCCAATTGAGTGTGATGCCTACGATGCCGGACTCTGGGTTGGAGAAGGAATAAAAGTTTTAGGTGGCTTAATAGGCTCATGGAAAGCTTTTAAATCATTGAAAAAATATTGGAAAGTCTAATTAAAACTATCAAAAATGAAAAATCTATCAAGAAACGAACAAATGAATATCACAGGAGGCTTCGGTTACCATGGAGATCAAAGCTGGTATGATGGGGCAAAATTCTCAAGAAAATATGCCAAAAACTTTTTGGGAGGATTATGGGAGGCATTTTCTGGATCTAAAAGATATCGCCCCTGTGATTGTGATTTAAATTATTAATTTAAAAACTCATTGGGCTTTTAAAAGCCCAATGAGTTAAACCGTTAAAAGATGAACAAATTAGTACAATTATCAATAATAGCTGGACTAGTTATCCTACTCACT
>DATFKA010000082.1:0-26225 GCA_035268885.1 Saprospiraceae bacterium
GAACAGAGAAGTTAAGCCTCTCAGCGCTGATGGTACTACCATTAGGTGGGAGAGTAAGTCGCTGCCAGCTCAAATTAACACAAAGGGTTATCCGCCTCAGGCGGATGGCCCTTTTGTGATTTCTAGCCCCAACCCGCAAAATATCGCTGTCAAAAAAAACATAATTGCCCTTCCGCTCGGCTCGCACTAAGAAGGTGGCTGAATTTATGCTGTTTTTTAGTGCCGTTAAATAGTCAGGTCATACCGTTAAATACAATTGCGGCCCCTTTTTCGTTTTTTCTTAAAAAAGACTTAAAAAAATGTGTCTTTTCAGAAAAAGGGGCGTCTCAAGAGCAAAATAGAAATGAGTAATACCCCACTCATTTAAAACAAGAAAACCCTATCTTTTTTAATCCCATGAAGCATTATTGAAAGGTGGTTTATTTTCTGGATAGTGGATGTATTTCACATTCGATTAGTGGACAATTGTTATCTTTAGCTAAGACCAAATCCAGAAAAATTGAATCAGACCTGTAACGAAGGAATGGAAGACGAAAGTTTGGTAAAAGTCTTTGTCGCCAGACGGGCTAATCCTTGTTTCGAGTTATTGTATAAACGATACTCCCGCAAGGTGTTCGCAAAGTGTATCTCCATGCTGAAAGATGAAGTCAGAGCAGGAGACGCTACGCAGGAGATCTTTACCAAGATCTTTGTCAACCTCTCCAAGTTCAATCATAAGTCAAAGTTTTCAACCTGGGTCTATTCGATCACCTATAATTACTGTATCGACACCCTGCGAAAACAACAACGACGGGGCGCTATATTCTCAGACGAGCTTGAGAATGCGCCAGACGAAGCCGTACCCGAAGTGTCGGATGCAGAAATGGCGGAGATTAAGATAGATATGCTGAAGAAAGTGCTGGCTGAATTACCCGCCGGCGACCGGATTCTACTAGAAATGAAATACAAAGAAGGACAACAAATAAAAGAGATAGCCGCTTTGCTCGATAAGTCAGATTCTGCTATCAAGATGAAACTGAAAAGAGCGAAGGCAAAAGCTAAGAAAATTAAAAAAAGTTTGGAGGACGCTAGAAAAATTTAAATCATGGGCGCATTAGCGAATTTTCAAGAATTGGCCCGGCAAGAAGCCATTGAGTTTCAGCTGGAGCAAAAACTGGATCGTTTCGAAAAGGAACGCAGTGGGGTTATTTTACGTAATATTCAGGCTTCTTACGACTTTTTGAAATTCGTAGGAGATGTGTCAAATCTATATTTTCCGGTAATGCTGGATGTCTTAATGGGGATTTCTCCTGAGCATTCGGAGAGCGATTACTATACAAGCTCAAGCTCAAATTCTGAAGAGGAGGCAAGTCGTCCGCCTTTTAATAAAGATCAGACCAGAGATGATAATACAGGGGCTACGGATGGACCGGATATGGTATAAACAAACCTATTGGTTTTTCAGGTAGGAAAAGGCTCAGCTTTCGGCTGGGCCTTTTTCTTTTTGTGCCTAAAAATCTCTATTTTCCCCCTCGAATGCGTTCCTCAAATTAACAAGCCTGTTTGAATCATGAAAAAGTTAATGGATTGGTTTAACGATTTAAGCCAAAACTACCCAGACCTGTTCGATCTATTACTCGGTACTGCCGGCTTTTTGGGGCGTGTGCTGGGGGCCATCCTGTTTTTTTTAGTGGGTCGATGGGTGGCCAGAAGGTTAGCCCGGTTTTTTGAAAAAGTACTCGTCAAAGTAGGTGTCGATAAACTGGCTGATAAGCTGTATGCCATCGATATGATCGGCAAATCAAGGTTGGATATACTACCCAGTCAGGTTTTTGGCCGGGTTATCTATTACATTATCCTTTTTCTGGTCATTTGGGGAACGGCCGATATCGTCAAGATTGCCGCCCTATCGGCTATGATCGAAAAATTATTCGAATATCTTCCGACGCTTTTTTCCGCCGTTTTGGTATTCGTCGCGGGGCTGTTCCTGGCAGATTTTCTAAAAAGAATTATTCTGTCTACCTCCAAATCTTTTAACCTTTCCGTCGGACCGGTGATTGCCAACTTTATCTTTTATTTTCTGTTAATTAATATAGCGATGATGGCCCTGGATCAGGCGGGAATTGATACCTCCGCTATCAAAGATAATATATCGATTATCCTGGGCGGTTTTGTAGCGGCATTTGCGCTGGGCTACGGCTTTGCCTCTCAGCCCTTGTTGGCGAGTATGCTGTCTTCCTACTACAATAAAAAGAAAATCAGCAAAGGGGATCATATCAAATTAGATGGAATGGAAGGAGTTATCTTTGATGTCGATAGCACCTCCATCACGATTATTGGAGATAATGAAACAAAAACCATTATTCCCCTAAGCAAATTACTTTCGGAGCACTACGAGATTAAAAAACAAGGGGTAGTGAAAATGAAGCCCCCTTCAGAACCACAGGACTAGCTTGTCCACAGCAAAGGCTTGAATAAATATTAACATGGCAGAAAAAAAGTTATTTCTATTAGATGGCCACGCGCTGGTCTATCGTGCCCATTTCGCTTTTATCGGTCGTCCTCTAATCAATTCTAAAGGGGTGAATACCTCGGCCATGACTGGCTTCACCCGTACCCTTTGGGATCTGATGCAGACCCAGAACCCTTCTCACATTGCCGTCGCTTTCGACCCCTCCGGACCTACCTTTCGACACGAAATCTACGAAGAATATAAGGCAAACCGCGAAGAGCAGCCCGATGATATACGAATAGCACTACCCTATATAAAGAAAATCGTAGAAGGGTTCAATATTCCCATCGTTATGCTGGACGGGTACGAGGCTGATGATGTGATCGGTACGCTGTCCAAGCAGGCCGAAAAGGAAGGCTTCCAGGTCTATATGGTTACCCCCGATAAAGATTACGGGCAATTGGTCAGTGAGAATATCTTTATGTATAAACCTTCTCGCAAAGGAAACGGAGTAGAAATTTTAGGGATCCCGGAAATACTTGATGTATGGGATATTGATTCGCCGGATCAGGTAATCGATATGCTGGCGCTACAGGGAGATAGCAGTGATAATATTCCCGGCGTACCCGGTATCGGCCCCAAAACGGCGGCTAAGTTATTAAAGAAGTTCGACTCACTAGAAGGCTTACTAGAGAATACCGATGCCCTGAAAGGGAAGCAAAAGGAGCGTGTCGAAGAGAACGTGGAGCAGGCCAAACTGTCCAAAGTCCTGGCGACCATAGATCAGGAAGTACCGATCCAATTTGATGCCAAGCGCTACGAGATCGAACCCTTTAACCGCGAGGTGCTGGAAGAGATTTTTAAAGATCTGGAATTCCGGACGCTGGCTAAAGCCATCCTGGGAGAAGAGACTGCTTCCGCCCCAGAGCCAGGGCAGCAGGGCTCCCTTTTTGGCGACAGCCCTAAAAAACAAAATAAACCAGTACCTACCGGCAGTGGATTACCCTCCCACGCTATTGCCGATAAAAATATTCAGAACACCGATCACGATTATCAACTCGTAGACACCCGGGAGCAACAGGAAAAACTGGCGGAAGAACTGGCTTCCCAATCGGTTATTTGTTTTGATACAGAAACGACCAGTATCTACGCCAATCAGGCAGAGCTTGTGGGTATGTCTTTTGCTTATGAAGTGGGCAAAGCGTACTACGTGCCGGTACCCGAAGATCAATCCGCTGCCCAGTCGGTAGTGGGTATCTTTAAGCCAGTCTTGGAGAACAAAGCCATCAAAAAAATAGCCCAGAACATTAAATACGATGTACTGGTCATGAAGTGGTACGATGTAGAAGTAGCGGGCGATTACCTGGATACCATGGTTATGCACTACCTGTTGGAGCCCGAGTTGCGGCACAATATGGATTACATGGCGGAGACCTATCTTAGCTACAAGCCGATCTCTATCAAATCCTTAATCGGGAAGGGGGGAAAGAACCAACTGACGATGCGGGAGGTACCGGTAGAAAAAGTCGTCGACTACGCCGCTGAAGATGCTGATATTACTCTAAAGTTGAAAGAATACCTGTACCCTCAACTGAAGAAAAATGAGGGTCTGGATAAGTTATACCACGAAATGGAGGCTCCGCTGATTAAGGTGCTGGCAGCCATGGAATACGAAGGCGTTAACCTGAATGCAGACTTCCTGGGGGTCTATTCTCAAAAACTGGAAACGGATATCGCAGAAATCGAAGCCAAGATATACAAGCAGGCCGACACGAAGTTTAATATTGGCTCCCCAAAGCAAGTGGGGGAAGTGCTTTTTGAAAAAATGAATCTGCCTTACCGCTGGCGCAAAACCAAATCCGGGCAGTATTCTACGAATGAAGAAAAACTAACCGAGCTGGCGGCCGAATTTCCCATTGTGGATGACATCCTCCGCTACCGGGGGCTGTCCAAGCTAAAATCTACTTACGTCGACGCCCTTCCGAAATTACTTAACCCGAAAACGGGACGTATACATACCTCCTACAACCAGGCACTGG
This sequence comes from Saprospiraceae bacterium, assembly GCA_035268885.1. Taxonomy (GTDB): domain Bacteria; phylum Bacteroidota; class Bacteroidia; order Chitinophagales; family Saprospiraceae; genus DATFKA01. The sequence continues at coordinate 4,471 of DATFKA010000082.1, forward strand.
CCGCTACCGGGCGTTTGAGCTCTAATCACCCCAACCTGCAGAATATTCCCATTCGCACTCCCGAAGGGGCTAAAATCCGGAAAGCCTTTATTCCTCGTGATGAGAACCATATACTTCTGGCAGCGGATTATTCTCAGATAGAGCTGCGGATCATCGCAGAAATTTCGGGTGATGAAGCCATGCTGGAAGCCTTCCAGGAAGGGAAAGACATTCACCGGGCCACCGCCGCCCGGGTTTTTGAGGTACCTTACGATGAGGTGACCAAAAAACAACGCTACCGCGCAAAAACCGTTAACTTTAGTATCGTTTACGGCGCCGGAGCCACCAATCTTTCGCAGCAGTTGGAGATCAAACGCTCCGAAGCCAAAGACCTGATTGATCAGTACTTCCGACAGTACCAGGGCTTACAGAAATATATGAACGACATCGTGAAGGAGGCCCGCGAAAAAGGCTACGTAAGTACTCTGATGGGACGCCGTCGGTACATCCGTGATATTAATTCCAAATCTTCACTGATGCGCAGTAATGCGGAGCGAATCGCCGTTAATACACCGGTACAGGGTTCGGCGGCTGATATGATCAAGGTAGCGATGATTAATATTTACGATACCTTTGCTCAGCAGAATTTAGGCACAAAGATGATCCTGCAGGTACACGATGAGCTGGTTTTTGACGTTCCTAAAGAAGAGCTGGAAACGGTCCGGCCCATTATTGAAGAAAAAATGCGCGATGCGATGCCAGGTCTTAAAGTACCCATCCTGGTTGGGATAGATACCGGAGAGAACTGGTTAGAGGCGCACTAAAGATGACACGGTGAGTAAAATTGGTCTGCAGATAAGCATATGGATATTGTTGGGAATGGCCGTGTTGGCCTGCGCAAAGGAAGAGGTGGTCACTATGGATCGCGTCTATACGCTGGAGGACGTCAATATTGACCGCACGCTGAATCCGGTTATCCGTTATAGTGATTCGGCGGTGGTCCGGGTGGTGGTTACGGGCCCGGTACTATTATCATATACAGACCGTAATGAAGAACGTAAAGAATTTACGGAAGGGATAGCCGTGGATTTTTTTGACGAATATGGTAATTTGAGTAGTCGCCTTACGGCAAAATATGCTATACAATACGATCGGGAGGCGAAGGTAGTGGTACGCGATTCAGTCGTCTGGCGGAGTGTGGATGAGCAGATGCTGGAGAGTAGCGAATTAATTTGGGATGAGCGGAGTGAAATGGTGTACACCAATAAATTTTCGGTGATTACTACGCCTACAGATACTATATTTACACAATACTTTGAAGCAGATCAAAACTTCTCCGAAATCACCATGACCTCTACCGATGGTGCTATCATCGTCGAGGATATTAATGAGCAATAGCTAAACTATGGGATTGGCGTTAATTTTATTTTTCTTGCTGTTATCCGCCCTGTTTTCGGGGTCGGAGATCGCCTATGTCTCGGCCAATAAGCTCAAAATAGAGCTCATTAAAAAACGGGGTACCCGGCGAGGGAAAATTATTACGCGCTTCTACGATCAGCCGGCTAACTTCCTGGGAACGATGCTGGTCGGCAACAATATCGCCCTGGTGGTCTTCACCTTCCTGATGGAACGTACCATGGGCCCGTCTATTTCGCAATTAACGGAAAATGAATTTTTGTTTTTCTTACTGGTTACGGTTCTTATCACTATTGTTGTCTTGGTATTTGGCGAGTTTATTCCCAAGACGCTTTTCCGACTTTTTTCCGACAGTATTCTGTATTTTCTGGCTTTTCCGTTGCGCTTTTTTCAGTGGCTACTTTCTCCTCTGGCCTGGATTATGACGTACGGTTCTAATGTGATTCTAAACCGGGTATTACGGCTTCCCATAGAACAAGCCGAGCAGGTATTTACCCGTATTGATCTGGAGGAGTTTATTTCGCTTTCGCAAAATGGCAATGAAGAAGAAGATATCGATCGGGCATTATTTGGCAAGGCCCTCAACTTAAAGGATATCCGCGTACGGGAAGCGATGGTTCCCCGCCCGGAAATAGAACACATTGATGTCAATTCCTCCCTGGAAGAATTAGAGCAATTGATTCTGGAGACCAAGTTGTCCCGAATCTTGGTGACCGACGGCGAAATTGATAAAGTAAAGGGATACATTCATCACCAGCAATTACTCAAATCGCCTAAATCAATGCGCAGTATTATCATGGATATTCCCTTCGTTCCGGAGGTAATGCCCGTGATTAGTTTGATGAATAAATTTATTCGGGATCGTATCTACATTGCCTGTGTAGTTGACGAGTTCGGAGGAGTGTCGGGCATCATTACCCTCGAGGATATTCTGGAAGAGCTCTTTGGTGAAATTGAAGATGAACACGACCAGGAAGAATACGTCGAGGTGCAGGTCAGTGACACCGAATTCGTTTTTTCCGGTCGTCTGGAGATTAACTATCTCAATGAGCGGTACGAAGCCATTGATCTACCAGAAGGGGATTACCACACCCTTTCCGGGTATTTAGTGATGACGACCGAGGCTATTCCCGAAAAGGATCAGGAAGTAGTGCTGGAAGGCTATAAGTTCGTATTTGAATTGGTTAGTGATACAAAAATTGAGATGGTCCGCGTCATTAAGCTGGTAGAAGAAGACGAAGATTAAAAATGATTACCGGCCAATGTCGAAGCTATAGATTGCGTGTAGTTCCAGGCTATTGCCAAAAGCCTGCGCGTATCTTGAAAGGCCAATGCCGTAGGCGGCGCCCACTCTTACCTGTCCGGCATTAAAATTCATGGATTCGCCGATAATGATACCTGCTTCCGCTCTGGCGGTTTGCGAAAGCCCACCACCTAGTCCCACGTAGAGCACTTCGCCCAATTGCATACGAGCGTGTACATCTATGGCCAGCGGTGCATTCGGTACGTACTTAAGAAAGCCGGAAAGCTCCAGGTAAGAGGCATCAGAATTAAAAGCATAAACGTCGAAATAAGTGCCCCCCATCAGATAAAAGTGCTGATTGCGCTTGATCTCAAAATCGCCGTTATCGTTTCGCACCGAAGTACTTAAGCCGAAAGTCTGTGGTATGGAAAGCCCCAGATAAAACAGATCGTCGTGATAATACATGAATCCCACACCAAAATCGGGGTAGTAAATGAGGTCATTCGCCAGATCCAGAATGGTTTCGCCCAAATTCAAATCGGCCAGGTCGGCCCGGTATTGAACCACACCGACGTTCAGGGCGACGTTAATGAAACGATCACCCCGCCGGTCGAGATTGATCCGGTACCCAAAACGCCCAAATAACCCCGTAGTACTGATCTCTCCCGCCTGGTCATGCATCAAAGTGAGGCCGGTCACGACGTTCCAGTAGTCAAGTACGTATTCCCAATTGAGGAGGGCCGTTTCGGGAGCCCCCTCGACACCATTCCACTGATTGCGGTAGGTGGCAAAAATAGACATGGGATTATTGCTAAATAGATAATCGCTGGATACACTGGCCGGATTGAGCACGTTCCAGTTGTCCCGAAAGAGGGAAAAGGTGGGCAACTGCTGACCAAAGGAAGGCGTCAGGCCAAGCAGAAAAAAGAATGGGAACAGGTATTTTGTAATCTTCATGGTATTCAATTTTCTAGCGGACAATCAGATGAATAGCTTTGGTGACCACCGATCGGCGTCCCTCTACTTTGAGGTATAGGTAATAGGTGCCCTGTGGCAGATCTGCACCGTTATGGGTTCCCTGCCAGGGGTTATCGTTGCTGTAGTTCTTTTGGCGGTAGACCACGACCCCCCAACGATTGGTAATGATGGCCTCATTGTCGGGGAAGGCCTCGAGGTTACCTATCCGCAGGCCGCTGTTCGCCCGCCCCCGTACGATACCATCAGGTACCTCCAGAAGAACGTCGGGTAGATTGATAATGGCAAAAGCGGTATCGCAGGCCTCCGGACAAACAGAAGGACAGACACTGTATTCAAAAGCAATCGCCTCGGCATTACCCAACTCAGCAGTGTATTCAAATACCTGCTCTGCGGGTAAATACCGGACACTTCCTACCTCGGGTTGCGTAATAATTTTGACGGTAGTACTATCCAGTATTAAGCCCTCCACCCGATCATTAGCAAACCCATCAAAGGTGATACGACTCAAACCCGGCTCCAACTGGAACTCATCATCGGCCAGGATGGGAGTTGGAAAGTAGTTGATCAGTACGGTATCGGTACTCACGCAATCATCGGTAGCGACGGTCCAGATAAATGGATTCTGTCCGGCCTCTAAATCGCGAACCAGACTAAAGGGGTCTTCGGTATTGATAATGGTTGCGGTCGTAGGGCTCGACCAACTCCCCTCACCAAAGCTGATGGGATCAGCTTGCAGCATGGCCTGGTTGAGACCGCAACTTTCCTGATCGTCGCCAGCGTACAAGAAGGGGAAATCATTTACCACCAGTTGGTGTGGAGAAAAGACGGGGGAGCTACAGCTTCCGCTTTGCGCAAAAATGCTATATATCCCGGCCGCATCCTGAGTGACATTAGGAATAACAAGACGATTACTATCGCTCTGCAAAGTGTCGTTTTGGGGGGTAATCCAGTTGTATACAAGATTAGCACCGGCTAGGTTTTCGGTGGATAATTGTAAATTTTCTCCTACACAGAGGGTATCCTGCCCCTGGATAAATAGGGGGCGGCGGGGCGCAGTGTTGAATTGTACTGCTGCCCCCAGCTTTATATCCAGACAGGGATCATTCTCGTCAAGACGGCCAAAACCGTTATCTCTCCCCGCCAGGACGGCAGTGAAGTAAGGGGTCCCCAGATTTAAGGGTGCTTCAAAGGGGAAGTGCCCCTCCTGATCACGGAGTAGGATATCGCCCAGTTCGTTGGCTGATCCATTATGAATGACAAATAATTGCCGTTGGTTATCGGTCAATTGCTCATCGCCCAGGGTGGATAATTGCAGCGTATCGTACTGACAGATGTTTTCCGCGAAAGCGGCCAGGGTACCCGCCCGAAAGGTACAATTACTGCTTCGACTACAATCCGGCGCTTCAATATCTAAGTTTCCGCTACAGCCGAACCCATCGGTAATGGTAAGGTTGTAAGAGCCCGCGGCAGCCAGGTTGGTACTTACAAAGCGGTCTCCGTATACCTGCCCTTCGATGCCGGTGATGGAAAAAGGAGCCAGGCCGAGGAGATCAAAAGTGACGACAAAGGTATTATTAGCCAGGTCACATGTCCGTTCTACATTAGTGACCATGGGGGCGGAAGGGAAAAAGATATTGATATCTAAAAGGCTATCGCAGCCCCCTTGTGCGGCTCCAGCTAAGAGCTCCTGGCCAAAGGGATTATTTTGATCGTAAGTGGTACCATTAATCAGTAGAAAACTCCCTGGGCAAAGTACCGTGTCTAGCAGTCCTCGACTGACCGGACTTACAGGGATGATAGTACTTTCATTAAGGGGGGCCGAACAATTGGCATCAAAAAGCTCGAGTACACGTAGGGTGATGCTTTCGGTGTCTTTGGGAAATATCTCTGCACAAATGGTCAAATTTTCTTCGCTTGTATCAAAATTTGTTTCCTGACTCAGGGTGTCTCCATTGGCAATCAACGCATAGTTTAGTAAAAAAGGTGCCTCACCGGTAAAAGTCAGGGCTACTTCAATACAGGCACCGGGACACAAAGTATTTCCCGTTCCAATGCTTACCGTAGGACGAGGATTGGCAGCTTCGATGGTGGCGGTAGCGATCGCGATACAGCCGCGGGCATCCGTGACCGTAAGGCCATAATTCCCAGCCGCCAACTGCTCCGCCCGGGACTGGCCGTCAAAACGGTTATCGGACCAATCGTAGCTGAAGGGAGCTTGCCCTCCCATCGGATTGGCACTGAGGAGCCCGTCCATTATTTCCGGGCAAGAACTGGGTCGTTGATTTAGCTCCAGGATGAAATTACTACAATCCACCTCAGCAATTTCAAATCGGCAATTTTGGGTGCAGTCATTGGCATCCGTGGCCTGTACTTCGTAGACACCCGCCGGCAGGTTGTTCAGTTCCAGACTGCCCGCCGCTGATAACTGGATAATGGTATCATTTAAATTGGGGATCCGTAATTCGTAGGGAGCAAGACCACGACTGATCCGAATCTGAGCTGCGCCATCTTCGGCGCCCACCCGACTGATATCCCGAACAATAGAACAGTCGAGCACGAGGGCATCGGGCGCTTCGAGGCGCACACTAGCGGTGCCCTGACAACCATTAGCATCGGTAACCGTGAGGTCATAGCGGCGGCTGCTTAGCCCCGTCGGGTTATTTCCGGACACTTCCGTGGGTGACCATTCGTATACAAAAGGTTGGGCCCCATTAGCTACGGAAGCCAGGAGACTCCCTCCATCGGGAGTAGTACAGGTAATCTCCTGTTCTACCGTCAGGTTGACCGATAGGGCGGGTAGTACAGTCAAGGGGATTTTTACGACCTCCGAGGAGCAGCCCAGGCTGTCAAAGCCAAGGACGAAAGCATCCCCACCGGCACTGGTATAAGCTTCCGGAAACGTAATGCGGCGCTGCACCGCCTCGTCTTCGAACCAAAATAAAACGATGCTGTTATCTCCGCTGCGGATGTGATTCTCAATGGCACTTAAGTTAAAATCGGCTACCTCTTCTTGCGCATTCGCTGCACAGACGCTCAGACTGGTATCTTGTAGCACGGGAGGGGCTTTTACCAGGACGCTTACCGAATCCACGGGGCCGGGACAACCACTAATGGGGGTGCGGGTATTCAGATAATAAGTGCCGGAGCGTAAGCGATTCGCGCCCAGATTAACAAGGGGGTTTTGCTCGGAAGAGCGAAAGCCAAGCGGACCGATCCATTCGTAAAGAACGCCTGCGGTGGAGGCAAATAGCTGTAGGGTGTCAAATTCACAAATTGGACCATTATATGCAGCCGTAATGCTATTGGGAGGCGTCTCCTGAGCCGCAATATCTATGGATACCTCAATATTGTTACAAGTATTGGTTGCCGCCAGGGTGTAAGTGCCCACTTGAGTCGCAGTGATTGTTTCAGTACCCGCTGAAAAGCCTCCAGGACCAGTCCAGGAGTAATTCAGGGGTTCGGGGTTACTGCCATTACTGGTGATATTTGGGCGGATGGCGAAAGTATCTCCCGGGCAGGCGGGGCCATCACTGGTCAGCGTAATATCATAAGTGGCACACAGCGAAAAGCAGTCTGCAAATTCGGAGGTATACCGAAAACTTTCCGGAAAATCGGGATCGCTGAATGGAGCCATCTGAGTAGCCGTAAGTTCATAGCTGGGTAGCAGAGGAACTTCGAAATTATTCTCACTAAGTACCCAGTTGCCACTTCCGTCGGCAATGGTACTACCCAGGAAGATGTTACCCTGGCAAGAATTGACCTCTTGACAGACCTGTTGATCGGGATCAAATGCATAGATCTGCACCAGTGCATTCCGCCCTGCCGTGCCTGAGACTTGTGAGGTGCTGGCGTCCTGAATAGTGGGTTTGTCAATACCGTTGTTGGAACGGTTAAAATTGGTGATGCCTTCGGCTTCGTTACAATAGAAACTATTGCCAAAAATATTTACGTAATTACTCCTTTCTCCTGCTTCTACTCCTGCAAAGCGGTGATTTAGAAAGGTGTTACCCGCAGCGGGATTATCCTGTTCGCCAATGAAGGCCGAACCATTCCCAGCGACAAATACGCCGTTGATGTCATTATTATCAAATTCATTATTCCGGATTAGGGCCCGTTGTCCTTCGATGACCACGCCGTAGCGACTCCCCGTAAAGCGGTTCCCCCCTTTTTCGCTGCCAATGATGGTGCCAAAAGAGTTGCCCTCGGCATAGATGCCAGCCAGGCGCAAATTGTCGAAGTGGATACCGCCTACAACCGTATTGTCGGCATCTTCCAGGTGAAGACCGAAGTTAATATCTCCATTGCCATCGACAACGACCTCGGCACCCTGCTGGCTCGTCCCATCAATAGTAAGGGCACCAAAATTACTCAGGGCGGGAAGATCGCTAGTCAGCAAGATGCGTCGCTCCCGGCCAATTCCGGGGATATCGAAAAAAATAAACATTTCCCCCTGGAAACCATTGGCCAGATTGAGGGCCTCGCGGTAGCTACAATGCTGTGCGGAGCAGCGACCGTCGTCGGTATCATCGGTGGTGTTGACGGTCACGGAAAAGGCCTGCCCTCCCACTATCAGAGGCAGCAGAAAAAAGAGCAGACATAATAAGTGTTTGAAAATCGGTTTTGGTTTTTGCATGGGTGTTCTTAGTTGTTGTTACCGCGAGTTATCTCGAAAATAGGCAGGTCCTCATCCAGGCCTTCGGTACCACTAATCAGGTCGGGTGTCTGTGCCGTTGGGGCATTGGGCTTGTAGGTACTTACCAGACCATTCACTCTTCGCCGTACGAAGCGGTATAGTTCTCCAATGGTCAGGAAATCGTCGTCGCTGCTGGCTTTATAGGTGGTGCCATCGCTGTCCTGTACGGTTTCGTTTTGCAGGGCTTCCAGGATGGCCTCCGTAAAGGCGCCATTTGCCCAGGCCTCGTCTTCGTATGACATCTCCGAGCTCTGACAACTGGTAATACTGCTGAGTCCGGGAGATTGGGCATTCAGGCGGAAGATCATTTCCGAACGTCGCTGATCTTTAAAGGGGCCCTTGGCATCGGCGGCCCCACTATGGCAGGCGTCAATGAAGACCATTTTCTTACAGTTGATATTTTCCAGTGGAGCCAAAATATCGTCCTTGTAATCGATGGTGAATCGATCGCCGTATACCGGATCAAAGCCGGAAGGAATAATCTTATAGCGCTCTCCCGAACCAACGATACCGTGGGAAGAGATAAAAACGATGACTACGTCGTTGGGAAGAATCTCCTCGTTGCGAAATCTATTCTCTAAATCGACCATCGCTTTGATGATCTCCTGTTGAGTGGTCACTTCCGGGCTGGTCAGCTGCTGGATAAAGACCTGGTTAAATAACTTGCCTTGCTGCTGCTGGAAAGCCTGCGCAAAATCCTGCGCATCTTTACTGGTGTATTTCAAATCCGGATGCGAGGGGCCGATGGCGATGACGTGCAGATTGCGGCTACGTGGCTGGTAGTCGATGACAATCTTTTTGGAGGTACCATCACCAATTTGAATAAAGATCTCATTGGGTCCTTCTTTCAGAGCAATTTTACGGCTGTAGGTAGCTTCCTGATAATTTCCGTTGGGAGCGGAGAGCTCTTCTTCGGCGAAGCTCTTATTGGTCTCCACGACCGTTTTGTTTTGGTATACCTTGATATCTTGTGTACGCAGTCGACGCCGGGAAGCGATGGCTACCCGAATTTTAGCATTGGGATCTGAAGTTTGAAAGCGGCTACCGCCCTTGTTTCCCGGGCTGGGATCTACCCAAATGATCACGGGCTTATCGCCAAATCCGGAACTGGCATTAGGGTTTTCCAGATTGTCAATGGTAATACGAATGGGCGAACCACTGGCCTGTCCGTTATTCAGCACCTGGAAGGCCAGAGTGGCATCCCGACGGTTTTGCAGGTACTCCGGACTGGCCTGAAAAGTAAAGGAAATTTGTCTTTTCCCAGAGGCTGGTAAGGTACCAATGTTTAGGGATTGGGGTCCGGAGAGCGCGCGGATACCATTGGGGATTTGGGCTTGTAGTTGGGCATTATTCGTGGAAAAGTCTCCCTCGTTTACGAAAGTCATACTTAGCTTTACGGCATTAGATCCGGCTCCCCGGGTGCCGGTAGAGACTACTTCGGCTTTGTAATCAAAAAGGCCCAGGCGGGCAGGTTCTGGCACCTTGCTTTCTATTTTTACGGAAGTAGAGGCCAGGGTAACCGTACCGGCCATCACACTCAACGGGAATTCGTGGCTACCCGGTTCCGGATTTGCATCGGCCGTAACGGGAATATTAACCGCTCTTCTTTCACCAGGCTGCAGTTGGCCAATATAGTTAGTCGACCAGGTCTGAATACCTTTCACGCCATTGTTACCCATGCGTAGACTGACGTTGGGTAGGGCGATTTTACTTTCGTTAAAAATAGTGACACTGAGGTAACTGCGGTCTTCGGGGCGCAGCACTTCACCGGGGGTGTTGAGCTTTACGTTTTCATCAATGCGGATAAATTCGACACTGCCTTTCATCTGTCGTAGATCGGGCATGACATCCAGGGTCGAGCGCAAGGCCTGATAAGTAATGTCGGTGCGCTGTGCATCATCGGAATCGGTATCGGCACCAAGAAAAACGGCGCCGTTTTTAAGTTGTAAAACCACGCGGCCGATATCGTCCTTTTCACCACCGTAGTATTGTTGAAATTCTCTTTCTCCTCCTTTAGAAATCTTGAGCAGGTATATTTTTTCCGCCCGGGCATTGGGCGCATGGGACAAGGATCGACCGAGTAGATAAAAACCGCCGTCTAGGGCTTCGGTTACGCTCAGCGCAGCGTCGTGATCTTCTCCGCCGAATTGTTCAGACCATAATTGATCACCAAAAGAAGACACGGCAATGGCCAACATGTTTTCTCCTTCCCGTCGGTCAACGGTTGAACCGGCCAGGATATAGCCACTGCGACTGAGCTGAAGGTCTTCGACGATTTCATCTCCTTTACCATAGGTACGAACCCATTCCTGGCTGCCCGATTCATTGAGTTGCATCAGGAAGAGGTGGCCTTTGGGGCGGCTGTGATTACCGGTGAGTAGTATTTTACCCTCCTGATTGATGATGGCGGCTTTAACATTTTCGTAGTCACCGCGTCCGTAGGAGAGTTGCTCATTTAATACATGGGCCCGGTTGGGGCCAAGGGCTAACTGTACGCCCCAAAGGTCTTCCGATTTTTGATCGTTTCGGTAACCAAAGGCGGTGACGAGGTTCTGTTCTGCGTCGTAGACCAGGGTTTCGAAAGCATCATCTTCGCTGCTGCCGTAGCGCTCTTCCCAGATTATTTCTCCATTTTCGTCGATACAGACGAGCCAGGCATCCTTTTTACCCTGGGTGTCCGATTCGGTTGTGCCGGCCAGAATAAACTGGCCATTATTGGTTTGTACCACATCACGCAGTTCGTCGTCCTGATCTCCACCCAGGTTTTTACTGCGAATAATCTGTCCGCTGCGATTGTCAATGAGTTGGAAAAAACCATCGCGCCTGGTGCCCGGATAGGATTCGGTAAAGCCGACGGCCACAATCACACCATTGGTGCCTTCGATGGCACTATGCAGGTGTTCATTGGCGGAAAGACGCTTGCTGGCTTGCCAGTCTTGCGTGAGTACTTGTGCAAATATCAGGCAGGGCAGGGTGATAATCAGTAGGGACAATGTGATCTTTCTCATAATCTATATAGGTTAGAACAATGATTCGCTGGGCAAATTTGCACTTGCCGCTTTGTCTATTAGTGTCTGTGAAAGGGAGATTATGACTGAAGTTTGGGCTGAAAATGCAGGGAGTACCCTAAAATACACATTTACCCAGTGATCTTTTAGGATTTCTAGGGGTTATTTTTGTGTAAACCAAAACGATAAACATGTCATTTACTGAATCTAATATGTTGCCGATAGGCACTAAAGCACCCGATTTTAAGCTGCCGGATACCGTTTCCGGAAAAAAAATGAGCCTGAAGGACCTCCAATCCGATCGGGCAACGGTCGTGATGTTCTTATGTAATCACTGCCCTTACGTCTTACACGTCAATGAAGAAATTGTCCGCGTGGTGGACGATTATGCGGATAAGGGCGTATCCTTCGTGGGGATCAGCTCCAACGATGCAGAAAATTATCCACAAGATGGTCCGGATAAAATGAAGGAACACGCGGCGGAAGTGGGCTATGACTTCCCTTACCTGTACGATGAGACGCAGGAAGTTGCCAGGGCCTACGATGCTGCCTGTACACCGGATTTTTATGTGTTCGACGGCGATGGGAAATTGGCCTACCGCGGACGGTTGGACGACTCCCGACCCAAGAACGACAATCCGCTAACCGGTAAAGACCTGCGCGCGGCCATTGACAGTGTGCTGGCGGGTAAGCCCGTACCCGAGCCGCAGTATCCTTCTGGAGGCTGTAATATTAAATGGAAATAGTTGCTAATTGTCGATTTGGTGGTTTAGTGGATGGTTGAATTAAGCCAGGTACTTACCGACGATCGGCATGCGGCGGCCCATACCAAAGGCCTTGGTGCTGACCCGCAGTACCGGTGCCGTCTGATGGCGTTTGAATTCGTTGATGTTGACCAGGCGCAGAATGCGTCTTACCAGATCGGCATCGTAGCCCATGGCAATGATGTCCTGGGGGTCTCGTCGCTGCTCGATGTACTGGTAAACGACCTGGTCCAGCACTTCGTAATCCGGCAGGCTGTCGGAGTCCTTTTGGTCGGGGCGTAGCTCAGCCGAGGGTGGCTTGGTGATGATATTATCGGGAATGATTTCTTTATCCCGATTGATAAAACGGCAGAGTTCAAAGACTTCGGTTTTGTAGACGTCGCCGATTACGGACAGTCCGCCGCACATATCGCCGTAGAGCGTACCGTAGCCGACGGCCATTTCACTTTTATTGGAAGTATTGAGGACGATATTACCAAACTTATTAGAAAAAGACATTAAGAGCATGCCGCGAATCCGTGCCTGGATATTCTCTTCGGCCAGGCCAAAGGATTTGGCCCAGAAGTGGGGCTCCAGGGCTTTTAAATGGCTGAGGTAAATGGGCTCAATCGGGATAATATCGTACTGTACGCCCAAATTCTGGGCCAGCTGCCGGGCATCTTCTACCGAATGATCCGAGGAGAACTGAGAAGGCATGAGTACGACCCTTACTTTGTCTTTACCCAGTGCCCGTGCGGCCAGTACGGCGACCAGTGCCGAGTCGATACCGCCCGAGAGGCCCAATATGGCCTTTTGAAAGCCCAATTTGCCGAAATAATCGCGAATACCCGTCAGCAGACCATCGTGGATAAGTTGCATCTTATCTTTTGCCTGTTGCTGAACCTGTCCACCTTCTATGACCTCGTCCAGTTCATAAATTTTTAAGGTCTCTTCAAAGTAGGGTAATTCGTCGAATACCTTACCGTCGGGGGAAAGCACCAGAGAGCCACCGTCAAAGATCACTTCTGTCTGTGCGCCCGACTGGTTGACGTAGAAGAGAGGCAATTGGTAGGATTGTACATTCGCCTGCATGACTTTGATGCGCTCATTGGCCTGATTCCAGTGGAAGGGAGAGGCCGAGACGTTGATCATCAGATCGGGCTGCTGGGACATCATTTCGTCCATCGGACAAACGGTGTACATCGGGTTTTCATTCCCCAGATTCCAGAGATCTTCACAGACGCTGAGGGCAATGCGTTTGCCTTTATACTCAACGATATTCCATTCGGTGGCTGGCTCGAAGTAGCGGTATTCATCAAAGATATCGTAGGTGGGTAACAGGGTTTTATGTTGAATGTGTTGGACCTCGCCATCGGCCAGAAAATAAACCGAGTTATGGAGGTCTTTACCTTCAATCACCGGATTTTTGCTGGGTGAACCCACTACGATTGCAATGTCGTCGGCTGCCGCCGCCAGTTCCTGGATGCTGGCTTCTGCCAGTCCAATAAAATCATCGAATTCCAGGAAATCACGGGGAGGGTAACCGCAGGTTGCCAATTCTGCGAAGCAGACCACGTCTGCGCCTTTGAGTTTGGCTTCCGTAACGGCGTCGAGCATTTTGCGGAGGTTTCCCTCAAAATTTCCGATGTGATAATTTAATTGGGCAATGGCTATTTTCATGCTGTATCGTTTTTGTGTGTTGGGCCCCTCGGTTTTAAACAACTTCGATGATGGTTTTTTAAGGAAGCGAAGTACAAGAACCTTTTATGTTCAATTTTTTTATATTTTTTAATTCGTCCAAATTGGAGAATAAATTAAAAAATAGAGGAATGAAGAGGCGTATCATTACTTTTTGGGTATTGGTTTTTAGCTTGTTTTTCACGACGTTTAGCTGGTCCAAAGATACATTATTAGTGGGATATACTCCGTCCTCTATTTTCATAAAAAAGCAAGGAAATGAGCTGCGCGGCCCTTCGGCCTGGCTTTGGGAAAGGGTATGTGATGACCTGGATCTTAGTTATCAGGCCGTAGAAATGCCACTGGACACTTTGCTGGCTGCGCTGACCAGTGGGGCCCTGGATGCCGGTATCTCTCCCCTGACGATCACCAGTAGTCGGCAGGAAAGTATGGATTTTTCGCCCCCTTTTTACATTGCGTACTCTTCGGTGATGGTGCGGGCAGCTTCTCCACTGAAACGGAGTCTGCGTTTTGTGGCCTCTTTCTTTTCGATCAATTTTTTCAGAGCGCTGGGTGCTCTGGTTTTTGTGATTTTAATTTTTGGCGCTCTGGAGTGGTGGTTCGAGCGCAAACATAATACAGCAGAATTCGAGCCGGGCCTTAAGGGCTTATGGCAAGGGTTTTGGTGGTCGGCGGTCACGATGACCACCGTTGGTTACGGAGACAAATCACCCCAAACGGTAGGCGGACGGATTATCGCCCTGGTCTGGATGTTTACGGCTATTATCATTATTTCTGGTTTTACGGCCAGTATCGCTTCGTCTCTTACCGTCAATCAGTTGGGGAGCAATCAAAGTCAAATACAGGATTTTAAGCAGAAGCCCCTGGCAACGGTTTCAAACTCCGCTACCGAGCAGTGGCTGCTCAACCACTTTTTTACGAATTTGAAAGAATATAAGGATATTCCAGCTATGGTAGAGGCCATGGAGGCGGGAGAAGTGGAGGGTATTGCCTATGACCAACCCATCTTGCAGTCACTGGCAGAAAGCGATAGCCTGTCCCGCTTTGAAACCCTACCCCTCACCTACAATCCACAATTCTACGCCCTGGGTTTTGACGCCCGGCTACCCGATACCCTGAAGCGGGATATTTCGGTGAAGCTATTGGAAGAGGTAGAAAGCCAGGATTGGAAAGTACTACTAACAGAATATAATTTGAGTCCCAATCCCTAGGGAATAAAGGGGGCTTGAGAGCGGACGACTAAGTTTTCACCAAAAAATCACAGTGGGGCACGCTTTATTTTAGTAACTTTGGTAACATTAAAAATCGACTAAGTCCATGAGTACATTCGTAGTATCCGCACGTAAGTATCGTCCCCACCGCTTTGAAGACGTTGTGGGGCAATCGCACGTGACGAATACCCTAAAGAATGCGCTGCGCAATGACCACCTGGCCCACGCCTTTCTGTTTTGTGGGCCCCGGGGTGTCGGCAAAACGACCTGTGCCCGGATCCTGGCCAAGGTACTTAACTGCAAAAATATTGGCGAGGACTTTGAGCCCTGCAACGAATGTAGCTCCTGTCAGTCTTTTAATGAAAATGCCTCCTTTAACATTACGGAGCTGGATGCAGCCTCAAATAACTCCGTAGAGCATATTCGTGCGCTGATTGAGCAGGTGCGATTTCAGCCACAGCAAGGAAAGTACAAAGTATTCATCATCGATGAGGTGCACATGCTTTCCCAGCAGGCCTTTAACGCTTTTCTGAAAACGCTGGAGGAGCCACCGCCCTACGCGATCTTTATCCTGGCCACCACGGAGAAGCACAAAATCATTCCTACGATTCTTTCCCGCTGTCAGATCTTCGATTTCAAGCGGATACAGATACCCGATATGGTAGCGCATTTACGCAGTATCTGCGATACCGAAAATATCCAGGCCGACGCCGAGGCCTTGCACATCGTTGCCCAAAAAGCCGACGGAGCACTGCGGGATGCCTTGTCTATCTTTGACCGCATTGCGGCTTTTTCCGGTAAGGAAATTGTTTACCAGGACGTCATCGACAACCTGAACGTCCTTGACTATGATTACTATTTCAAATTCGTGGACGCCCTGCTGATCGAAGATATGTCTTCGGTGATGCTCACTTTTGATGAAGTATTAAAGAAAGGCTTCGACCCGGATATCTTCCTGAATGGATTGGCGGAACATCTTCGTAACCTCCTGGTGGCCAAAGACCAACAGACCATTGATTTGCTGACGCTGAGTGAAGCTTTGCAAAAGCGCTATCTGGAACAAGCCGCTAAAACCAGCAGTACTTTTCTGCTGACTGCTCTGAACCTGGCCAACGACTGCGATATCCATTATAAAACCGCTCGCAATAAGCGGCTGCACGTAGAAATGGCGCTCATCAAGATGACTTATATTCAGCGGGCCGTGGATATTAGTGAGGGATCCGCTTCCCTTCCGGAAAAAAAAAGACCTGAGCAAAGGTCTCCCGCCAGCAAAGATAGGGTAGAAGCCCCCCTATCATCATCCAAGACGACAAAAACGGAAGCCTCAGGTCAGGAGGCAAAAAGCGAAAATGCTGCTGCTGCTGCCCCGACAAAAGAACCGGACAAGCCATCGGAAGAAGAGTCATCCAAACCAGAAAGTGATTTAGCCGAAGCCTCCTCCATGGAAGCCGCTGCGGATGAAGCTACGGATGAGATAGAAGAGGAGGTAATCGAGGAAGCCGCAGAACAGGAATTAGTCGCGGCGACGAACGGAACCAGTAAAGAAGCACATACCGCCTCCGTTATGGCTATGCCCAAATTGGGGAACATGGATAAGATGCTCCAACAACTGCGCGAAGAGGAAGCTAAAGAAGTAGTCCCTACCGCCAAATATGATTTGAGTCAGGAAAATCTCGATAAGATATGGGAAGAATACGTGGCGAAAGTAGAGCAAGATTCGGTGCGGAATCTTCTGCAGAATGTCCGCCTGACATTAGAGGGTAAGGCCATTACCGCTTTGGTTGGTTCAAAGCTGGGAGAGGGAGCCATTCGGCAGCAGTCGGATATCATCCACCAGATTCGCGAAGACTTCGGGGATGCCGATCTGAGCTTTAGCATTGTCATTGACAAGCGTCTTAAGCCCAAAGAAGTGAAGAAAACAGGACCCCTGAATGATAAGGAAAAACTAAGGGCGATGTACGAGAAAAATCCAGAGATCAAAACCTTGGCCAAAAAATTTGGCCTGCGCTTCGACGAATAGTTTTAGCCTTTTTCCCCGGCAAAGCGTAAGATCCAAGACAAGTATCTATTTTATAGGCTTTTGTTCTCCAGTCCCAAAAACTCCAATTCCCTCTGCGCGTTCTATGCAAAACAATCATTAGAAAAATATAAACCAATGAGCGATCAATCCCTGTGGTTTTTGGAAAATATCGACGTTAGTGTGATTCTGTGTCCCAGTAAGCAAGGGCCTCAAATGCTGGAACAGCACATGCATAAGGTTTATAAAAAAGGAGCGTATCTTTTCTTACCAGAAGAACTGGCCAATCGCATTTTTTTCCTGACCGAGGGTCGAATCAAAATTGGCGCCTACGGGGAATCCGGAAAGGAAATTACTAAGGCTATCCTGGGGCCGGGAGAGGTCTTCGGAGAAATGGCGCTCGTGGGAGAAGATAAAAGACGTGATTTTGCCTACGCAATGGAAGACACCACCGTATGCATCGTTACGGTAGAGGAAATGCGTGGTCTGATGCGCGAACACAATGCACTGAGTCTATTCCTGATGAAAATTATGGGTTCCCGTATGATGGAAATGGAGTCGCGCCTGGAATCACTGGTCTTCAAGGATTCCCGCTCCCGGGTGATTGAGTTCCTGCATGACCTGGGAAAGAAAAAAGGCAAGCCGGTCGGTTTTGAAGTGGAAGTACGTAAGTTTATGACCCACCAGGAAATCGCTAACCTGACAGCTACTTCCCGCCAGACGGTGACGACTATTCTCAATGAGTTACGTAATAAAAATATCATTACCTTTAACCGCCGTCGGCTACTGATCCGGGACATGGATGCCCTGGCCGCAGAAGCCGGACTACCTATTACTACCTAGTCGTATATAATATGCCTGCTAAGCCTTCTGATCGCCAAGACTATAATACTGCCTTTCTGGAGGCACTGGATCAACTCAATGCGGACCAACGGCAGGCAGTAGATCAGATTGACGGTCCCGTGATGGTGATTGCCGGTCCGGGTACGGGGAAAACCCACCTGCTGGCCGCCCGAATCGGTCGTATCTTACTCGATACCGATACCCAGGCCGCCAATATCCTTTGTCTGACGTTCACGGATGCAGCCGTAATCGCTATGCGTAATCGCCTCCTGCAATTCATCGGGCCCGAAGCACATCGGGTGCCCATCTACACTTTCCATTCTTTTTGTAATCACATTATCCAGGATAACCTGGAGGTCTTTGGCCGTCAGGAACTGGAGCCAATCTCCGAGCTGGAACGCATCGAACTGATCCGGGATATACTGGGCAGCCTACCGCCGGACCACTTGCTGAAAGTGGGCCTGAGCGATATTTTTTTCTACGAAAAACACCTGGCGCGCCTCTTCGAGCGGATGAAGATGGAAGACTGGTCGGCCGAGCGGGTGAAAAAAGCCATTACCGCCTACCTGGACGATTTGCCGCAGCGACCGGAATATATTTACCAGCGAAAATCGGGCTCCAATCAGAAAGGAGACCCCAAGACCAATAAGATCGATAAAGAAGCGGAGCGCATGGCGAAGTTAAATGCCGCGGTGGAGCTCTACCCGGTCTACGAGGAAGCTAAATACCGAGCCCGCCGCTACGATTATACTGACATGATACTCTGGGTGCTGCGCGCCTTTGAAGAAGAGGAATATTTGTTGCGCAATTACCAGGAGCGCTACCAGTACCTGCTGGTAGACGAATACCAGGATACCAATGGCTCGCAGAATCAATTGATCCGCCAGTTGGCTAGTTATTGGGAGCTGCCGAATGTCTTTATCGTGGGCGACGATGATCAGTCAATCTACGAATTCCAGGGCGCTCGTCTGAAGAACCTCAGTGATTTCTACTTCCAATACCTCAATGATATTGAGCTGGTCATGTTGCAGCAGAATTATCGCTCCACGGCGGCTATCCTGGAGGCGGCGCGGCAGGTGATCCAGCACAATGCTTTGCGGATCATCCATCAGTTGGGCGAGCCGAAACTGGAGAAGCAACTCTTTTCTAACTACCAGGCGGAGGGTGCACTACGAATCCTTGAGTACCCTAATCAGGTGCAGGAGGTGGTCGGACTGTTTGAAGAGATCAAAACGCTCCACGAAGAAGGATACCCGCTGGGAGAAGTAGCCGTGATCTACGCCAAACACGCACAGGTCGAACGCCTGGTTGAGTTGCTGGAGCGGGCAAGGATTCCCTACCATACCCGGCGGCGAATCAATGTGCTGGATACCTTACTGGTCCGCAAAATCCTCAAACTGCTGGATTATTTCCGACAGGAAATGCGGCGGGCCTTCGCGGGCGAGCCGCTTTTATTCGAAATTTTGCATTTCGATTTTTTAGGCCTTTCGGCAAAAGACCTCGCGCACATCAGCTGGCACCTGAATCAATACGATTACAAAACGAGACCCCACTGGCGCGAATTTTTGCGAAAGCCGGAAGCACTAAAAGAACGGGCACTCGAAAACCCCGGGGCCTTATTAACTTTTGGGGAAACGCTGGATCGCCTTCTAAAGGAAAGCGTGAACCTGAGCTTGCCTGCCTTCCTGGAACAGATCTATAATCAGCTGCAGGTGATCTCCTACAGTCTGCAACAATCGGATCGGGTTGAACAATTACAGATACTGAGTACCCTGCTGAACTTTGCGAAGTCCGAAAGCCGCAAAAAAGCAGAAATGAATATTGATCATTTTCTGAACACTATTCAGAAGATGCAAAAGAACCGCATAAAGCTACCGCTGGAGACGGGTATGGATCAGAGCGAGGCGCTCCAGCTGGTTACGGCCCATAGCTCCAAAGGATTAGAATTCGAGCGGGTCTATTTGCTGGATGTCAACCAAAAAGCCTGGGAGCCGAAGGGGCGGAACAATAGTTTTCAATTTACCTTACCCGACACCCTGACCTTTTCGGGTGAGGAAGATGCAGAAGAAGCCCGCCGTCGATTATTCTACGTGGCGATCACCCGGGCCAAATCGTATCTGCAACTAAGCTATGCCCTGCAAGACGAAAAAGGGAAGGATCGACAGCGCGCCCGCTTCGTCGACGAACTGATGGAAGCCGAAGGCGTAGACTTTGTACAACAGAAAGTCTCGGAGGCCGCATTACTGGAAGCCCAGGTGCTGGAACTGGTCACGCCACCTCCCGTAATCATCGAGCGGGCACCGCCGACGCAGGTCGATCAGGTACTGGATCACTTCCGCCTGAGTATTTCGGCGCTGAATACCTTTCTGCGCTGTCCCCTGAGTTTTTATTATCGCTATATCCTGCAGGTGCCGGTATTGATGAGTGAAGCGGCGGCCTACGGCAACGCCATGCACCAAGCCTTGCAGCGCCTGTTTCTGAGTATGCAGGCCTCGCGGCCCCGAATTTTTCCGGGTGAGCGGGATTTTATCCAGTACTTTGAGCAGGAAATGCAGCGCGCGCAAATCTATTTTTCGGCGAAAGCCTACCCCCGCTACCTGCAAAAGGGACGACACAGCCTGCGCCGCTTCTATCAGGAAAACTACGGACGCTGGTCGAAGCGGGTGGTCGTGGAATACACCGTACGCACCGCCGAACTCGATGGCGTGCCCCTAACCGGCACCATCGACAAAATTGAATTTGAAAAAGAGCAGCGCGTACACCTGGTAGATTACAAGACGGGTCGCGCTAAAGCCGATAAGCTCAAGCGGCCCACTGAAAAGAAACCAGAAGGGGGCAATTACTGGCGGCAGCTGGTCTTCTACAAGCTGCTCTACGAGCACTTCGACCAGACGGGGCGGATCGCCCGCCGCGGTAGCATCGTCTACCTGGATCCCGATCGCCAGGATCAGCTACTGCGCCAGGAAATCGAATTTGATCTAAAGGACACGACGGCCCTGCGCGAGATGGTCAAAGATACCTACGCCCGTATTCGGGATCACGACTTCTACCAGGGCTGCGGGGAGGACAACTGCCACTGGTGCAACTTCGTGCGGGACCAGCAGCTGGGACAAGCGATCTACCCGACCGACATCGAAGAACTAGATGATTAAATCATAATCCACCAAATCGACAATTCAACAAATGTAGCAGTATGCGCATCGCAATCAACACCCGATTCCTGATTCGGGATAAAATGGAGGGCCTGGGCTGGCACAATTACGAGTTGTGCCGAGAGTTGGTGCGGCAGCATCCCGAAGATGAGTTTCTCTTCCTCTTCGATCGGCCCTTTGATCGCGATTTCCTCTTCGCCGATAATGTACGGGGCGTCTTC
Organism: Saprospiraceae bacterium; assembly: GCA_035268885.1. Taxonomy (GTDB): domain Bacteria; phylum Bacteroidota; class Bacteroidia; order Chitinophagales; family Saprospiraceae; genus DATFKA01. The sequence goes on from DATFKA010000082.1 coordinate 25,673, forward strand.
CTGCCACCACCCGCGCGGCGCCCCCTGCTTTGGTATCTCTGGTTCGAATGGGCGATTCCGACTTACTTTCGCTACTGGCGACCGGATGTCTTCTTCTCGCCCGATGGCTACTGCAGCCTGCGTACGCGGGTACCTACTCTGATGCTGGTACACGATATTGCTTACCAACATTACCCGGAGCAAATCCCCGACTGGGGCCTGCGCTATTACGAAAAATACATCCCGCAATTCCTGCAGCGGGCTGATCACATCTGCGCCATCTCCGAATTTGGGAAGCGAGATCTCCTGGCGCATTACGATCTGCCAGCGGAAAAAATCAGTGTGGCACCCAATGCCTTACGGGGTGACTTTGCACCGATCCCGGCAGAGCGACAGGCGGCGATTCGAGCGCAGTACACCGATGGGCAGCCCTATTTCTTCTACCTGGGCGCGGTGCATCCGCGAAAGAACATTGCGCGGCTAATCCGTGCCTTTGATCAGTTTAAGCAGGCGACGGGGGCTCCCGTCAAGCTGTTGATTGGCGGCCGCCTGGCCTGGCAGACCGGTGATATTC
>DATFKA010000083.1:0-52031 GCA_035268885.1 Saprospiraceae bacterium
CCGAGCAGATTTTTTGCCTAATCAAGGCAAAAACTGCGTGTGGTTAACACCAGTAGCAGTTTTTAACGCAGAGTAGGTGAAAAAGATGCCGTCATAAATCATAAAGGTTAATTTTGTGGACTACTTAAGTAGGTTGCCCAACTATTCTTCCACGAAATAATGGCGGTTGTTCCACCATAGTGCTTCATCGAAGCGGCCATAGATATCCAGTCCTGCCGGACGTACCAGCAGCTCATCCAGTAGTATCCGCTGGCCCCGCAGCCGTTGGTTCTGGATGGTCAGCGTGAAGGTGCTTTCCGCCGAAGCGGGCTTAAAAGGCAGCTCAAGCATGGCCCACCCGTTGCTGTCAAAAAGATCAATCAAACGGTGCATATCCTGCCGGTGCTGGCGCAAGTGGTTCCCCTCCGCATCGTATTCATCGAGTTGAACATAGGCACGTGAACGACGGTCATCGGCAATGTATACCCACATGGACAAGGCATAGTCCCCCTCTGCTTCCTGCCCCAGATTGGGGATAGCAAAAGTATTAAGTTCACTGGCCGTACCCTGGTAAGCGCCTCCCCCAAAGTAGATTTCTGCCGCCTGGGAATCTGCAAATGGTTCGTAGTAATAATCGGCCGTACGGTCTTGCGTCGCCAAATTCTCCTGCCAAATCAGGGTAGTATCCTGGCGGATAATACGATTCAGACGCCGCGTTTTTTGGTCCAGCCTTTCAGCAAAAGCACGTAGTGGCTGTCGATACAAGCGCAACCGATCTCCTTCACTGTAGATCAGGGCCGCGCCGTCTAACAAATGCGCGTAACGCTCTTTTTCTTTTTCGTATTCGAGCTGGTCCAGCATCATCAGTAGTGGACGATCATCGGGCAGGTCAGCCAGTAGAGTCGGCACCCGATACGGTTCTGTCACGAATTGCATTTGCTTCAGCGTCTGGCTGCGCGAGGAACGCGTCAACATGGCACTGGTCACGGGCAGTCCCGTCTGGATAGACAGGGTCAAAGACTTCTGTAGAATAAAGCCCTCCGGCTCCCACCAGAATTGATCCGAACCAATATTATAGTAAGGCACCGTCAGTATGGCCTGAAAATCCTCGTAATTTATACCAGGAAGCGATTTAAAGTTTTTACCGCCGTGTAATTCCTCCGTGGTATCCAGACGTAGATCATAGGAAGTCGCCGAATAATAAGCTTCCAAATACAAGATTAAAAGAGCGGGTATCAATAAATAATAACGCCAGGACTTCTCCCGTAGCTGCTCATATAGCCAGGTGAAGACCACAATGTTTATAACAAAATAAAAGATCCAGGCAAAGCGCCCCACCGAGCGGAACTGCCGTACCGGACCGGCATAGTCCAGCAGGAATTCCAGTCCACCAATCGTAAAAGGGACGCCCAGGGCAAAAATCAACAGAACAAAGCTGGACCAAAATGCGGTAAGCAGAAAAGCACCGTGGCTATTATCAAAACGCAAGTAAGTTCTTTTGGGCGAAAGCCCACGCACCAGCATAAACATCCCTACCACCAGACTAACCAGACCTATGTAAGCTCGATTCTCAATGTAAGTTGGCCGAAATTTAATCACCTGCCGATCTATCCACCGGAAATAAGGCTGGTCCAAAGACAAGACAATCCCTTCCCACAAAGCGTGAAAATTGAAAAAGCCCCAGGGTTCCGCCGTCCGATCTTCAATCGGATCTTTGGAGAACAGCCACCAGACGAAGAACAACAAGGGTAGCACTGCCTGAATGCCGTAGTGTGCCGCCAGTCGGGGCAGGTCTCTCCAGTTTAGCTTACGCAAAAACTTAAATAGAAAAAAGAAAGATATAGCAAAAATCAGGATGGCGAAGTAATAGAAATGTATAAGCGAAAAGACCAATACGACCAAAGCCACGGCAAAACTATAGCGCAACTTCGGTTTTTCATCATACCGGAGTAGAAAATAAAACAATGCCGGAATCGCCTCCGGATGCGATAAGCCATAATGGGCATGGATCCGGTGAATCTGTGGAGACAAAAAGGTCAGGCCCAGCGCCACCGCCAGGGCATACCACCAGGGCAAATTCAATTTTTGGAAGATTAAAAACAAAAATAAGCCACAAAGGACTAAAGAAAGCATCATCGACAGATTGACGATCGCAATGGTATAATCGGTGATGTCGATAAAATTATCCGATATGAATTTAATGGTATTACTGATCAGCGGTTGGGTAGCCGAGGGGATAGCGTGGTCGCCATAGGGATAGTTCATTCCCTGGAAATGGGTGTAAGTACTGTCGTATTCCGCGTGATAATCGATTACCGTGTAGGCCTTAAAACCGTCGCCGTAAGGCTCCACGATATGCCCGGGGTGCTGAAAAAAATCAGGAAAGCGCAGAAAGCTGACGCCCAGCATCACGATAATGACGAGGAGGTATTGAACGGGCTTACGAGAAAGAAAGGCCATAGCTAATTTCTAATTTGGAAAGCAAAATAGAAAATTCGGCCCACTAAACCCTAAACAATAAACCCTAAACTGGGCTACACTGGATTGTTTTCCGCGGCGTAGGCTTGCAGGCGCTGCCAATCATCGGTATATAATTGGGTGATCTCATCTATTTGCTCCGGTTGTACCAGTGGTTCTTGCCTTAGCCAGGCCTCCGGCAGATAAGGGGCCAGGTACAGGGTGCCATACTTAATGGGGTTGACCAATGCGCGGCGGATGTGGTTCAGGGCACCGATTTTATAATCGCGGTGCTTACGGATGTTCAGGCGTTTGCTGACGCCGTAAATAGCGCGCAACTGCTTTTCGTTATAGGAGGTGTGTCTTTTGGAAAGCCGGATATCTTCCCGATCGATTGTAGCTCCCATATATTCGGCAATACGCTGGGCAAAAGCCACGGTATCTTTTCGCAGGTCTTCGTAGAATAAGACCAGTGGTTTATGCTCAAAATAGCGTTCCAATATCTCAATATTACGAAAGAATTCCAGGTCCTGCTTTTTAAAGCGCCCCTGATCATTTTTCAAATCAATAAATTCATGGAACGCCCAGGGATTACCATTCTTGACAAAACGACGATGCTGGGAAGCGATCCAGCTACCGTGCCGGCGAAAGATAATAATCGGCCGCGCCCAGGGGTAAGCGGATGAAAAGTCTTTGGCTTCTGCTTCCATCTGCTGATCAAACTCACGGGACAAAAAGTATTTATCGTACTGTCCTTTGGCAATAATCTGCTTGGCGCGCTTGTATTTGGTTCGCTGAATGTAATGTACTCCCTGGTAATAGGGGAAAACATCGTATTGCAGGTAGGTGGAAGCCACCTTGCCCATTCCAACGTGAAAATAAATCTCAGGCTTTTTCATTTGGCACAATAGTCATTTGATGATCTGGTCGGCTTAGCTACGAAGTTTTCCAAAAGCGGAGTAAGAGGACTTCAATCCCCAAAAAGATCAGGGCAAAGATAAGACACCAGCGCCATAAAGCAACCCCCTGACTTTGTTCTTCGATCGTGGCGGTCAGAATAGCATTACCCTGCACGTCAATAATATTGACTGCCGGGCCGACTTGCTCCTTAAGCTCGTTCGTACCGTAGTATTCCAGATTCGACTCCTGCCGGTTGAAATTGAAAGCATATTCTTCCAAAACGTCCCCGGGTTCGAGGTAAAGATCGTAATAGCCGGCCTCGGCCATAGATTGATCAAGGCTCATAAACACCTTGGCACCAACCACCCGCTGCTGTGGGATAAATTCTTCGTCGTTTCCGCGTAGTTTGTAGACACGCTCTCCCGTTCCCCCTTCGTGGGCCGCCTCCAGTACTACATCCTTACCAATAGTGTAAGCAATGGGTTTACGATTGCCCCCCGTTAGCGCCATCTTATAGACCATGGGCACAAAAACACCTCCGTTACGCACCAAATCGTTGTAATCTTCATTAAGTGGGGCCGCACAGACGTATAGATTACCTTCGCCCGCATTGTAAGCCGATAGGTAACTATTTCCGTCCCGATAAGTCATCAGACTGCGTTCGGAGCGGGCAGCATTTCGATTGAAGCGATAGTTACCCTGCGTCACCGGAAGTTTCAGGTTTGCCGTTTTATTTTCAAAGACATCCTGGAAGATAAATTCTTGAGTATTTATTTCTGAAACGTTGCGCTCTACCATTTCGAAGGTTTCTGGCGTATTGGCCGGGAAACCATTCAGAAAGGACTGGTAAGTAGCTAATTGTGCATTTCGACCGGGAAAAACCAGCAGGTTCCCTCCTTCGTTTACGTAGTTCTGCAAAGAAGTCGCCATTCCCGAAGAGATATCATTCACGTCGTTCAGGATAATCAATTCGTACTGCGGGAAAGCACTGTAATCCAATTGCCGGCTATTCTGATTATCGATCTTGAAATAGTCCAGGCCACCGATGGCGGCATTTAAAAACCGGTTGGGTACCTCCTCATTGATTGCCAGGATATTAACTTCTTCCGCCACGTAAAAAGACAGGTAATAGCGATCGTCGAACTGTACCGGATAATCGGTAATATTTAACTCGGCTTCGTGCCAGCCCGTGCGACTAATATTAATATTGACGGTGTCCCGTACGAACGACTCGGCGGGAATGGTCAGGGTACCAACGGGTTTACTTTGCCCTTCGTATTTTACAGACAAGCGAATGTTCTCTGCGGGTTCCGGACTATTATTCTGTACCCTTACGATCAGAGTATTGTTCTGATCTACCATTTGGATAGGCGCCTCAAACCAAGCAGAGTCGATACTGATGTTGCGCTCTTCTACCGATTGCAGTGGTACCAGATTCACCTCGTAAAGGGTATCTGTATAATTTTGCACATCGACGATACTTTTCTGAAAGTCAGAAATCTGATAAATAATTTTATTTTCTTCCGTACCACTATTTAGCACCTGTTTTTGGCGGGTAAGGATATTGGACATGGTTTGCACGGAGGGCGAGCGCTCAATTTCATCAACCAGCGCCAGGGCATCTTCCCGACTGACCAGCCTTTGGTGACGCCCCTCAAAGTCCATGGTTAGCACCTGAAAACGATCTTCCTCCTGATAGGCGGCAATCACTTCCCGGGCACGTTGCTTTGCTTTATCGAGCAGCGGTACATCCTGACTCAGCGCATCCATACTAAAGGAATTGTCGATAAAAATACTGACCGCTTTACTTCCTTTTTGCACATTTCCCGATTGCTTCAAGTAGGGCTGCGCAAAGGCGAGCACCAAAGCAGCTAATGCCAACAGACGGGCCAGGAGTACCAGAATATTACGCAGGCGCGAACGCGAACTGGTTTCCTCTTTTACCTCCCGCAAAAAGCGGACATTGGTGAAATAAACCTTCTTAAAACGCCGGAAATGAAATAAATGTATAATGATCGGTATCGCCAGGGCGGCCAGGGCCGTCAAAAACACCGGGACTAAAAATTGCATATCTCTCTTCTTTTTCTATCCTTCAAGACAATTATGCCTGCGATCAGGTTGACAATTATACGGATTAACTTGAACTTTATTTTTGCTTTTCGACGTTTGTTTAGTTTTTAGTGACAAGGCCTGCTTTTAGGTAAAGGTCATTTTAGTTCAAAAAGAAGATATATGCCATCATACAAGATCAAGGAAATATTTTACACGCTTCAGGGCGAGGGGGCTCAAGCCGGTCGACCCGCCGTTTTTTGTCGTTTTAGCGGATGTAATCTATGGAGTGGCCGGGAAGAAGATCGACATAAGGCCATCTGTCAGTTTTGTGATACCGATTTCTGGGGGACCGACGGAGAAAACGGCGGCCGCTATGCTACTGCAAAAGAACTGGCCAATAAGATCGCCAGCCTCTGGCCCGATCAGCAAATGGGGCAGCCCTACGTCGTTTGTACCGGGGGAGAACCCATGCTACAGTTGGACCAGAACCTGGTAGATGCCTTGCATAAAGCAGGCTTTGAGATTGCCGTAGAGACCAATGGTACGATTGAAGCGCCCGAAGGGATCGACTGGATTTGCGTAAGCCCTAAAGCCAATACGGAAATCATTCTCCGAAAAGGTCAGGAACTAAAATTGGTCTACCCCCAGGCCAATGCACTACCTCCCCAATACGAAGATTTAGATTTTGAACATTTTTATCTACAGCCGATGGATGGCGCGCATACCGAAGAAAACACGCAGGCCTGCGTTGCTTATTGTATGGCCCATCCCCAATGGAAATTAAGCTTGCAAACCCATAAGTTTTTGAACATTGCCTAAGGGGGATTTCGGGCGTCCACCAGAAATTAGTTATTTTACCGCTATCCGAATCGGAGATCCAAGCGTTTCATCTAATTTCGCCGCCGGATTAAGCTAGATCATGAAAAAAATAATCGTTACGGGTATTTCTGGTTTTCTGGGCAAGCATTTTGTAGATGCCCCCCGCTCCGCCTGGAATATACACGGAATTTACCATCGCAGCGTGTTCATGGAGGATGCCGAATCTTTCTGGGCGTTAGATCTGGGTGATCTGGAATACACCAGGGTTTTTTTTGATCAAATTGAACCAGAGGCGGTTGTACACCTGGCCGCTATATCAAAGCCAGCCGACTGCCTGGCCGATCCCGATTATTCCTATAAAATAAATGTGGTAGTTCCCGCTTACCTGGCCCAGTACGCAGGGGCCCGAAATATCCCTTTTTATTTTGCTTCCACGGACCTGGTATTTGATGGCAAGGCAGGTCCTTATGATTATTCCGATCATCCGAATCCCATCAATCTATACGGTAAACAAAAATACGAGGCGGAGCGCCGCATTTTAGATATTCACCCGGGAGCAGCTGTCTTACGTCTCCCCCTTTTATACGGCTACACCCCGGGTAGACACAATTTTCTAATTGAGTGGATTGATCAGTTACGCGCTGGTCAGCAAATCACGGCATTTACGGACGAATACCGGTCTCCCTTATACGTGCGAGATGCTGTCCGCGGTATATTACAGCTTTTGCGAAAGCGAAAAGTGGGCATTTGGCATTTGGGGGGACCCGAGCGATTGTCTCGCTACGAAATGGCCATACAGATCACGGAGGCGCTTGGTCTTGACCCGGCCCTGGTACTGGGTAAAAGCCAATCGGAAGTCGATCTAAAAACACCCCGACCCGCCGACGTAAGCTTGATCTGCCCAAAAGCCAGCGCTGCCGATTTTTATGCCCGAAAGTTTGCCAATGGTCTAAAAGCCAGCCTCAAGCGCTATGACCAATCGTAAAAAAGATTTGCTTTATCTCTACTTTTAAGCTATCTTAAATGCCTACCTTGAATGGGGTAACATCCATTCTATCTACAAGTCTACTTACTTATTTACAATTGGTAATAAGTTTTGATACTCTTCCTTATCTGGCACAGACCATTTAATGATTCGATATTTTTTAATCAAAACTTTAACAACATGAGCCAACTTAAACCACATGCCCCTAAAAACAGCACCGTACTAATCAGTATTATTTTAATATTGCTGGGATTGTTCGGCGCTACCCTCTCCCCCACCATTGCGGATAACGGAGACTGGATCCTCCTGGCGGGGTACGTCCTGTTGCTACTGGGCGTTTACGTAAAAGGACTATAATAAGTATTTGGGCACTCCGCTACAAAAGTGGAGTGCTCTCATTACTTAGGATAAATAATCCACCAAAGCTGCGTAAATTTTATCCTCTTTAAGTAGGTCCGGATTTCCCAAAACCACCAAATATTCGCGGGCGCGGGTCAGCGCTACATTAAGTTTGCGATCGACTCCTTCTTCCGACAAGGAAATCATGCTCTTCATTTGACTAAAAGAATTGGCACACAGGGAGATAATAATAATCTTCCTGGCGCCACCCTGGTAGCGCTCAACGGTGTCAATGGTGACTTCGTCTGCAGGAATCCCTACCTCCGATAAAGTCTGCCGAATCATGGCGATCTGGGCCCGAAAGGGGGTAATTACCCCAATATCTGCCCAGGAAAAAGGCTCATTATTATTTTTGTGCATCCGGGCAAATTGCTGAATTAGTGTAGCCGTGAGCTCCGCTTCTTCCCGGTTGGTTTTTTGTACTGCTTCGGCCAGGGTACAACCCGTTGGCAGAAATAAGACCCGTTCACTGGCGATTTTTTCCGCTAAATTACTGCCCCCGGTGGCGGATAGGCGCAGCGCCGCTTTTTGTTCCGCACTGCGTGCTATATGCTCTGGTAAGATGTTTAAGCGACCTCCGTAGAAAAACTCGTTGGGGAAGGCCATGATATCCTGGTGCATCCGGCCCTGATGACTAAGCTGGGCATAAGCCTGCTCCCAACCTTCTCTAACGCATAATTTGTACAATCGCTCAAACAAAGAATTGCGTAAATTACTCAGACCAATCCTTTGTAGTTCTTCATCCTCTACCGCTGACAAATCTGGTGACTGGGTCACCACCGCAGGTAGTTGCTTATGGTCGCCAATGAGGGTGAAATGGGCGAATTTAGGGAGCAATCCTACCAGATAAGGCTCCAGCACTTGGGAAGCCTCGTCCACAACCGCCCGATCAAAATTAATCAGTTGAAAAAGCTCGGGTCTTCCGACTACCGAAGCGACCGTTCCCACAAAGAGTCGATGCGACTGGATCATATCTTTCAGGGCCTTACGGGTATGGAGCTTTTCCGCCCGCCTGGATAACAGGCGATCGCGAAACCGCTCCCCCGTCGAATAGCGGGAACCAATGCGCAGATATTTCTCCCGCATATCCGGATGATAAGCCTCAATCGCCTCACACATTTCGTCTACCGCCCGGTTGGTATAGGCCAGCAAAAGGATATTTTCCTGGCTGTGCTCCATAAGATAACCCGTTAGGTGCTTGAGCATGACGCTGGTTTTACCCGTACCGGGTGGGCCCCAAAGCAAGAAGTAATCCTGGGAAGCCAACAATTTTTTAAAGATCTGTTGTTGCTCCAGGGTCAACTCTTCGGGAAGGGTCAAATCAGCTATTTCCCGGGGCGACGAAGGCGAAATCGTCCCCAATAATAGTTGCCGCTTACGGCCTGGAGACTGCAAAAAAGCGTACAAATTACGATACATATTGGTAAAGCCACTATCCAGAAGATCGGGCTCGACATTCCAGGTATCGTACTGCTGGAACAGTTGATCGTTAAACTGTGGAGAGCGCAGGCGAAGCCAGACTTCTTCCTGATCTAGCTTTAATACCGTACACTTAAATAATTGATTCTGCACGGGTCGCTTATCTTCGCCCCGAAAGGGGTACAGGACGGCAATATCTCCCTTTCGGAAATTGGCCAGTGGATTGGTTTGCTTACTGCGGGTAAACTTTAGAATGGGCTCATCGGAAGCCGCCTGCTGCTCCTTGAGCTTCAATTGAGCCAAAATGGCAAAATTATTTTCTTTTTCCTCATAGCTGTTTAACCAGAGATTGGCCTGACCATTAGTGCGATCGCTGGCTTCGTCGCCCAGCTTAGCCAGGCGATGCTCCCGGGCAATTAAGCCACTGAAGGCGATAAAATAACGCTTCTCGATGGTCCCCAGGTTCTCGTAAAAACCCGTAAACTGCTCCAGGTCGCGCTGAACAAAACCCCGGGTATTCGGAAAATTGGTAGGAAATAGGCGACGGAATAAGCGATCAGCCCGCTCCAGCCAGGCTTCGGTACCCAGTATTTGATTACAGCCCAGCCCCTGCAAGAGCCACTCCAGCGCCAGCATCTGATTACGCACATTTAGGGCCTCGTACTGCTGCGCCTTGACCACCGGCGCGAAGCGCAATTGGTTGTCATCGGCACCGGAATAAAGGATGTAGTTCACTGGGTCGGAGGCCTTCCCAAATACATCGCGGATGATCAGGTCGTACAAAAGTGTTTGGGTATAGTGATTCACGCTGATGCCGTAGACATTAGGTCGATACACCTTCCCGCTTTTCAATTCAATAATCGCATTACGCTCGCCTAAGGCCAGCACATCCAATCGCCCTTGCAGACCATAACGGACGCCGTGAAAGGAAGGTTCCAAATAGGCATTGTCCCGATCGATTTGTTGTTGGCCCAACTGCTGGCGAATGTTCTGGTAAAGATTAACAAAGTGTTTTTGTGCCGTCTGCATGATACCCCGTACCTCCGAATCGGGTAACAGACAGAAAGTCAGCGGAAAAAGCTGAAATACCTTTACGAAAGTATCCCTGTATTTCGCCTCATCGTTGCGCATCAGCTCATCCAAAAAGAAGTTGGCAATATTTCCAATCAGCAGGGGTTTACTCACCTGAAACGGCAGGTATTTTTTTAAAAGCAGCAGCTCGGGAATGGTGCCTTCCGGTTTGAAGCTCTCGGCAATCGTAGAGACATCCATCAAATAATCGGGTTCGATGACGATGGCCCGGGGGCGATAAATAAACTCCTCATCTACTTCTACATCCATTAATTGCAGGACCACCGGAAAGCCAAAGACCTGCCGGATGGCCGCAATGGTTGCGTTAAAATTTTCATTGCGCTCCGGAATATCGTACTGTAGGTAAAATTCCTGCTCCGGTTGGGCTTCATCTTTGATCAGGAGCCGTTTTTGGTCGGGATCGTCGTCCAGGGCCGTCACCCGACACTGGGCCTTATACTCCGCAATGGTTCTTTTGGCAAAAGCCACGGGCCATTCCCTTTCAGCTGTTTTTTCCAGTTTGGGGGTAGGAGCTTGCGCAAAAAAGGCTTCAATGCAGGCCAGTAACACTTTCATACCTAATAAATCCAGTGTAGCGGCGGCTTCCGTCCAGCCGGGCGCGTGTACTTTTTTACGAAAGTGATGAATAAAAAACTGCAATTGCCGACTCAGGCCCTCTTTCTGAGCCAGGTAGGCAATCCGAGAAAAGGGCGTAGTAAACTGAATCTTCTCCGCTTTGGTCACTTCCAAAAATAACAAGTTGAGCAAATGCGCCGTTGCACGGGCCATTTGTCCTTGGGGAAGATCAGCATCGAGTATTTTTTCGGCTTCGCGATAAAAAAGAGCAGCCAGGGCGGGTTTATTCATTTATCCAATTGTCGGTTTGGTGAATAGTCGATTCAAAAAGGCATCCATTACTTACGGGACTGAAAATACATTTTTTTGCCCGCATAATCGAAAAGTGAGCTAAAATCCATGAGCAGCCCATAAACAATAACTCCTTTGTTTTCTGGCGGCTAAGGGGAAGTACTTGCCAGTGACCTTTTCCATTGATCTTGAGCTGAATAAAATAGAATTCTTTTTCTATCTTCAAATCACTGCTACTAAGTATACTTTGAGCAGGCAGCAAGGAAAGAATAGACCCCAATAAAACAAAAACCGAAATTAGTGCTTTCATAAGTAGCTATATTTATTCAAAATACGAAAAACTGAAAAACCATGAAGAACACTTTAAACATCCTTTTAGGAGTAGCATTGCTCATCGGAAGTTGGTCTTGCCAAAGTGGTGGCGAAACAACCGCCCCGGAGACCACAGAGCCTAATGCCAATATTACTTACGACGCCAGCATTAGCTTACCCGATAATTTCACCGCCGCGGTAGTGGCCGATAGCGTAGGACGCGCACGTCATATCGCAGTACGGGAAAATGGTGATGTCTATGTGCAACTGTACCGATTGAAAGACGAAAAAGGCCTGGTCGCACTGCGCGACACCGATGGTGATGTACGCGCCGATCAAATGGAATATTTTGGCAATTATCCTGGAACAGGCTGTGCTATTTATAATGGCTACTTGTATTCTTCCTCTCCGGATGAGATATATCGATATGAGCTGAACGACGGCACCTTATTACCTGATGTAGCCTCCAAAACGCTGATCGTTGGTGGGTTTCCCGATCAGCAGCAACACCAGCAGAAATCCTTTACATTCGATCAGAACGGCCATATTTATATCAATGTTGGCGGTCCTTCCAATGCCTGCCAGCAAGATGCGCGTTCTGCCGGATCACCTGGACAGGATCCCTGTCCACAATTAGAGCGCCAGGCGAGTATCTGGCAATTTGACGCAGACAAACCCGCCCAAACACAAATGAAAGACGGAGTGCAATACGCAAGGGGTATCCGTAATGCGGTAGCCCTGGACTGGAATCCAGCCACCAATAATCTATTCGCTATGCAGCACGGTCGCGACCAGCTCGCGACCCTCTGGCCAGGGTTATTCAGCAACGAAGAAAGTGCGGAATTACCCGCCGAAGAGTTTCTATCTATTCAGGAAGGGGACGATTTCGGCTGGCCTTATTGCTACTACAACCATATGGTAGGAGAGAAAAAATTAGCCCCCGAATACGGTGGCGATGGTGAGCAGCAAGGCCGCTGCGAAGGTATTAAGTCTCCAATCATGGGCTTCCCTGCCCACATGGCGCCCAATGATTTACTCTTTTATACGGGAGATCAGTTCCCAGCACGTTATAAGAACGGTGCCTTTATCGCTTTCCACGGTTCCTGGAACCGGGCGCCGCTACCGCAAAAAGGCTACTTCGTCGTCTTCGTACCCATGGAAAATGGTCAGCCCAGCGGAGAATGGGAAATCTTTGCCGAAGGCTTTGCCGGTGCAGAAGATATTGCTTCCCCCCGTGATGCCGAGCATCGCCCCTGTGGCCTGGCCATGGGTCCGGATGGTAGTCTGTACGTTAGTGATGATGTAAAAGGAAAGATTTGGAAGATATCCTTTGCAGGGTAAAAACCAGGTGGCCGCATGATCGTGTGGTCGCTTGATCATGTAACCAGGTGGTTCATTAAAGCGAAGAAAGAGTCCGTTTAGGATCGTGTATCCTGGGCGGACTTTTATAAGGTGTATACAAAACTTTAGACCACTTTTATAAAATAAAATGTCATGAAATACCTGTTTAGCCTTTGTTCATTAATCCTGCTTTTCTCTTGTGGTACTTCCGAATCAGATAAAAAAGCTTATCCAACCACTGGACAAATTGAAAGGCTGGACCCCTTACTGGACCAAATTATTTCACCAAATGCTCAAATCGAAGTAATCGCTTCGGGATTGACCTGGGCGGAAGGACCACTTTGGGTCGAAGAACACCAAATGCTGCTTTTCTCCGACGTGGTCATGAACAAAGTTTATAAATGGACCGAAACGGAAGGTCTATCTGTATACCTTGAGCCTTCCGGGTTTACGGGAACCTTCACCGATAGCCGTGAAAAAGGAAGTAATGGATTGATTTTAAACCAGCAGAACGAGTTGGTTTTGTGTCAGCACGGCAATCGACAAATTGCTAAAATGGATGCAGATCTAGCCAATCCACAGTCCAATTTCATTACCATCGTAAATCATTATGAAGGCAAAAAATTTAACAGCCCCAATGATTTGATTTTTGATACAGCCGGGAATCTATATTTTACGGACCCACCCTACGGCTTAAGTGAAGCCATGATGGAGGACCCTAAAAAGGAACTTGACTTCCAGGGGGTATTCAAATATGACACACAGGGCCAGCTGACCTTACTGACCAAAGAAGTAAGCCGTCCGAATGGCCTGGCGCTCTCCCCGGATGAAAAAACCCTGTACGTAGCCAATTCCGATGGGGAAAAAGCAGTTTGGTATGCCTTCCCAGTACAAGGAGACAGCTTGAGCCAACCCACTATCCTGTATGATGCTACGGATTTAGTCGGTAAAGAAATCGGATTCCCCGATGGGGTGAAAGTAGATCCTCAAGGAAATATTTTCACCGCTGGTCCCGGTGGAATCTGGATCTTTTCCGCAGACCATCAATTATTGGGAAAAATTAAATCCGAATTTTGGACTTCGAACTGCAATTTCAATGCCGATTACTCTACCCTTTACATTACGGCAGATGATCATGTGCTAAGGGTGAAACTAAAATAATCCACAGGCCCCAATGTTCAGCGTAGGTTGTACCTACGCTGCGGTGAATGCAAAAATCTGCTTTGTGTCTCTAATCTCGCAAAACAGATTTTTAAGAACACTTCAACGCAGGCTTTTATAAAGCAACCTTTTCTGGTATTCCCAGCGTCCGTAATTCTAGCTTTAGGCTAGCCGCTTCGTCGGCACTTAGGAAATTACCTTCAAAAGACAGGGCGTGTTTTCCTGCTTGGACTAAAAAGTCTTTTTCATTCAGGGCTACCTCCCGCAGCTGCTTCCAATTGGCATTATAGAGGATGGCTTTATCCCCACCGGTATATTTCAGGATTTGGCCCGGCTGGAGATCGACGGGTAGTTCGATGGTTTTATAATTATCGATTTCGAGTCGCATCCCACTGATCGTGCTTTCCTGGGCGGTCAGGATGAATTGCAGGGTTTGTGCGGCTCCTTTGTTTTCAAATTCCAGAGAAGTGTATCGGGGCTGTCCCGGTTGTACGGCTTTGTTTCCATGAACAGCGATAGTCGTCTGTACCGGGTATAGCGCCCACTGCTGATCGGCTACCCGCTGCAGCGAAAACTCCTGATCGGTAGCGCGCATCCGTTCTTTTTGTGCTTCCGTAAAAGCACCGCCGATCCGTAACTTTTCCCAGTCGCCGATCAGCGCCAGGATTTTATTGGAAAGTCCATTTTGCGCAACCGCCTCCCGATTAGCCACAAAGGCATAGCCGGCATCGTAGCCCGCTGATTTAGCCAGTAACCACTCGGCATCTTCCACGCTGGTTTGTGGCGTCATTTTGAACCAGCCCAGCATGCCCGGCATATAATTACGCTGAAAATAGGCCTGATTATTAAAGCGGTATTCGGTCTGGCTTTCGCGAAAACCACCGTACCAGGGCTCGCCCCAGTTCATGCGGGTGTAGATGTGCCAGAAAAAATGCGTGGTACGGCTGGCATCAATGATCAGATGCTCTTTCAATTCTTCGTCCAGGGCATTATACCAGGTGTAGGGCATCAGAGACTCGCCATAAGTACCCAAGCCGGTCGAGCGATTCCCCTCCAGACCATCAAAGGAGATTTGGCGCAGACCGGTCTCATTGTAAAGCTCCGCCATCGTCTTTGACATCTCGATGGAGAGATCAGCATTGGTCAGAAACACCTTATAGGCGTGATCCAACAGCTTCACAATCTCGGCCCCGTTGGCATGGGCCGCCGGCAGGGTACCAAAAGCACCCCGCTGGCAGTCCAGTAATGTCCAGGGGGGCGCTTCGGAGACTCGGCCGTAGCGAATCAACTCATCCCCTATCCGGACGGTCTTCAGGCTATTATTCTCCATTTGATTAAAAAAATCGGGCTCCTGAATGGGAATCTCGGTTGCGGAAGCGTCAATAGCTCCCATCAAGGTGGAAGCCCCCACCGTAGCTAGTCGCCGATCTGGCACCGGCGTCACGTAGGCATCATTGGTCTGGATAAAATTAGAGAGCACGTGAGTACCCAGATAAATCCCCGCTTCGCTGGCCTTCTCCACACAGTTGCGCAGACTCTCTGTGCCCTGCGGGAACTCTCCTTTGTATAATTCAAATTGCCCCCAGCTTTCAAAAGTTCTCCCGTAGTGGTAGAGGTAGCGTAGGCCCGCCTTTTTGGTGAGTTCGATGGCCTCGTCCACGTCGGCTTCCGTAAAATCGGAGATGATGTAAGCGGCTGCGGCTCCGGGCGCGGTCTTCCCCCACTGTCCATCGATCTGGGGATGCGGCAGTCCTTCGGTTTGCTCAATTTGTCCCAGGGTGGCCAGGGCCTGATTCGTCGGGCAGCCGAAGAGCGCAATTTTAGTGCCCACTACCCCACCGTCTTCGTAAGCCGGAGCCAGGATTTTTTCATGGCGGAAATCTTCGATTATTCTGGGTTCACTGCGATTGCGACTGTAAGCTTGCAGCGTACTCCCGTGATTAAAAGGTTTGGCCGCTTCGACCCGGTAGAGTACACTGCCATCCGCATCGGGGTGCATATTGGCCCAGTCTTCGGCCCGGAAGATATCAAAGGCGGGCATGCGATCACTTTCGTTCCAGGGATAGCCGCCCAGGGTTTTGAGATTGAGGGATTGGATACCGATGGCAAAGTCCGGATCGCGTACTACGCCTACGGTCTCGCCGATGGTCTGGTCGATAGTGGTAGCGTAGGGGCCCCAGATAATGAGTTCTACGGAATCTTCCGGGCTGATTTCCAGTAATTCGAAAGTCAGGTGGCTGGCTTTTTCTTCCACTTTAATTGTTGCGGTGAAGCCACCCGGAAAGGATAATTGAATGTCTTCGTTGACCAGCTCAGCCCCTTGTGATCGCAGGATTTGCCCCGCTATCCGGATGGACAAAACATAACTCAGCGTATCAGCTGACAGATAATCTTCACCGGTATTACGGTCCGTCATTTCCAGGAGCTCTCCTTCTTTACCCAGACTGAGTTGAAAGTGGTCGGTCTTGAGTGTGAGCAAGGCAGCATCGTCCGTTTGGCAGGCAGACAAGAGCAGACTCAGGAAAAGAAAAGAAGAGAGGTAGGTTTTCATCGCGTGTTTTGCACTAATTTAGGAAAATCTTTGTGCTATCCTAAATTACACCGCCTGCGTTTTCCTTATCCACTCATCTACCAAATCAACAATCCCTCTATGTTGTGGGTGGCGGGATTGACGATCCAGTATTCTTTTACGCCGTTTTCTTCGTAAAGGTTAAACTTCTCGTTATAGTCTTTTTTGGCGGTGCTGTCCGAGAAGATTTCCACAATCAGATCGGGGCACCAATACAGCCGGCATCGTCTAGCTTGCTTTCATCACAGATGACACAGATATCGGGCTGTACGACGGTATCGATTTCTTGATTTGTTTGACCTTTATTTTTAATCAGACGGACATCGAATGGGGATTGATAAACTTCACAGGAACTATTTTCAAAAAGTCCAAATTTTAACGTGTAAAATTCCTTCTACTTTTTGATGTATCCTTCGCGGTACGGGACTCATTCTATACAGTCACCCTTTGATCAACTCGACCCGCTCGTTCAACTGCCAGGTCAGGTAGTCGGCGTAGGTATATTGTTTTTTGAAATCCAGCTGAGATATATCGGTAATGCGTTTCATGGTGCTATATTTTTAGTCAAAAGCACTTTCAAAGGTAGCCCTTTTGAGGAAAGGATACAAAGAATGCGTTAGATCCACCGGGGCCCTATGCAGGAAAGGTTAAAGGATCCCATTGCCCATAAAGGGGCCAGCACCAAAAAGCTATCATTTTCAAAACAACTAGACTCCGGGTAAGGCTCTTGGGCACTATGATATTCCTCGTCCCGATAAACTAAAGCATCTATTACTTCGCGCAACTCCCACCTGCCATAGATGATTTCACTGAGCAACTCGGGATCTTTGTCTATTTTAGCTTTTTCACAAGCCAATAAACGAAGTTGTTTAAAAACTCCTCACTGAGCCCTTGGTAACACATTGAAAGCCGTTACCAATCATCTCACCAGGAATTCTTAAACAACTTCTAAGTATTCTCGGAAAGAAATCAAAACATTTCCTTCCTTTGGTTAGGGCTTAGCCGCTTGCTACTTTTGATTTTCACTCAATACCAAAAATATGGACCTCCACTCTCTGCTCCAAAAAATGACGCTGGCCGAAAAGGTCGGTCAAATGACCCAGGTGACCATCGATGCCCTGCACCGGGGTACCCCCCCAAAAATCGTGCTTCCCCCGCAGATCGCAGAAGAAAAACTGGATCACATCATCCGTGAAAAAATGGTCGGCTCGATCCTCAATGTTCCAAGCGGCTACCTGCCCGACCGCCAGGAGTGGCAAGAACTCGTACGGCGTATCCTGGAAAAAGCCCAGGAGACCAGGCTGCAAATTCCAATACTCTATGGCATTGATGCCATTCACGGAGTCAACTATTGTAAAAACGCTACTCTTTTCGCACAGCCGATCAGCGTAGCCGCCAGCTTTAACCCCGGACTAGCTAAGGATGTCGCCGCCGCTACCGCCTACGAATGCCGGGCTATCTCGCTCCCCTGGAATTTCTCTCCCGCTCTGGACGTAGGTCGACACCCGGCCTGGCCCCGACTCTGGGAATCCTTTGGGGAAGATGTCTACCTGAATCAGGTGATGGGGCGGGCAACGGTAAAAGGGTATCAGGGGGAGACTGGTGATCGTAATAAGGTGGCGGCCTGCCTAAAGCACTTCACCGGCTACGGGCTGCCCTTGAGCGGTAAAGATCGAACCCCCGCCTGGATACCCGAACGCTACTTACGCGAATATTTCCTGCCCGCTTATGAGGCCGCCATTGAGGCCGGAGCGCTGAGTATCATGGTGAATTCCGGCGAGATAAACGGCGTACCCGTACACGCCAGCCATTTCCTTTTGACGAAAGTCTTGCGCGAAGAAATGGGCTTCGAGGGGTTACTGGTCACTGATTGGTGGGATATTGTCTACCTGCACACGCGCCATCGCATTGCCCCAAATATGAAAGAGGCGGTCCGTCTGGCCATCGAAGCAGGCATCGATATGAGCATGACGCCTTTTGACACGGAATTCACCGATCTACTGATTGAGCTGGTGGAGGAAGGCAGGATTACGGAAGCCCGCATTGATACTTCCGTCAGAAGAATCCTTGAGCTCAAAGCTCATCTGGGACTTTTCGAGCGGGCGGTGAATGATCCGGCCGATTATGCGCTTTTTGGAAGCGAAGCGCACCGTACCATCAGTCTGCAATCCGCCCGGGAAGCACTGGTTCTACTTAAAAATGAGGAAAACCTTCTTCCACTATCCAAAGACGCCAAACTCTTGATTTGTGGTCCGGCAGCCGACAATCAGCGGGCGCTAAACGGTGGCTGGACCGCCAATTGGCAAGGTGATTTGGCCGACGAAGCGCTGGCTACCTATCCAAGTATCCTAGCCGCTTTACGCGAAAAACACGAAGGCGAAGTACTGGAATACCGCATGGGGGTCGACTACCATCAGGAAGTAAACCTGCGCGAGGCCATCTGGAAAGCGCCCGAAGTAGACTACATCATCCTCTGCTTGGGCGAAGATAGCTACACCGAAGATGCCGGTAATATTAGTGATCTTTATCTGGATGAGCACCAGACAAATCTGGCCCTGGCTATGGTGGAGACCGGCAAACCAGTAATCCTAATTCTGGCTGAAGGGCGGCCCCGGCTGATCTCTCCTTTTGCCGATCGCATTCCGGCCATCGTTGGCGCTTTTTACCCCGGACCACAGGGTGGGCGGGCAATTGCTGAGCTCATCTTTGGAGAACTTAACCCTAATGGTAAGCTGCCTTTTACTTACCCAAAGTTCCCCAACTCACTGGTTCCCTATGATCACAAGCATACAGAAGAACGGGAGGTAGAGGGATCGGGACCTAATTTCAATCCGCAGTTCACCTTTGGCCACGGACTGAGCTATACACATTTTCGCTATAGTGCATTAAAAACGGATCGGGAAAGCTACCGCATGGACGATACGATTCACCTTTCGGTAAAAGTGGAGAATACGGGTTCACGGCCGGGCAAAGAGATCGTAATGGTATTCATTCGGGACGATTATGCCAGTGTTACACCACCGGTTAAACGACTAAGGGCCTTTCGGAAAATAAGCTTAAATACCGGAGAAGTGGAAATTGTCGAGTTCGTCATTCAACCATCCGAACTAGCCTTTGTTAGTCTGAATAATGAATGGATCACGGAGCCCGGCACCTTTACCGTGATGGTAAGTGGACAAGAGACCTCCTTTGAGATCAACCATTGAATCAAACTTGCGAAGCCAGCAAGGCTTACAAAGATTTGGATTAAAAACTCCTGAGCCCTTACCGCAACGATTCAAAATTCACCAATTCAAAATTCAACCATTAATATGAGTGCAAGTGCGATCATGCCTTATTTCATCAAGCCCTCCCGGGCACTGACTAAAGAAGAGAAAGAGGCCGCCTATGAGGAAGCCCTTTTGGGTATTGAGGCTAATCTGGAGGGGATCAGCAACCCGACCACCAAGATGGCGACGATCAATTGTCTGTTGAAAACCTATCTTCCTTATTACTATTGGGTGGGATTCTATCTGGTAGAGGACGGACGCCTAATCGTAGGTCCTTATCAGGGAACGCTAGGCTGTATTTATATCGACTTTGAACGGGGTGTCTGTGGCAAAGCGGCTCGCGAAGGAAAGACACAAATCGTAACTGATGTACACGCACTGGACCAAAGTAAAGAACACATTGCCTGTGATCCAAATTCGGCTTCGGAGATTGTGGTCCCCGTTTTCAACAAAAAGCAAGAGTTAATCGCCGTATTTGATGTGGATAGTACGCTAGCTGGATCTTTTGATGAGGTGGATCAGGAGCACTTAGAGAAGCTGATGAAGCAGCATTTTGGTAAATAGTTTAGGGTTTAGTGGTTAGTGGTTAGAGAGCTTTCCCTAAACACTAACCCCTAAACACTAAGCTGCATTACTGCTTCAGTGCCTGAATTCTGGACTCAGCAGCTGCTTTGTATTTTTCTCCTTGTACCAGTTCGTAAGCGGCAATTGCTTCGTCGTTATTACCCAGTGCTTGCTGGATCAGACCGTGGATCAGGTGATACTTATCTGCTTCTTCATCTTCGGGAAGAGCATCAATAGAAGTCTGAATTGCTACTAGTGCTTCCTCGTTCTTCTCTAATTTATTCAGAGCAGAAGCTTTGTAATAGGCCGCGATGTAAGCATCTCCCTGGTCGCCGCGCGCATCCAGATAAGCATCGGCCAGCATAATGGCTTTTTCATTATCATCTTCTTTGATGTAAGCCAGGGCACTAAAGTTTTGTGCCTTGCGGTACAGAGCCGGAGCTTTGTCCTTATTGCTTTCCGACATTTCGGCTGCGTCGCCTGCGGCCACGTAAGCGGCCAGCGCTTCCATGGTTTTGTCTTCCATATCTTCCAGGGCTTGTGCTTTACCCAGGTGGTTACCGAAGTACTCCTCATTCAGTGTAACCCCGCGATCGTAAAAATCCAGTGCCTTTTCCATTTCACCTGCTTTACGGGCTACTGTTCCGGCACGATAAGCACAGACGGCACCATTCCGGCTAGCCAGGCTAATCACCTTCTTACCCGTGTCATCGGTAGAGTCAGCTTTCGCGATAGCTTCTTCAAATAAGGCGAGAGCTTCTTCGTAAGCTTTTTCTTTTACCTTACCCAGACCGTCATTGTATAAAGCAGCTGCGGAAGGGTCCGCATCAGCTTCCGCATCCTGAGCAGATAGGGTAAAAGTACAAGCGAATAGTAGGACAAGTGTAGTTAAATGTGTTGTGAGCTTCAACATAATAATTCGATTTCTTATTTATTTAAATATTTGAGTTAAAAATTTCTTCCTTTATTTGAATGGTTTTTTGGGGGCTAAGGTTGACAAAAAAATGACAGTTGTAGGAGATACAACTGTTTCCGCACACGAAAAGATGAATTTTTTTTGATTTTTGGCAACAAAAAAAGCCTTTTTAACATATTGTTTAATCTTTTATTTGGCATTTTTAAGCAGGACGCGCTATAATAATAACGTCTCTTTTACCTATTTAGCTGCTTGAAGTTCCACATAAAAAGTAGTCCCCTCCTGCTCTTGGGTGGTAAAATAAATCCGACCTCCAAATTGCTCAATGATATTTCGGCACATAGAAAGGCCAATGCCCGTTCCGGATGACTTGGTGGTAAAATAGGGATAAAATACCTTTTCCTGTAAAGCAATGGGGATACCCGTACCGTTATCCTTAAAAATCACCTGAATGCGCTCAGCCATTGGTTTCAGCTGAAGGAGTATCTGTCCCGAACGACCATCGGGAATTGCCTGTACGGCATTGGTCAGCAGATTATTAAACACCCGCAACAATTGGTCTTTATCCGCAATCACAAAATAATCCTGGGCCGGAGTATCAAACTTAAAATCGACTTCATTTTGTTGATACGCAAACAAATCAATCACGGATCGTAATAATTCACTTACGTTCAATCGCTCTAGCTGGGCTTCTGGCATCTTTGCAAAATTCGAAAATTCGTTGGCTATTTTCGTCAGCCCTTCGATTTGTTCAATTAAGGTGGTGGACATCCTTTGTAAGAGAGGGCCGATGGCTTCTGGATTTGACTGGTAAGCCCTTAGCAAATGCTGCACACTTAACTTCATGGGGGTAAGCGGATTTTTAATTTCGTGGGCGACTTGCTGTGCCATATCCCGCCAGGCCCCTTCTCTTTCAGCTTTTCTTAGTTGCCGGGTACTATCTTCCAGCTTAGCCAGTGCGGTGTTATACTCTTCCACCAACAAACCAATCTCATCCCGGTTTTTCCACGAAAGTGGGACATTCCCTCCCAGACGCAAATTCCGTAAGCCCTCTCCTATTTTGCTGATGGGCTCGGTGATAGAGTTGGCCACCCAAATAGCTATTCCCCCTGCGACAAACATGAAAAAAACGTACAGGCTGAATACCGAGCCAACAAAATTATTGATCTCGCGTGCGCGATCTTCGCTGTATCGAGAAAAGGGAAGGCCAGCATAAGCCATTATTTGCCCCTCGGCTGATTGGATAGACGCCAAAGCCAATCGCTGCCTTTCGTCATCCATGGTCTGGAATTGAAATGGAACCAGGGCTAGACGTAACTGCTCGAGGGTACTCGCCGGCAACCAATAGGGCAAGGGCAAGGGCTCAGTACTATCGTATAATTTAGCGCCCTGCGTATCATAAAGAGCAAAAGGGCTACCTATCTTTTCCTGAAGTGCTGTCATCTTGATTTCTTCAATAGGTAGAGCCGTCAGTTCTTGCTCCAACAGCCGAAGCTGTTCCAGTACCTCGCGTTCCTGGGTACGGGCAGCCGTATCCCGAAAATACCAAATCGTCACAAAAGCGATGACGACAGAGCTCAGTAATATTATACCAATAACCGCTAGCTGAATGCGGTTCCGCAAAGAGTTGCGGGTTTTGAAAACCGGTAATAAAAAATCTGGTAATACCTCGAGGCGGGTGTGTAAAACCACCAGACCTAACAGAAAGATCAGAAATAAAGAAAAATAGAGAGCAAATAAGCTTAATGGGCGAAAATAACTACCCAATTCCTTTTGTAAAACAATGACTTCTTCACCCTGTCTCGCCCCGACTTGAATCATCTTATTAGTAATACTGGCATAATCCGCTCCGCTTTTTAATGTGCCGACGGTTTCCCAATCCAGAGCATTTACGAATCCATCTCCTTCGTAAAGCGTCCCTTTTCGTAATCGCAGTACGCCATATCGCTCCTCAGTAGACTGCTCTAATTCATAAATATCCTGCTCGCTCTTTTGCTTAAGCTCCACCAAAATCTGGTCGCGCTGCTGCTTCATTAAACTTAATTCTTTTTCCAGGCTAAACTTATAGGTGAAGCTGGCCGAAAAGGTGGACAAGAGGATTAACCAAACCATCAACCAGGTCAAGTTAAAAGCCCCACTATCTAACTGCAGGTCCATCAGCACCAGAAATATAAAAGCCAGTAATAACCAAACCCAAAAAGAAACACCCAAACTCAGCGGAAGTAGTATACCATAACTTAAGAGAATACCCATAAACATTCCCAGCAGCCGGTAATTCAGTGGTATGCCCCACTGATGGACAACCATAGACAAGCGCTTTACCAGGAGAAAGACGGCCATTAACCACATGATTAAACTCAGGGCTACCACCAGACCCGGCACTCGTAACTTCAACACCTGATCCAAATTAAAAAAAACAGTACTCCCGGTAATCACGGTTTTCAACCAAAAGGCAACGCCCAATAGACTACTCAATCCCACTCCGTATAGTAAAGGCGTCAAAAGCCATCGGCGGCGGTCGGGCAGCAGAGAATGGCGACTGGTAAATAATTCATAAAAAAGTCGAAAAAGCCACAGGACAACCCCTATCTGCCCCAGTAGTCCCAATAAAGTGTCTGGCAACCAATCGGTATCCCAAAGCGGACGTAATAAGTCCCAGTGATCCGGCCAGATCGAAGATTGAAACCACCAAATTAATAGTCCGCCGGAAAACAAGCTTAAAACACTGGCCGACAATAAGCGCCCATTATTCATTAGCACAATGATTTGCCGATGCAAAAAGCGCCAGCTCAGTATCCCCCCAAGCCACAACAAACAAAGCAGCACTACAGGTCTGGGTAGATTGCGTTTAGCACTTACCCAAAAGGGAGCCACCTCCTTTAGTTCAATCGACCTCGCCGATTTACTATCATTGTCCGAAAAGTGCAGATAACTCGCATAAGGGGCCTCGTGCAGAGGTAAAAAAACAATGGCCCGAATCCCAGACCCGGGGGCCAATAATCGGGCTAACCAAAATTCCTCCGCCTGGACGAGTAAAAACGATCGATTGGGAAATACAGAAAGAGAATCCAGAGCTTGCCAGTCTACCAAAGCGGAACTAAGTAGTATTTTTTCCTCCCCCAGCAAAAACAAGCCAACCCCATTATTTTCTAAGACTTCCAACTGCTGTACAACCGCTTCTGCCTCTTCCAGGTAGCGTAATTCATCTCGTTCTGCAAAATAATTCAGGAAACTGCTATCACTCAGCAGCTGGGTCGGATATTCGGATTTTTCTTCCAGATAGTCGGGGAGCGCTTTTTCAAAAGCAACCATGGCGGAGCGCTGAGCACCCCAAAAAGACCAACTGTACGCCAGCAAGAGGCATAGCAGTGCTACTAGCAGTAGAATTGGAGGTCTTTTCATGTAGTGAAGATATATAGTGTTGCTTTTTCCGAGTTTATATACGGTAAAAAACAAACTTCGTTGCAATTTCCGAAAAACACTGTACTTTTACCGGTGATCAGCTACTCTGTCGCGGTTCCCGAACTAGCTTCGGGAAATGAGGAAAGTCCGGACAACGTAGGGCACCACACCATCTAACGGATGGGGTCCCGATCTTGCATCGGGGTACAGACAGTGTCACAGAAAAGATACCGCCCGCCTCAGGCGGGTAAGGGTGAAATCGTGCGGTAAGAGCGCACGCCGTAGTCAGGCAACTGCCTGCGGAGATAAACCTTGTGGGTTGAAATGTCACATATATCTCAATTCCGCCCCAGGCGGATCAGACTTGCCCGGTCTGTTTCTACGGAAGTTGGGAAGGGTAGGCAGATAGAGCCTATCGGTAACGATAGGGCTAGATAAATGACAGAGGTCCGCCTCAGGCGGACAACAGAATCCGGCTTATCGGCTGATTTTTATTTAATAGAAAAGCGGTTTCCCACACGAGTGGGAAAGCCGCTTTTTTACTAGTTCTTAGTAGCGTTATTGATCAGCCAGCTCTCCAAAGTCGAAAAGCAGACTAAAGCGAAGCGTATTATCCAGTGGATTACGCTGGTTCGTAGTCGGAATCAGGTAAGAAAAGTTCAAACCGAAAATATTGTACTTCAGCCCTAGTCCTACGGTAAAGAATTTACGATTCCCCTTTTGGCGGTGCTCGTTGAAATATCCGGCACGTACGGCAAACTGCTCATCGTACCAGTATTCTACGCCAACGGAGTAGATCAGCTCCCGCAACTCCTCCTGAAAGCCTTCTGGCGCATCCGACCAGCTCGAGAAAACAGCGCCGATGGGCGATTCATCTTTCCAGTCTGGTGTGCCATCTCCGTTTTGATCACAATCCAGTCCCTGGCAAGGGGTAGGGACCAGAAGTTTATTAACATCTGCCGCAAAGGTGATGGAGTTATACTGATCCATCTGAATCTTCCAGCCGGCTCCTAAACCAAAGTTAGCGGGCAGAAAGTCACGGTTGATGGAGTTGGTATAGGTGATTTTTGACCCAATATTACTCAGGGCAAGGCCTACGGTTAACTCCGATTCCGCATTACTCAGATTAATGGGTGTAATGTAAGTTAGCGATATATCCGCAGCCCCCGCTACGCCCGGCTCGATAGTCTCTCCATCAACAATTTGGCCTGCTGCCAGATTCGAGTAGATAAACTTGGCTGTCACCGCCGCTGATAACTGATCCGATAGTTTACGTGCGTAAGCAACGGAAACTTCAAATTCATTAGGACGGCCCGTATTCAGGGGCTGACCATTCGGGTCCGTAAACTGAATACTACCCAGGGAGAAATAACGCAAGCCAAAACCCACGGCCTGGTCGTCTCCAAATTTGGAGTAGCCCGTCAGGTAGGCCAAGTATACATCATTAAGACCCAGCGCACGCAGCCAGGGTGTATAAGTAGCCGAAACGCCAAGGTCTTCGGTAGCAAAAGCCAGTTTGGAAGCATTAAAATGCATGGCATTCGCATCGGGACTCAGACCGATACCTACATCTCCCATTGCCCCCGAACGAGCATCGGATACAATTCTCAGGAATGGTACCGCCGTCACTACCGTATTGATACATGGGGTACCATCCGGATTAATTAATCCACCATCTCCGGGGATACACTGTGCCTGCAATTGCCCAGGCTGGCCAATCCCGATAAGCACAATCAAACTCAGCAAGAGTATTAAATTCTTCATGGAATTTATCGATTTAATTATTTTCGCAAATATAGCATTTCTTCAAAGTATATCCTTGACAAGATGCTCCAATAAATTAAAAGCAAAAGCCTTGCCATTTTTTTTCTTTCTCTTTTAGATCGTCATTTCTCCCTTCTTTTACGCTTTTTTCAGCGACTTAGTATAGCAAATCTTAATTTTTTTAACAATTGGCTAATATTGCCAAAAGCCTGGACATAAGTGTACCGCAGGAAGCTATGCAGCACTACTTCCCCAATCCTATCTAGGGAGATAGATACGATCAGCTTTCATTTCGCTGTCTGAGCTCCTTATTTTAACAACACTAACTTTTGGAAATCACTCTCCCCGGTGATCGGATCGAGCCCTGGTGTATTGGATCGAACACGTACTTTATACAAATAAACCCCTCGTGCCAGGCGGCCACCGTAATCGTCACGACCATCCCATTCGATACAATCGTCCTGACGTATCGCTCCGTCGGAGAAAATATTGGCCTGTAAGGTTTTTACCAGACGGCCCGAAACGGTGTATATCTGTACCATCACTTCCAGGTCCTGATTGGCATTATTATGGTCAAACTGAAAACAGGTACGGTCTGTAAAAGGATTGGGATAGTTTAATACGTGATTTAATATGAACTCCTCAGAGGAAGTCACCAAGAACTCCGTATAGCCTTCTGCACTATTATTGGCTACGTCCCAGGCTTTGACCCGCAAAGTGTGTAGGCCTTCTTCCAAATCACTGAGTGGAAAGCGGACCTCACCGCGTCGGTAGTCATCCAACTCTGCCTGAAAAAAATCATTGAGCAGGAAGGTGTTTTGGGTGTCGTCATCCAGGACCGCCTCCAGATCGTGCCCGATGCTGTTCCCTACGACATTGATTCCGTAATCATCTTCCAGTTGCACCAGCAAGGTAGGACTTGCATCTGTGACCCCACCAAAAACAAAGTCCTCGGTGTTCATAAATACTTCGATCTCGGGACCCTGATCATCGGCTACGGCATCGGCATTACTTCCCCCGATAATAATTTCATCATAGAGCCCAGTAGCATCGACCAGATCCCCCTGATCAACGGCATAATAACTAATCTTACCAAAACCCAGCTCATAATTGATATCTTTAGGGATCACAAAACTAAAGGTAAAGCGACCATTTTGGACAGAGGCTCTACCTGTGAAAATAACGTTCCGCTGTACACTATAATCTACTTCCCGACTTCCCTGATCCTGCCCCAGGGTTTTTAGGGTAAGTGGCTTGTCATAAATAGTCGGATAAACAATGCCACTAAAGCCATCGAATAACTGCCCCTGTAAATCGAGTACTTCACCACTGATCTTTACAATCTGCAAGGCACGCAGGGTATCCGTTTGGCCACCGGTGATGTCCTCATCATCAATTTGACTGGTTCGAATTTGGTATTCTGGTATTGCCAGTTGTTGGGCCGGATCACCAATCAGGGTAAACTTACGCGAGTTGGTGATAATACTGGAGCCCGGCAGGGCATTTTTTGCAGTACGCATGGCTTCTCCCAGGCTTGGATAGCGACCATTTACTTTCGTAAAAAGGCGATCCAGCGTGGCCTCCGTCAATTGAGCATTCTGGTTAGCGTAAACGGCGCGCGTTGTGGTCATCAGCGCAAAAGAGCCACCCCGCGGATTCAGAAAGGCTTCTTCTCCACCCGAAGTAAAGGTCGGATCGTCGTAGCTGGTGAAAGAGCAGGTAGCCGTCATGAGTAAAGGCATACGATCCGCATTATTCCATTGCTGGATATCGCTAATATTCAGGATGCGCTCCTGGGCCCAGCCCTCCTCTCCACCGTGCCCTAAATAAGTGATGACCAGGCTACCCTTAAACACCGCTTCATTTAATGCACGGGTAACCTCGGGAAAACGATTCCCTCCCGGCGTTGAGACCTGTGGAAAGGCATCCAGATAAATTTTGTTTTGGTTGAAAAACCGGAAATCCTCCCGTATTTCTTCGGCAATTTCATCCGCATCGCGCAAGTGTAAGTTCCCATCTTCGTCGTCGGCTACAAAAACCAAACGATTGCGCCAGTCGCTAAATGCCTGGGGATTGGCATCGTATTTAATAATTTTATCCACCGCCTGTCGGGCTTCCAGTGCGGTATTAACCGGAATACGCCCTACGCTAATATTGGAAAGCGCACTCAGACCCGCCCCTTCTTCCAGTATGGTGTAGTAATCGTCTGCCGGAAAGGCAAACAATGGATTAAAGGACTCCTGTTGGTAGGTGGGCAATAGGTTGTTGCCCAGTCCATAAATATCTTTATGGTCAAAAGAGCCATCCCCAAATAACAGGAGGTAGCGGAAGTTCTCATCTCGATTGTACAGCATCCGGGCAAAATCGCGAATAGCCCCGGCGTCTCTTTTGCCACTGTTAAATTCATTGTACACCTGCCTGTCTAATACGACCTCGACCCGAAGCCCGCTATAAGCCGCCCGGTGCTCCGCCAGGCGTTGGGCTTCCGCTTCTAACTCTTCGGTGGTCAGGATCACCATGTCCACCTGGTCCAGAGCGTGTAGATTTTGATTAGGAATCTCCCCTACCGCTGCGGGCGTTTGCTGAATCTGATCGGGATAGAAAGCGATGAATCGTGGGACTATATTTTGCGTACCGGGTATTTCAAAGTCATAGCTATCCACTTGAATACGACCTTCCATATGCCGATAATTCAAGGGATCGGTAATGTTCCAAACTTGCAGCCCCGGCTGAGCGTTACTCAGCCGGTAAGCAGCCCTGGACTGGCTGCTCGTTTCGACCACCTGAAAGGCCATTTGTTGCCCTACCATAGAAAGCTGTCGTCGTGCGTTTATTTCTATGAAATCTAACCAAGCTTCGCTGCCGTCGCTACTCGACTGTGGAAAGGGGTAGGCTACCTCAACCGAAAAAGCATCCTGGTCAACTGTAAAAGCGTTGCGTAGGGTGGCTCCAAAGGCGTAATTATTAATATTATCGAGTGGCCCGCTCAGTGTACCTACCCGATTGGCAAATTCACTATTTACCGCCTGGCCGTTAATGCTCAATGAAAAACGGGAGCGCTGTTCGGCTCTCAGGGCCATACGCGCATAAACCTGCACGGGGCTGTTGGTGATGAGATTGGGAAATTCGAAACTATTATAAGTATAGGAGCGGGCATTGCGAAAATGATCCCCGTACCAGGTTTGTCCGGAGCCGTGTGCTTTGCCCAGCGTTTCTCCCCAGTAGTGCAACAAATTTACTTTTTCTTCCTCCAGAACCTGAAAGTCATCGAAGTATTCAAAAGGGGAGACGCTTATATCATTTCTGGTTTCGGAGCTTATATTACGGCTGCTGCCACTACCCACCTTAAGAAATAAATAATGCTGCGTATCGTATAGATTCTTCTCAAATTCAAAACTACGGGTACTGGCATTAAAAAACCAGCGATCGGGCCCCTGACTATAAACGATTATGTAATCGCCCTCCTCAAATTGACCATCTTCCAGTCCTTGGGTGTACATGGGCAAAACTTCCAAATCGTCGCGATAATCCGGGCCGGGCCCCTGGGGCACCATTCCGCCCAGGTTGCTGAGCACCTGTAGGTTCTGTACATCTACGGCATCAATGGGTACCCCCAGCTCATCTTTAAGGAAATTGTAAGTGAGTTTGTAAATACCCGGCCGGGAGACTGCCATTTTGTATACATTTCCGTTCCGCAGTTGACTTTCCGTCGTAAAAGTGCCCGATCGGGGCTGAACCGTTGGCGATGGACGCTGCTCTACCCGCAGACGAATCGTCTTTACCGCTTTTAGCCCGCTCCCCTCCCGGATAACCGGTATGAATTCAAGGGAGCCAAAATATTGCCCGCGATCTTTACGCAGGCTGGTCTGGAACTGCAATTCGCGGGGCCATTCCTGCGTTATTTCCATGGAGGACTCCAGCGACTGATAGCTGACTGATTCAATCTGGACAAAGATTTCACCCGGACCATCTACGGGGAAAGTCTTATAGCAAAGTGGTCGTAAGGGCCGACTTTCGTCGAAAAAAGCACCATCAAAGCGCAATCTGGTCTGCCCTTGATCGCCTACTTTTATTTCCTGTATTGGTTCGGACCAATCCAGTTCAAAAGCCACGTAAAAAGGTGGATTCGCCAGTAGCGGACCAAAACTTAAAAGGAAAAAACAGATAGACAAATAATTTTTCATAAGTTGAGTACAATTTCAATAGCCTTTTGCGAAAGCCGACCCATACGAGATGCATCTGAATAAAACAGACACAGCAATTTCTATAAATAATCTTACAACGCCATAAAAATACGACACCCAAATTGTCGCAACAAAAACATTCCCTCACTTCTTATAATTAGGAACGCAGTACTTGCTACAAAATTTGACGAAGAGGTACCGAGATTACTAAAATCAATAGTTGAGCAGTCATGATGAAGATACACCGTCTCCTTTTATTTTTTTTCTTTTGCTTTGGCGGCTTTACGCTCTCTGCTCAGGATCCGGTGTTCAGTCAACATTTTGCGATTCCCATTAATCTCAATCCAGCCTTTGCGGGGGTCAGTCTGGCGCCGCGTATCAGTACTGTCTATCGGCACCAGTGGCCCAGCTGGCCTAATGCCTACCGTAGTTATGCCATCAGTTACGAGCATCCGGTACAGGACCTGAACAGTTCTTTTGGTCTGATGGTCATGGGAGATGACGCCGGTAATGGCATCTACAAGACCAACCAGTTTACGGGTGTCTACAGCTACCAGATCCGAGCTTCTCGTGATCTGGCCTTTATCTTTGGAGTGGAAGCTGGGTTCACGCAAACCCGTCTCGATTGGGAAAAGTTAATATTCGAAGATCAACTTGATCCCCGGGTGGGTCTGGAAGATGGTGTTTTTAGCTCCGAGGTCCCCCCCGAGCGGTTTAATCAATCTAATTTAGATCTGGGAATGGGACTCCTCGTCTACCACAGTAATTTCTACGGTGGCTTATCCATCAAACACCTCAATCGAGCCGAAGAAAACTGGCTAAACATCAATAATAATCTCAGCCTGGGACGCCCGATGCGCTTTACATTTCACACCGGGGCAGAATTTAGTGTTAATGCAAACAATAATCGTTTGGGGGCATCGTTTATATCACCGAATCTCCTGTACATCCGGCAAGGACCATACACTCAGGTCAATGTCGGAGCCTACGCCGGATACGAAAGTGTATTTGGTGGACTTTGGTATCGACATACTTTTGAAAACGCCGATGCGGCCATCATTATGGCGGGGGTACGCTATAATTCTTTGAGGATCGCGTATAGTTATGATGCTACTATTTCGGGTCTGTCTCTGGCGGCCACCGGAGGTAGTCATGAAATTTCGGTCAGCATTAGTTTGGAAGATAGCAGAACAATCCGCAGGAATATGCGCAGAAGCGATATTAATAATTGTTTTAAAATTTTTAATTAATAAAGTACTTTTGCGGCTTTAGATTCAAAACAGTAAAAAAGGTCATTTAACTAATAAATATTAATTACAGAATGAAAAAGGTCTTGAAGGTTAGCTCGTTACTCCTGGTTGTAGCCGTTTTATTCACTTCTTGTAAGTCTAAAGAACGCTCTTCTACCACGGGTTGGGTCTACAATGATAAAAAGTGGGGTGGCTTCGAGAAAATAGATTTCGAAGATCAGGTAATTGGTCCCAATCTGGTCCCCATTGAGGGGGGTACCTTTCCTATGGGTATTACCCAGGAGGATGTCATGTACGAATGGAACAACGTTCCTCGCCGGGTTACTGTCCAGTCTTTCTTCATGGATGAGACAGAAGTCACAAATATTGACTACCGGGAATATACCTATTGGATGAATCGGGTATACGGTGAGAGTTATCCAGAAGTGGCCAGAGCGGCACTACCGGATACTTTGATCTGGTACGAAGAACTTTCTTACAATGATCCCATGGTAGAGAACTACTTCCGCTATCCTGCTTATGATAATTACCCCGTGGTGGGGGTATCCTGGAAACAAGCTACAGATTATACCAAGTGGAGAACGGATCGCGTAAACGAAATGATGTTGATCGAGAGAGGGTATCTTGAGCCTACTCCGGAACAAAAGGATGATGATCACTTTAATACGGATGCGTATCTGGTAGGTCAGTACGAGGGAGTGTCCAAAAAAGGTAAGAAAAACCAGGCTACCGGAGAGACTCGTCGTATCAAAAGAGAAGATGGTCTCTTATTACCCTCCTATCGTCTACCTACAGAAGCAGAATGGGAATACGCTGCGCTTGCCTTGGTAGGTAATCTGGAGTCAGAGCAAAATGAAAATATTACTGATCGGCGCCTTTTACCCTGGGATGGTGCGAGCATGCGCTATCAAAAAAGAGATAAGAACCAGGGTTTGATGCTGGCTAATTTCAAGCGTGCCCGCGGTGATTACATGGGTATGGCTGGGCGCCCCAACGATGGAGGGCCTTTCCCCACGCCAGTGCGCTCTTTCCTACCTAATGACCTTGGTCTGTACGACATGGCTGGTAATGTCAATGAGTGGGTAGGCGATGTTTACCGTCCCATGACTAGTTTAACGCTGAAAGACGTAGAGAACCAGGATATCAACCCATTCCGTGGTAATGAATTCAAAACTTTAGATCGCAATCCGGATGATGGTACCGTAGTAGAGAAAGATAATCTGGGACGTGTCCAGTACCGTTACCTGACCGATGAGGAAATTGCCAACCGTGACAATATCCGAACCTCACAAGCGCGGGATTATCTGGATGGCGATGAGCAATCCAATGCAGAATACGAATACAATAAATATACTTTAATTAGTGACAGTGCTCGCGTTTATAAAGGCGGTTCCTGGGCAGATCGGGCCTTTTATTTGTCTCCCGGTGCTCGTCGTTTTAAAGACGAAGACGATTCGGACAAGACGATCGGTTTTCGCTGCGCAATGCATAAAATTGGGGGTGCTTCAGCAAACGTCGGAAATGGTACCAATCGCTTTGGTGCTAAACCCAAGAGAGTCAAAAGAAGATATTAATCTTTTTGATCAATAGCTATTGCAGAAAGGCGGGTCCGTAAAACGGACCCGCCTTTCTGCTTTTATATGTGCTGTGTGCTGGAACAAGTCGATATAATTAGAATATCTTCATCTGATCTTTGTATTTTTGAGTCTGGATTTGGCTCGGAGTAAATTCATTTCCCCGGATCATTGAGGCGAAGAATATCCACTTGGGGCCTAAGATTTAAACGGTTAGCAATCAAATAATGAAGATAGAACAACTATACACCCTATATCTCGAGGCAGGACAAAACATCAGTACAGACTCCCGAAACGTCAAAGCTGGGGACTTATTTTTTGCCTTAAAAGGGGAAAATTTTGATGGCAATCAATTTGCAAAGGCCGCAGTGGATGCCGGCGCTCGCCTGGCGATAGTAGATGACCCCGCTGTGCACCAAAAATTATCCAGGCAAACGCTTCTGGTTGATAATGTACTAAAAGAACTGCAAGCCCTCGCTACCCATCATCGTCGACAACTCCCCGTTCCCGTAATAGGCATTACGGGTAGTAATGGAAAAACCACCACTAAAGAGCTCATGGCCGCGGTAATGAAGACCCATTACAAAATCCATTTCACCCGTGGTAATCTCAATAATCACATCGGTGTCCCCCTAACATTATTACAGATTCCACTGGACATTGAAGCCGCTATTATTGAAATGGGGGCTAATCACCAGGGAGAGATCGCTGCGCTGTCTGCCATCACAGAACCCAGCCACGGACTCATCACGAATATTGGCAAGGCTCACCTCGAGGGTTTTGGCGGTATTGAAGGCGTAAAAAAAGGTAAAAGTGAACTCTATCAATACCTTGCCCAAAATAATGGTACCGCCTTTATCAATCGCGACGAACGCTTCCTTAGCCAGCTAGCACAACCGGTCGATCACCAGATATTTTATGGCCAATCGAACACCCCCAGCCTGGAAGAACCGGCTTACGAGACCGTTCTTCTCCAGGAAAAACCCTTTTTAAAAATTGCCTTTCTGGATAAAGATGGAACACTGGTCGACGCCCAAACCCAACTGTTCGGTCGCCATAATTTCCAAAATATTATGACAGCCGTCTGTATTGGTAAGTACTTCAAAGTTCCTCCGGGCAAGATAAAATACGCTTTGGAAAATTATATTTCCGAAAACAATCGCTCCCAACTCGTGGACTGGCAAAAGGGCTGTCAGATCTTAATGGATGCTTATAATGCGAATCCATCCAGTATGCTGGTCAGCTTACAACACTTTATCGAAAGTGATTCCTCCAGAGAGAAAATTGCTATTTTGGGGGACATGCTGGAATTAGGAACAGATAGTGCCGTAGAACACGAGCGGATCGCCCACTTTGCCCTGGAGCATTTGGGTAAACAAAAGGTAATACTGGTAGGCCCGCATTTCGAAAGGATTGCCCAGAAATTAAGCATTCGCCATTTCACCAATACAGCGGATATGAGAGACTGGTTTGAGCGTCAAAACTGGAAAGACACCTTTTTCCTATTGAAAGGTTCTCGTGGCATCCGCCTGGAGCAACTGTTTACTTCCACTTAAGCAAAGCGCTTAAAAGCATTAATCAAACGATCCGGTAATTCATCTTTAGTAGCCAATTTATAATCTTCGTAGGAGCAGGGAATTAAGCGGTGGCGCATATCCCGTTGTCGTACTTTAACCGGAACCTGAATCCACCACCGCCCACTGAATTTACTTTTCCAAAATGTAAGCTGGTAATCGTATCGCTTGAGCTCAACGATATATTCTGTCAGGCCATCGGTTGAAGCGGGATAATCGCCCTTGCGTTGATGAAAACCATCCACAAAGTACCAAAGCATTTCGGCCATAGCCATGGCAGATTGGCCGCGTTGGTCCTGTCCGGGTTCGTATCCCAGCAGATATAAGCCCTTCAGCTTATCACTAATGCCCGCGTAATAACTCATCTGGCAAGCCTCTTCTACGGAAAAGCCACTTGGACTGGGCCGCAACGCACCGGGCATCTGGTCGGATCTCAAAGCAGCGATATTAATCCCAAATAAATCCGCATTGCGGATAATGGGCTCCGTTTCAGATAGCTGCTGGGTAGCCGCTCCCAGGCGTAAAATGTCGTAATGCTGATCTTGTATGAATTGCTGAATACGGGGAGCCAGAAAATGACGCTGATAACCAATCAATCCCAACTGAAAAATCCGAGAATCACCAGAAAGGGCAATCGGATTCATATAATATTCCGGATTCTCCAGTTGGTCGGGATCTAAGGGGACCCGTTCATCCACGATGACCATATTGATAGAAGCAAAGTTCATCCGCAAAGCCCGGTACAGCGCTTGGGCAAAAGGCAAGTCATTGCCAATAAGAACAGGCAGCATACCCGTTGCCCTGATTTCAGCCAGCGCGCCAATACTAAAATCTAAACCTGGCTTACGCAAATTTCCCAAATCTACAATTGATACATTTGGAAAATGGTCCTTAAAGGTATAGAAACAAGACCGAATGGGATCGGCCGTGGCGGCACTAAGACCAACCAGTGCAATTTGTATCTCCTCGAGATTAGGCATACCACCGCGCGTAGTATGTTTCCCAATTGAGGGTCCCAATTGGTCGGATTGAAAGTTCTTTGAAAGTAAATCCGATTTTTTAAGCGGACTAAGCCAATTTTCCAGCATACGGTACCTTTGATACTAATGAGACAGAGAAGCAGATACAATATTACGAAGCAAATCGCGAAGATTTTTAGCCAAAGCATACGTTTTTTAAGAAAAAATCTATTAGAGCGGCTTATTTCGCTCTTTTTTTTGCTTAGCCAGTAGAAAAAGAATACCTTTGTTTACGTTAATGCATAGAGGCTTAGACATACAGGTATTTTAAAATATGAGTCTTTTTTTAATATCTGGCGTGACTTTTCTTATCATAATCTGTCATACCTTAAAGGCGACTATCTTTAGACATCAGCATTTCAAAGAATGCTCATGTCTAACTAGTATATATCGTTTACCCACTTAAAATACGCGACATATCAAAATTAATTCATTAACTAATACATGTGTAATCCCATTTTTCACATCCTAATCTCCGATTTTATGAGAAAATTCTTCACTTTAATTATGTGCCTTACATTTGGCATCTCTCTTTCTGCTCAAAATGCAGCCAAACCCAAAGATATGTGGGAAGTTGGTTTGCAAGGAGGAACTATGTTTATATCTGGTGATCTCGATCGCGAATTGGGTTATGCCGCAGGTGTTCACTTCCGTAAATCATTAGACCATGTTTTTTCTATTCGCGGTGACTTTTGGTACGGTAATACTTCCGGTAGCAAGGTGGTTCCCGGTCCCGTCAACTGGTCTTCCGATACGGAATGGATGAGTGGCTCTGTCCTCGGTGTAATGTCCTTGAATAGCTTTAACTTTGATCGCCCCGTGCGCAGAACCAACGTATACGCCATGGTCGGCGTTGGTGCCAACCGATTCACCGCCGATTATCTGGAGCCCAATGGCGCCATTGACTTGCGTGGTAATCGTATTGTACAAACGGTGGACCCGGAATTTGCTCCACACATCGCTGCCGGAGCAGGAATCAGTTTTCGCCTCTCGTCGAAAGTAAACCTCGGTCTGGAAGCACAGGCCTTTAGCCTATTTGGTTCCCGTACGGATCGAATAGACGGCTACACCCTGGAAGCAGATAGAAATAACAAGTCCCTATTCGGTGATGTTCCTACGATAGTGAACGCTACGGTAAACTTCAATCTGGGTAATATCGCCAACAAATCTGAACCGCTCTTCTGGGTTAACCCACTGGACAATGTCATGAACGATATCCAGGAGCTACAAAACCGCCCGGAAGTGTCACTGGAAGATTCAGATGGCGACGGCGTCATTGATGCCCTGGACCAGGAAAATAACACCCCCGAAGGAGCTATCGTCGACGTCAAAGGTCGCACCCTGGATAGTGACCGCGATGGTGTGCCGGATCATTTGGATCAAGAGCCTTTTTATACGCCCAGAGCCGATGAAGAAGTAAACAGCGAAGGGGTGGCGATTAATCCCGTTACCGGACAACCCTCCTCTCGTTCCGGAGACGGCGTCTCCGAAGAACGCGTGAATGAATTGATCCAGCAGGCCCTACAGAACTACCAGCCAGTAAGCGGTGGGGACGGCCGCTCTAATACAGCAGAATGGTTCTTGCCCATGATTCACTTTAGCTCTAACAGTGATCGTATCAAGTATTCCGATTATGGCAATCTGGCAAGTATCGCCCGCACCCTGAATTCTAATCAAGATCTCCGCATCGTGGTGATTGGCTTTACCGATGCTACGGGTAGTGAGACCATTAATAATAACCTTTCTTATCAGAGAGCAAAATCAGTAATTGACCATCTGGAACAGCAGCACGGTGTAGCCCGCTCCCGAATGGTATTACAATGGAAAGGTAGCGAAGACAATCTGGTACCTGCCACCAGCAGCTACATGAATCGTCGCGTAGAGTTCCGCGTAGCCGGACCTGGTGACTTTGAAATGTCTCCCCCGGCTTCTGCTCAGGAAGATGATGGATACTAATATACCGGAATCGAAGCTGAAGCTTCGAATTAGCTCTTACTGAATAATTAGGGCGAAGCGCTTAGCTTCGCCCTAATTATTTTTTAGTGTCCAGTCTACTCGATCCCCAATACTGATATTGTACTTATCCGATAGCCCGCCGTTAATCTGTAATACATATTGGCTGGGGGCTAAAGCGGGGACGGGCTCTTTAAAGTCAATGGGCATGGCTTTTGAAATGTAGACAATTTCTTTTGCGCTATCGATATAGATAATATCGATCGGAAATAACATATCAAACATCCAGAAGCTCTGCACCTCTTCTTCTTCGGTAATAAAAAACATACCGTGCTCCATTTTTAGCTTTTTGCGGAAACGCAAGCCCTGCTCAATCTCCTCCGGCGTATCGGCTAGTTCTACGGCAAACTGGGTACGTTGCTCCCCTTCCGGACTGTAAACCGTCAACTGTGCTTCCTTTTCAAAGCTGAGATCCAGGGCTTCTTTGGAGCCCCAGGGGATGAATAGGAGTACAGTGATAAGAATACCTATTCCGATGACAATGAGGGCAGATTGGTTAATTCGCATAGTTCTTTTATTTTAAGATTGCTTATTAGACTTTAGCTACCCGATTAAATCGGTGCTACTTTCGTGTATATTACGGCCTAATTAATAGCCGGTATTCTGCTGCAAGTTCGGATTCAAATCCAGTTCTGACACGTAAAGCAGTAAGGATATACTCTGTTAAGCTAGTAAACATAGGAAAAAAAGCAGACTGATTCCAAAAAATAGCCCATCAACTACAAAATGTCGTCTTTCAGGTATTTTATCCGTATAAAGTGTATTTTTAAGCTTAGCCAAAAACCCTTTGCCCGACTGACTTGTTCCTTACATCATACCACTAAATATTACTTTGTTTTCATGAATAAACAGCGCAATATTCTTAAGCGACAAGCCGAGGCTCTTATTCCTACGCCCTGGGGTAACTTCAATATGATCGCTTTTTCCAGTGACGAGCAGGACTGGATGCCCCACCTGGCTTTGGTTCATGAAGACTTTACGACGGATCATCCCACACTGGTAAGAGTACATTCGGAATGTATCACCGGTGACCTTTTTGGTTCGAAACGCTGTGATTGTGGCGAGCAACTACATACGGCGCTGAAGGAAACCGCCGCTACGGGTGGCGTAGTCCTTTACTTGCGTCAGGAAGGCCGTGGTATTGGTATCATCAACAAATTAAAAGCTTATCAATTACAGGATCTTGGCTTAAATACCATCGATGCCAATGTACATCTGGGGCTCGAAATTGATGCTCGACAGTACGATGTTGCGATTGCGATGCTCAAAGAACTCGACATCAAAAAAATTCGCTTGCTGACCAACAACCCAGATAAGGTAGAAGCGCTCGAACAGTCTAATATCGAGATTATAGAAAGAGTCCCACTCATTATCACCCCTAAAAAAGAGAACCTGGGTTATTTGAAAACCAAGCAGGAAAAAATGGGTCATTTATTCCGCTTCTAAACCATAGACTTATGAAAGCTATCCTGGTAGATAACTTTGGCGGACCGGAGCAACTCAAGATGGGAGAAGCCCCCAAACCCCTTGCTGGTCCGGATGAGCTTCTGGTTAAAGTGGCCGCCACGGCTGTCAACCGGGCCGACCTGCTGCAACGAGAAGGTAAATACCCGCCGCCTAAAGGAGCCAGTGATATTCTGGGCCTGGAAATAGCGGGTCGGGTGGTTGATAAAGGAGCCAGAGTCGGAGACTGGAAGATTGGCGATCAGGTTTGTGGCTTACTCCCGGGTGGGGGCTACGCAGAATACTGTACCATACACCAAAAACTGGCGCTGCCGGTGCCCGCAGGCTTGGACCTTCAGGAAGCCGCAGCCCTCCCGGAAGTATTTATGACGGCCTTTCAGGCACTACATTGGCTAGCAAAACTAGACTACGGTGAAAAAGTACTCATCCACGCAGGAGCCAGTGGTGTAGGCACCGCGGCCATTCAATTAGCCAAACTAAAAAAAGCCGATATTCTCATTACAGCCTCCGCTCATAAGCATCCGCTCTGTAAAGAGCTTGGCGCAGATTACTGTATTGACTATAAAGCCGATGATTTCGCGGAGATGGTAGCCGAATATACAGAAGAAGGAGGCGTAGACGTCATTCTGGACTTTGTTGGTGCCCCCTACTTTGAAGCTAATCTACAATCTTTAGCTTCCGATGGCCGACTGATCATGCTCGGTTTCCTGGGCGGAATGAAAATAAAAGGACCACTAAATTTAGGCCCCATACTATTCAAGCGCTTAAAGGTAGAAGGTACAACGCTGAGAGCACGCGATCTGGATTATAAAATCAGGCTGGCTCAGGATTTAAAAGAGCGCAGCTGGTCCCATTTCGAAACAGCTGCGCTCCGCCCGGTCATTGACTCGGTGTTCCCCATTTCCGAGGTGGCCAGTGCCCATCGACGCATGGCCGATAACCTCAACCAGGGAAAGATTATTCTCCGGATATAGGAATTTTCACCCGCGTGTCATCCCACTTCAGAGCCAGGTATAGCTCTTCCATTTCCTGAAATTCGATCGTGAACATTTCGACCGCTTGCCCCGTGGTTTCGGCCGGAGCAGTTACAACCAAAGCGTCGTGTTCTCTCTCAACCGCTGCTTTTGCGCCCCAGCCAACGCCCCAATCGTACATTTTTTCGTTAAAAATAATTTCCCAGCTATTTTCTCCCGGGATAGTCCACAAAGTATATTTACCAGCCGGTAATATTTCTCCCTGAATATTAAGATTGGTGGCCGTCTCGAAAGTCGTCGCTTCGTTGGCACCGGTGCGCCACACTTCACCGTAGGGAACCAAGCCTTCTTCCGCAAAAACATCTCGCCCTTTCTTCGAAGGACGACAGTAGAAGACTTCCAGGTCAAGCCCCAATTGATTATAAGCGATCGTCTGTTCCGGACTGGCTTTTTTCGTTTGCTCCATCATGTAAGGAAGGCCCACGAAATACCCAAGTAAGCCCAGACCTACAATTCCGCCCAGTACGATTAATACAATTTTCAGTGTTTTACTCATTATATGGTGATTTGGTGATTCATTGCAGGATGGCTTCCGCCAAAAAATTAAACCATTTTGCGCAAAGCAATCATAGCCCCCAGGTGCATACCTTCGTGTACGTTATTGAAGGCAATAGCTTCTTCAATACTGGTCAGCTTAATGCCGAAACTACTTTCGTAGGGTTTATACTCCTGAAAAAGCTCTTTATTATAATCTTCTTCCATCTGGTCGGCTAATGCTAAAAATTGCTCCCGTACGTAGTCTAAGCCCATTTTACTCAATCGACCTTCTGGTTTCGTCCCTTTGCGATAGGCTTCGATCCATTGGTCGCCCAGATTAGCTTCTAATCCAGCCAGTCGGTAGCACAACAGCTGCTGAGTAACCAAAACGTGGCCAAAGTTCCAGGCCAGATTATTATTAAAACCAGTGGGA
Source organism: Saprospiraceae bacterium (assembly GCA_035268885.1). Classification (GTDB taxonomy): domain Bacteria; phylum Bacteroidota; class Bacteroidia; order Chitinophagales; family Saprospiraceae; genus DATFKA01. Next base: position 41,269 of record DATFKA010000083.1, read on the forward strand.
ATCTCATTAAGTTGATCCAGATCGTGAGAATTAATGATACTGAGGATGTTCCGGCGGGTCTGTCGCAGGATATCAAAAGAATGTTGCATGGTATTTTCTGCGCAAAGTACAGAAAATACCCCAGATATTCATAAAGAAAAATACTCAGGGGAGTTGGCCAAGAATCTTCTCAACGATGTCCACGGGTGCCTGGTTAATAGAAACCGTAATGGCCCGTTCTGGTTCCTCCAGCGTTTCGAATTGTGAAGCTAATAAGGTCTGCGGCATAAAATGATCTTCCCGCGCCTGCATCCGCTCGAGAACTTGTTCAAAATCTCCCCGAAGATAGACCCAATGCACCTGTGGCTCGCTCCCCAGGGCCAGTTGCCGCCGGTATTTTTGTTTTAGCGCAGAACAGGCAATAACCACCCCCGTCGTTCGGGCTTGTTTTTGAGCGAAAGCATGGATAGCTGCCAACCAACTAACTCGATCTAGATCGTCAAGGGGCTGGCCAGCCGACATTTTGGCCACGTTCTCCGGAGGATGAAAATCGTCCCCATCGGCAAAGGCGAAATCCAAGCGCTCGGCCAGCGCTTTTCCTATCGTAGATTTTCCTGATCCAGACACGCCCATTACGTAGATTATCGTATTTTCACCTTTGGCCATAGCTAGTTGTTTACAATGATAGCATATTACTCACGACACCCACATACTATGATAACTCGACCTCTCTTCTTCCTATTCCTGTTGCTACCGACACTTATCCTTTCACAAGACCAAGATAAGTCAATTTGGTTTCCCGAAAAAAACTATACGGAACATTCGCGGGTATCATTTGGGTATATTCGCAGTCGTAGTCTGCCCTTTAATGCCAGTTTGACGGCCTACGCACCGCTACCACAGCCATGTCCAGACAGTCTAAACGATCGGCAGTGGCTTCTTGCCTATTATGCCGAGACCATCCAAAAAGCTTATCAGGAAAGCCTACTCGACCGGGCTTACCTGACCGACAGTATTGCGCCAGGACAAGTATTGGGTTTTGAAACACCCAAAAGTGCCTATCGCCTTTTCACCTCCCGTACCCGACGCTACGATAAGATAAAAAGTATGCGCTACACCATTAGCAAGGGCCTCCCCATACTGGTAGGATTTGACCGCAAGCCTGCCACAGGGCAGCTCAATGGCCAAACGACCTGGGATGGTCAGGGTCAGGAGGGCAACTGCCGAATGCTGATTATTGGCTATGACAGTCCTACCGCTTCCTTTCAACTTATCGCAGAGGAAGGTCATCACTGGGGTGACCAGGGCTATATCTGGATGACTTATCGCGATCTTTTAGCCCAGGCAAAAGAAGTATTGTGCCTGGACAATCCCACGCGCTTTAAAGGCCCGGAGAATGACGAAAAACTCGGCCGACCCATCGCGCTACAACTGGACGTCAGTATCCAACAATTAGAACAAAGTGAAGATAAAGCCGGACGCCTACAGCAGCGTAGCGTAAGCTTCGATTCCCATCAGCAGGTATACCAACTGGACCGTCCGCAATCCGCCCGGGTAAATGATCGCTACCAGATCCAGCTCCGAATACCCAAAGGGCGTTGTACCTACCTATTCGTTGCACAGCCCGATGGCAGTACTACTCCCGCCTGGATGCTGGAATACAACCAGGAAGATACGCTGGTGACCTTACCCCCCGTCAGTTATTATCAATTCCCGGATGCTGGTACGCACCACTTTTTCATTCTAAGCAGTTACCAGCCAATTCCCCGTTGGCGTCGCTATGTGGATCGTTACGAATTCGATGAGCAAAACCGGGATGCAAAAGATAAATTGTATCGGTCTTTCCGTGATTATTTGCTGCCTTCCGGCAAAATCCAATACCCGGAAGCTCAAATGGCCGCTGAGACAGAGACAAAGCAAAGAGAAGAAGCCTACGTTTTACCGCTGATTATTCGGTGGCAGGTGCAGAACTAAGCCCTCCCCTGGACCGTTTTGCCCGCCAGTCTTTAAAGATCTGATACAGGATGGGTAAACCTTCTAATAAAGCAGCGGGGCCGGGTTGAAGGATAATGGCCGATTTTATTTCGTGGATTTCATTATGCTGTAAGGCGGCGATTTTTGACCAGCCTTCCCGCGCTCTAATTTTCTTTTCTTTGACCATTTTTCCACACCAGGAAGCGAGCATAATATCCGGATTCTGCCGAATGACCAGATCCGGATCTTTGACGATCCGGTTCTTAGCCAAAGATTCCCGGCTGTACTCAGGAAAAATTTCTTCCCCGCCAGCAATCTCTACCAGTTCGCTAACCCACTGGATTCCCGAAATAAGAGGGTCGAACCATTCTTCGAAATACACTTTGGGCCGCTGATCCCAGCCCCGGGTTTCCGCCTGAATATCCGCGATTTGTCCTTCTATTTTACGAACCAGGTCGTGAGCTGCCTGATTTTCACCCACCAGGGTACCGAGCTGAATGATCATCTTTAGGATACCCGCTACACTGCGGTGATTATTCACCCACACGGTAATCCCCTGTTTAATCAAGTCCCTGGCAATATCTGCCTGAATATCAGAAAACCCGATCACTAAATCAGGCTTCAAATCCAAAATTTCCTCGATTTTAGCGTCTAAAAAAGTAGACACCTTGGGCTTTTCCTTACGAGCCTGGGGAGGACGGACGGTGAATCCGGAAATGCCTACAATTCGATTTTGAGCACCCAGTAGATAGAGCGTCTCCGTCGTTTCTTCGGTCAGGCAGATAATACGCTGTGGATAATAATCAGCTAAGCTCATGTTGTTGGTCTGAATTTAGAAGGGCTTTCATCGAAAAAAACTTGCGATTTTTCGGGGGAAAGTGTAGAATATCTTCGTTTGGGTAAGCTCCCTACTATTTTTTGGGCAGCGACTCGTACGATAATACATTTTTATCTAAATTAAGCAATCATTTTTCATCAAAACAAAAATATATGAAATCCCTACTTCCATTAGCCATTGCCCTGATCGTTATTGGGGGGCTGGCCTTTATGAGTAGCTGGCGCTACCAGAATAAATTCGTCGAGCTCGACGAGCAGGTCAACCTTGCCTTTGGCAATCTACAGTCTGATTACCAGCGTCGCTCTGATCTGATTCCTAACCTGGTTCAGACCGTAAAGGGGGCCGCTGATTTTGAGCAGGAGACCCTGACCAACCTAACCCAGGCCAGAGCCCGGGCCACCAGTATCAATATTGATCCCAGTAATGCCACGGCTGAGCAATTACAGCAATTTCAGGAAGCGCAAAGTGGCATTTCTCAATCATTAGGGCGATTACTGATGGTCTCTGAAAATTATCCTAACCTACGTGCCAGTGAAAACTTCAAAGAGTTACAAGTGCAGTTGGAGGGTACGGAGAACAGGATCAAAGTCGCCCGTAATAAATACAACGAGGCGGTTACCAAATTCAATACCGCCGTTCGCAAGTTTCCGGGTAGTATGTTTGCCGGCATCTTTGGCTTTGACAAAAAGCCCACTTTCCAGGCGGAAGAAAGTGCCCAAAATGCACCTACCGTCGATTTCAATTAGCCTCCGAAGAAATTACCTGGTTGTGGACGAGGTCTACAACCAGGTATTATCGATTTAGCAGCCTTCTAATTTGATCTTATCCCAATCTACTTCGGTGGTAGGGGTATAATTTCGCCAGCGCCCTAATATTTCTGCTTCTACCTCACCGGGGCTCATATACACGACGCCTTCCAGCCGGGGCATACCTTCCTCCCAAAGTTGTTTCACTTTATTCACGCCAAAATTATCGTATACAAATTGAAAAAGAGCGGCGGCTTGTATTTCTGCCAGTACGGGTGCTCCATCCAGAGCGGGTATAAAATCCTGGAATAAAGCCCGGTAAGACATTATATTATTATCCCGAATAATTTTTGCGCCCACCTCGTCCAAAAAGAAAGTAATATCCTGACAAATTCCTTTTGCAAACAGCGCGCCTCCAAAGGCTAAAATCTCTGCTTTGGCCAGCCCCCAGGTATCAACCGCAGCTAGTTGAAATAGCGTTCGGGTAAAGTAGGGCTCCCGGTTCTCATTGTGGACCAAGTAGGCCGCATGCGTTCTCGGATTAATGAAATACCAGTATTCTTTTCCGGTGTGGCTATTCAAAGATGCCTGATCTTCGAAAATAATAAAATGCACCGTTTGGTCGTAAGCGTCTATTGCGATCGTACGTTTAATATTTTCCAGTGCTGTTTGTAGACGAGTTTCAAAATCTTTGTTGTGCTCCGCTGTATAACTTTCGCTGGGATAATGCACAAAAAATTGTCCAGATTGAAAGGTTTCGTAGTTATTTTCCTTCAACAGTTTCTGATCGGCTTCGCTCAACTCACCGATGACCTGGGTATTTAAACCGCCACAAGCGGCAGTAAAAATACTCATCATTACTAGTAAAAAAAGATAGGGACGGTTCATGGTTTATTTTTTTAGTTTAGAGCTCAAAATTCGTTATTTTTATTGAAAATGGATAACTAATTGCATTTGTAAATAGAAAAAAACGAGTCTCATGAACTGATTTCACTTCAGGTTTGTCTATTTTCGGGACACTGAACTAAAAATCTAGATAAATCCCTGCAAAAGTAGATTTACAAATCAATTATATGTCATTAGATACATCAACCGATCAAACGACCGATTTAGCCCTCTCCAAACTGAACAGAATCGCCAAGACCGAATACCAGAAAGTTTATCAATGGGGTCTTCGGGAAGGACTTATCGATTCTAGTGATTCTGCGATTTATTTTTATAGTCTGGATCAATTAGATTCCCGGTTAGAGCACCTGCGTCAGGTTTTCCCGAAAGGGGTAAAACACGCCATTGCCATAAAAACCAACCCACTGCTTTCGATCTTAAAGTACCTAAGCCACCAGGGATTCGGACTGGAGGCCGCGTCGATTGAAGAAGTACACCTGGCCAGAGCGGCTGGTTGTGCGAGTGCTGACATCATTTTTGACTCGCCGGTCAAAAGAAAGGCCGAGATCGATTTTTGCGAAAGCAACTGCCCACAAATGGTGTTAAATGCGAATTGCCTGGAAGAATTACCCCGCATTGCTCACAAGCAGCACTTAAGGCTAGGTCTACGCATCAACCCAATGCTCAGCTCAGGTGCTCCCGAGGTTTTTGATGTTAGCCAGAAAGTTTCCAAGTTTGGCGTACCGATTTCTATGCGCGAAAAGATCATACAGGCTTATCTCGACTATCCACAACTGGAAGGGCTACATATGCACATTGGTTCTCAAATCAGCAAAATGGATGCTACGGCAAAGGCGGTAGGTCTGCTTTATGATCTGGGAGAGGATATCCAGCAAGCCCGGAGAGAAAGGGGTATCAAACAGCCCATTACTTATATGGATATTGGCGGCGGCTTCCCTGCCATTTATGAAGCAGACACCGCTCAAACCGGAATGGAAACCCTGGTGGCCTACATACAGGACTATTGCCCACAAGTTTTTAGTGACTACGAGGTGTTTACAGAATTCGGACGATTCATACACGCTCACAACGGCTGGGTCATTAGCGACGTGGAATACGTAACGCCCTACCACGAACAGCCCATTGCGATGGTACACGCAGGAGCCGACATGTTCGTTCGGGAAATTTATCAGCAGGGCAGCCCACGACACCAAATGGCCGTCTTAGACCCCAAAGGACAATTAAAGCAGGCAACCGAACGAGTCGTTCACGTAGCCGGACCACTTTGTTTTGCCGGTGACTTTTTAGACAAAAAGCGACCGCTAGCTGAAATCCAGGAAGGAGACAAATTAGTAATTGCCGACGCGGGTGCCAACGCCATCGGCATGTGGTCGCGCCACTGTAGCCGAGCCTGCCCAAAAGTTATTGCTTACAGCCTAAAGAATCAAAGTATACAAATCATTAAAGCGCGGGAAACTATCGAAGACATTGTACGTTTTTGGAGGTAGGCAGGCCTTTTGATTATGACCACGAATGATTTCAAAAAAATAGCAGATACCATACCCCGTGAACCAGGCGTTTACCGCTTTCTGGATGAAGATGACGTCATTTTGTACGTAGGTAAAGCCAAGGTACTGCGCAATCGGGTAGCCTCCTACTTTGGTGATCGCAAGGGACGTGCCCACCGCACCCGCGTCATGGTGAAAAATGCCAGGCGTATTATTTTCACCATCGTAGAAACGGAGGCAGACGCGCTGCTTTTGGAAAACACCCTGATTAAAAAGCACCAGCCTCGCTATAACGTCATGCTCAAGGACGATAAGTCCTATTCCTATATCTGTGTCAAGAATGAGCGTTTTCCCAGGGTATACATTACCCGTCGGCTGATTAAGGATGGTTCCACTTATTTCGGCCCCTACACCTCCAAATACCGCCTTAAGATCATTTTAGAACTCATCAAACAGCTGTTTCCACTACGCACCTGCAAGTACAACCTATCAGAAGAAAATATACAGAGCGGCAAATTCAAAGTCTGCCTGGAATACCATATCAAAAACTGCATGGGGCCCTGCGAAGGCTTGGAATCCGAAGAGGAATACCATAAAAAAATCGAGCAGATCAAAAATATCTTGCGTGGTAATTTTGCTCCCGTTAAGCGCCATTTCAAAGAAGAGATGGAACGATTGGCCGCCAACCTGGATTTTGAAAAAGCACAGCGTATCAAAGAGAAGCTCAGTGCCTTTGAGGATTACCAGAGTAAGTCTACCGTAGTCAGTACTACTATTCGTGACGTGGATGTCTTTTCTATTACCAGTGGAGAAAAAGAGGCCTTCATTAACTATATGAAAGTCGTTAACGGCGCGATTATTCGCACCCACATCCAAGAGCTGGTCAAAAACCTGGATGACGACGAGACAGACCTACTGGCCTTTGCCATCCCGGAATTGCGAGAGCGCTTCGATAGCCAGGCCCCGGAAATTATTTTGGCGAAAGCCGTGCCCCTTAGCGATCCATCCATCAAGATCACCATTCCTAAGATCGGCGACAAGCGAAAGCTATTGGACCTGTCGGTAAAAAACGTCAAATACTACCGACTACAAAAACAAAAGCAGGAAGCCAGTCGCACCAAGCGCCAAACTTCAGCCGAACGCATCCTACGCACCTTACAAAAAGACCTGCAGATGGAGGAAGTACCCATTCATATCGAATGCTTCGACAACTCCAACATCCAGGGTAGCCACCCCGTTGCAAGTTGTGTCGTATTCAAGAATGCCAAACCTTCAAAAAAGGACTACCGCCATTTTAATATTAAAACCGTGGAGGGGCCGGATGATTTTGCCTCCATGGAAGAAGTCGTTTACCGTCGCTACAAACGCCTGAAAGAAGAAGGACAGGCTCTTCCCCAACTGGTCATTATTGACGGCGGAAAGGGGCAGTTAAGTTCCGCTATGAAAAGCATCAATAAACTTGGACTGGAGGATAAAATAACGGTGGTCGGTATCGCCAAACGGTTGGAAGAAATCTTTTTCCCGGGCGATTCAATCCCCTTGTATATTGATAAAAAATCAGAGTCCTTAAAACTTATTCAGCACGCTCGAAACGAAGCGCACCGCTTTGCCATTAACTTCCACCGGGATCAGCGCTCCCGAAATTTCACCAATACCGAACTCACCCAAATACCGGGTATTGGTGAAAAGACTGCTCAAAAATTATTAAGCCACTTTGGTTCGGTCAAAAAAGTAAAGACAGCCAGTCCTACGGATCTGGCTGAAGTCGTCAGTATCAACACCGTACGAAAAATACAGGATTACTTCAACAAAAAGGAGTGACCCTGGGTCACTCCTCTCATCATTGCTAATAATATTCTAAACTAAGTACAATGGTTAATCTTTTAGCGTAGTAAGGTCACGTTGCCCTGCAAGGTAAGTTCACTACCATCTATACATCTGGCTTGTAAATAGTAACCATAGACATCAGGCGGCAATTCATTCCCGCGGAAAGTGCCATCCCAGCCTTCATTAATGTCGCTGGTATCGAAGACTTCCTGCCCCCAACGATTGTAAATAATGAAATTCATTTCATCAATGACGTTACTGCGTACAAATAGTACGTCGTTCTGGTTATCACCGTTAGGCGTAAAGGCTCGGGGCACAAAAATATTTTCGGTCGTACAAAGCACCCCTTCGGTCATAATGGTAATACTCAGTACGGTCTCACAGTCTCCTTTAGTTACGGTCACGAAGTATTCTGTTGTCTCCAGGGGTCTTGCCGTCACCATACTGGAGTTGGGATTATCAATCGTCTCAGTAGGAGACCACTCGTATTGGCAATCTTCACAATCTACGACGCTCAGTTCTACCGGATTACCAACCTGTACGACAGTATCGCTGGCTTCAATACGCGCACTACCTACATCATCGACGACCACCCGGGTATTTAACTCTGCCGAGCAGCCAAATTGATTCTCCAGGATGACCATTACTAATCCATCGGCTCCGGGCAGTAAGGTAGCCATCGGGCCGACCATTGGATCTGAATCTAGCCTATCTTCCGGCATCCACATGTAGGTGAGTTCCTGATCTGGTTTATTATTACTCACTAAGAGCATAGCTCCCTCCGCAGCATCACATACAAGTACTTCCTCGGGAAGCATCGCATCAATTAGGCCAGCGCCCACAAAGACACTGTCTACTTCTGTACAGCCCAGGCCATTTTCTGCTTTTACGTAGTAATAACGACCACCATCTTCCAGCTCGATTTCGTAGCTATCCCCATTCGATACAGATTCGGTAAAGTCCCGATCCGCAGCCCACATCACATTCTGTCCACCTTCGTGGAAAGCCTCAAGCGTAAAACTACCCTCCCGACATAAAATGGTATCCGTACCGGCATCCAGGTTCACGGGATCTAACAGTCTTACTTTTTGCATCCGCTCTACCATACACATACCGTCCGGACTGGTAATCGTAACCGTGAAGTCCTGATCCATCGCCCCGTTAAATAAAGGATTTGGGCTTAGTGGATCGTCTAGGCCTTCGGCTGGCGACCATTCGTAAGAGAAGCGGTCATCCCCGTTCGGGTTTAATTGCGTCTCCTGGTCTTTACAAATCTCCAGCAAGGTATCTGGCGCCACGGTTGAGAAGTCGATCACCTCTACCCGAACTGTGTCTACATCTCGATCATCAATACAAATCTCATCACCCGTTTTTACGAAATACTGGTTGAGGCCCTCAGCCGGCATCACTGCAATGCTGGTACCTGTACCGAGCGGCATCGTCATCTCCGCATCGGCAAACCACTCCAGCGTAGTCGGCTGGTCTGTTTCGGCCATGAGTGTGATAGAGGTCGGCTCGCAGATCATGGTGTCATTACTTATTACAGTAATGGAGGGGTGATCGATGATATTCACCTCGACAGAGTCCATCACAATACAACCCGTCACAGGATCAGTAACGGTCACCCCGAAAGTTTGATCCATACTCGCGTCATAAATTGGATTCGGGCTAAATGGATCGTCTAGCCCCGTTGCTGGCGACCATTCGTAATTGTAATCCGCACTACCCCCTGGATTAATGGGCGTAGGAATTTCGGCGCAAGCCTCCACCGGGCTATCCAGACCTACTTCCAACTCTTCGGGAGTAAGGGTAATCGTCTGGCGCTGTTCACAGCCGTTTGTATCGCGGGCCACGGCCGTTATTTCGATGGGCTCGTCCATGACATCTACCTTCAGCGTATCTGTGGCCCCCAGCAGGTTACCATCAGCATCCAACCAGGCAATAGTAGCTCCTTCGTCTAATTCCGCCTCCAGCGTAACGGTCGTTTGTGGGCAAACCATCAAACCTGGATCAGCGCTTATATCCAAAATAATATCGTCATTTACATCAACTACTACGGTATCTTCTATCATACAGGTAGTACCCGGTAAAGTTACCGTAACAAAAAATGTGGTATCTCGATCAAGTGGAATGGTACGTGGATTGGGCGCAGTGGGATCATTGAGCAGATCCGCAGGCGACCAGGAATAAGCCAGGGTAGAATCTGCCCCCGGGAACAAATCAAAAGCATCACCCACGCAGCCTGTTAAAGGCGACACCAGACCAAGACCGTCCAAATTCCCTACATTAAAGTCAACTACTATCGTATCCATGGTCCCGTATTGATTAGTCACAATACCAATTGCCTGATAATTACCCGCCTCATCAAATCGGAAGGTGGGACTATCGGTATTGCCACCGGATACCAGAATACTGTCCGGACTCCATGAATAGCTTAGCGTATCACAATCTTTTAGATTTTCCACCATAATCTGCACCTCGTCCCCTACACAGAGCGTGATGGGCGATTCGGGTAGTACCGCTACTTCTATAATTGGGTTAATCACTACTACCGTATCGTTGTATTCGCAGCCAAACTCATCGGTCATCTGCAGATAATAATAAGCCTCGCAATCCGGATCTACGGTGATACTCGATCCGGTACCAATCACCTGACCACTAGTATCCGTCCAGGTGTAGGTCTCGGCATCTACCATTGTCTCTATCGTAATGGCGTCACCATCGGTGTAGAGCGTATCCGGTAGATCTGGCTCCAGGCGAACATCCGGTACGATTACCGTGACGGTATCCATCGCTTCGCAAACCCCGTCGGTAACGGTTACGAAATAGGTCGTCGTCTCCGATCCGCTAAAGAGCGGATTATTACTATTGGGATCATCCAGATTATCTCCCGGTGACCAGGTATAGGTGTAACTTGGATTCGAGTTCATTCCAAGACGGATCGAATCCCCCTCGCAAAGCACGAGGGTATCCATTAGTCCCGATTCTATTTCTCCCACTACAAAA
>DATFKA010000084.1:0-43750 GCA_035268885.1 Saprospiraceae bacterium
AAGTTTACACTACCATTAAGTTTAGCATTCCCTATTTCGCACGAGTTTGCCAGCTTTAGGCTGCTTCCTGGCAGTGCAGCGTTAAGAAATGGCTAATCCTAGCGGGGAGTTTTGGCTTCTTTTTGCGGTCAAAAAGAAGATACACTAAAGGGCAAAACTATGATCACTAAGCACCTTCCCGATATTCATCCGCGTTCTGGTGCGCCTGAGGCGCATGGACATTTCATGTCTGTTGTTTTTTCATTAAATAACTCCATTCTAAAGACCAGATGCAAGATAGAAGGTTGCACCCCTATTTATCCACTTGGTGGTGTGGTAGACATTTGCGATATTCGTGGTGCGAAACCAATCTTTTATTAGATTAACAAATCCGGTGACATGAATTTTGACGTGGATATCGAGAAGTATTGGAATCTTCTGGTAGATAACGTAGTGTTTTACGGCCCTAAATTGCTGGTTGCTTTATTGGCTTTGTGGTTGGGCTTCAAACTGATTAATCGTTTGGTCCGGCTTACGCGAAAGGGACTGGGTAATATCGGTTTTAGTGATACCTTACTTTCCTTCACCCAATCGATTCTTAGTGTTCTTTTGAAAGGCCTCTTGCTGATTATTTTGGCTGGGTATTTAGGTTTCGACCTTACGGTATTTGTGACCGTGTTAGCGACCGCCGGACTTGCGATAGGATTAGCTTTACAAGGGAGTTTGAGCAATTTTGCTGCCGGGATCATCATCCTGATTTTTAAGCCTTACCGGATAGGAGACTGGATAGAAGTAGACGGCAAATTCGGTAAAGTAGAGGAAATCCAGATTTTTAATACCCTAATTGTCACTCCTGGACAGAAAACCCTGATTATTCCCAATGGTTCTGTGATTGAAGGGATTGTCACTAATTTTTCCAAAAAGGGAATGATTCGCCTGGAACTCAACGTAACCATGCCCTATGAGGAGAGTTTCCCCAGGGTAAAGGGAATCATTCAGGAAGCGTTAATGGAGGTCGATAAGGTTATTCGGGATCCGGCTCCTGAGATTGGTATTGAAAATTACGATTCGCATAGTGTTTTACTGGCCGTACGTCCTTACGTAGCACCTGACGATTACTGGGAGGTAACTTTTGCTACCTACGAGGCCATAAAGAAAGCCTTTAATCAAAATAATATCAAAGTCGCTTACTCCGAAGGTGTAGAAATTGGCGCGATTGGAGAGTAGGCATAAAATCACATCCATGAATCGATTTATTCTGTTGTTTTGCGCTTTTTTACTTTGCCTTTCGGCAAAAGCCCAGGATAGCTACTTACAGGAATTTCAACAAAAATGGGCGAATGCCAAGGCCTATACCCTGGAGCTGGCGCAGGCTATGCCAGAAGAATACTACGATTTTAAGCCTACGGAAGAACAAATGAGCTTTAAGCGCCAGCTTTTGCATACGGCTTCTAATATGGTCTGGCTCAGTAGTGCTTATCTCAATGGGAAAAAGCTGGAGGCTGATCTGAGGTCTGATGATTATACAAAAGCAGAAGTGATCGAATTGCTGGAACGGTCTTTTAATAATGCGGCCGCCGCGGTGATTGATTTTCCGGTCGAGGAATTAAAGACAGAAGTAAAGTTTTTCGCCGGGCCCATGTCTAAGCGACAGATTATAGTGCTCATGAATGATCACGTGGTGCACCATCGGGGTCAAATGATTGTCTATGCCCGCCTGAAAGGCATCGAACCTCCGAAATTTAGAGGGTGGTAAGTGTTTAGTATTCTTCTTTAATTGCACTGGTATCACTTATTTCCTTACGCAGACTATCACTGACCGGTTCTTCGGCATAGGTGCTTTGTGACCATTCGGTCTGGCGTTCATCCAGGGCCTCGGTACGTTCCTGTGGCGCTTTTGCCGGCAACTCATTATCGTCTGATTGGGCCGTATCGCTTGTCGGAGCGCCACAAGTCATCAACAGTCCGGTGAGAAGTAGGCTTAGCAGGTAAGTTCTTATTTGATCTTGCATAATAATATTTACTTTATTTATTTAACGATCTTGCAAGGGCTATGTTCCTTGACCAACCGCGAAACTACCAAACCACCAAATATGAGATATTTACTACTACTGGCAGTACTCTGCTTACCATTTTGGGCACAAGCCCAGCCGGCCGACGACTACGTGGCTACCCATTACGATAAATCCGTACAATACATTGAGATGCGGGATGGAGTAAAACTCTACACCGTTGTTTATGCCCCCAAAGACCAATCCAAGGCCTATCCCATCCTGATGCAGCGTACCTGCTATAGTGTGGCACCCTATGGAGAAGGGGAAATGAAAAATGCCCTGGGCCCCAATCCATACCTGATGAAAGAGGGCTACATTTTTGTCTACCAGGACGTGCGAGGACGCTGGATGTCGGAAGGTACCTGGACGAATATGACACCGAATATTCCCGGGAATAAATCGAAGGAAACGGATGAAAGCTCGGATACTTACGATACGATCGAGTGGCTACTGGCGAATATCAAGAATCACAACGGCAAAGTAGGGCAGTGGGGGATTTCATACCCTGGCTTCTATACTGCCGCCGCGCTGCCCGATGCGCATCCGGCCCTGGTGGCCTCTTCACCACAGGCGCCTGTTTCGGATTTTTTCTTCGATGATTTCCACCATATGGGGGCTTTTACTCAAAGCTATTTACCTGCTTTTCCGGTATTTGGTTACCAGACCGATGGTCCGACCACGGATAGTTGGTATTCGGATGCCTGGACGGAATTCCGCAAAGCAGGTAATTTGAATGATACCTACGCTATTAATAGGAGTATTGGTCCTTTAAAGAATGTCACAGAGAAATATTACCCCGATGATTTTTTCTGGCAGGAACACGTCGATCATCCTAACTATGATGCCTTTTGGCAAAAACGCGCCATCATTCCGCATCTGAAAGAGGTTGATCATGCGGTGCTAACCGTTGGGGGCTGGTTCGATGCGGAAGATCTGTACGGGCCACTGAATATTTACAAGACCCTGGAAGCGGAGAATCCGGGGATTCAAAACAACATCGTTATGGGCCCCTGGAGTCATGGCGACTGGTCCAGAGAGCGTGGTGTCCAGGCCGTCAATCATATCTATTTTGGAGATAGTATATCAACCTGGTACCAGCAAAATATTGAAACACCATTCTTTGAATTTCACCTTAAGAATAAAGGAAATCTGGATTTGCCGGAAGCCTGGTTATTCGATACAGGGATTAAAGAGTGGAAGCAATTCGCCAAATGGCCCAGTCCCGATTTACCAGAATATACCTTTCGCTTCGGGACGGATGGTCAACTCCTGATCAACAAAGCCCCAGAGAACGTACAAAGCTTCTCTTATGTTTCTGATCCCATGAATCCGGTTCCTTATCGCTCGGAGATCGTACAGCCTGGCTTTACGCCCAGAGCTTATATGACCGATGATCAGCGGCATGCCTCCCGCAGACCAGATGTGTTAACCTTCCAGACGGAGATCCTGGAGGAAGATATGACCCTGGGAGGCGAGATTATGGCTCGTCTCAATGTTATGTTGTCGACTACTGATGCCGATTTTGTGGTCAAGCTGATTGATGTATACCCTAATGATGCAAAAGCTTCAAAGATCACACCGGATCACATTACCATGGCCGGCTATCAACAGCTGGTGCGGGCTGAGACTTTTCGGGGGCGCTTCCGCCGTAGCTTTTCCGATCCAGAGCCTTTTACACCGGGTAAAGCAGAAATGATCGAATTCCCGCTGCAAGACATTCTGCATACCTTCCAAAAGGGACACCGGATTATGATTCAGGTGCACAGCACTTGGTTCCCGTACATTGATCGGAATCCGCAACAATATGTGGATAATATCTTTAAGGCAGAGGAAAAGGACTTTGTGAAGAGTATAATTACGATAATGGGCGATAGCGAGGTAGTCATCGCGCCTAACGAAGGCATTGAGCCAAAACTGGAAGCTTACTTTAAAAAGTAAGCGCCTAAATCGAATTGATTTAAGCGCTTACTGATCAAGCATTAGCCATATTGATGGCTAATGCTTGATGATTTTTTGGGTGCTGATACTTTGCCCCTGGCGCATTTTTAGAATATAAGCACCACCGGGGAGTTGGTCTACCGGCAGGATGCTTTGGTGTGGCCCGGGGAGTACCTGTACTCGGTGTGTATACCATTGTTTCCCCAGCATATCGTAAATCTCGAATTGTAACTGCCCGGATGTTTTAATCTGCGTTTTTACTAAAATATTCTGGCTGCTAGGGTTGGGAAGGGCCGTAAAACTCAGCTGATCGGGGTTGATTCGCTCTTCAATGTTAGAAATAACCCGGCTCCCCGTAGCAAACCAGTTGGGATAGCGGTAACCCGAATTAACATCGATAACGGAACCGTTGGTGCTGATTTTATCACCCGCCAACGGAATAGCCTGGATCACTTTGCCAAAGATAAAACCATCTTCCTCGTATAGGATATAGTCGTCTTGAATGGAATAGTTGGGGAAGCCCAGGTTGTTGGTGGTGGTAATTAATTTGTTGGTTCCCGTTTCAATATCTACGGCATAGACAGCGGTATTCCCTTCGTCATCGAGGTAATCAAAGACAAGAATGTTTGGCGAGTTTTTAGAAATCGCCGGATTACCAATGCTTACACCTTTAGGGAGGGTAGCGAATAGTTTTTCAATAAAGCCGTCGTTAAACTGATCGGTCTCATTATCCCAGGCGTGGAGTGATCCGATGTCAAAATAGGTCGAGGTACCCGCGAGACTTTCTACCTCGTTGAAGGCATCGTAGATGACAAATTCACTACTGAGATCCCATTCTAGTCCGTCGGCGTAGCGAACATCTCCCGAATTGATATTTCCCTGTGCGGTGGTTGGGTTATAGAGTGGGTAGCTCTGCCCCTCGCCGGTACTAAGATCAAATATGATGATGTTTGGATCCAAGTCGGTGGTGGTAACCGCCGCTTTAAGTCCATCCTTGGAAATGGCCGCCCTACGCCAGATAGTGTTTTCACTGAGCGTAAATAAATCAAAGCTCCCGTTTATCCAGTCTATCTCGACCAGTTTGAGTTGATTGTTATTATTAATAAATAAGATACGGCTACCATCATCGGATATACTGGGTTTGAATAAAATACTTTCGTTGACCAAAGGGTTAGCTCCGTCGATAGGGTTACCATCCAGTCCGGTGATGTAAAGCCCAAAATTATCATCGCCCACCATCATCAGAAATTGTTGGCCTTCATTGGGTGTGGCTTCGGCGGGCGGCGCCGTCGGGGCACCCGTACCAATACCAACGGCATCGTAGGCTGCTTCCACCGCGGACACCGTATTGGGACCAAGTAGCTCCTGAGCAGAACGAATAACGGCAAGTCGGGCATCAATAAACTGGGACGAACGGGTCAGGTAGTTATCCAGGGCGTGGTAAAAGATTCGCTCCGCCTGATCTTTGCCAATTTGATTGGCTACCAGGTAGAAAGCTCGATTGTGGATGCCACTATTAATGTGCACCCCGCCGTTGTTTTCCGAGCCAAAATATTGTTCATCTACGTGAGCGGGCTGCCAACCCCGATCGCCCAGGCGTGTACCGCCGTTATTGGGATCCCTCATATTGCGCATCGCTCCGGTCGGAAAGACCTGTCGATTAACGATATCTTCCGCCAGTAGCCAGTCGTCACGGTCGATCATTACGCCGAATATGTCAGCGAAAGATTCATTGATGGCACCAGATTCCCCCTGGTATTCCAGGTTGGCCGTACTCTGAATGACCCCGTGCGACATTTCATGCCCGGCTACGTCCAGGCCACCGGCTAGTGGCGAGAAGGCCTGTCTTCCACTACCGTAAAACATAAATTGACCATTCCAGAAGGCATTATCGAGTCCACCCCCGTCTTCGTCGGCCACGTCAATGAAAGAGACAATATTGCCGCCCAGTCCGTCGATGGAGTTGCGGCTAAAGGTTTGCCGAAAGTACTCATAGGAAAGGCCGGCATTATAATGCGCCGATACACTTATCGGATCATTCCAGCTATTATCGAGGGAAATGATATTACTGGATTCAAAATTTTCGGTATTGGTATTATTGGCAGTGGCGGTATAAATGCCCCCTTCAAAATTATTGGGGAATTCGGGGAGGTCTTTCCACATCTGACGGTTGGCATCCAATAAATAAAAGGTATCCAGTATTTCGTAGGTGCTGATCTGGCGCGGAGTGCCGGACAGATCCAGCGCAGTAGCGGTGCGGGGCCCGTTTAAAAGAGCGGAATTCCCCTTGGGCTTTGGCAGCCGGAGGCTGGACCAGTCAACCTGATTGTGGGATACATCCTCTGGGTGATAATGTAAAGTACAGACGCGATTATATTTTTTAAGGATGGCTCCACTGTGGGCATCGATCAGGTAGGTCCACTTCTCCAGCGGACTCGCCGCCGTATGGACTTCGTAAGCCAGGTGCGCTTCTTTACCCGCCCGGTCACTAAAATAAATACACAGTTCTTGTTTTGAGATGGCCGATTCGCCCACTAATTCTTCCAGTTTTGCTGTAAAGGGGAGTAGGGGAGTGCGCTGAGCCAGATCCCCCCGGCTAATCTCAGTAGCTTCTTTTGCCGAAAGGTGCGGCTGTATACTTTCTAGCTCCGGCGTGGCGAAATAGCGGCCATTAAATAGCAGGACTTCTTTCGCGCGGCTGTGGATAATGATCTCGGTACCATAAACGGGTATGTTCTGGTGGTATTGCTGCATCCGCGTGCGAGTAATACCCCTGGGGTCCGTCTTTTGCCGATGGATTCGGAATTCCTGTTCGGGAGCTTGTAAATGCAGTGGTGCCCGGAAATGTTGTAAGAAAGCAAAAGCACTGGCTTTGGGGATATCACTACGGGTCTGTATGGAGGGACTGTAGTCAAAAGTACCCTCCAGGTAGATGGGTAGTCGGGTATGCGGATCGATAACGACTTTGCGGGTGCCAGGAAACATAGCCTGGAGACTACCCATTGAGAAAAAATCAAGTCCCCGTAGTCTTCCATGCTCATCACCGGGTTGGAGAGCTCTCTGCTTGAGTTGTTGAATGACTTCCGGATCGAGCCGCAGTTGTGCTTGTTGGACCCTGGTACTCGTCGGGGGCTGGATATACGTTTTTTGGGCAAGGACTGGCAGACTAAATAATAATGCCAGGAATAGATAAAAGTGACGCATGGCTTTCGGGATTGTTGAGATAGAATTGAATGCGCTCTAAAAGTACAGAAAAATTTGATTAGTAGCGATTTCAGCGCCTCTCTGCGATGCGAGTAGACAAAAAAAAGAACCATGGACGAGGCCATGGTTCACTAAACTTACTTAAACTTACGTATGAAACTTAGACATTTACCAAATTAATTAGTCATTAATCACCTCGCGGTAAAAAGTACGCTTGGGTGTTTCGATAATGACCTGATACCTGCCGCGATCGAGCGCAGCAATATTGTAGCTTTTTTCTACTTTTACTACATTGCCCAGATTCTCAGTCAGCAGCAAATCACCATTGTCGTTTTTGATCATTACGGTAACATCGGTTATCCGGTTGTTGAGCATCATAACGTTGACTACTTTTTGATCCAGTTTTACAAATGGAAGTAGCTGTTCTCTTCTTTGCTCGTTGTTAATGGCGATGTTGCCTTGTTTAATCAGTAGTGGCTGTTCTACCTCCTTCAGCGTGGTTTGCACACCTACGGTATAGATTCCATCGGGTAATAATTCCAGATTGTAAATCTTTCCGAATGTACCTTTCTCAATGGTTTCTGAAATTAATACTACTCCTTTACTGTCGGATATAGCTATAGTGGCATCGGTCTTCAAGTTACCTATAGTAACTTTCACTTTCTTACTAACACCAACGGTAGCAATATCAATCTCTGGCAGGCCGGGTAGGCTGGCAAAAGACTGAGCAGCAAAAAATAGCAAAATTGCGGTAAACAGGGTTTTCATTTTTTTCAAATCCTTCATAATAACATCATTTTTGATCATTAGAGAATAATAATGTCGATCAACAATTACACTTACAAAGCTAAGGGCAATTCGAAGGCAACGCTAGTCCAAAATTGACCAATAGTAATGCTATATTAACCTTATATGGTTTAGTTGTCAATATTTGGGTAATTTACTATATTTATTATGGAATTTACTACTGCAGAGGAGCTGGTTTGCCCAAAGGAAAATTCCCTTATTTCCTAATTGAATTGTTTTTGTTTCGATTTCAGAACAGAAGATTGACTAGGAAAGTTTACAGATTAAACTAAGCTTTGTTTAAACTTAACACTAAGTTAACCCGTAAAAGCTTTTTTTTCGTCAGAAAGGCAATAAAGGAGAGGCTGATCGGCGTTCTAAAGAGCAAATATGCATAACTAACGTAACGGGATTATTGAAAAGGGGCCAGGTGCCCCTTTTTTCTTTTCCTGTATTACGCTTTCCATCTCCAGAATAAAAGGATATTGCTTTATTGATTAAAGGAAGGATCGTAGCTTTGATCTATATTAATGTAGATAGAGCGGGACAGCCGGAACACGTACACAAAGAAAATGACACATACGGCAATCAAGGCTCCAAATGACAGAGCCATACTCCAGTCTAGTACCCAATGCGTAAGCATGACGAAACCCAGGCAGAAGAATCCGGTAAAAATGTAGGAAATGAACATAGCGCCCCAGTAATAACCCGGCTCCGGAGCAAAATCTTGTTGACAGATTTCGCATTGCTCTTTCATTTCAAAGGATTTCTGATAGGAAAAAGTAGGGGTGTCAAAGAGATCACCCTGATGACAGCGCGGACACTTAAAGCCAAATATGGCATACAGCTTTGAATGCTTTCCAAATAGAGCCATGAAGTTATGTTTTTATATATGTTTGATTATTCATGCAAGATGAGTAAAAAAAAGCACTCGGGAAAGTGCTTAGGTCTTTTTACATATTGCATTGACAATTCTCCAGACATTCAATGATCAGCGAGACGTCTCTTTCCTTTAGGGAGTACATCATGCTGCGTCCGTCTCTTTTTACTGAAAGGATACCTTTCAAACGCATATTCTGCAGATGGTGGGAAGTCAAAGACTGCTCACTATCGAGCATAGTGCATATTTCGGTAACGGATAATTTTGGGTGCTGCTCCAGCAAATGAATAATGCCCAAGCGCAGCGGATGGGCGACGGTCTTAAGTATAAAAGCGATTCGCTCCAACTTCTCCGCTTCTTGTTCGTTCAATACTCCTTTTTTAGTAGCCATAGCGCAAAATTATGAGATGAAGATTATTCTCCACGGTTAATAACGGACTTATTTTCAATCATAAGATAAGTAAATCCTTCCGATCGCACGCAATTAAACTTTGTTTAAATACGAAATCACGAACGAGATCAGCACTATCATTACAAAATGTAAGGTCTTTTTGTTGTGTGGCGCCTTATTCTCCTTTCGGTAAAAGGGTACGAACGATCCAGTTTAGAAAAAAGGTAATGGCGGCAAATAGCGCAAAACGAGCGATGAGCCGGGGATTTCGGCTATAATAAGTCAGCTGATCGTTAAATAAGAGATCATTGCTTAGGCTGGTAGTTTCGTTATATTGGCTGTGTGTCAGGACATCACCGCGTTGATTAATAAAGCCCGAAATGCCAGTATTTGCGGCGCGGGCCACCGGGCGCCGATTCTCCAGTGCTCGCAGGCGAGCGTAGTGGAAATGCTGTATATGCCCCGCGGTGCGGTCCCACCAGGCATCATTGGTTATGATGAAAATGGCCTGTGCTCCGTTTTGTACATGCTGCGCCAGGTGCTCCCCAAAAACGGATTCATAACAGATGGCTGGTGCTACCTGTAGACTGTCCTTTTGGAAGTTGGATCGTTCGCGCTGAGCACCACGGCCAGCCATGGTGCCCCCTAACTGTTCGACCAGAGGCTTTAGAAAACGCAATAGGCCGGGATAGGGGAATAATTCCGCTCCCGGCACTAGTTTTGATTTTTTATAAGTATCGATCTCCGTTCGGTCGGACTTGATCTGCAGGGCGACATTGTAAATTTCGAAGTAAGCTTTTTCGCCCTCGTTGTCTTGGGTGCGGGTATACCGGCTGCGTGGTTCGTCCTGACCCAGAAAACGATAAGTATCCGCTCCGATGATGATACTGGCTTGTGGGCTATTCTGTAGTAGTCGCTCTCGGAGTTCGACAATAGCGGGGGCGGTATTAAGCCGATCCTGGTTAAGCAAATCAAGGGTGGCTTCGGGGTAAACAATATATTGTGTCTCTGCGTCGGCAGTCTGCCGGCCAAGCTCCGTTAATTTTTGCCGAAAGGCAGCGGGTTGCGCTGCAATCAGAGGCCCTGCATAGAAAGGCTCCACATTGGGTTGTACAACCGCAATTTTTACGGCGCTACCCCGTGGTTCATAGCTGCTGTATTGATACAGCGAAAATAGAATAGGCAGAAGTACAGCCAGTCCCAGGCGCAGGTAATACCTGAGGGCTCGCGCATCGTCCCGGTAGGCTTCCCAGGCATCTTTGGCCAGACTATTCACGAGGAGTATCCAGAGGCTTCCGCCTAAAACACCTGTGATATTATACCATTGGACCAGACTCGGGGCGGTCGCCCAGATATTTCCCAGACTGAGCCAGGGCCAATTGAGCTCCCAGTGAAAGTGCATAAACTCAAAGGACAACCAGAAAGCGATAAAGGGAATCCATTTCAGGCGGGGCATGAGCCCCCGGACTTTAAGGTGCAGCAACAGGGGGATCCCCATTAGTGCCGAATTGACCAAGATGGCAAATAACCCGGCCGGAAGAGAAGAGTTGGCTACCCAGTAAGTAGCAATAATATTCCAAAGGATAAAAGTGTGAAAAGCGTAAAAATAAATCTGTCTTAATCGCCAGCCCCGCTTCATTTGCGCTTCTACCATCTGAAAAAAGGGGACCCAGGCGATTAATGCCAGAAACCCCGTGGGTAAGTGGCTAAAGGGAAAGGCCAGTCCCAACAGTAGCCCACTTAAGCTGGCTTTCGCCAAAAAGCCGACCTGTTCTTGCTGGCTGAGGTCCTCGCGTTTGATCAATAGGAATAGTGACCACCAGCCGAAGAATAAGACGACTAGTGTCCAGTAAGACCAAAGGAGCCCCTGGCTGGTGCGCCAAATCATTATACCGGCACCACTAAGGCTGATTAGGGCACAAATGAGACTTAAAAGCCCTGTTCTATGTTGAAGGAGTAATTTCATCTAGCGGACCGTAAATCCATTTCCAAAAGGCTCGGATGGACTGACAAAGACCAGTTTGCCTTCGTCGTTTTCTGCCATGAGAATCATCCCCTGCGACAGGATCCCCATTAGTTTGCGAGGCGCTAAATTCGCCACCACTACCACCTGCTGACCGATGATGTCTTCGGCCTGGTAATGCCGGGCAATACCCGACACAACAGTGCGGGTCTCCAGGCCCAGATCTACGGTGAGCTTTAGGAGTTTGTCTGCTTTTTTCACCTTTTCCGCGGCGGTGATGGTTCCCGTTCTAAAATCCAGCTTAACAAAATCGTCGAATTGGATTTCTTTTTTAATCGGTTCGCGCTCGGGTCCTTTTTCTTCGGCCATAATTTTTTCCAGTTTTTCTTTTTGTTTATTGACTATTTCCAGGCGACTATTGTCTTTGCGATCATTGATTTTGGGAAAGAGAACAGCCGGGCCACCTATTTTTGTGCCAGCCGGTAGTAGGGCTTCACCTTTTTCAAGTTGTTCTAATAGATTTTTTAAGGTACCGTTTTGTGCCGGTTCGAGACCTAAAAGTTCTCGAATTCTCGGGGCGATAAAAGGGACAAAGGGCTCGCAGAGTACCGAAAGTAAGGTGACAATCTGCAGACCGGTATACATGGTGTCGGCAATCTTTGGATCTTCGGGATTCTCTTTATACAGTTTCCAGGGGGCAGCTTCCTGAAAGAAGGTATTCCCGTAAGAAGAAAGTTCCATCAGTTGTTGCACTGCTGCTTTAAAGCTAAAAGCTTCAATATCCTTTTGGTACTGAGCGATAATCTCACGGACGGGAACCATGGCCTGGCTTTGTTCGCTGGAAGGCTCGGGTACCATCCCGTCGAAATATTTGTTGGTTAGTACGATGACCCGGTTGATAAAGTTCCCCAGGTTATCAGCTAATTCTTTATCGTGAAAATCGATGAACTCGTCCCACTTGAAATCGCTATCCCGGTTTTCAGGCATATTTCGAATCAGGGCATAGCGCAGGGCGTCCTCCTTATTAGGAAAGTCCTTAAATTCTTCCAGGTATACGTGCTGTTCAATGCCCCAGCCACGAGATTTAGAGAATTTTTGTCCTTCAAAATTCAGGAATTGATTTGCCGGTACGTTGATGGGAAGATTGTAGGCTCCGTGTGCTTTGAGCATGGCTGGAAAGACGATACAATGGAAAACGATATTGTCCTTACCAATAAAGTGAATGAGCTGACTATCCGGTGATTTCCAGTAGGCTTCCCAATCCTTGCCGTTCTCTTTGGCCCACTGTCGGGTGGAAGAGATATAACCAATCGGTGCATCGAACCATACGTATAGCACTTTACCCTCGGCTTCTTCCAGAGGAACTTTAATACCCCAATCGAGGTCGCGAGTGATGGCGCGCGGCCGCAGACCATCGTCGAGCCAGGAAAGGCATTGGCCCAATACGTGATTTTTCCATTTTTTGGGGTCGTGGTGTTGCTGACCGTCGAGAACACCGTTTTTTATCCAGTCGCGCAGCCAGTCCTGATGTTTATCCAGTTTGAAGTACCAATGCCGGGTCTTACGTAGTTCTGGCGTGGCACCGCTGAGGGTTGATTTGGGTTGGATGAGTTCTTTTGGGGAAAGGTCGGCACCACAATTTTCGCATTGATCACCAAAGGCGGCCTCAAAATCACAACGTGGGCAAGTACCGGTGATGTATCGATCTGCCAGGAACTGGTTGAATTCGGGATCGTAGTACTGGGCTTCCTCCCGCACTTCAAATTCACCACCTTTGTCGTAGAGTTTTTTGAAAAAGTCTTGAGAAGTCTGGTGGTGTAGAGGAGCGCTGGTGCGGTGGTAATAATCGAAAGAAATGCCCAGTTTGGAGAAGGTGTCTTTATTTAAACTATGGTATTTGTCAATAATGGCTTGTGGAGGGATACCCTCCTTTTTGGCGCGTATGGTAATGGCCGCACCGTGCTCATCCGAACCGCAGACCCAAACGATATCCTTACCCAGTAATCTTTGGTAGCGAACGTAAATATCCGCAGGTAGATACGCGCCGGCCAGGTGTCCAAGGTGAAGTGGGCCATTCGCATAAGGTAATGCAGAGGTTACGATGGTTCTTTTACTCATTATATTGTTATTTCTAATCGTATTTTCATTCACTTAACAATTTGGTAGTAAGGGCAAGGTATGCCTTGTCTTTACCTTATCCAAAGCGCGAAGATAAAACAATGCTTTTGATTTGTGGCAATGGAATGGTTAATCCCGTTTCTGTGACCAGCAGCCAGTGCCTCCCTTTTTGAAAAAGCTCCTTAATATAGGTTTCAATCATGACCATTTTACGCTCATTTATCCTGTAAGTAATGGCTACCAATTGATTCTGTTCAATATAAGCGTACCATTCGGACTTAAACAAAAGGGTGGAGTGATCCATAGCTTATTTTATCTTTTGAGCTCTTAGGCGATAGATGTTTTGTAAATGTTTCTTTATCAGGGGTTTGTTTTATATTATTGGTTCAGAGTCAAATAAATGTCTTAAACAAGTTGCATTTCTAAAAATCTTGTTTTACCTTAGTATAAAGAAAAAGCAAATAAATAGCAGTAATAATTTGTCTATTATATTACTTTTGTTATATTTGCCATCGAAACAAGAATATACGTAAGTATTAAGATATATAACTGGGGTTTAGTTTATCCGAAAGGTGTGGAAAGAGTAATCTTCCACCCTTTCACTTTTTAGGGACCTACCTTTGGTAAATCATAAAAGAGTGGTAAAAGTTCCACAGTCTCAACTTTTCCTCCTAAATTTCGCCTCAAAAACTGTATGCAGCTCCATCCATTCCGGGCTACGATTCCAAACCTGAAGTTTATCACTTCACCTGATGCTTTTTTCTCTTCGGTGAAAGAAGATTATCTGGAGTATGCAGCCAGTGGCTTTTTTCAGACGACAGAGCAGCCGGCATTATACATCTATCAGATCGAAAAACACGGTCGGGTTTTTTCCGGGTTGGTGGCAGGCGTGGATATGGACCGGAACAGTGATCGGGAAATCATCCCGCATGAACAAACCCTCTCTACCAAAGAACAACGTCAAATCCACCTGTTGCTCAAGCGCAAGGCAACCGTTAAACCAATACTTTTGACTTATGAAACGGTGAATGGCATTAATTTTCTATTACACGAACTCTGTCAAAATGAACCACTATTAGCGGTTTCTTTTCGGGGCGAAAAGGAACGGCATATCATCTGGGCCTTAAAGGATCCGGATAAGATCCAGCAAATCCAGACTTTATTTGATCAACAGGTGCCACGGGTATATATCGCCGATGGCCACCACCGCTGCGCCACGGCAAGAAGATTGTCTAATGGCCAGCAATCCTCTCCCTACGGACGTACGATATGTGCTCTTTTTCCCACCACCGATTTGGAGATACACGATTTTAACCGGTTGATCGAGGCCTTTACCAGTATATCGCCTACCTTCTTTATGGCCCAACTTTCCAGGTATTGTATTATAGAGTATCTATCCAGCCCTCAGAAACCAGACCGCAAGCACGAATTGGTGCTCTATCTTAATGAGGAGTGGTATCGGCTGCGTTGGAAGCGCTCTGTTTTTGAGCGTTTCCATCAGGAAACACTGGATGCCCTGCTCATGAATGAACTCATCCTCAGAGATATCCTGGGGATTAAGGATGTTAGTAATAGTCCGCGCATTGACTATATCGAAGGCCCCAAAGGCCTGGAAGGCTTGAAACGGGGGGTCGACAAGAATAATAATAATATTGGTATTGCCCTGTATCCCGTACAGACCCACGAGCTATTTAAGTTAGCTAATGAGAGAGTCATCCTTCCTCCTAAATCTACCTGGTTTGAACCTCGTTTAATTAATGGCCTGATCAACTATCAGTATATGTAGCTGGTGCCATGTATTATGTGTCGGGGGTAGTTTTGGGATTTAGTGGCAACTTTAGCCGGGCTGTTTTTGTTGAGCGTTTGATTGGCGGAAAATAAAATCCAGTGAATTGCCAAATAAAAAATTAGACTCAAGCGATGGAAAAAAAATTTATTAAAGATCTATTCCGAGCGCATCAGGAAGCACCCGATATACCAGAGCCCTCGCTGGTCTGCAACTGGCTGGAAGCACTACTGGGTTTTTTATTTCCTGAGTTTTCCAACCATCGCTATGCTTCCGTACGGGAGTTCGAGCAACACTCCCGGGAGATAGAGCTGGAGTTGCACCGCATTTTGCTACGTCTAGAAAAACAATTACCCTCCGATATCGAATCTATTGAGCAGAATTTTATTAGCAAGTTGCCGGCCATACGTCTTGCTTTGCTGAAGGATGCGCAGGCGACTCTTCAGGGGGATCCCGCCGCCGTAAATCTGACGGAAGTAGTACGTACCTATCCTGGATTTTACGCCATCGCTGTCTACCGGCTGGCTCACCTGTTTTATAATTTGGAAGTGCCGCTTATCCCGCGTATCCTGACGGAGTATGCACATAGTAAGACCGGAATCGATATTCACCCTGGAGCCATTATCGGTCAGGGACTTTGCATCGATCATGGTACGGGCGTGGTAATTGGAGAAACTTGCCAGATTGGCGAGCGGGTTAAGATTTATCAGGGGGTTACCTTAGGTGCCCTTTCGGTAAAAAAAGAAATGGCCAAAACCAAAAGACATCCGACCATTGAGGATGGAGTGATCATTTATGCTGGTGCCACTATCCTGGGGGGAGAGACGATTATTGGGAAGGATGCGATTGTTGGAGGTAATGTCTGGATTACCGAAAGTGTCCCGGCCGGGGCACGTATTTACTATAATGTCTACAAAACTGGACAGATCAAGACAGATTCGGAATATTCAAAGGTGTAAATCCGGATCACTTCCAGGCGCTTACACTTAACCGACGGGTAGCTTTGTCTACATTCGTTACCATGTCAAAGCCAGGGTACGCCCTGGACCAACACACACTCATCAAATGCCAACTAGATTTAAATCATCATAAGAACCAAGTTATGCACAAAATATCTGACCTAATCGGCAATACGCCACTGGTAGAATTCACCCAGTTATTTGATAAGCCAGGTGTAAAAGTATACGGCAAATTGGAGGGACAAAACCCCGGCGGTAGTGTCAAGGACCGCGCCGCTTACCATATGATTAAAGGAGCCATGGATCGAGGAGAACTTAATCCGGGTATGCGCCTCGTCGAGGCGACGAGTGGCAATACTGGTATCGCCCTGGCGATGATCGCCAATCTAATGGGCGTAAAGGCAAGTCTGGTGATGCCCGAAAGTGCTACTGCCGAGCGGATACAAACTATGCGCGCTTACGGTGCCGAGGTTATTCTTACACCCGCGGATAAAACGATTGAATACGCCCGTACCTACGCTGAAGAATTGTCGCAGGAGCCTGATAGTATGATGCTGAATCAATTTGGAAATGAGGATAATTGGAAAGCACACTTCCGCACTACTGGTCCGGAAATTTGGCGAGATACGGCAGAAAAGGTGACCCATTTCGTTTCCTCCATGGGTACCACGGGTACGATCATGGGTACTTCCCGGTACCTCAAAAGTAAAAATCCTGATGTGCAAATTGTTGGGGTACAGCCCACCGATGGCAGTCGAATTCCAGGGATTCGCCGTTGGTCTCCGGAATTTTTACCGGCTATTTTTGACGACAGTTGGGTAGATCAAAAGATTGACGTATCCCAGGAGGAGGCCCAGGCCATGATGCGGCGTTTAGCTAAGGAAGAAGCCGTTTTTGCGGGTATGAGTAGTGGTGGAGCTACCGTCGCGGTGGGTAAATTACTCGAACAAATAGACGAGGGGGTAGTGGTCTGTATTATCTGTGACCGGGGCGATCGTTATCTCTCATCGGGGATTTATGAATAAGCGTTTTGAGTATGTGAGACAATTTACTTATATTGAAGTTGATCTTTTAGAAAGATAATTCTCTCCACCTCACGGGTGGGGCGCAAGATAGATTTTGCATTTAAATTTCCCCTAGGTTGCCCTGATACTATTTTTTGTAGTCATCAGGGCACTTTTTAATAGCGCTGCTTAAAGCGCAGCATTTCGCGATACGGATACACCGTATACAACTTTCCTGCTTTTAACCCATTTTGTACCTGCCGCCAGTATTTGGGTTCGAAGAGGTCAGCATGGTACTTTTGAAACAAAGCTTTGATCTCTTTACGGCCAATCAAAAATTTGGAAAACTCTTCCGGGAATACATCAAAGGGGCCTACGGAGTACCAGGGCTCGGATGCCCATTCGTCGGCAAAGTCACGGGGAGGAGGAATCACCCGGAAATTATAGTCCGTCAAGTATCCAATCTCGTCGTAATCGTAGAAGACCACTCGCTTCAGGCGGGTAACACCAAAGTTCTTGAGTAGCATATCACCGGGAAAGATATTCACGGCGGCCATATCCTTGATCGCTTTTCCATATTCGTCGATAACGACTTCTGCTTCCTCCAGGGTGGCATCTTCCAGGTAAATATCCAGCGGTATCATTTTTTTCTCAATGTAGAGATGTTCAATTTCTACCGTCTTATCCGTGATTTTTAGCTTGCTGGGGATTTCCTGTTTCAACTCTTCCAACAGGGCCTTCGAAAAACGATCTTTTTCGAAGATGAAATTCTGGAACATATGGGAATCTGCCATTCTACCCACCCGGTCATGCTGAGAGACAATTTCGTACTTATCTTTTACTTCCTGTACGGTTACTTGTTTTGGGGCCGCAAATTTATCTTTGATTACTTTGAAGACCATATTATAGGAGGGCAGGGTGAAAACAATCATAACCATACCTCGTACTCCCGGCGCAATCGTGAATTTGTCGAGGGTGGTATCCATATGTCGCAAATAATTTCGGTAGAGCACCGTTTTGCCGTGTTTTTCAAAGCCAATCGAGTTGTACAGCTCCCCGAGACTCTTGGTGGGCAAGATCGTCTTTAAAAAATCGACCATATCACTGGCAATGTCGGTATCTACCAGGAAATAAGAACGGTTATAACTGAAAATAGAGCTAACGTCGTTCATCTCCAACAAGACAGTATCAACTACGATGCCGTTCTTTCCGTTGAACAAGGGCAAAACAAAGGGGTGAATGCGATCGTCCAGATAAATACGCCCCACTAAATAGGCGGCTTTATTTCGATAGAAAACGGACTTTAGGACTTCTATGCGGGAAGTAGAATAGGTTTTAACATCCTTCAGGAGTTCTTTCTCAATAGTTCGGACAATGAATTTAATGTCCCGTTTTTGATCTTCGTAAGGCGTGTCAAACTGGTAACAAGTGAGTAGTTGATAAATGGTCACCTCGAGGGGCATCGCCACGTAAAAAGTGTAGTAGATGGGAAGGGCGGATCGGAATTCCCGATAAGTACCCGTTGCTTTTACAAACATGAGTTCGGCATCTACTTTGCGGCCACGATGACTGTGCCGGTAAATGGAGTTGAAGTAGGTCTCGGCGATGTTTCGGGTGTTGAAATTCAGGATTTCTTCCTGAAAGTGCTCCTTGATGTGCCGCCAGACCTCCGGATCGGCAGCCTGGTCTCCCAGGAAACCCAGCAGTTTTTGGGTCGTCTCCCCAACCGAGTCCCGATAAAGGCTGTTTCGGCTACGCGCATCGGCCTGGATACCCAGCCAGTCGCGGTGTTCAAAACGGATTTTAGCACGTTTGGTGATCCGCTTAAACAGATGGTAATATTGGATGTAAGCATCCAGAATTATATAGGCCGCGTCGTAGGGTACTAATTTCTCGAACATAAGCCAGGATTAAATTTATTTTAAATCTAGCTTTTTTTCGGCGAAAGCTGGAGGAGTCTCGTACTTTTAAGTATCTAAAATATTGACCAGCTATGATGTGCAAAGGCCGTTTGTTACTACTATTCTTACTACTTACCTTACTGGGCATAGGTAGCTGTACACCTAAAATGGAGCGTTATTTCGTACAAGCAGAAGACGTAGTGTTTTTTTCCGCCAGGGAAAGTAAGGCCAAAAGTATCCGGATTAATGGCCAGGAAATACGGATGAACCTCTTGCAAAACGGAGCCTGCCATCAATACGAAAATTATATTCCTGATCAACAATACCCGAATCATAGCCCTGTCTACCAGCTACGTGTGAACTTCCACTTCATTGATCACGGGGAAGGAGGCTATAATTACGAGCCCGCGGCGGCCCGAAAAATGGTCGCTTCTCTGCTGAACTCCGCTAACCATGACCTGAAAAAAAATAATGCCAACTGGTTGCCTTACCAAAACGACTACCCAGTACTACCAGTGGGTTATGAAATGGTGTTACAAAGCCAGGCTGAGGATCCCTCCGATGACGGTATCTATTTTCATCAGACGGGCGAGGAGGCTTTTTATGTACATAAGGGCCGAAATCAAAATATTCATCATCGAGAGGTGATTCGTGATTTTGCGATCGGTAGTGATTCCATTATGAACATCTTTATTATGCCGCACCATCCGGATAGTGTGCTATCACCGACTTACCACGTCGGTATGGTTGGGGTTTATTTGGGGCGAGCCATAAAAATGGCGGGTATGTACGAATTAAATGAACCGGGCTGGGCTTACCGGGGTGTCCTGAACCACGAAATGGGGCATGCTCTGGGCTTGCGTCACGCCTGGATGGCCGATGGTTGTACCGATACACCCACCCATAATAATCCCTGCTGGTCGCGCTCCAAAGAACCGCCCTGTGACACGGCGGCTTCCAACAATGTCATGGACTACAATGCGCTCCAGAATGCCTACACGCCCTGTCAGGTAGGACGCATACGCTTGCAATTGGCCAAAGCTGGGCAAAGCACCCGCGGCTACCTGGTTCCCCATTGGAATCAACTGGATACCAATCGCACAATCCTTATTCGCGATTCTATCGTCTGGGCAGGGGCAAAGGACCTTCGGGGGAATCTCATCATTGCCCCTGGTGCAAAGCTAAAAGTCAATTGCCGGTTGGGGATGCCACTGGGGAGTCATATCCTGATTAAAGCCGGTGGTACCCTGATACTGGAGGACGCTCAACTACACCATCCCGAAGGTCGAAAATGGCAGGGCATCCAAATCGAGAAGACCAGAAAGAAGAAGGGGTACTTACGCATTGGTGGAAATACCCAGGTGCTGGATGCGGTCCACCCCTTACCTACCGCCGCAGTTAACCCAGGGCAGACGGATTGATCCGGCCTGTTTTCCTGTTTATCCGGTGTGATTGTAGTAATTCGTCGACAAGATTTGGCCGTTGATAGGTTTGTTTTAAAATGTGGAAACAATACGCCCCTAGATCTATTAATTAGATGGTTACATTTGTGCCATATTGCGATAAAATCACTCAACTTATTATGCAACGATTATTATTACTTTTTACACTTATCCTAATGATGGGTACTGCCCAGGCCCAAGAATGGAGCGGACGCTCCGGTGGGGGAAGTTCCTCCGGTATTGTAGGGACAATCAGTGGTACTCTGATTGACTCCGTCACTCAAGAACCTATCCAGTTCGCTACCATTGTTGTGCTGGATGCCGAGAGCAAAAAACAAGTGAATGGTATTGTCACAGAAACGGATGGTACTTTCAAAATACCAAACGTCAAAAACGGAACTTACGACATACAACTATCTTTCATGGGCTACCGTGCCAAAACGATTGAAGGAATAGAACTGACCCCCAAAAGCCCCGATTACGACATGGGTACGTTAAGCCTGACCAGCGAGACTTATGATATCGATGCACTCGAGGTGACCGGTGAGGCCGCGACCTTTGAAAATAAAATTGACAAACTCGTTTACAACCCCGAAAAAGACGTTACCGTTGCTGGTGGCGATGCTTCAGAGGTCTTAGCGCGTGTGCCTCTATTGGCCGTCGATGCCGACGGTAATGTTTCTATACGTGGCTCCTCGAATATACAAATACTGGTTAATGGTCGTCCCTCGACGCTGTTCTCCAGTAATCCGGGTGATGCCCTGAAGACTATCCCCGCCGAAATGATTAAATCAGTAGAGGTAATCACCGTACCTACCGCTCGCTACGATGGAGAAGGAACGGGGGGGATCATCAATCTGATTATGAAAAAGCAGAGTTTGCAGGGGTTTACGGGCTCCGTAAATTTATCAGCCGGAAATCGCTCAAATAGCGGTAGCCTCAATATGAATATGGTTCGCGGACGCTTCGGTCTGAACCTAAACGCTGGTGGCTGGGCAAGTTGGCCACGGCCGTCTTCTTCGCAATTGCTACGGGTCGATACCCTTGCAAGCGATGAGCTACGGGTTTTAGATCAGGAATCAGAAGGGACTGGCTACTTTTATGGCCCACGGGTGACCCTGGGTGCTTTCTACGATTTTAACGCTTATAATGCCATCAATACCAACGTCACCTACCGTGGCTTTGGCCGCGTCTCCGAAGACGAAACAATGGCAATGCTAACTGATCCCAGCCGGGATCTTTTTTGGGATTATGATCGTACTAACGAAAGCCGCAGCCTGCGTGGTGGTTTCGACTGGACAACCGATTATCGGCGTACATTCGACCGCGAAGGGCAGGAGTTTATCGCTGCCTTTCAGATCAGTGGTAATAATAGTAATACGACCAATACCATTCTGCAACAAGGAAACGTGGAGTCACTCTATCAAAATGAAGAAAACGAAAACGATGGTCTGAATTTGGAAACCACTTTCCAGATCGATTATACCCATCCCTTTAGCGAAAATCTAAAGTTAGAAACCGGCGCCAAAGGAATTCTGCGTACGATCGGTAGCGATTTTGAATACCGTAGCTTTAATCGGGATACCGAGGAATTTGAGATCGACTTTTCGCGTACAGATAATTTCATCTATAATCAGGATGTGTTTGCAGGTTACGCTTCTTTTAATATACAGCTAAGCGAAAAATACGGGATGATTGCTGGTGCGCGCTATGAGTACACGGCGATTGATGGCGATTACGATACCAATGAGACGACATTTAGCAATGACTACAGTAACTTTTTACCTTCGATCATTTTCAGTCGCACCATTAACGACTTTTCGGCGGTACGCCTGAGTTATACCCGGCGTATTCAGCGTCCTAGCCTGTACTACATTAATCCATTTGTACAAAATCAGGATCCGCTAAACATCTCTCAGGGTAATCCTGAAATATTACCGGAAACAACGGATGCTTACGAGCTTTCCTATAATACCTACATCAAGGGAATCGTCCTGAATGCTTCGGCCTTTTTCCGTCAAACGAATGATGTGATTGAGCCTTTTGTTGAAATTCGCGAAAGTGGTCAGTCCGTGGAGACTTTCCAAAACATTGGACTTAACCGTACCTATGGTGTGAACTTCTTTAGCTCGGCTACGCTGTTTGAGAACTTAACCATCCGGGGGGGAGCAAATGTCTATAATTATCAGTCAGAAGGAAACTTCTTTGGCCGGCAGTTAAGTAATAGTGGTATCGTCTGGGGGGGGAATATGAATATTTCCTTGCGACTGCCTAAAGATTGGCAGTTGGAAGCCTCTGGTTTCTATCGCTCACCGAATCAGTCTTTACAAGGAACAAGGGCTTCTTATCGGCGAGTCCAGTTTGGTGTTCGTAAGCAATTGTGGGACAAACGAGGTGGCCTTGGCCTGGTTATTGCCCAGCCATTCTCCAGAGATTTACAATTCCCCAGTGAAATCAGTGGGGTTGGCTTTTACCAGAATAGTAACCGGGCCTTTGCTTCCAGGAATATCGGTATTAGCTTTAACTATCGTTTCGGACAGCTGGACTTCAAACAGAAACGTCGTCGTGGCAGTGTAATCGATAATAGTGACCAGAAGTCAGGAGGCGATTCCGGAAACTATTAGAAATCGCTTTTGACGTAGATAAGACATCCCTGGTGGCGAGTAGCGATCAGGGATGTTTTTTGTGGTAAAACCACTATATTGGTATAAAAAAATGCGCCGATTATTGTTTTTACTCTTCTGTTTCCCGATCTGGCTTGGTGCCCAGGTTTCTTTTACCGCGGCCGATTTACCACGGGCCGGCGATACGGTTTACTTGGCCATCGACGGTTCCTTCCCGGATTTTTTTGCCGCTGCGACCGGTCCCGGTCTGACCTGGGATTTTTCCGGTCTGTATCCCAGCGATCTGGCGCGTAATGTGTACCTGAGGCCCGCCGAAACGCCTTTCGCGGACACTTTCCCGGAGGCTAACCTGGCGTTGCGTATTGATTTTGACGCAGCCGCTTATTCTTTTTTTCAGCAGGATTCCAGTCAGATAACTATTTTGGGGGTGACGGCGAACATTCCCGAGTTGGGGGGGGAGCAGTTGATTAAATTCAAGGACCCACAACGGGTATTGGACTTACCCCTGATCCTGGGCGATATCCTGGTGGATACCACCAGGATCGAAGCGGAGGTTCAGGAGCCGACCACGGGGGCAGACCTTTTGTTTAAATCGGAGCAGTACAGCCAGACCATTACGGATGCCTCCGGTGATTTGATACTGCCGGGGGGGACGTTTTCCGCCTTTCGGCAAAAGGTAGCCACCGAGCGTATCGATAGCTTATTTGTTCTGGTGTTTGGTACCCCCGTCTTTTTGGAGCGGGAAGTATCTATGGATACCAGTTATCTTTGGATTTCGGCGGAAGCCCGGGGGGTTATTCTTAATAAAGATCCCGATGGAAACTGGCTATACTACGCCCCGGAGCTCGCGAATTTGAAGGTGCCCCTAGCCGGCTTCGACCGAACCGTATCTACGGATAGTACCGTACAGTTCATGGATACTTCTGAGGGGATGCCTTTCTCCTGGTCCTGGAATTTTGGGGATGGGAATACCAGTACGGAGCGTAATCCTGTCCACGAATACGATTCGATCGGCGTTTATGAGGTCTGTCTCACGGTAGCTAATTCGGCGGGTAGGGACAGCCTTTGTCAAAGGCTTACTTTGCGGACCACTTCCGTGGAAAATACAGCCAGGGCACAGTACTGGCAGGTGTTTCCGAACCCTACGGATGATTGGATTATCTTTAGGTATCTGGGCTTAGCTGCAGAGCGATACCAGTTGGAAGTATTCAACTCAATTGGCCAGTGCATTACCCAACGCTTTTTTTACGAAAGTACCCAGTTGAACACCCAAAACTGGACCGCCGATGTCTATATTTATCGAATAAGTCAGGACGGCCGACTGCTTAGAGCTGGACGTTTCCTGAAAAAGTGATAATTTGGTTCAAAGTGGATCTATTTGGTCAAAAGAACAGTTACAACACTTTTCATCCCCCTGAATCCCCCTTGTTTAAGGGAGATTCAGGGGGATGACAGAACTTTGAGTAGGTTCTAAAATTGTAAGTAACCAAGTGAAATTATTTTGAACCTTTTATTCATTATAATCGATCAGCACGTCTAGGCTTTTTTGTCCTCGGTTAATTTTACAATGAGCCAGGGCGGTTCGAAGCGATGACTGTCTAGCTTTAGGTAATTGGCGAAGCGGGGCAGGAAGATCGTTCGGCGGCGATTGCCAAGATCGATAATTAGTTCGTCACCATATTTCTTTAGAGTAAAGTCGTCTTCTTCGACGAAGGGAAGGCGGGCTTTGATCTCAAAGCCTCCCTTTACATCATTGATCTCAAAAGGTTTGTCCTGGTGCAATACGGCAGCTGGATCGTGCTCGGCATACATGATCAGGCCTAATTTGGCCAGTAAGTCTTCACCGAAGACTTCTTCGCCCTGATGGCCCACTTTTAGAATGGGAAGGGGCGCAAAGGAATTTTCAATTTCTTCCAGGTAGGTAGATTGTTTCTCCAGGTACTTGGCAAATACCGTATCTGCCGCTGCTGCTGGTAAAATCCGGTTAACAATCACCGCGTCGACGTTATAGCCGTACAATTGCAGGTAAGTATAAGCCCGCTTGGCCTCCCGGACCACCATGCGCTCGGGGTTCGCTACGATCCGGATAGAGCAGATATCTGGTCTCAGGAATACTTCCTGGATGACCTGTAATTTTTCAAAAAGTTGCTCCATTTCTTCCAGGCCCTTATCTAAGGGCACCCCCGTGACCATTCGTACGCCCTTACCGAAGGTACGCATGGCGAACTTGCGCCCCGGGAAGGCCTTCATGATCCACGACTGTGCAATTTGGGGCAGCGAGAGAAGGGTTAAGGTCTCGCCGGTAGGGGCACTATCGATGATAATGAGGTCGTACTCGTCTTCCTGGTAATATTTTTCCAACCAGAGAAAGGCGGAGGCTTCCTCCATGCCTGGTAGTACCGACAGCTCTTCGGCAACAATATTATCGACGCCCTGCCAGCGGAACAAGGCCCGCATTAAATGGCGCATATTATTCCAGTATTTTTGCATGGA
This sequence comes from Saprospiraceae bacterium, assembly GCA_035268885.1. Taxonomy (GTDB): domain Bacteria; phylum Bacteroidota; class Bacteroidia; order Chitinophagales; family Saprospiraceae; genus DATFKA01. The sequence goes on from DATFKA010000084.1 coordinate 25,523, forward strand.
ATAATAGACATCAAACTCTTGTCCCCAGAGGTTAGGTAATACCGGCGTGGGTTCGGGTTGAAGCTCGACGTCGAGCGCATCCGAAAGGCTGTGTGCCGGGTCGGTAGAAATAACCAGTGTCTTTTTGCCTTGTTTCGCAGCTTGTAGCGCCGTGGCCGCAGCTATGGTGGTCTTACCCACGCCGCCTTTACCGGTAAATAAAATGATGCGCATAATTCTAATTTTACTCTTCTTCTAATGGGTATTTCAAGTCGCCGATATAGGCGCGATTTTCCAGGTAGGGATAACGGATATCGGTCAGGAACAGACCTTCTGGTGGCGCACTGCTGCTTTTGCGTAAGCGCTTCTGGCGGTCCATTGCTTTTTTGACTTCTTCCAGGCGGACTTTATCCAGCCCCACGTTGATACACATACCCACAATCAGTCGCACCATACCCCGCAGGAAGCGATTAGCGGAGATGTGAAATACCAGTTTGGTTTCCTCTTCGTGGTAAACCCATTCACTGCGCCGAAGTTCGCAGCGCAGGGTTTTGGCATTGTGATTGCTTTTGCAAAAGGGGAAAAATTCTTCATAATGCAAAAGCAGGCCGGCTGCCTGTTGCATTTTTTCAAAATCGGGCCAGATCGGGTAACTGTACTGATAAGCCGTGGTAATCGCAAAAGGGTTTTTGACAAAATCCAGGTGATATTCATAGCTGCGATGATAAGCATCAAAGCGCGTATGGGCATCCCAGTGTACCTGAAACAGCTGGAAAATAGCAATGTCCTTCGGTAAGAACTTATTCAGTCTGCGCAAAAAACCTTCCGGAAAAGCACCCGTATAGTTAAAATGGGCGTAGTACTGTTTGGCGTGTACTCCGGTATCTGTACGTCCACAGCCATTGATTTGGATGGGGGTATTCAGAATAGTGGAGAGTGCCTGCTCTATCGTTTCCTGGACGGTCTTTTGCTCGGGCTGTCGCTGCCAGCCAAAATAGGCTTTGCCATTGTAAGCTAATTCTATGAAATAGCGTCTGTTCATCCTTTCTAGGCAGCCTTCAATTGGGTGGAGATTTTAGAGCGCGTTAGTTTTTGCTTGGCGTATTCTTCCGTTACCAGGAAGTGCTTAATTGATTTATCAGAGGGGAATTCGAACATGGCATCGGTCATGATAGCTTCGCAGATGGAGCGTAAGCCACGGGCTCCCAGATTAAATTCCAGCGCTTTCTCGGCAATAAATTCAATCGCCTCCTCGGTGAATTTAAGTTCGATACTCTCCAGGGCAAATAGTTTGGTATACTGTTTGATCAGCGAGTTCCTGGGTTCACTCAGGATCCGGCGCAGGGCTTCTTGATCTAAGGGCTCCAGATAGGTCAGTACGGGCAGACGACCGATTAATTCTGGGATCAGGCCAAAGCTTTTGATGTCCTGTTGAGAAATGTACTGCAGTAGATTGTCCATATCAACCTGCTCCTTCTCACCGGAGTTGAAACCAATCACCTGACGGTTTACCCGGCGGGCGATAATTTTTTCGATGCCATCGAAGGCACCACCACAAACAAAAAGGATATTTTCGGTATTGATCTTGACCATTTTCTGCTCCGGATGCTTACGACCACCCTGGGGGGGGACGTTTACTTCCGTTCCTTCCAGCATTTTCAGCATAGCCTGCTGGACGCCCTCACCCGAGACATCTCTGGTGATGGATGGATTATCGGACTTGCGCGCGATTTTATCAATTTCGTCGATGTAGACAATACCGCGTTCGGCGGCCGAAACATTGTAGTCACAGACCTGTAAAAGTCGACTCAGAATACTTTCCACATCTTCCCCCACGTAACCCGCTTCGGTAAATACGGTGGCATCGACAATGGCAAAAGGTACTTTGAGGATTTTGGCGATGGTTTTGGCCAGTAGGGTTTTACCGGTACCGGTACGTCCTACGAGGAGAATATTCGATTTTTCAATCTCTACACCTTCGCTGGTGGGTTGATTTAATCTTTTGTAATGGTTGTATACGGCGACGGATAAGAATTTTTTTGCGTCGTCTTGTCCGATGACGTATTCATCCAGGTGTTGTTTGAGCTGTTGGGGTTTCAAGACATCCGTAAAGCTGAATTCGGATGGCTTTTGGGCTTTGGACTCTTCTTCCTGTGGGCGATTGCCGTAGAGTTCTTCCTGAATAATATCATTAGCTTGTTCGACACAAACTTCGCAGATATGGGCATTGATGCCCGCGATCAGCATGAGCGTTTCTGACTTATCTCTCCCACAAAATGAACAACGATAACTTTGTTTTCCTTTTCGCATGCTTTAAACGAATTCAAGTATTAAAATTAGGACGAATCTCCGGCCCCGCGGGGCACAAAGTAGCCATGAATAGCCTTGTTCTCTGCTTGTTATGCAGAGAACAAGGCTGGTTAACCAATATACACTTATTTATTGCTACGTGGATTGTTTCGGGCCAGTACTTCGTCGATGATGCCATAATCTTTGGCTTCTTCGGAAGTCATCCAGTTATCCCTTTCACAATCTTTTTCAATCGTATCGTAATCCTGGCCGGTATGGTGGGCCAAAATATCGTACAAGGCTTTTTGCTGCTCCTTGATCAGGTTATAGTAGATTTCCATATCGGTTACCTGTCCCTGCATGCCACCTAATGGTTGGTGGATCATGACCCGACTGTGGTGCAGACCGGTGCGCTTACCCTTGGTACCCGCAGCCAGTAGTACGGCACCCATTGAGGCGGCCATTCCCGTACAGATCGTAGCGACATCAGGTGAGATGTACTGCATGGTATCGTATACGCCCAGACCGGCGATAACGCTACCACCCGGGCTGTTTAGGAACATCTGTACATCGCGCTTGGGGTCGGTAGACTCCAGGAACAGCAACTGTGCCATGATCACATTGGCGACGTAGTCATCAATAGGTACGCCCAGAAAAATAATGCGATCCATCATTAGTCGGGAGAACACATCCAGCCCGACGATATTCATTTGCCGCTCCTCGATGACATTAGGGGTGAAGCCTTGAATGTTGGGGCCCTGATAAGCTTTTTCTGCGTATTTCTCAAGATGCATGCTACTCATATTGAGGTGCTTGGTAGCATACTTCATGAATTCATCTTTGTGAAACATATTTGATGTTTTTGATTTGTGGGAGAGCAAACTTATTAAAAATCAGGCAGAGTCGTTGATCTTTTCGGCACAAATCTTTGATAAGTAATTGCTCAAATTTGACAAGCTCAGAAGAATAACAAATAAGTGGGCCCAGGGTTGAGTAAGAAAAAAAAATCGCACTGTTTTTCACAACAGTGCGATTTTACAGGTTCCACTATTGTGGAAAATATTATTCTTCTTCGTTATTCGCGGGCTGCTGAGCCGCCTGGGCACTTTCTTGTGCTTCTTTTAGAACGGCCTCAAAATCATCAGCACTAATCTCCTTAGGCTCAATGGTAACTTGCTCGGCAATGGCATCGTGTAATTTTTCGGCCATGATCTCATCCTGCACCTGGCGAACCTGCTGCTCGTCCTGCATCAGACGCCCGACCATCATCTCTACAAATTCATCTCCCAGTCCTGGGTTGCCTTGTAGATAACCCATGACGCGGTTCTTCAGACCAGCCATTAATTCTTCCTGACTCACCTGCAGGTCGTTTGCTTTGGCAATCTTCTCCGTGATCAGCGACCATTGCAGGTTCTTGGTAAAGGCATCAAACTCTGCGTCTACGCCTTCGGGTGTCGCATTTTCATTAGAAGAAAGAATCCACCGCTTGAGGAAGTCTCCCGGCAATTGCAGGTCGTTCATGTCTAATAAACGCTCCTGGAAGTCGCGATATAGCAGAGCATCAGCTTGATTATTATAGTATTGCTCTATATTTTTAGCAATTTCCGCCCGGGCTTGTTCTTCCGTTTTGATCTCTTCGTTACCGAAGACTTTCTGGAAGAACTCCTCATTCAGTTCTGCGGGCTCAACGTGCGTCGCATCAATGATGGTGAGCTGGAAATTTAGATCCGTCAGCGCTTCTGCCGCTTCGTCTTCCAGGTTCAGGTAGTATTTCTTAACGTAATCAGCGTCAATTTCCGCCTCGATTTCGTCTAGCTGGTACTGGAAAACATCGCCTACTTTAGCAGCAAGTACTTTCTTTTTAGCCGCATCAGTCATTTTTTCAACCGGCACACTAAATTCTGCTTCTACCCCTGAATCTTTGGGGTGGTCGCCCTCCAGTTCCGCCGCTTTGAATTTTACGAGATCCTCTTCACCGATTTTATCTTCGGAGTGGATCATTTCGCCCATGCGTTTGCGGGCATTTTCCAGGTCGGAAGTGATGTCTTCTTCCCGGGGAATTACTTTATGTTTTTCGAAGCTATTGTTCTCGTCCAGTCCCTGGATTTCGAAGTCTGGCGCCAGGCCAACGTCGAATTTGAAAATATAATCCTGCAGATTCTTCAAATCGAAATCGACCTCGTCCTGATCATCGGAGGGCAATGGCTGTCCCAACAGGTTCAGTTCTTCTTCCTGAAGATAACCGACCAGCTTCTCCTGGATCATCTCGTTGACGATCTCCACCAGAATGTTTTTTCCAAACATTTTCTTGAGGACGCTATTCGGTGTTTTACCTTTGCGGAAGCCTTTGATCTGTGCCTGGTCGCGGTATTTTTTAAGCTGCTGCTTAAATTTTGGTTCGTATTCGTCTTGAGCAATAGTGACGGTAAGTACCGCATTTAAATTGTCAATATCTTCTCTGACAACTTGCGACATGGATTACTGTTTTAATGATTTAAAAATTGAGGAGTAGCACCGTTTATGATGCGCTTTCTGTGAACAGCCGCAGGATGGGATTGTAGTACGCTGTTCGTGGATATTTACTGTGTGCGGGTGGAGGGACTCGAACCCCCACGCCGTGAAGCACTAGATCCTAAGTCTAGCGTGTCTACCAATTTCACCACACCCGCATTCGAAAAGTAAAATCCTCTATTTCAAAGTTACTTAGTCAAAAAAGACATGGAGGAACATTGACCTCCATCTCATAATTCAAACGACTAAATGCTTTTTCAAAAAGCGATGCAAAGTTAATGGCTTTTTTGATACTAAGCAAGTACTGTTTCTAAAAAGATTTTTTAGAGGAAAAAAATAGTTTACATCCATAGGGGGCTTTTATCCCTTATATAAAAGGTGTATCTTCCTTTATTAAGTACAAGTTGTCGAAATTACTGGATGTAAACCATTATTCAGTAATTTACCAGACCAGATGAGTGGTACAAAATATTTATTTACCCTGTAGCAGGAGAGAAGAAATGTCAGAAGAATTATTAATTACGAAAGAAGAGGAGGATAAGAAACTCATCCAGAGCGCCTATCGCAGTCTACTGCGCACCATAAAGTCACCCCTGGATGAGCGGGACAGTCAGATGATTCGTCAGGCGTACGAATTGGCCGTGGAGGCCCATAAAGAGCAGCGCCGCAAGTCGGGTGAACCCTATATTTTACATCCCATTGCCGTGGCTCAGATTTGCTCCGAAGAGATCGGACTGGGGCCTACCGCCATTGTTTGCGCTTTACTACACGATGTAGTAGAGGACACCGACGTTACACTGGATGATATCCGGGAGCAGTTCGATGGGAAAGTTGCCCAGATCGTCGATGGCCTAACCAAACTGGATAACGCCTATAATTACGCCAGTCCACAAGCCGAAAACTTTAAAAAAGTACTATCCACTTTACTGGATGACGTCCGGGTCGTTTTGATCAAAATGGCGGATCGACTTCATAATATGCGTACCCTCGGCGCTATGCCCCGGGACAAACAACTCAAGATTGCGGCCGAGACGAGTTTTGTCTACGCCCCGTTGGCCCATCGGCTCGGCCTGTATAAATTTAAAATCGAGTACCTGGATCTTTGTATGAAGATCACCGAACGGGAATTCTACGATGAAATTGCCCAGAAGCTCAATGAGACCAAAGCGGATCGCGAAGCTTTTATCGCTTCCTTTATTGAGCCCTTAAAAGAAAAGATCAATACGCTGGGTATTCAGTATAAAATATTCGGTCGTCCAAAATCAATTCAGTCCATTGCCAATAAGCTACGCAAGAAAAGTCTAACTTTCCAGGAGGTGTACGACCTCTTTGCTATTCGTATTATTGTGGATGTGCCACCAGAAAAGGAGAAATTAACTTGCTGGCAGGTATACTCTCTGATCACAGACGTACACGATCCCGTGCCGGAGCGACTTAAAGATTGGGTGACCACTCCTAAAGCGAATGGTTACGAATCGCTGCACACCACCGTGGTGGGACCGGGCGGGCGATTCGTGGAAATCCAGATCCGCAGTACCCGTATGGATGAAATCGCCGAGAAGGGATTTGCAGCACACTGGAAATACAAAGGAATTGCGGTGTCAAACCAAAAAGACGATATTTATGAGCGCTGGCTCGATAGTGTAAGGGAAATACTGGAAGATCCAACCAGCGATGCGGTAGAGTTCCTGGGAGACTTTAAAGCGAATAACCTCTTTCAGGAAGAGGTGTTTGTCTATACGCCCGCCGGGGATTCGGTTATTTTGCCGAAAGGCGCTACCGCTCTGGACTTTGCCTTCAGCATACATACGGATATCGGCTACTACTGTACGGCCATCAAGGTGAACAATAAATTAGTTCCCATGGGGCAGCCCCTACGCAATGGAGACCGAATAGAAGTCTTCACCAATAAGTCGCAGAAGCCCAAGGAGGATTGGCTCAATATGGTCATTACCGGTAAAGCAAAGTCAAAAATCCGCTCCACCTTAAAGGAAGAGCGCCGTAAGGTAGGGGAGCTGGGTATGGAAAAGCTGCAGCGCAAGTTGCGCCACCTCAAGGTCGATTTTAAAGAATCGGTAGAATGGATGGTGAAATACCTGGGGTTGAACTCTGCCACGGATCTCTATTATGCCATTGCTACGGAAGAAAAAACCATTCCCGAGCTGTTTAGGGGACTAGAAGTAGATGGCGGCAAGCTGGCCGAAAAAGCAGAGGAAGAAACGGCACCACAAACCGAAGAAGAACCTAAAGCACCCGCTCGCGTCCGGAAAAAGCTAGACTTGAAGCCCACCCTCTTAATTAATGGGGAGCCGGCTGAAAAATATGAGTATTCACTGGCCAGTTGCTGTAATCCGGTACAGGGAGACGATATTTTTGCGTACCTTGGTGCCAATGCCGGATTGAAAATCCACCGTTCTAACTGCCCTAATGCCATGAATCTCATGGTGAATTACGGCTACCGAATTATGAAAGCAGAATGGGTGGTTTCCACTAACACGACTTTTGTCGCCGAATTGATCATTACTGGGATTGACAGCGGACCCGGCGTCATTGAGCAATTGATGCACAATATTTCTACCGGCTTAGGCCTGAATATTCGTGCGCTTACCATTGAGGGAGACGGCGGTTATTACGAAGCAAAGCTCAAAATAATGGTGCGAAACACCGACCAGTTGAGTATGGTAATTCGAAGCCTGGAAAACCTGGAGAATGTTTCAACTGTTACTAGAGTAAATTAATAGGAAGTGATGCAAGAGCAGACTACAGAAACAGATGTTATCAAAGAAGTAAAAAATATTTTTTCAGCGCACCTGGAAGCGAATAACTTTCGTAAAACCCCGGAGCGCTACGCCATCCTCGAAGAGATTTACAAGCGCACTGATCACTTTGATGCAGAGGCTTTGTATATCCATATGAAAAATCAAAATTACCGGGTCAGCCGGGCTACCGTGTATAACACACTGGAGCTTTTGGTGAATTGCGACCTGGTAAAAAAACACCAATTTGGTAAAAACCTCGCCCAGTACGAAAAGTCCTACGGCTATAAGCAGCACGATCATCTGATCTGCGTCGACTGTGGTCGGGTGCTGGAGTTCTGCGATCCGCGGGTGCAACAAATTAAAAACATGATGGGAGATATTCTTAATTTCAAGGTGACACACCACTCCCTGAATCTTTACGGGCAATGTCAGGGCGCTTGCGACAAGAAGCCTGACTCTGAAACGGAAGATAAAAAGTAAAGCGCAGCGACAAAACGCAACAATTCCTACCTCAAAATACGTAATTAACCAGGGAAAACGCTAACTTGCGCTCTTTAAAAAACAAGCGTAGGTAAAGGCTTTCCGGATTACCACGTTTGTATTTAATTAATAAAAGGATTTAAAAACAAATGGCGGTAGATGTTATTTTAGGCTTACAGTGGGGAGATGAGGGGAAAGGAAAAATTGTTGATTATCTGGCCCCTCAATACGATATCATTGCTCGCTTCCAGGGAGGCCCCAACGCTGGGCATACCCTGAAATTTGACGGTAAAAAATATGTACTGCATACCATTCCTTCCGGTATCTTCCGGGAAGAGCAACTCAATCTGATCGGCAATGGTGTCGTGATCGACCCCATCACGCTGGAGCGGGAGCTAAACGAATTGGAAGAGGCTGGAGTGCAATATCAGCATCGTCTGTTAGTAGCTCGCAAAGCACACCTGATTTTACCGACACATCGCTATCTGGATGCCGCTTCCGAGGCCGCAAAAGGCAAAGATAAAATTGGATCCACCCTGCGCGGAATCGGTCCTACTTATATGGATAAAACCGGGCGTAATGGCCTGCGGGTGGGCGATATTTTCCGCGCCGACTTTAAAGAAAAATACCAGGCCTTAAAAAATAAACACCTACAGCTGGCTAAAATCTATCCGGATGTCGACTTTGACATCGCAAAGGAAGAGCAGCAGTGGATGGAGAGCCTGGAGAAATTGCGTTCGCTTACGCCCGTCGATGGAGAGTATTATATCAATGAAGCCATAAAAGAGGGGAAAAAGATTTTGGCCGAAGGGGCACAGGGCTCCATGCTGGATATTGACTATGGTACCTATCCCTTTGTCACTTCTTCCAATACGATTACGGCCGGGGTTTGTACCGGATTGGGTGTATCTCCCCAGCAGATAGGTGAAGTCATTGGTATCAGCAAGGCCTACTGTACCCGGGTTGGATCGGGGCCGTTCCCTACCGAACTCTTTGACGAGACGGGAGAACAATTACGCCGCGAGGGAGGCGAATTTGGTGCCACCACCGGGCGTCCGCGTCGCTGTGGCTGGATCGATTTGCCACAACTGAAATATACCATTATGGTCAACGGGGTCACTCAACTGGTTATCACCAAGCTGGATGTACTCAACGTTTTTACGGAAGTGAAAGCAGCTCATGCTTATCAAGTAGCCGGAGAGATCAGCCAGGAGCTGCCTTACGACATCTGTGATGTTGACATTGAGCCCCTCTATAATAGTTATCCGGGCTGGCAGCAATCACTGGAGGGTATCCAGGACTACGATAGCTTGCCACCGGTGGCCAAATCCTACGTCATGGCGCTGGAAGAATCGCTGGAAGTACCCGTCACCATGATTTCAACCGGACCAGAGCGATCTAAGCTGATCCTAAAGAAAGCTTAAGTCAGTATGAATCTGCTTTAAAAAAAAGCCCCGTATCAAAATACTTCGATACGGGGCTTTTTGATTCGCCAAAGGCCGTGCGGTGTGATTAGGCACCCAGGTAGTGCTTCAGCAGCTTGCTACGGCTAGCCGAGCGCAGTTTGTTGATGGCTTTATCTTTAATTTGGCGAACGCGCTCACGGGTCAGTCCGAATTTCTCTCCAATATCTTCCAGGGACATTGGATGCTCGACGCCTATTCCGAAGTATAACTTAATTACATCACATTGGCGATCCGTTAGGGTGCTCAGAGAGCGTTCAATCTCTTTACGCAGCGATTCGTTATAATCAAGCGACTGATCTGTACCCGGAGTGCTGTTGTTTTCCAGCACATCGAGTAAAGAGTTATCTTCACCCTCGACGAAAGGCGCATCCATAGAAACGTGACGGGCCGCCACGCCAAGCGTGGTTTCGACTTCTTCGGTTGGGATCTCCAGCGTCTCTGCCAGCTCATCGGAAGAAGGCTCGCGCTCGTATTCCTGCTCCAGCTCGGAGAAGGCCTTATTGATTTTGTTTAGCGAACCCACTTTGTTGAGGGGAAGGCGTACAATCCGGGATTGTTCGGCCAGCGCCTGTAAGATAGACTGGCGAATCCACCAAACCGCGTAGGAAATAAACTTAAAACCACGGGTCTCATCGAAACGCTGCGCGGCTTTGATCAGGCCCAGATTACCTTCGTTGATCAAATCACTAAGTGAGAGGCCTTGGTTTTGGTATTGTTTGGCTACGGAAACAACGAAACGCAGATTCGCTTTCGTTAATTTTTCTAATGCAGCCTGATCGCCTTGTTTAATTCTTTTGGCAAGTTCTACTTCTTCTTCAGGGGTTAGCAAATCAACTTTGCCAATTTCTTGTAAATATTTTTCAAGTGATTGACTCTCACGATTAGTAATAGACTTGGTAATCTTTAGCTGTCTCATGCAAAAGCTGTTTTCTTATTGAAATTTACAAACTAGATTTTTTGAAATGGGTCATGGAGGGAACCGAATAAAGGAGGAGTAAACGCAAGTAATTGTGTGCTTTCTTCATTCATTTTCGTTGTAGCAGTTCCCAAATTGCTCAAATAGATTCGCCTTCTGAGGGGAAGGATTTACAGAATTTCTATTTTACACATGGAAACAAAAATACCTGAATTATACGTATCTGTCAAGGTGAAATCGCTTTAAGTGTAAGAAAAACACTTGGTTTGTGGGCAAAAACTCAGTATTTAGGGCTATAATAGCGGCTTAGGCATCAATTTTTTTGATTAGCCACTTCTATTTGGAAAAATCGTTTTTTTGCTTTTTATTGTGTACCTGAGAAAACCTAAGATCATTCGGTTTTTAGCTTGGGCGTTAAACGAAAATCTTTAGTAGAGACCGACTTTACGAATTTTTAATCAATGCTGATGGAGAGAGTCAAGTTTACCAACGAATATATTTTTCGGGCTTCGCCCACCATTCTGTTTAAGTTTTTGACAACGCCGTCCTGCTTAATCCGGTGGTTTTGTGATGAAGTAGATATTAATGGCAATGATTACTCCTTTTTCTGGAGTGGCGCCGAAGAAGCCGCCGTTTTAGTCCACGAAGTTGAGGATGAACTGCTTCGCTTCCAGTGGGAAGATGCCGATGACCCCAACGAGTACCTGGAGTTCAGAATCGAGAAGTCGCCCGTTACGGGCGAAACTATATTGGAAGTAACCGATTATTGCGACAGTGATGAGGTCGACGATCAAAAGGCACTCTGGGATAGTCAGATCAATAAGCTGCGCACCGAAACGGGCGGCTAAATAGCTACACAAACTATGGTGATTGTTTTTGGCTTAGCGCTCGATCAATCTTTTTTTCCTTTTCCAAAAGATACAGAGCTAGGTACTTTATATCTGGGACCAACTAACCTATTGAATACCCTTGAAAACTACCTGGGCCTATCCGGTCATCGTAACGATACGGCCTATTTACGTATCGAGCAGTACCGGCAATTGATACAGCAGCACGCCCAATCGGCCCCTGATGCATTTTATCAGGCTTCTTTTGCTGCGGATGCTTTTGCCACCGCGGATGATCTGCTACAGCGACGCGATGAATTATTATTAGCAGGATTTCCTTTTGAAGCCGATCCGGCTTTGCCTACCCGATTACAGACCCTGGTCGAGTTGGAACAATTAATGAAAACGAAGGAGGATATTCAGCTACACCCAGGCACGGCGGATCGCATGGTCGCTCTAATGGATACGATTTCCCAACGAAAAATACCCATCTCCGCCCTCCGCTGTGTAGAACCGGAAGCTTTGTTACCCGTCCCTTATCAGCGTTTACTGCAGTGCTTAGCGCAAAACGGCGTTTCACTTTCCTTTGCCCAGTCTCCTGCTATTTCCGGCGATACGGACCTGAGTCAATTTCAGCGTCTGGTCCGGGGGGAGCCTCTTACGGGAAAACTAAAAGGCGATGGCAGCCTGATTTTGGTGAAAGCCAAACGGGATACAGATTTGGCTGCGTTTACGGCCGGCCTTGTGCGTAAAAATAAAAAATTTCGGCCGGCACTTGTACTTTCGGGTGGAGCGCAGGTGCTGGATAATGCCTTTATTCAGGAGGGGTTACCCAGCCTCGGGGTGCGGGTCACCTCGCTTAGTCGTCCCCCCTTACAGTTGTTAAAGCTAGCGACCAGCTTTTTGTGGAACCCCCTGGACCCCTATCATTTATTGGAGTTCGTGTCGCTACCCGTGCGGCCGCTGGAAAACGACCTGGCTTACCAGATTGCTCAGCAGATGGCCACCATCCCGGGCATACAAAGTGCAGCCTGGCGAAGTATGATTGCACGGTATTTTCAACAGCTGGACGAACGTTATCCCGATGAGGACCACCCCGAAAAGGGTAAGATAAAAAGACAATATCGGTTTTGGTTTGAGCGAAAGCGCTATTCCAATAATGAAAAGGCTCCCAAAATAGAAGCCATCCAGATTTTTGCTTTTCTGGAAAATTGGGCCCGCGAAGAAGGGCAGAGTCAGAAGAGTCCTTACGTACCCTTACTGTCCCTGGCCGAAAAGGCCCGACAGATTCGCGAGCTACTCGAAACCCTGCCCGAAGAAGCCGTGAGCCGTCTGGACCTGGAACGCGTGGTGCGGACGATCTACGAACCGGCCCCTTTGTTACTCAACGAAAAACAGCAAGCGGCACTGCCTGCCGTTCTGCGGCCCGACGCCTTATATGGCCCCAGCAAGCAATGCCTGTGGTGGAATTTTGTCGAGCAGGAGCCAGACTACTTTTTCTCGCGCTGGTACCACCAGGAAATTCAATACCTGACCCAAAAAGGGATGCAGCTGGAAAGCCCCACTAATAAAAACCAACGCCTGATCTGGCAGCGCCAACAACCTATTCTGCACACGCAGGAGCAACTGGTACTATTGGTTCCGGAGATCACAGAAGGCAAAACCGTACAGTCACATCCCCTCCAGGGCTATCTGGAGGCTGGCTTTTCTAATCTGGAAGATATTATTTTTGACATTGATCAGGTGGAAGCGCGTCGCGGACTGACCCCGTTTTTTCAGCTACCCCAGGCCGTTGATTTGTCCCATGTGCAATTGGGTAAGGTGAGTCCCTTTATACGGGTGCCGGAGCGCATTCCGCTGGAATATCGTGACTACGAGACTTTTACCAGTCTGGAAACCTTACTTTATTATCCCTACCAGTGGGTGTTTAAGTATTTATTACGCTTGCGCAAATCACCGATTCTAAGTATTGTCCGTGAATCCACTTTGATGGGGAATCTCGCCCATCGAATCCTAGAGTTTCTACTGCAGGAAAAGGAAGCCTTTCATTGGCCCAGAGCAGAAGTTTACGAATGGATCGAGACACAAACGAACGCTTTACTACAGCGAGAAGGGGCTGTGCTGTTACTTTACGGCAAAGAGCCACTGCGCATAGGCTTCATCAAAAAGATGCAAATGGCTGCCTGGGCTCTCCTGGACAGCATTAAAAGTAATGGTTGGGAAGTTGTGGCGCTGGAGAAGGACCTGGAAGGCATACTGTCAGGGTTGGAAATCAGAGGAAGAGCCGATCTGGTCTTAAAACGAAATCAGGAGTACGCTATTCTCGACCTGAAATGGCGGGGTATCACCTGGCGACAGTCGAGTATTCGCAACCTGGAAGATCTACAGCTTACCCTCTACGCTTTTTTACACGAGCCGGCGGGCAAATGGGCCCATACGGGCTATTACATTATCGAACGTGGCCAGCTCATCGCCCGTAATAACCTTGCCTTTCAGGAAGCGCTACCCATCGCACCGGAGCTCGATATGGTACAGACCTACGAGATGATTCTGGATCGCATGCAAAAAACTTACGAATGGCGCCTGGATCAAATCAGCCGGGGGGAGATTGAAGTACGCTGTGCACAGACGGCTGCTGATTTGGAAGAACAATACGACGATCTGCTGGATCTGTTGGAAATGAAAACGGAAGATGCACGCTTCGATGATTATCGCGTATTGATCAATTTATTATAGCCCAGATTACGACTGCGTACTGACAAAAGAAGATTTTGGGCACCCAAATCATATACATTATAATAATTTCGTTGTTACTTTTGTAAACTGGTGTAGTTGTTTGGCTTTTGGCCGTCCAACTGCAGAAAAGCTAATTTGTATTGACACGAGGAAATCAACAATTATTACAAAATAATCGCATGAACCGATTGCACACCTTCACAATGATTTACCTAGCGATGGGGCTCTTTTTCAGCCTTTCCGCGCAGGCACAAGATGTCTCCTTTCGTCCGGAAGTCCTGGACGATGCCCTGGAGGCACAGATTTTGGAAGACGACTCGGCTTACCTTCGCGCCTATATTCTACTGAAAGATCAGGTAGATATACCCGCACTGAAGCAAGAATTTGCAAGCCTGCGGGCTGGTAAAGAATACCGTACCCGTCGGGTAGTCCGTGTTTTAAAGGAAACAGCTGATCGTACGCAGGCCAGCTGGTTAGATCTTTTGGCGAAAGCCGAGGCGGTAAAGCCCGAAAGTATTCGCCCCTTCTGGGTGACCAATATGATCCTGGTAGAGGCTCGGGGCAGCTATCTGGCGCAACTGAGCCAGCGTCCGGATGTCTTGCGCATCGAGCAGGAATGGAAAGCCGAATTGCTGGATAAAGAAGTGGGCAGTCCGGCTCCTTTAATGGCCCCGAATGGCCGGGAGGCAGGCCTGACCGCCATCAATGCCCATAAGCTCTGGAACTTGGGGTACACCGGTTATGGCACCAAAGTGATGGTGATTGATTCCGATGTCGATTTTGATCACCGGGCTCTGAGTACGCAGTTTTATTACCACAATGCGCCCATTGAGCAGGTCTTTACGGCGGAGCTCTCAGGACAGATTTGTTTTAGTCACGGGACCAATGTGACCGGGCTAATTGTGGGTCTGGACCGACAGCGCAATGATACCATCGGAGTAGCATTCAATGCTAAATATCTAAACGGGCCAGTGGCTTTTTTTGATAGTGAAGGGAATCAATGTCAGTTGGAAGGTCGCGTCCTCTCGGCAGTGGAGAACCTCCAGTTCGCGCTCGACCCGGACGGGAACCCAAATACCAGCACCGACGTGCCGGATGTCATTAACAATTCCTACGGCACAACGACCTTCTCCACCCGGGATTGTCAAAACCTAAGCTTGCGAAATATATACTCCAGTCTGGATGCAGCTGGGATTAGCCTGGTCTTTTCCTCGGGTAACGAAGGGCCAGGAGAAGAATCCCTGACCTTACAGGCATCACTCAATTTTGATGAATTTGTGCCCTTTGTAGTGGGCGCAGTAGATAATCGAAATGTGATTGCTGATTTTTCTTCCCGCGGACCAACGGTTTGTATTGACGGCCCTAACAGTATTAAGCCCGAAGTGGTGGCGCCCGGGGTCGACGTTCGTACGGCCAAACCTTTCAATAATTATGAAGAGGTGCCCGGTACTTCTTTTTCTACCCCCTACGTTTCGGGTGCCGTTTTGCTTTTGAAAGAAGCCTTTCCCAATTTGCCCGGACGGGAACTCAATCGTGCGCTTTACGAAACGGCTCGTGATCTGGGGGATGCGGGCGATGATAATATTTACGGTAATGGTCTGATTGATGTATACGCGGCTTATAACTGGCTTATTGACCAGGGAAACACGCCTACGCCGGCCCGCCAATCGAATAATGATGCCATCGTCCTTAATCTGAAAACCCGTACACTGGATTGCAACCGGATGATTCAGTCTTTTATGACGGTTGCCAATAATGGTTCGGAGCCCATCACCAGCCTGGATGTCACTTTTCGGATACCGGATCGGAATATGGCACTGGGCACTATACAGTGGGAAGGTAATATTGCACCTGGAGAAATCCAGGAAATCATCCTGGACCCCGTCAATGCCCTGGTTGGAAATTACGTTGTGCAGGCCAATGTGTCACGGGTGAATGGCCGGGTAGATTTACGCTCGCTGGATAATGTGTACAAGGCCCCGGTAGAAGTTGTGGAAGATCCCGTTTTGCCAGCAGTGACCATCGCCGGCCAAGAAATTTGTAAAGGTGGGCAAAGTATCATCTTTGCGGAAGCCGATATGGCAGGAACAATCCGGTGGTATAATTCCCTTACGGGAGGGGCGGTACTGGCCGAAGGCGATCAGATTCAGCTGGATAATGTACAGCGGGATACGACGCTTTACGTTTCTGTAAGTTCGGCCAATCGGGTAGGTCTGGATAACCCTGAGGTCGGCCCCAACACTTTCCTGTCTCAAACGGCAGGACTGGTATTCGATGCCTATGCCAACTTTACCTTGAAATCCGTAAAAGTTTTTGCGGAGAAAAGTGGAGTGAGAATTATTCAGCTAAAAGATGACCGGGGTAATGTACAGCAAAAAGTTATCCCGCTGACAACGGCTGGTGAACATACCCTGGATTTGGACTTCGAGGTACAGCCCGGGAGCGATTACGAACTCTTAATGACCGTAGGGGATGGCCTGGCCGTGACGACCAATGATACCGACTTTCCGCACCAAATAGATAATATCATGGAGATTACCCGGTCGACGGGTACCGTAGCTACTTTTTACGCTTATTTCTACGATTGGGAGGTCGAATACGACTACGTTTGTGGTCGGGTAGCGGTACCTATTCGGGTAGACGAAGAAGGGGAGGCCCTACAGATCAGTTTCACTGCTGATAAAGATACCGTCATGATGGATGAAAATGGACAGGCATTTGTTCAGTTTACCACCCTTACCGATGGGCTGGTTAACTACGAATGGTCTTTTGGCGACGGCTACACTTCTATCCTGCCTAATCCCGGAAATAGCTACGATGCCCCTGGCATTTATACGGTAACCTTGAACGGTACGGATGTCGATGGCTGTAATAGCATAGCTGCCAGCACAATTGTGGTGACCGGACCGGCTTCAAGTACATCCGCACAGACACAGCTCGAACAAAAAATACGTGTATTCCCTAATCCATCCCGGGAATACGTCAATCTGGACATTCAGTTTGATGAGGCCAAACAGGTACAGTATCGACTGGTCGATCTGTTCGGAAAAACCTATCAGCAGGCTAGCCCGGGGCGGATTAGCGAATGGCGAGAACAATTAGATATTAGTCGTTTACCCGCTGGTACTTATCTGCTGATTGTGGTAGCCGACGGCGTTCAGGTTGGAAAGCGGCTGGTGAAATTTTAAAGACTAAATAAGCTGTTTTGGGTCGAAGCAGGAGCTTCGACCCGTAATTTGTTAACCTACCATAGCCACTTCTGTCATCAGGTGGAAGTTCTCCTTAAAGATCTTGATGGAAATGGCCAGTAAGATGATACCAAATACTTTTCGCAAAATATTGGCACCGCCTACACCCAATTGCTTACCCAACCAATCGGAGGAACGTAAGACGGCATAGACCACGAGAATATTAATCAGGATACCCAGGCCAATATCCAGGGTATTATACTCCGCTTTCAGGGTAATGATGGTCGTCATCGTACCCGCACCGGCAATCAGCGGGAAGGCAATGGGGACAATCGTACCCGATTTACTTTCGGGATGATCGCGAAAAAGCGTGATGCCCAATACCATCTCCATACCGATCAGGAAAAGCAGGATGGAGCCCGCCACTGCAAAAGACTCTACGTCTACCCCAAACATACCGAGAAGGGGTTTGCCGATAAATAGGAAGAGTAGCATTAGGGCCAGCGCAATGCTCGAAGCTTTCAGGGATTCAATTTTAAAGCCTTTCTTCTTCAGGTCAATAATGATGGGGATAGAGCCCAGAATATCGATGACGGAGAAGAGAATCAGGCTCACGGATAATAAATCTTTTACGTTCATGTCGTTTTGTGTTTTCTGTTGGTTGTTCGGATAATCAATTTCGATAGTAAAAGCTCAGAGAACGGCTCCTCTGATGTTTTAGTTTCCTTTGATTGTAGAAATTTATTTTAGTATTATGGAGGGGGTAAATCCTAAAAACTAATAAACAAAGGCTTCGTGATAAAGGGACAAAATGATTGATTTTTAGGGTAGCACTGGCTAAATAATGATTTGGTATAGTTTCCAATTTGCCAAGTCGGAAAGGCTTGTAATTTTTTTGATCCTCAGCTACCTTTATCTGGTGAATTATAGCTAAGCATAAGTAGGTTGCCCAATTAAATCAAGCAATAATCTGCGTCTTTTTGGGGCGATTTCTTCGTTGCAAAAAGCCTTGGATAGCTAGGCTATCCGCGATTTTTGCGCCTCGAACTAGCCCAAAAAAGCCAGCACCTTATTACA
>DATFKA010000085.1:0-6661 GCA_035268885.1 Saprospiraceae bacterium
CCAGACGGGCCCGTATAGGCCGGCTTTAGGCTTTACCCGGAAAGCGCAGCGTAAAGAAATGGCTCATTCAGCGGGTGGGTTTTGCTTCTTTTGCCCTACAAAAGAAGGGATAGTTTAGCTAAAGTCTCCGCTGATCAAGCAGCTTCCCTATATTCATCCGCGTTCTGGTGCGCCTGAGGCCCATGGGCATTTCATATTGGTGTTTTTTATAAAAATAAGTAATCTTGCCCACCATTTTCGGGCTGTGGCGCATCAAGTAGATAACGGTGTTTATAGTTATATGTCTGTTTTTGTAGAATAAATTGCTATTTATATGTTACGCCAGGTGCCATTCACGGTTGTATTATTACTTTTTTTACCTTTTTTTGCGCAAGCGCAGACCCAAATGGATACTACTGCCCAACTTCGGGAGTGGTTTCGCGAGGCCAATCTTTTGATTGAAAACTACCAATTTGATAAGGCCTTAGCGGAATTAACGCACTGCTATCACTACGCCCCTTATAAAAAGGCCTATCTACTCAAGATTGCCTATTGCCACCAGCAGCTGGGGCGCTATCGCGATGCTAAGATTTATTACAACGAAGTGCTCAAACAGGACAGCACTCACGCTCGCGCACTGAGTGCCCACGCGGATATCGCCACCCGCGAGGCGAATTATCAAAAAGCACAGGAGTATTACGGTGCGCTGCTACAAATAGATAGTACCAACAGCTACTACTTCAAGCAGGCGGCTTACACGGCACTACGTCGTAATGCGATTACAGCGGGCGTTCATTACTTTTTACGGGCGCATCAACTCAATCCGGAAGACCTGGAGGTGGTGGATCAACTGGCGGATATCTATCTGGCTTTGGGAGATCTGGGTACTGCTGAAAAGCTCCTGGAAAAAGGCTTAAATCAGGACCAGAATAATATCAAACTCCTGCGGAATAAAGCCCGCATCCACCAGAAGATGCTGCAAAACGAAGCGGTTGTGGCGACGGTCAACCGGATTATGGCCCTGGGAGATACAACGGATTATTACCAGACGATCCTGGGGGTCGCTTATCTTAAATTAGACAGTCTGGACCAGGGCGTTTTTCATCTGGAACAGGTCGTTGATCGGGAGAAAGCGGACGATCGGACCTATCATTATTTGGGATTGGCCTATTTTCAAAAAGATGATCTGGAGCAGGCGGAGGCCTATTATGAAAAAGCTATTGAAATGGGGGTCTCTACCAAGATGTACGCTTACCAAGGAGATTTGGCCATTCTCTATGATAAGCAGAATCAACTGCGGGCGGCTATCGATCATTACAAGAAAGCCCTGGACTATCGTCGCAACCCGGAATATCTATTCCACCTGGCCCACGCCTCGGATCGCTATTATAAGGATAAGAAGATTGGGATGAGACTATATCAGGACTACCTGCGTACGAAGCATCAAAAATACCGGTCTTTTACGACCCAGCGCGTGGAACAATTAAAAGAGTATTTACATTTTCAGGCAAATTGACAAACCGGAAGGCCCTGAGACCGTTTATCAATAAACGGTTTTCATGGCGTATAATGTGTTGATGGTTCATGGAAACGGGGGCGCCAGCACCCGCTTTCAGCTTTTCGTAGATAAGGTACAAAAGGAGGGGGCTCCGCTTGTGGTCCATTTACCGGAATTACCCGGATTTGAGGGGCGTCCGCTGCCC
Organism: Saprospiraceae bacterium; assembly: GCA_035268885.1. Lineage (GTDB taxonomy): Bacteria > Bacteroidota > Bacteroidia > Chitinophagales > Saprospiraceae > DATFKA01. The sequence goes on from DATFKA010000085.1 coordinate 1,683, forward strand.
GAGACCAGCGACTATTGGTCGCTCTTTTTACGGCACCTGGGGCAGGTTATCCTTTCCGACCGGGAGACGCCCTGGATCGTTTATGGTCACGGTATAGGAGGGTCCATTTTGTTGGAATGGGCCGCGCGCAACTGGATTTTACCCGATCGTAGTTTTTTTCGGCCTCAAAAAATCATCTTGCACGGGATCATCGGTGCCTCACTGGAACAAAGACTCTTTCCCAAGCTTATGCGCTGGAGGCCCCTGCGTTATTTTTTACACCGGATGATCTATACTTCGTGGTTGCAAGCTACCTGGGAGCGACGTCTGTTTATACAGCCAGATGCTATTCCAAAAGATCTGCGTGATCAATTTTTTAGGGATTATCGACATTGTCAGGCCTTTCCCGTTTTTTTTGATTTGATTACCCCAGACTGGTACCGACAGGTCCAAAGTGTTACGGCCTGGGAGTCTTTTCACTTCATTTGGGGAAGTGAGGAGCGAGTCGTAGCGGCAAAATTCCTAGAATACTGGAAAAAAGATTATCCAAATGCTACCTTTGAAGTGGTAGAAGGCTGGGATCATTTTCCCATGTTGGAGCAAGCGGAAGCCTTCTATGAGAAGATCATTGATTGCCTGGATCATCAAGCGACAAAAGCAGCAAAGGAAGCATGAGTAAGTACACCCAATTAGTGAATATTAGAGCCGCGGGGCTGAGGGTACCGCGTTTTGAATCCGTCTCCTGGTCGGCCTTTCGGCAAAAAGGAAAGCCGGAGACCCATCTACACTTTCCATTGGCGGTGCGCTCGTCTTATGCGCTGGAGGATGGAGCGAATAAGAGTTACGCGGGGGCATTTGCCACCGAGCTAAACGTGGGTAAAGAAAACCTGGATGCTACCATTGAGAAGGTTTTTGCCTCTTATCCGGAGCGGGAAGGGCAGGCCGTTATTTTGCAGGAAATGATATCTGCGGAATACAGCGGGGTGCTTTTTGCTTACCGCCAAGGCGTTTGGAAGGTGGAGCTAGCCTCCGGTGCGGGCGCGGCGATTGTTGGTGGTCAGGCGGAGGTCCAAAGTGTCATTTTACCGCCTTTCATCCCTTCCGATCGCCTCTTTTCCCGTCTGTGGCTACCCTGGCGTGCCCCCGGCTTAAAAGATAAGAAGCTGCGTCGCCCCCTGCTACAACTGTCCCTGGGTGCCCGCCGTCTGCTGGAAGATCAGGACTCGGCCGAGCATGGCTTAGATATCGAGTTCTCCATTGCGAATGGCAAGTTGTATTTTCTACAGGCCCGGCCGATTACCACCCCTCGGGATGCCGAACAGGTTTTGACTTCGGCTAACCACAAAGAAATTCTTCCGCCTTCCCCCTCGCCTTTTATGACGAGTGTGATCAATAGCGCAGGATCGGATCTATATGCCTTTTACCAGCAGTTGGATCCTAAACTGCCGGACCGTTCCTTTATTATGGATGCGGAAGGTATGCCCTGGATTAATTTATCCGCACTGATGGATACCATGGTATTCTGGGGCTTGCCCACCCAGTTGGTGGCCCGTTCGGTGGGTGCCAGTGATTACTATCAACTGGGCTGGCGGCCCTGGCGGTTTTTCACGAAATTAAAGGTCTTTTTTCGTTTGCGCAAGCAGCAAAAAGACATGGCGCGTAAAATCAAAGATTGGGTCAATAAGCAACGCAACAAACAACGTATTCACCGCCTGGAGCGGGTTCTGCTCTGGCAAACTGATGCCCCCGCTGCCGCGGAAGAGCTCATTCAGGACTTCCGGCAATTCTACATTGATTTGGTTACCCAGATGCAACTGCTGACGGGGGCGATGTCCGGACCGGTAGCTATACTTAATCGGCTGGGTCTGATCGGTAATATGGCTACTGTACTGGGAAAGACCAGTGCCAGTACCGATTACTATCGGGCCTTCGAAGAACTTAGCGAAGGACGGATGAGTCGGGAGCGTTTTCTGCGGAACTACGGCCACCGCGGATTCTACGAATCGGATATTGGTCAGCCTCGTTTCCGGGAATATTCGGACCAGGAATGGCTTAATCTTCTGCAAGGTGATCAATCGTATGATGCACCGGTAGAAACGGAGGCAGCGCCTAAAAAAAAGCAGACCCCCTTTTATTTAAGGGGGCTGGTCTCTCTAATTCACAGCCGGGAATGGCTGCGACACATGAGCATGCATTTTTTCTGGTATTTTCGCGAGGAAATGATGAGCGAAGTAGAGCGTAAGTTGGGACCAGACTTCAGCCCCTGGGATTATCGCCCGGATGATCTGATTGCCCAATTACGAGGGGAAAAGTGGAAAGAGGAAATAGCCGCTTACCCTGAGCCCAGTGGCTGGGATATGAATACGTTTTTGCTAAATGGCTACGGCCGCCGCCTGGCGTTGGTCCCGGAGACCGAGGAGGCAGCTGTGGGTATTGGTATTTACCCGGGTAAGGTACGCGGGCAGGTATGGCGGGTCCACTCCGCAAAAATGGAAAAACTGAACCCACCACCCTATGAGAATATTATATTGGTAGCCGATGCTCTGGATCCGGGCTGGATACCTTATTTTACGAAAGTAGACGGCGTGATCTCCTACGTAGGTGGCCTACTCTCTCACGCCTCCATTATTTTGCGCGAAGCGGAGATTCCGGCGATCACCCAATTACCCGCCGGGCAGGATTTGCCGGAAGGCACCTGGATAGAAATGAATGGTAGACAAGGAACCGTTGAGGTAATCGATACGCCCAAATTAGAAACAAGTAAACAATAGGTCAGAATTTTATCGAAATCCATTTCCCAATCAAAATTCCTGTATATTTGGGGGCTGGGAAAGAACCTGACATAGTGAAGAACGAAGTACAGTGTAGGAAACCCGGAACTAATCGAAAAAAGAAGCAAATGAAAAATATTCGTAATTTTTGTGTGATCGCCCACATCGACCACGGTAAAAGTACGCTATCCGACCGCTTGCTGGAATATACCAAGGCCATCGACGAGCGATCGATGACCAACCAGGCCCTGGACGATATGGATCTGGAGCGGGAAAGAGGGATTACCATTAAGAGTCATGCCATTCAGCTGTATTTTGATCATCCAAACGGAGACAAGTATACCTTAAATTTGATTGATACACCGGGACACGTAGATTTCTCCTACGAGGTATCCCGCTCCATTGCAGCCTGCGAAGGGGCATTATTACTCGTTGATGCCAGTCAGGGGATTCAGGCACAGACCATTTCTAACTTGTACCTGGCTATTGAGCACGATTTGGAAATTATTCCGGTCTTAAATAAAGTAGACATGGAGTCGGCTATGATCGATGAAGTGTCCGATCAGATTATCGATCTGATCGGTTGTGAAAAAGAAGATATTATCAAAGCCAGTGGTAAGACGGGACAGGGTGTGCCCGAGCTACTGGAAGCCATCGTGGCGCGAATCCCGGCACCCACCGGTGATCCAGAGGCACCACTACAAGCACTGGTGTTTGACTCTGTATTTAACCCATTCCGGGGTGTGATTGCCTATTTTCGTATTTTTAATGGTACGCTTCGGAAAGGCGATCCGGTGCATTTTTTCCATACGGGAAAAGAATACGAGGCCGATGAAATTGGAGTACTACAGCTAAATCAGGTGCCCCAAAAAGAGCTAAAAGCAGGAAATGTAGGCTACATCATCACCGGGGTCAAAGATTCTAAAGATATCAAAGTAGGGGATACCCTGACCCTGGTTAATAATGGTACGGAGCAACCCGTTAAGGGATTTGAGGATGTCAAGCCAATGGTATATGCGGGGATATTCCCGATTGATAACGATGACTTTGAAGATTTACGGGATAGTCTGGAGAAATTACAACTGAACGATGCTTCGCTGGTATTTGAACCAGAGACCTCTATAGCCCTGGGCTTCGGGTTCCGTTGTGGTTTTCTTGGGATGTTGCACCTGGAAATTATTCAGGAACGTTTGTCCCGAGAATTCGAAATGGAAGTGATTACGACCATTCCCAACGTTTCGTATTTTGCGTATACGAAAAAAGAAGAGCAGGTAGAAGTACGCACGCCGGCCGATTTACCCGAGCCGACGGTTTTGGATCGGGTAGAGGAGCCTTATATCATTGCACAGATCATCACCAAACCCGATTTCATCGGTGGAATTATGAATTTGTGTATGGAGAAACGGGGTATACTGACCAAGCAGTTTTATCTGACCGAAGATCGGGTAGAATTGACCTTTGATTTACCACTGGCGGAGATTGTTTTTGATTTTTACGATCGCCTGAAGTCGATCTCGCGGGGATATGCTTCCTTTGATTATGCCCCAAAAGAGTATCGGCCTTCTGATCTGGTTAAGTTGGATATTATGTTAAATGGTGATCCGGTCGATGCGCTTTCTGCGCTGGTACATCGGGAGAAAGCAGCTGCTTTTGGGCGCAAGATTTGTAAGCGTTTGAAAGAATTGCTACCCAGACAACAGTTTATGATTGCTATTCAGGCGTCCATTGGGGCGAAGATCGTTGCCCGGGAGACCATCTCGGCAATGCGTAAAGATGTAACCGCCAAGTGTTACGGCGGGGATATTACCCGTAAACGTAAATTACTGGAGAAGCAGAAAAAGGGGAAGAAGAAAATGCGGCAAATCGGAAACGTAGAGGTGCCTCAGAAGGCTTTCCTCGATGTGTTAAAGTTGGATTAAGTACTCTTCCGTCTAGTTTGAACCGAAGCAGAAGCTTCGGCTTCGCGAAAATAAGTAGGTTGCCCAATTAAATCAAGCAATAATCTGCGTCTTTTTGGGGCGATTTCTTCGTTGCAAAAAGCCTTGGATAGCTAGGCTATCCGCGATTTTTGCGCCTCGAACTAGCCCCAAAAAAGCCAGCACCTTATTACAGACTCAATATGGGCAACCTACTTAAGTAGTTCACAATATTGAAGTTTAGATTTTGACCGAGCAGATTTTTTGCCTAATCAAGGCAAAAACTGCGTGTGGTTAACACCAGTAGCAGTTT
>DATFKA010000086.1:0-15856 GCA_035268885.1 Saprospiraceae bacterium
CGACTTCGCTAAAATGGCTGAGACGCGGGAATATTCAGGTGGTCGGGTAGCTATGTGGCCAAATGGCCATGTGACTACATAGCCAAATGGATAAGGTAAGCACGGCAAAAAATTGTGAAATTTCAGTTTTTCTTTAAATAACATAACTAGCTATAAAACAAGACTTTACTAAAATTATATACAGATGAATATAAGTATTTCTTTGGTGCTCATTTTTGTGACCGCCTTTATTTCCTACCAGGCATTCAGTAACGTAGATTTGAAGCGGAAACTTATTTTTAATCCTTACAGTGTTAAGAACCGGGGAGAGTATCACCGTCTGTTGACCCATGGTTTTATCCATGCGGACTGGAATCATCTGATTCTAAATATGGTGATGCTGTTCTTCTTCGGCCCCTCTCTGGAATCGGCTTTCTATTATATTTTTGGAAATTTGTGGGCGCCCGTGGCCTTTATTATCTTTTATTTATCGGCCATTGTAATGGCGGCCTTACCCGATTACTATCGTCATCAGTCTTATATGGGGTACAATTCCCTGGGGGCATCCGGAGCTACCTCTGCTTTGTTAATGGCCTTCATTTTTTTTGGTCCCTGGGAGTGGTTTATTTATCCGCCCGTTCCGGCTATTATTCTAGCCATCGGTTATTTGTGGTACGAATCCTACATGGATAAAAAGGGGGGCAGCGGGATTGCTCATAACGCCCACCTGTCGGGTGCGATTTACGGGATTATTTTTATTTTTATTACGGCGGGGGCCTTTGCTCCGGAATTGATCCGGGCCTTTTTTATTGAACTGGCTCAGGGCCCCGAATGGCCTTCCTTTCTAAGATAAATAGTATGCAGAATCCCTGGAAGACGCTTACGCAAAAAACGGCTTACGAAAACCCCTGGATTCGGGTAGAACATCGGGAGGTGATCAATCCCGCCGGGAATCCCGGCATCTATGGCCTGGTGCATTTCAAAAATATTGCCGTGGGAATCCTTCCATTAGATGAAGATAACCACACCTGGTTGGTAGGACAGTATCGATATACGCTGGGCCAGTATTCCTGGGAAATTCCCGAGGGGGGCTGCCCCGAAGGCACGGATGCCCTGGCAACGGCAAAACGAGAATTACGCGAAGAGACCGGTATCGAAGCCGAGGAGTGGACAAGCCTACTGGACTTACACACGTCCAATTCGGTGACGGATGAATACGGTATAGCCTACCTGGCCAGAGGATTAAGTTTTGGAGAAGCAGAGCCGGAAGATACGGAAGAGCTCAAAGTGAAAAAAGTACCTTTTGCGGAAGCACTGCGCATGGTCATGGAGGGAGAGATCACTGATGTCTTATCACAAGTGACCATTATGAAGGCGCAATTATTGTTAAAACTGGTTTAGCGTTTAGGCATTTAGGGGAGTTCACCCCTAAACCCTAAACGACTAAACTATTTTTATTCCTTGTCCATAAATGGATATCGATAATCCGTGGGCGCATCAAAGTTTTCTTTGATGGTACGGGCACTTACCCAGCGGAATAAATTCAGAATAGCGCCTGCTTTATCATTCGTTCCCGATCCGCGAGCCCCGCCAAATGGCTGTTGCCCGACAATCGCTCCGGTTGGTTTATCATTGATATAGAAGTTACCGGCGGCGTGGCGCAGTCGATCAGACATATGCTTGATCACTCCCCGCTCTTTGGCGAAAATGGCCCCCGTCAAAGCATAGGGTGAGGTATTATCTACCAAATCCAGCGTTGCTTCAAAATCTTCGTCTTCGTAGACGTAGATCGTCAATACCGGCCCAAAAATTTCCTCCTCCATCAGGGTATGATGGGGATTAGTCGTCAGGACAACGGTCGGATCAATGAAATAACCTTTTGACTTATCGTAATTCCCTCCGGCGATGACCTCCGATTCGCTCGATTCTTTTGCGATATCGATGTAATTGGCGATTTTATCAAAAGCGTTTTCGTCAATAACGGCATTAACAAAGTTCTCAAAGTCTTCTACCGGACCTACTTTGATGGTAGCTACCTGGGCCAGTAGTTTTTCTTTGACTGTAGGCCAGAGTGATTTCGGAATATAGGTACGCGAAGCTGCAGAGCATTTCTGACCCTGGTATTCGTAGGCGCCTCGCACCAGAGCGGGCACCAGTCTATTAACATCAGCTGATGGGTGTGCGATGACAAAGTCTTTACCACCCGTTTCACCAACGATGCGAGGATAAGTGCGGTATTTGGTAATGTTCTTTCCTATTTCTGTCCACAGGTGCTGGAATACTTTGGTACTACCCGTGAAATGCAGACCGGCAAAGTCGGCATGCTGGAAGATAATATCTCCCGCTACCGGACCATCCGTTACCACCAGATTAATGACCCCTTTAGGTAAACCTGCTTCTTCGAGGATCTCCATAATCAGGGCAGAGGCGTATACCTGGCTTTCCGCTGGTTTCCAGACCACGGTGTTCCCCAGCAGAGCTGGTGCGGAAGGCAAGTTTCCGGCAATAGCCGTGAAGTTAAAAGGCGTAATCGCAAAGATGAACCCTTCCAGCGGCCGGTACTCCAGGCGATTCCAGACCCCGCGGGGGCTGATCGGCTGGATTTCATAAATTTCCGTCATTTGTTCAACACCAAAGCGCCAAAAGTCTGCCAGTTCCGCAGCGGCTTCGATCTCCGCCTGCCAGGGGTTTTTGCTCTGGCAAAGCATGGTAGCTGCGTTCATTTTATAACGGTAAGGACCCGATAATAGGTCAGCTGCCTTCAGAAATATAGCGGCCCGGTCTTGCCAGGGCATCGCCTCCCATTCTTTTTTAGCGGCCAGCGCGGCATCAATGGCTTGATGAACGTGCTCGGCACCACCTTTATAATAGTGTCCCAGTGTATGACTAAGTTCGTGTGGCGGATGAATACTGATTTTTTCTCCTTCGGTGATTTTTTCACCGTTGATGGTCATCGGTATATCGATCTGTTTGGATTTCGCTTCTGCTAAAGCTTCTTTAAGGGCTTTGCGCTCCGTTGTACCGGGAGCGTACGTGTAATACGGCTCGTTCAAGGCCTTGGGCACTTGAAAAAATGCATCTGCCATATAAAATCGTTTTTTTGATTTACTAATACCGGTAAAGGTAAGTAAAGTGCTATGAAAATGCGAACCTGAAGGGATAAGCCCAAAAACAAAAGCCCTTTCGCAGGGCGAAAGAGCTTTTGAGTAGTGTATGTGTTGCTTGGTATTTCTTACATCATACCGGGCATACCGCCGGGCATACCGCCACCGTGACCACCACCACCACCACTATCGGGTTCTGGCTTGTCATTGATGACACACTCGGTTGTCAGTACCATGCTGGCGATAGATACCGCGTTTTCCAGTGCAATACGCGTCACCTTGGTTGGATCGATAACCCCTGCTTTCTTCAAGTCTTCGAACTTATCGGTGCGAGCATTGTATCCCGTATCTCCGCGGCTATTCATGACGCGCTGCAGAACAACGGATCCTTCCACACCGGCATTATTGGCAATCGTACGTAGTGGAGATTCCAATGCCTTCTTAACGATTTGAATACCGATGGTTTCATCTTCGTTATCGCCCTTCATGTTTTTAATCGCACTGATGGTGCGTACCAGCGCTACACCACCACCCGCAACGATGCCTTCTTCTACGGCGGCACGAGTAGCGTGCAGGGCATCATCGACGCGATCTTTCTTCTCTTTCATTTCCACTTCTGTAGCGGCACCTACGTAAAGTACAGCGACACCACCGGCTAGTTTAGCCAGGCGCTCCTGTAATTTCTCGCGGTCGTAATCAGAAGTAGTGGTTTCAATTTGTTGCTTGATCTGATTGATACGAGCTTCGATCATTTCGTCTGATCCAGCACCGTTCACGATCGTTGTATTGTCTTTGTCAACAACAAGTTTCTCACAAGATCCCAGATGCTCCAGCTCGGTGTTTTCCAGCTTGTATCCTTTTTCTTCAGAGATAACGGTACCACCTGTCAAAATGGCAATATCTTCCAACATCGCTTTACGGCGATCTCCGAAACCAGGTGCTTTAACAGCAACAATTTTCAGCTGAGCGCGCAAGCGGTTCACTACTAATACACCCAATGCCTGAGATTCTACATCTTCGGCGATGATCAATAGTGGACGTCCAGCACCGGCTGCTTTTTCCAGAATAGGAACGATATCCTGCAGGTTAGACACCTTTTTGTCGTGGATCAGGATATAGGGGTTTTCGTATTCTACGATCATGTCATCGGTATCCGTCACAAAGTAAGGAGACAGATAACCGCGGTCGAATTGCATACCAATTACTTCATCAACGTAAGTCTCGGTACCTTTGGCTTCTTCGACGGTGATGACACCATCTTTAGAGACCCGCTTCATAGCATCGGCGATCAGAGAACCAATTTCATCGTCGTTATTGGCAGAAATAGAGCCTACCTGGCGTACTTTCTCAAAGTCGTCACCGATGATTTCAGATTGTTCATTCAGGTGGGCAACTACGGATTTAAGGGCTTTATCCATTCCGCGCTTCAGGTCCATCGGGTTGGCACCGGAGGTAACGTTTTTCAGACCAGCATTGATCATGGCCTGGGCCAGTACGGTGGCGGTAGTCGTTCCATCACCGGCAATATCAGCGGTTTTGGAAGCTACTTCTTTCACCATTTGGGCGCCCATGTTCTCCACGGCGTTTTCTAGTTCTATTTCTTTGGCTACCGTAACACCATCTTTAGTGATTTGGGGTGCGCCAAAACTTTTTTGGATGACAACGTTCCGACCTTTGGGTCCGAGCGTTACTTTTACTGCATTTGCCAAAGCGTCGACTCCGGCACGTAATGATTCGCGAGCATCTCTGTCAAAGCTAATTTCTTTAGCCATATCAGATATGATTTTAAAGTTTGATTAATCGAATTTAAGAGTGGTCCCTTGCGGGCAAAAAGAAAACCAAGTGGCTGCACTTAGTCCAGAATGACGAGGATATCATCCTCGCGCATAATCAGATAGGTTTCCCCTTCGTATTGCAGCTCCTGTCCGGCGTACTTGCCATACAGCACTTTATCGCCTTTGGAAACGGTCATTTTGTTGCCGTCTTTTCCAGGTCCTACGGCTACAATTTCGCCTTTTTGTGGTTTTTCTTTGGCGGTATCAGGAATAATAATTCCACCTGCTGTCTTTTCTTCAGCGGGAGCAGGTTTAACTACTACACGGTCATTGATTGGCTTCATAAGTTGAAGTTTTTGTATATGATTTTAAAGGTTAAACAATCTGTGATGTTCTACTTTTCTTTAAAGTAGTAACACCTTCTATTCTATCACATGCCGTGCCAAACTGCTTATTCTGTCATTTTTGCAGGAGTAGGTACCTATTTGGCACACTACCGGCATGCCGATTTAATCAATTTGACAGATTGACACTATATTGAAATGGATGTCTACCCGAATGCGCACAAAAAAAACCGTTCCCAGTAAGACCAGGAACGGTTTTTAGCGCTCGATAGTAAACGCTTATTGGCCAGCCCCTTCTGTAAGGGTGGGGGCTTCCAATCCGACACTTCCGGCGAAGAAAGTAGAAACAATACATAGCACAAATAAGGCTATCGCCAGGTACCAGGTGATTTTTTCAATAAAATCAGCAGACTTTGCCGCTCCGAACATTTGGTTTGCCTGTGAGCCACCAAACGTGCTATCTACGCCACCACCTTTTGGGTTCTGAATTAGAACCGCCGCCATCAAAAGTAAGCTGACTAAGGCGATCATGATAGTAATTGCAGTCATGATATCAGTTTTTTAAGATTCTCTATTTTCTCCGCAAAGAAAGCGCTTTTTTCAGGAAAAATCAAACTTAATCGCTCATATACTTTAATTGCCTGGCGATATTGCATCTGGGCTACTAGTAGTTCGGCCAGTGTTTCCGAAGCCATCGTTGGTTTTTCTTGAATACTTTTAGCAGCAAAAATATGTAGATTATCACCCACTAATTCTTTCGGCTCAGGAGATGCTCCCTTTTTTCGCTTGTTTTTTTCTTGTTGTTTTGCTTCCATGAGGTCACTTAAATGTGGTTTAACGTGTGCTGGTTGAAACTGTTCTACCCAAGTTGAAAATGATTGCTTTGGCATAGGCTTTGGTTTTTCTGGTTGCATCTTCCTTAAGTAGTTTTTAAGTTCTTTCTTTTTCTCTTCAATGTTGAGCGATGGGGACAGCAGGGGAGTACTTCTTCTTTTGGGCGGACGCCGCAGACGCTGATGAACGCACTGAGCTATGGCTGCGTTATCCAAAGTAATCGTGTCGAGGTCAATGGCATAGCTGTTTTCCTCTTTCCGTGATGATCCAGTACCCGGATTGGTGTCTGGGGTCGCCGATACTAAGGGTTCTTCCGGTGCAGGACTGGGCTCCGCAACGGGTTTGCTGTTCAGATAAGATAAATCAATGACGGGCTCCTGTTCCACCGGAAGTAATTCCATGGATTTTAGTTTCTCGGCCACCCGGTTTACATCCTGTAATTCAAGGTAATCTTCGTGCATTAGGAAGTTTTCCGATTGCACTAGACTCTCTAATTGGCTAAGGGTACGGTAAAGTTTTGCCCGATCTATGGAGTAGGCGGCGGCTCGAGCGAGGTTTTTCTTGTAGTCGTAATGATCTTCCAGTTTGCTTTTTAGAGCAAGCAGCAGGTGCAGGTTTTGGAAGTATGGGTACTCCATACTCAGGCTTTTCAATTCCTCATAGGGTAATTGATAAAGCATGGAAAGTTGCTCAACGTATTGTACAAAGCTTCCTGCATTCATTGGCTTACAAGTGGATAATGTCTCTTAATTTTAGAATCGTAGCTTTCTAAAATAAATCTTTTTCGGAAAAAAAACAAAGATGCCCGGTTTTAATCCTAACTATTTTGTCGAGGCAAAAAAAGATAAGAGCCCGGACAGGGCTCGTCCCCGGTGGCTGATGGCATTCTTGGCTACCTTATTCATTTCGGCAAAACTTTTTTGCTGACCTTCCGGCAAAAAAACGGGATCGTAACCAAATCCGCCTTTCCCGGAGCGCCGTTGGGCAATTTGTCCATCGACAATTCCTTCGAAGGTATGGGTCTTTCCATCGAGGATGAGGGCAATCACCGTCTTAAAACGCGCGGAACGATCCGCCTTGTCTTCAAGGTTTTTTAGCAGGAGATCCATATTGTCTCCCGAATCGCGCTGGGGCCCGGCATACCTGGCCGTGTAGATCCCCGGCGCACCATTCAGAGCGGCTACTTCCAGGCCGGTATCTTCGGCAAAACAATCGACGCCGTATTTTTCGTAAACGTAGGTGGCCTTTTGAATGGCATTCCCCTCAATGGTGGCCTGCGTCTCCGGGATATCCTCGTTACAGCCGATATCTGCCAGGCTCTTTATTTTGAAGTGATCCGGCAACATTTCCTGAACTTCCCTGACTTTATTGGGATTTTGAGTAGCAAATACGATAGTGGTCATGATGGTAAGATTAAAAGGTTAAAGTAGAAAGGTCTACAATTCAAATTCCTGGATGGCTTTCCATAATTTCCCCGACATTTTTTTTCCGCCGGCCTGCCTTTCGGCAAAAATGCTAGACAGGGAGTCTGCCCACAAATAGCTTACATTTCGATGAGATATATTCAGATAGGCTGGAAGGGCAAATTGAATGCCTAAAGAGGTAGGGGGAATCCCAAATATCAAAACCTGGCGGGTATTATTTTTTTCTAGCAGCTCAATGACTTTGAAGTTTTCCTCCGGTTTCCTATTGATAAAAATCGTATCTTGATGAAGGTCAAGCTTAATCGCTTTTAGGATGCTAGCCAGAAAGTCTAGTAGCTCCGGTGCTTCCGCTTCCGGTGCTTCAAAAAAAATAAGTAATCCCCTTTTATGCTGCCCCTGCAACTGGGGGGCTTCCGCTGAGAGATCATTGAGCTTGAAAAGTTTGAAGTCGAAAAATGTATTACTCAAATTATTATTCGGTTTTTACGGTTTTATTTAAAACAATATAAAATCAAATTTTGTGTACTTTTGTATCGAGCTCTACGCCTTGAATTTTGCCCAACCAAACATACAAAAACAACCAATTACTAAAAAATGCGATTATGAGTAGGAACATTTCCATTCAAAAAACAAAACAGTCAAAATTAGATAGCCTGGATTTCAACAACCTGCCTTTTGGTCAGGTTTTTTCCGACCACATGTTCGTTGCCGATTACAAAGACGGTAGCTGGACAGATGCCCGTATCGTTCCCTTTGCACCCTTTGAGATGCATCCAGCCTCCATGGTCCTGCACTACGGACAGGCCGTATTTGAAGGTATGAAGGCCTCCAAAAGTAAAGATGGTCGCCCTATGCTTTTCCGTCCGGAGCAACACGCTATGCGTATCAATAATTCTGCTGCTCGCCTGAGTATGCCTTCTTTTCCGGAAGATCTGTTTGTAGAAGCTTTACACGAACTGGTAGGTCTGGAGGCCAACTGGATTCCACCCCAGGCGGGGAGTGCCCTTTATCTGCGCCCCTTCATGTTTGCTACGGATCCTTTTATCGGCGTGCGCCCTTCGCATACCTACCGCTTTATCATCTTCACTTGCCCCGTGGGGCCTTATTACCCCAAACCGGTTAGCCTTTATGCCGATACGACTTACGTGCGTGCGATGAAGGGCGGTACCGGTGAAGCCAAAGCAGCGGGTAATTACGCCGCGGCACTTTTGCCAGCCCAAAAGGCTCAGGCCAAAGGTTTTGATCAGGTCATGTGGCTGGACGGTATAGAACACAAATATATTCAGGAAGTAGGGACCATGAACATTATGTTCGTCATCGACGGTAAGGTCATTACCCCCCAACCGGATGGTGCTATCCTACGGGGTATTACCAAAAATAGTGTTTTAACGATTCTGAAAGATAAGGGCTATGAAGTAGAAGAACGTCCGATCACGATCGACGAAGTCATCGAAGCCCACCAGCAGGGGCGCTTACAAGAGGTCTTTGGTACCGGAACGGCAGCGGTGGTCGCTCACGTTTCCGAAATCCAGTATAAGGATACCAACCTGCAATTACCTGCGGTCGAAGATCGCAAGATTGGTGCCATGGTCAAAGCAGAAATCGATGGCCTGCGTGCGGGTACGGTAGACGACACGCGCGGATGGGTAGTACCCGTCAAATCCATGATTGAGGCTTAATCATCGATATAGCGGAATTTAGAAACGGATCGTTACTTCAGCGTAGCGATCCGTTTTTATTTATGATTCTTCCTTCAACAATCCCCGCTTTTTAAAATCCAGCAATATCTCCCCAATCACTTTTTGTGACAAGCGTTTGGCCAGGGCCTTCGTTCCAAATCGGGTCCACAAATAGATCACTAAACGGCTGATCATCCTGGACCAGAAAGTATCTCTTTTAAAATGTTGGTCTAACAATTGGCTAATGGCAGCTCTCGTTTCCGGCTGGTATTGATCCACCGTTTCCTGATCCGTTTTAAACAGGTAAGTAAGCACTTTTTGTAGTCGCTTCTGGATCGGTTTATCCAGGGCGAAGATTTCATCAGCGGTGATACTGGGTTTTTCCGGCTCCTTCATGTAGGGATCGTAGAATAGCTCCCTGCTCATAGATTCTATCCCCAGGTCGGGAATGATCGGATAGGCACCATCGCCTTCCTTTTCGCTGTACTTCACGTAAAAGCGATTGTGCCGGGCATCACTACCATCCTGTTTCCAATCCTGAAAAAGATAATGACTTTTGGCTTTGTCGAGGCGTATGCTCATGTGCTTTCGCAAAAAACGCTGACAGTTGCGGCGTCCGAGGTGATAGTCGTGTTCTCTGAATTGTTTGGAGAAAAAGCCACCAAAACCGTCGAGTGCACCACAGGCAATGGGGTAGGGGTCGCCTTCTTTTTTGGGGAACACCATCTTGCGGGTGTAATCACTCGATAAACCCCGTACGATTTCTTTTTCCTTGACCATGGCCTGCGCCCGGATCGCACCCAGTAGATTCGGTAATACTTCAATGACATTGCTGGGGTGGCGCACCTCCTTCTGGCCTTCCTTCCCCATTTCAAAATTAGGAAAGGGATCAATCATAACGACGGCATGGTTGTTATTTCCGGCTCCGTGTTTGTCTTCCAGGCTACGTATGATTTCGCCGAAAGGCTCATTGTTTACGGTGCCCCCATCTACCGCCATCAGGTCAAAGGGGTCCGTTTCGGACTGGATTTCTATGCCCGCATTGTTTTGTACATTGTTGGGGTCCAGGCCAAACATTCGGTAGGTCATGTTTTTAATGTAGTCCAGATTGATTCCTTCTAGTTTCCGGGCTCGCAAACCAATGGGAAAGGCGCCGGTAGCCTTGGCGCACTCGAGTAGTAAATCTACGGCCCATTTTTGCTCTGGATGAAAGGGAACGGTATGAGAGGGGGTTCCCTGACTATCTATGTCAAATTGAAAATGGGCAATGCCTTTGTGGAGATACATTTTGTGGGCAGGTAGAGGATGTTGGTCCACCTGTTTTTGCTCTTCTTCCTTCTCCATCGTGTCAAAGAAGTTAACGGCGATGGGAATACCACGCAGAGAGGTGATCGTCAAGATGATCTCCAGGTCTCGGGAGATATAATTGGGCAGGTTCCCCGTCTTTTTGAGTAAGCTGGCCCGGTCGGCAATTTGATCAATGGGAGAGGAGTTGAGCAGAGAGGGGAGTTCCTCCGCGGAAGTGATGTCCGCAGTATCCAGCAATTGCAAAAGAGTGGGTTGCTCCGATTGTTGATCATTCAGGTTGACCCAGGCGTCGTAGAGTTTCTTTTTATTGAGGTCCCACTCCTCTAAGTCTACCCCTTCGAAGAGACTAAGGCCGGTGATGGCCGCGGTCATTCCGCCGGCGGAGGAACCACCCATCGCATCGATCACTACTTCGTGCATGGGTATTGAGTGGTCATATTCGGGATGTTGGGGACCTAGTTTTCGGTTTTTGTCCTTGGCTTCCTGCCAGGCTTGTAAAGTCTCCAGCAAATAGTCGATTACCCCGGCGGTATAAGCGCCGGCTGATACGGCACCGGCCATGGCAATACCTAAATGAAATACTTTGTCTTCCTGCTTCATGATTTGGTCTTTATGGGGATGATGTAGCCTGGATTTTTGTAGGCTGACTTACCAGTGGGGTTTAAGGATGATACGGACGCCAGTGTTCGGGCGGCGAGTTAGCTCGTCTATGCCAATGGATGGTCTGATCTCCATACTCAGGTCATCACTGATGTCAAAATTTTGCAAATGAGCATCGGTAAAGGCCTCGATGGCAATCACGCCGTAGACAAGGATGGTGGCCATATAAGACATTTGGGTGAAGCGATCGTAGGTATCCCGATTAGAGCGCAGGGCATTGGCATTATCCAGAGAAGTACCCGTGAATTCGTGTTCCTGATCGTTGAGTTTTAGCTCGAGGGCATCGCGTAATCTGCGGTATTGCCGCTGGTTAAAATCAATGGCGTAAACAACGCCGCCCACGGCTCCGTAGACAAAGGGTAATTTCCACCAGCGCCGGTTATAAGCCTGTCCCATACCCGGCAAAATGAGTGAATAGATCAGGGTCTTTTTGGGAATTGGCGCGCCATCCGGGCCATAAGCGAAAAAACCAGGCTGATTTTCTGTAGCGGTCAGACTGGTATCGACTACGGTTATATCTTCGTTTTGCGCGAAAGCGCGGCCAACCGTTAGTAAAACAATAAGCAATATAAAAGATAAGTATTGCATAGTTTATTCTTCAAGATGATCAAGGAGATCCGTCAATTCATCGTCTGTATGGAAAGGGATCACAATTTGGCCCATGCCTTTACCTTTTAGTTCCAGGCGCACCTTACCAGAACCCAACCGCCCTTTCAATTGATCCAGTACTTTTTGGTATTCCGGGGAAAGGTTCTTTTTAGCTGGCCTTTCCTTAGAACTCGTTTTGATGCTACCCGCTGCTTTATATTGCTTAACCAAACCTTCGGTTGCGCGTACAGAGAGGTCTTTTTTGGTGATCTGTTCACAAATTTGGCGCTGGATCACCACGTTGGGAATACCAGCCAGTGCCTTGGCATGACCCATGCTGATCTTTCCATCTCGTACCTGCTGTTGGGCGTAATCCCCCAGTTTGAGCAGCCGTAAAAAATTAGTGATGGAGGTTCGTGCACTTTCTACCCGCCGGGCCAATTCCTCCTGGGTGAGTTGGAATTCTTCCATCAGCCTGCTGTAGGTCATGGCTACTTCAATGGGATTGAGGTCTTCCCGAAAGAGGTTTTCTACCAGGGCCATTTCGGCTAATTCCTGGTCATTGGGTTTGCGAATGTAGGCGGGGATCTCGGTAAGGCCGGCCAGTTTGGAAGCGCGCCAGCGTCGTTCTCCGGAAATCAACTGAAAGCTTTCGGCTTTTTCATCCGCTTTAACGGTGATGGGTTGGATTAAGCCAAATTCTTCAATGGAGCGGGCCAATTCCTCCAATGCCTTCTGATCAAAATCTTGTCGGGGCTGAAATTTATTGGGAATGATTTTATCGACCGGAACCATGAGGAACTCCGTCGGCTTTGCTTGCTTAATTTCAGGAAGAACGGCACTGCGTCCCCGGCCTTTCCCGGTCCGGCCGATACCACTGTCACCGAGGTTCTTTTTTAAATCATCAGCTTTTGACTGACGGGCACTATTGGCCTTGAGTTGCGCTTTCAGTTTTTTCGGATCTATCTTTGCCATACTTTGCTTATTGTGAATCCCAAATTTAAGATTTTTAGATTAACCAGAGGGGATAAACCGGTTCCAAAATGTATTTCCCAGCTTTCAAGTCGTTTTAGGCCCGGGAAATCTAACGCTGAGGGCTGATCAGATATTTTTAGAGAACTGTTTGGGGAGCTATTTTTGTAATCCTTCAAAAATGCCGTACATTTATGCCGTTTTCTGGAGCGGCCCACTTCTTTGCGGCTCCATTACCCAAAAAATAATAAACAAACGAGTATGAACCTGCACGAATACCAAGGTAAACAATTACTTACGCAATACGGTGTAGCTATCCAACGAGGTAAAGTTGCCCACTCCGTTGAGGAAGCCCTGGACGTATTTAAAGAACTACAAAAAGAAACGGGTACCGAAGCTGCGGTAATCAAAGCACAAATTCACGCCGGTGGACGCGGAAAAGGCGGCGGTGTGAAGTTGGCTAAAAATGCGGACGAGGTCAAAAAACACGCAGATAATATCCTGGGTATGATGCTGAAAACTCCTCAGACACCCGGAGGAATGGAAGGCCCTGGTAAGCTGGTTAAGAAAATTCTGGTTGCTGAGGATGCCTACGCACCCGACTTCGATGCTTGTGAAGAATATTATGTCTCTATCTTGATGGACAGAGAGAAAAAATGCAACGTCATCATTTATTCTACCGAAGGAGGAATGGATATTGAAGCGGTTGCCGAGGAGACGCCACACCTGGTACATAAAGAGTGGATTGATCCGACGCTGGGGCTGCAGCCCTTTCAGGCACGTAAAGTAGCCTTTAATCTGGGGCTTAGCGGTAAGGCATTCAAGGATATGTACAAGTTTATCACCAAGCTCTATGATGCTTTCGTAGGCTCTGATGCTTCTTTATTCGAGATTAACCCCACCCTGAAAACCGGAGATGATCGCATCTTGGCGGTAGACTGTAAAGTAACCCTGGATGATAATGCGCTCTTCCGTCATAAAGATCTGGCAGAAATGCGGGATAAGGACGAAGAAGATCCCACTGAGGTAGAGGCCAAGTCTTACGGACTCAACTACGTTAACCTGGACGGTAATGTCGGTTGTATGGTTAACGGTGCCGGACTGGCCATGGCCACTATGGATATTATTAAGCTTTCGGGTGGTGATCCGGCCAACTTCCTGGACGTGGGAGGTACAGCGGATGCCGCACGTGTCGAGCAGGCTTTCCGGATTATCCTGAAAGACCCTAAGGTGGAAGCTATCCTGATCAATATCTTTGGGGGTATCGTTCGTTGTGATCGAGTTGCCCAGGGGGTAATTGATGCCTATAAGAACATTGGTGATATCAGCGTACCCATCATTGTACGTCTACAGGGTACCAACGCCGATAAAGCAAAAGTAATGATTGATGAGTCCGGACTCGACGTACATTCTGCCGTGCTGCTGCAGGATGCGGCCGACAAAGTGAAAGAAGTTTTGTCTTAATTCGACACCCAACCAATTAAATACTTACAAAGCCACCGTTCGCAATTCGCGGGCGGTGGCTTTTATATTTTCCAGCATGCCCTCCAAGTGTTTCCTTTCGGTGAAAGGATTCGTCAGTGTACTACGCAAGAAATGCTTTCCTCTCAAGCGGGTTCTTACGATGTAAAAAGTGCCTTCCTGGGTCATCGCTTCTCGAATGCGGGGTGTTAGTGCATCAATCTCCGCTTCGCTGAGCCCCGGGGGTGCCCAGCGAAAACAAATAATATTGGTCTGGGGAGGCATAGCAATTTCAAAATCACCATCGACCAGGAGTAGTTCGTATAGTAGCTGCGTATTATCGATGACTTTTGTGACGTACTCTTCGAATAGCGCTTCCCCGTAGCTGTGCAGAAGACTATATATTTTTACGACCATCATTGTTTTGGTACATTCAAAACTGCGTTTGGCAAGATTATACCAGTCGAGTTCGTCCTCGTCTTCGAAGAGGTAAAGGGCTTCCTGGGCAAAAGTGCGGAAATTATTCGTACCGTCTTTAAACACCAGCGCCGTGGCGAGTGCGGGGGTCATCAGCATTTTATGAAAATCCATGCATACACTATCCGCCCGCTCTATACCTTGGACTAGGTGCCGATGCCGCTGCGAATAAACCACGGCTGCCCCGTGTGCTCCATCTACGTGAAACCATAGGTTGTGTCGGGTACAGAATTCGGCGATGGCATCAAGATCATCGTAGGCTCCGGTGGCAGTAGAGCAGGCCGCGCCCACTACCGCCAGTACTTCTACGTTTTGTTCTTTTGCTTTTGCCAAATGAGTCTCTAATAGTTCCGTGCGCATTTGGAATTGTCCATTGGTGGGGATTTTGATGATACCGGCCGCTCCCCAACCCATGATCCTGATGGCACGGTCCACCGAGTAATGGGCTTGCTCAGAGACCATAATAGCGTATTGCTGATGCGTACCTTCTGTCCAGACTTCCTGATTGGCCTGATGGGCTCGGGCAGCCAGCAGAGCGGTGAGGTTGGCCAGCGTACCACCAGAGGTGATGATGCCGTCGGCGGCCTGAGCAAAGCCCATCTTGCGCGCTACTTCTCGAATGATGATTCGCTCCATGGGTACACCGGCCAGTCCCATTTCGTAGACGCCCATACCATTATTAAGCAGGTCGATGGTCATTGCGGCCAGCGCGGTGATGGGGGCGGGGGGATTTACCTGGTGGCCCATATAGTTGGGATGGTGGATATGGATACTGTCTTTGATGATCTTCTCGAAAAGGGGCGTGCTATCCTTTCCTTGAAAATGTTGTTCCCAGTTATCTTGTGCGGCGGCGGTATCTAACCAGGGCAGCACCGGCATTTCGGTGCCCGTAGTTGCTTTGGCTAAATAATCAGCCAGTTGATCGATCAGTTGGTGCCCGCTTGCGCGAAAATGCTCCGCGTCGTAGGCTTTTTGTAGCTTGGTCATATTGTAATCTTTTCTAGCCTCGAAGCTACTGAATTTTAGAGATAGATATAAGGTCTAAACCCGTAAAAACTTGGTCCTTATGATTATATTACAGTTATTACATATTCTATAAACCTCCCATCATGTAAGTAGGTTGCCCATATTGAGTCTGTAATAAGGTGCTGGCTTTTTTGGGCTAGTTCGAGGCGCAAAAATCGCGGATAGCCTAGCTATCCAAGGCTTTTTGCAACGAAGAAATCGCCCCAAAAAGACGCAGATTATTGC
>DATFKA010000087.1:0-38066 GCA_035268885.1 Saprospiraceae bacterium
ACCTCCCAATACTCGCATCATACTCCCTCGCCCCGTAACTATGCCAACTGAGCGTAAAGGCAACAGACTAGCATTTTGGCGGTAGTTGCATTAAGCTTCCGACCGATCCCCCATAAAACCCTGCGCCAGCAAACTAAAGCCCATCACCGCCAGACAACCGATCGGGTTCAGCCAAAGGTAAGCCAACTCGATGTAGTCGTAGCGCTCCAGAAAGACAAAGATGAGCACCACCGCTTCACCCAGAATGGTGCCGATAAATACGGCATTCCCCTTAACTTTCTTGAGTAAGAAAGCCACGGCAAAGACGCCGAGGATCGCACCGTAGAACAGGGAACCAATATAATTCACTGCCTGGATCAGGTTATCAAACAGGTCGGCCTTGATGGCAAAAAGCAGCGCCAGGCCACCCCAGAGGATGGTCAAGCCCTTGGATGCTAAGAGATAATGCCGATCGGTACCGTCTTTATTGATGAGACGCCGGTAGATATCCACTAAGGAAGTCGTCGCCAGGGCACTTAGTTCCGAAGCGGTGGAAGACATGGCCGCCGAAAAGATCACCGCAATCAATAAGCCGACAATACCGATCGGTAAATAATTTAAGATGTAAGTGATGAAGACGTAATCCTTATCCTCGACTTTGGCCGCCGGATTATTTTGGAGGATGAGCTCTTTTACTGATTCTCTAACTTGCTTATCCTGCTCGGATAAGTCCGCCAGGACTTCCCTCGACTCCTGGATGGCGGCTTCATCATCGCGCTCCATCGCACTGAGTAAAGACCGGATTTGGGTCTGCTTGGCATCAAAGATGGCCGTATGCTCCTCCTGATAAGTTTCGTATTCACTGCTGTATTGGCTTTCGGCCAGCAAATCGGCATTGGCATTGTTGAAGTGTACGGGCGGTTGATTAAACTGATAAAATAAAAAAACCAAAACCCCCACAAAGAGGATCAGAAACTGCATGGGCACCTTCAACAAACCATTAAACAACAAGCCCAGCCGGCTTTCGGTGAGCGAACGCCCCGACAGGTAACGCTGTACCTGGGATTGGTCGGTCCCAAAGTAAGACAGAAAAAGAAAGACACTACCGAAGATACCGGTCCAGATATTATAGCGCTCCTTGATATCAAATTCAAAGTTGACCACTTCCAGTTTACCCATTTTCCCAGCTACGTGCAGAGCATCGTTCAGCGACACTTCCGGCGGAAGGCGATAAACCATCAGTACCGCAGCCAGTATCATACCGAGCAAGATCACGATCATCTGCTGCTTTTGGGTAACCGAAACGGCCTTGGTACCGCCCATAACCGTATAAAAAATCACAATGGAACCAATGGCCAGAATGGTAAGCCGTAGGGGCCAGCCCAGAATAGTAGACAGAATAATAGCCGGCGCGTAGATCGTAATACCCGCTGCCAGACCCCGCTGAATCAAAAACAAAAAGGAAGTTAGGACCCGCATCTTTAAATCAAAGCGATTCTCCAGGTATTCGTAGGCGGTGTAGACGTTCAGCCGATAATAGATGGGCAGTACAAACACCGCTAAAACCACCATGGCGATGGGTAATCCAAAATAAAACTGTGCAAAGCCCATCCCATCGTTATAGGCCTGCCCCGGTGTCGAGAGGAAGGTAATGGCACTCGCTTGCGTTGCCATAATAGACAGACCAATCGTCCACCACTTCAGGTCCCTATCGCCCTTCAGGTAGCTTTGCGCTGTATTGACGTTTCGTGTTTTATAAATTCCGTAGGCAACAATACCGAAAATGGTACCCAGCATTACAATCCAGTCGATCAGCGTCATAGTTGGTTCTTTAGTTCGTCTGCGTTAGGAATAAGCCCGTGTGAACAAGTAAAACAAAATAATAATCACCACGTGCATAATCAGCACAAAGGCGTACATCTGATTCCAGGATTTGAACATCGGAGGCAAGGCCTCCTCTACCTCCGGCTCTTCTATTTCGTTGGTTTCACCCATTTGGTCTTGTGGTCTTGTGGCCATGTGGTCTTGTTTTATTATCTACTTGCCGATCGAGATCATATTGGCGAACAGGCGGAAGGCGCCGGGTACTCCCGCGGGCAATTCCCGGAACCAGCTGTAGCCGGAATAAATGTAATGGCCTTTGCCGTAAGGGGCCACCAGCAGGCCACCATCCTTAGGCGATTCGCCCGGGTCGTTACTGGATAGTATCGGGGTGTACTTCTCGTCCCACTGATCGGGGAAATACAGACCTCGTTCCTGCACCCAGTTCTCAAAATCGGCCTGGGTGATCTTATTCGGTGTATTTAGTACGGGGTGGTCTGGCGCCAAAAAGCGTACTTCGGCTTCTTCGACCGTCACGCGATCGCGAGAAATCTCCAGCGGATAGGGGCCGATTTTCTCCTGATCAACTTTCAAACGTCGATTCGTATTGTACTGTACAATCATCGTACCGCCCTGCTCCACATAATCCATCAATGACTGTTGATAAAATTTCAGATTATCGTTGACATTGTAGGCGCGAATCCCCATGATCACCGCGTCGTACTGCTGTAAATTTTCCAGGTTGATGTCAGCATCGTCGAGCATTTCTACCTCGTAACCAATTTGCTGTAAGCTTTGGGGGATGGCATCGCCCGCACCGGCAATATAGCCCACGCGTTCTCCTTTCTTTTCAATATCAATCTTTACAATTTTAGACTGAGCCTCCCGTAGGATCGTTTGCGTAGGGATATGATCGTATTCGATCAGCACCATTTCTTGCTGGTAGACTTGTCCATTCGACAATTCAACCAGAGGTTTGACTTGTCCGACGCTTTGCATACCCGGGGGATATAAGCGGAAGGGAATGGTAATGGATTCGCCTTTGAGGGGCAGCTCAAAATCTACCCTGGCGGGTTCGGAGCGCCAGCCTTTCGGCAAATCCAGCATTGCTTCGCCAGAGATATCGGCCCGTCCGGCTTTCACCACTACATTTACCACCTGGGCATTGTCATTGGCAAAGATATAAACGGGTTCGGGCAGGCTGGTCGATACAGGCGGTACAACCTCAAAGGGACGATAGACCTCTCCCGCGACCGGATCCGCACGTTTGAAGGTCACATCTTTCACTATTTGCAGATCGGTGCCGGCAATATTCAGGTTAAACGCCAACCGCAGGGGGCGGGGCGTTTCGGGTAGGCCCCGCAGTAGCTGCTCACTTACGTTGTACATTCCCAATTCTGCCGGCTCGTTGAGCCAGTAGGGGTTGGAATAGGGCATATCTTCTGGCAGCATTACCGTCTTGAATAGTTTCTTGGTGGTATTAAAGTCCAGTTCCAAATTAAGGCTGGTATCAGTGCCCAGTGGCAGGATTTCCAGGCTCTTTAGGGTGGCCTCTACGTCTGCGCGGTTGATCATCTCGATGGCAATTTCCAATTCTTCTCCGGGGGTAGCGGAAAAGTCTTCTGTGATGGCTTCCAAAAACAAGCCCATCGCCGCTTCAATCAATTGCTGGGTTTCGGCCAGTTTCACGTTGCGCCAGTAACCTTCCGGTAAAGCTTTTATTCTTTGGTATATTTCTAGCAGAGCCGGTACCGAAGCCGCGGGGTCATCCATCTGGTAATCGCGGGCCAGCTTAGCGACCATTTTGCCAATAGGCGCCCCACCTTCTACTCGCGACCAGGTGGTATTAATGCCTTCGAAGAGATCTTCTTTATCATCTGGCATACTGCCTTTAATCAATTCGATGTATTCCATATCCGAACCGCGGCTACCGAGGCGACCAAAGCCCTGGCACTTGTGCATACTACGGCTCATGGCCGAAATCTCCGTATTAGATAATCCTTTTTGTGGATAAAACACCCCTACGTCAATACCCAGTAGGCGGGATTTATCGGCTTCGTTAAAAGCTTCCTGGCTGCCATAAAACCACCAGGAAGTATTAAAGAAAGTGCGCTCGGGCTGCCAGGGCTCGACGTATTCCAATTGTTCGGGATACACATTGGGATCACCCGCCATATCGTAGGCGCGTACCGAAAGCATCGCCGAGCCGGTGTGGTGACCATGGGTACTCCCTGGCGAGCGGTGATCAAAGCGATTGATGATCACATCGGGACGCCATTTGCGAATGGCCCAGACCACATCGGCCATCACGGCCTCTTCGTTCCAGATGCGGAAGGTCTCATCGGGATGCTTGGAATAACCAAAATCATTGGCCCGTGTAAACATCTGCGAGCCACCGTCAATCCGGCGGGCCGCCAGTAACTCCTGGGTACGAATGATACCCAGTAATTCCCGAATTTCGGGACCGATTAAATTTTGACCTCCGTCGCCACGCGTCATCGACAAATAAGCCGTGCGGGCTTTGCGCTCGTTGGCCAGGTAGGAGATCATATTTGTATTCTCGTCGTCGGGGTGGGCCGCCACGTATAGAGCAGATCCCAAAAAGTTTAATTTTTCAATACCGCTATGGATATCGCCCGAAGTCCACTGCTTGGGGGCCTGGGCTTGTGCCAAAAAGCCGGCCATACACAGCAATAGAATAAAAAGGCCTTTGTGTTTAATTCCGAATGATCTCATGGTTGGGACTATCATTTATTAAAAGAAATATCTCTAAAATGCAAATTGGGCTCCAAATATACGGATAGCAATGGGAAAGCCTAATCACGGGTTCACCTTTCTATTGGTAAAGACAAAACTTTTAGTTTTTATTAACAATAACTTGCTTGTCCCTCGTTTTTTCCAGACCTTTCGTGTACGAGATACAATAAGTAAGAAAGCATTAAACCAGCTTTGATTTTAAGTGTTCCCTTTCGGGTTGCGACGAATGAAGCGGCACCTGAAATAGTGGTTCACTAGCTAAATAAAAACGAATGAGCACGAATAAATACATTTGTATACACGGGCACTTTTATCAGCCCCCCCGCGAAAATGCCTGGTTGGGCGTAGTAGAGATGCAGGATGCTGCCGCTCCTTTCCACGACTGGAACGAAAAAATCAATTTTGAATGCTATGCGCCCAATACCGCAGCGCGGATTCTGGATGAGCAGGGGCAAATCGTCAACATCCTGAGTAATTATTCCCGCATTAGTTTCAATTTTGGTCCTACCCTATTGTCCTGGCTGGAAGAAAATGACCCCGGCACGTATATGTCTATCCTGGAAGCAGACCGGCACAGCATGGAGCATTTCGGCGGCCACGGCTCAGCCGTGGCCCAGTCGTATAGCCACCTGATCTCTCCCCTGGCTAATCTGCGGGACATCGAGACGCAGATCAAATGGGGGATTGCCGATTTCCAACACCGCTTTAACCGTTTGCCGGAAGGTATGTGGCTGGCCGAAACGGCCGTAGACACCCGTACCCTGGAAGCACTGGCCGATAACGATATTAAATATACAATTCTGGCCCCGCGTCAGGGTAAGGCTATCCGAAAGATCGGCAACGACAAGTGGACAGAATTACCTCCCGATAGCATTGATCCGCGTCGGCCCTATTTGTGTAAACTTCCTTCGGGGAAAGAAATTGTCTTATTTTTCTACCACGGCGGCATTGCTCAGGGCGTGGCCTTTGATGGTTACCTCAACGACGGGGAATATTTTGCCTCAAAGTTCCAGGAGGTATTTGACGAGGACGATTCTTTCCAGCTGGCCCACATTGCTACCGATGGCGAAAGTTACGGCCATCACCACCGCCACGGAGAGATGGCCCTGGCCGCCTGCCTGCAAGCCATTGAGGGGAATTCCGAAGTACAACTCACCAATTACGGACAATATCTAGAGCTGGCCGAAGTAGAATACGAAGCCCAGATTCACGAAAACAGTTCCTGGTCTTGCGTTCACGGTGTGGAGCGTTGGCGCAGTGACTGTGGCTGCCATACCGGTGGTCATGCAGACTGGACGCAGGCCTGGCGCGAACCACTCCGCAAAACGCTAAACTGGCTGCGCGAAGAACTCATTCCTATTTATTTACGAGAAACCGAACATCTTTTACACCACCCCTGGAAAGCCCGCAACGCCTACATTGAGGTGGTTCTGGATCGATCCGAGGACAGGGTCAATGATTTTTTGGCCAAACACGCCAAGACAGAACTTGACGACGAGCAGAAGACCAGGATATTGCGCTTACTGGAAATGCAGCGTAATGCGATGCTGATGTTCACCAGCTGCGGTTGGTTCTTTGATGAAATTTCGGGTATAGAAACGGACCAAATCCTTCAGTACGCCAACCGGGCTATTCACTACGCCGATCAGGTGGCCGACGTTAACCTACACGATGCTTTTTTGCGAAAGCTGGCCGACGCACCCAGTAATATCTATCCCAACGGTGCCACCAGCTACGAGCAAAACGTAATACCTGCCAAGGTAGACCTCGTGCGCATGGGTATGCACTACGCCGCTTCTTCTCTCTTTGAAGCTTACCCGGAAGATCTGGAGTTATTTAACTATCGCGCCGTAAGTGAAGAGTTTACCCGGCTGGAAGCGGGTAGTCAGAAATTGACGCTGGGCCGCACTACGGTTCATTCCAAGACCACCCATTCTAAGAAGCATTTCAGCTTTGCGGTCTTGTATCTGGGCCAGCAAAATATCATTGGTAATATATCCATTGGCATGGAAAAGAGCACCTTTGACGAAGTTGCCCGCAAGCTCAAAAATGCTTTTGAGGGGACTAACCTGGGTAATGTCATCGGCTATATGCAGGATTATTTCGGGCCGGACAAGTTTTCTATCTGGCATCTTTTCCGGGATGAAAAACGAAAAATCCTTAACGAGATCACCAGTAAGAGCCTGCTGCATATGGAGCGGACGCTGCGGGATTATTATAATGACAACTATCAGCTGATGATGGGTATTATCCGCAGTAATATCCCATTACCCAGCGAGTTTATCAATGCGGCTCAGGTGATTTTAAACAAGGCCCTGCGGAACTTCTTCAAGAACGGCGACCTTAATATCAGAGACTTAAGCGTGATTGCCAAGGATATCGATAAATGGCAGGTGCAGATCACCGATCGCGACGGCTTGAGTCTGGAAGCCGGTGAATGCATCTATCGACAGTTACAGTTTATTCTGGCCGAAGGTTTTGATTCCACAGAACGGACCGAACAGCTCAACACCATCATGGAGATCATCCGGGGCATGGGTATTGAAATTGATCTTTGGAAAAGCCAAAACCTGTTTTATTCCATGCTCAAAACTTATAATAAGCTCCCGGCGAATCAAAAACACCGCGATTGGGAGGCCGATTTCTTTCAGCTGGGCAAACACCTCGGCGTCAAAACCTAAGCGCACACCAGATATAAGCCCCTCAATCACAAGCTATTGAAAGGGTGATTTTATTTTTTTATTGAAAAAATTTAAATCACCCTTTCATATAGTTTTAAAAAAACTTATCTTTGCATCCGCAATCATAAAAAGATGGCTCTGTAGCTCAACTGGATAGAGCACCTGACTACGGATCAGGAGGTTTCAGGTTCGAATCCTGACAGAGTCACTACTACATTGCAGAAGTTCAAGATCACCGCAGTGCGTATTACTCGGGTACGGTCTTGAACTTTTTAATTCTCAATTTCGCGGACCTAAAGGCAACGGCGGGCCGGCGAAGAGTTGAATTTTTCCTGGAGGAAAGCTATATTACAGTAAAGTAAAAAGCGAGAATTATGTCGAAGGTATGTCAATTAACGGGGAAGCGTCCCATTGTAGGACACCACGTTTCACACTCTAACCACAAATCCAAGCGTCGTTTTCTGCCTAATTTGCAGAAAAAACGTTTCTATATTCCAGAAACGGACCAGTGGGTTACCCTGCGGGTATCTACTTCTGCGATCCGCACCATCAACAAATTAGGTATCTATGCTTACCTGAAGAAGTTGGAAAACAAAGGATTCGACCACGGAGTAGAGTTAAATGAGTCAAAATAATTTTCTTTTTGCGCAAGCGCAGTAAAGAATCTAAATATTTGTAGAACAATGGCTAAGAAGAGCAAAGGAAATAGAATTCAGGTCATTTTGGAATGTACGGAACACAAGAACTCTGGCAAGCCAGGTACTTCCCGTTACGTGACCGAGAAGAACAGAAAAAATACACCAGATCGTTTGGAGCTGAAAAAGTTCAATCCGATTCTGAAGCGTTACACGATTCACAAAGAAATCAAGTAATTTCTTGATTCGAATCTCGCCTAGCGCTTGAAAAGACAGAGCAGAACTTGCTTTATCTTCTCATTTGTGTATCTTTAGAAGCATTCATTCATCATTAAATACATAAAGATATGGCTAAGGTGTCTAAGAACGCGAGAGTTGCGCAACGTGCCGCGAACGCTGGTTCAGGTCGTGACTTCGTGAAGATTGTCGTTAGTGTTAAAGATCCTAAGACAGGAAAATACACTTACAAAGAACAAATGGTACATAAAGATAAGAAAGATGAGTTTTTGAAGTCTTTCAAATAAACAGTACCTCAATGCATACAAAAGGCTTCTTCAACTATTGAAGAAGCCTTTTTGTTATGTAGTTTTATCATCCAAACCTAGCACCAATAATGAGCGTATTCGGCAAGCTGTTTTCGAAGAAGGATAAAGAAGACCTCGACAAGGGGCTCGAAAAGACAAAAACCAGTTTCCTGGGGAAACTGGGGAAAATTGTAGCGGGTAAATCAACCGTCGACGATGAGATTCTGGATAATCTGGAGGAATTACTCATCTCCTCGGATGTCAGTCTAGATACGACCATCAAGATCATTGAGCGTATTGAAGCGCGCGTCGCCCGGGATAAGTACCTGAATACAGCCGAACTCAACGAGATCCTGCGCGATGAGATCGTTCAACTCCTTACGGAAAACAATACCGAAGATGTGCCCGGATTTACGATTCCGGAAGGCAAAAAGCCTTACATCATGCTGGTAGTAGGAGTAAACGGCGTGGGTAAAACGACTACCATTGGGAAAATAGCGCATCAGTTTCAGGAACAAGGAAAGAAAGTAGTCCTGGGAGCGGGAGATACTTTCCGTGCCGCTGCGGTGGACCAATTGGAAATCTGGTCGGAACGCGTGGGCTGTGACTTTTATAGCAAAGGTATGAAAACCGATCCGGCCGCCGTCGCTTACGAAACGGTCAACTACGCTATCGATAATGACTGCGACGTGGCCATCATTGATACCGCCGGCCGCCTACATACCAAGATCAACCTGATGAAGGAACTGAGTAAGATTAAGCGCTCCGTCGGCAAGCGCCTGGAAGATGCCCCGCACGAAGTGCTATTGGTGCTGGACGCGACTACCGGTCAAAATGCGATTGAGCAAGCCACCCATTTCACCAATGCGACGGACGTATCTGCCCTGGCGCTAACCAAGTTAGACGGTACCGCCAAGGGTGGTGTGGCCATTGCGATTTCTGATCAATTCAAAGTACCCATTAAATACATCGGAGTAGGTGAAGGCATCGATCATCTGAAGACCTTTAATCGTCGGGCCTTTGTGGATGCGCTGTTTGATAAGTGATCTAGGATAAGCGTCCCTTACTCAAGAACGGCTGATCGTTTTTCATCTTGATATCAAGTACCTGAGCGGCAGAAGTAAGCCGATACGCCCCGATGGATACCCGCTGGCGGGTTATCCCAATCTAATTTTTCTCTAAGTAATGTTAAGACCCCCGCATACCGCGCCGCATCGTAATCATTCCGCTCACCCACGGGATTGTTCTTGGCCCGATCTAGCAACTCCAAACGGAAATCAACCGGATCTTTCCCGGCTGCTTCCGCTACTTCGTCGAGAAAAGATTGCTCCACGGAGGCCATAAAATTGAAGCGAGGTGCCCAAAAAGAGCCAATGGTAATATTGCTATTGATCGCCCAGTGAGAATAGGAGCGACGCCCGTAGCCCCCGCCCAGACGAGTAAGTTCAATATCTATG
The DNA here is from genome assembly GCA_035268885.1 of Saprospiraceae bacterium. GTDB lineage: Bacteria > Bacteroidota > Bacteroidia > Chitinophagales > Saprospiraceae > DATFKA01. Next base: position 9,855 of record DATFKA010000087.1, read on the forward strand.
TTTTCTACCGGGATTCCCAAACGCTCGGACACCGTCTGCTCCGTAAATTCGGCTTTCTGTAGTGGCCCGGACAAGGCAGCTTTTCCGGCCTTTACATCGGCAAAAAAACTCATTGGCTCCATACAGTTATGAGCGAGGAGAGGAGCGGTATACGTTCATTCGATTACTTTGACTGCTTCGGCGAAAGCCGCGTCGGGGTTGCCATCCCGACGTACAACTGTGGCGGATTTGCCTACCATTGTCGCCAATTTTCAGGTAAGTATTGAGATCAAACCATTCTTCCGGAGGTGTCTGGAGCTTCCCCTTCTGTGAGAGGCTGGCAGGAAGTCAGCCAACTAAAACTGAGCATTAATCCCCCTCATGTTTTCGGAAAAGAACGTCGATTGTAAGCGGTTTTCACGGTAGCCATACCGATGGAATTATGGATTGGACGAGAAGTAACTCCTGCAATATATTCTCTTAATTTAACAATTTTGTGAAAGATAAAGAAGCTAAATCCACTTTCCATCCCATTCTTTATAGACTTCACAGAGCTAGTGGTACTTCTAATGCGCAATCTCGTGGGTATCCCTTACGCTACTAAAGGTCAGCGCCAGTAACTTCCAGCCATCCAGTCCCATTTTTGCTGGGATAAGGTCTTGATTTGCTGCTCGGGTGTAACGGTCTGTGCAAAAGACCATTGTGCGCTTGACAAAAGAATAAAAGTCCAATTAACGATGTTCTCATAATGTTGATATTTTAATTGATCTTAAAAACAACCTATTCGATGCTTCAGCTCCTTACCCGCATTACAGTTATTTCTACCTTCTTTACAGAGATGGGAAACTATCCTTACACCTAGTGGCTCAGAGACTTAGTCCACTAGCCATGGCAATAGCAACTTTAGCAGGATCCAGCTAAAAGATTCGTTTGAATTCAGGACATCATTTGTGAACAACTAATCCAATACCCGATTCTCCCCAAGGAATGGCTGCTTGTACTTTCTGGTACCAGTAGCTTTATACAAGGCGTTCGCGACTGCTCCAAAAACCGGAGGAAAAGGCGGCTCGCCCAGTCCAGTCGGGTCTATTTCGTTTTGCACAAAATGCACCTCGATGTCTTTGGGCGCTTCACTGATGCGTATCATGCGGTAGGTGTCAAAGTTTTTCTTTTCTGGCACCCCATCTTTGAAGGTCATTTCTCCAAAAAAAGCATTACCAATACCATCCACGATTCCACCTTCCGCCATATTGGTCGCCGCATCGGGATTCACCACGATCCCACAATCAATAGCGCAGGTTACCTTCTGCACCACCGGCTTGCCCTTTTCTATGGTCAGATCTAATACGTGCGCGGCGTAGGAATTATGACAGAAATAAGCGGAGACCCCCCGGTGCACATTCCCATTATTTTGGCCCCAACCCGATTTTTCTTTGACTAATTTTAGTACGCCTGCGTAGCGAGCTGCATCATAGTCATTGCGTTCGCCGACCGGGTTTTCTTCGGCCCGCTTGAGTAGCTCCAGTCTAAAGTCAATCGGGTCTTTACCCATATTTTCTGCCAGCTCGTCCAGAAAAGCCTGCTCGGCTCCGGCCATAAAATTAGACCGGGGCGCGCGGAAAGCACCAATGGTAATATTAGAATCGATCGCCCACTCTTCGGCCAGGTAATGATCAACCGTTCCGGCGGGGAAACGGTTGGCAAACAAAGGGCTCTCGGGAACACCGCCGGCCTTCACATGCAGTGCCGTCAGCTGATTATTTTCGTCTAGGGCGGCCCGATAAGTAGCGTGATAAGTAGGCCGGTAGATACCATTCGTCATGTCATCTTCACGTGTGTATACCAACTTAACCGGCGCCTCCACCCGCTGTGAGATCAGGGCAGCTTCTACCATATAGTGCGAATATGCCCGGCGGCCAAAACCACCGCCCATACGCGTCATCTCTATATCGATATTCTCTACAGGAATATCCATGCGTGCCGCAATGGTCGGCTCGATCATACCCGGTGCCTGCAGCGGCCCGGCAATCCAGACCTTATCACCCTCTACGTGGGCGAAGGAGTTCATAGGTTCCATACAATTATGAGCGAGATAAGGAGCGGTATAACTGCGTTCGAGCACCGTGGCCGCATTTTTAAAGGCCAGTTCCGGATCGCCATCCTTTCTGACGACTTCGCCGGGTTGGGTCGCCAATTTTTCCATCCGGGCGAGATGATCGCTGGTATTTTCTAAACCGGCGGGAATATTCACGGTACTTTTACCTCTGAATCCGCTTATGACTTCTTGATAGGCGGCAAATTCTTGCCACTCCACCTGAACGCGCTTTTTGGCATTCATCACTTCCCAGGTAGAATCCCCTACGATGGCCACTAGTTCGGGAAAAGCATTTGTATCGAAGCCACCTTTTTCGAAACCTTCTTTGTAGGTTTTTATGTTGAATACGTCTTTGATGCCAGGCATGCCCTTTACCTCATCCAGGTTTCGAATCGCTTTAAATTGCAGACCAAAGGCCGGCGGATGAACAAGCATGGCGATCAGCATCCCCTCTTTTTGGTAATCCAGGCCAAACAGCGGTTTTCCAGTGACGATCTTTAAGCCATCTACATTCTTCTTGGAATGGCCAACAATCCCGAAATCTTTAACTGCTTTTAGCTCTACTTCTTCGGGGATTGGGATATCCACCGCTGCGGATGCCATTTCGCCGTAGCTAGCGGATTGACCGCTGGCTTGATGGGATAAAACACCCGCTCCGGTCGTGATTTCACTGGCCGGAACTGCCCATGCCTGGGCAGCTGCTTCTTTAAGCATCTGTCTGGCCGATGCACCCGCCATACGCAGACCGTCCCAGCGGGATCTAATACCGTTACTGCCGCCCGTAAATTGAAAACCAAAGTTCTCCGCATCGTAAGGAGCCTGTTCTACCAATACATTTTCCCAATCTACGTCGAGTTCTTCGGCGACGATCATCGGCATGGAGGTCATCACATTCTGACCAAACTCCGGATTCGGAGCCAGAATCGTCACTGCCCCATTGTCGCCAATTTTCAGGTAAGCGTTAATATCAAACCACTCTTCGGGCAGGGTCAGGCCCTCCTCTTCGGTTATTTGTTGGCAAGAAGTTAGCCAATTGAAGCCAATCATCATCCCCCCGCCGGCTAGCGCGGAGGCTTTTAAAAAGGAACGTCGATTATAAGCGGTCTTGATATGTGTCATAATTATTTTTTTGTGGTCACGAGGTATTAATTTACGGCTTTTTAGTGACTTGGTGCAAGCATTAAAAACTAGCTCAATCGCAAGCTAAAAATGGTCATTCGTGATGTCTTGAGTTAGCGAAAGTGAAGTGATTCTTAAAATTACCAAGGCCCTTCGTTTATTTACCTACCTGAATTACAGGTATACTTACCCATTTTACCGATCTTAATAAAAAGCAAGGCATTCAAAGGCTTTTATTGGTATTTTAGTGCAGGGCCGATTGATTTTAGAAGCTCAGCTAAGTAAAGCAGGATCTGCCAAGGCAGGGCAGGTAGCCCCGAAGGAATGCCTATAGTATGGTAACAGAGCAGAACAAAGGCATGATGAAAAGTAAAAAACAAATCAACAACTTTTATCCGCCTCAGGCGGGCGGCAAAGGTACTTATGAGTGAAATAAAAGATCTTAATACGGTAAACGATTATTGCGCTGGTTTGCAGCTATCGGCTTTACATCCGCAGGTCTCGGTGCTGGATTTATCAGAAGGTATCTGGTCTGACCAAAAAATGGCAGAGGCCGTTCGGTATAACTTTTATGCCATTTTTTTGAAGCAGGGTCAGCCTTGCATTCTTAAATACGGAAGGCAAAATTACGATTATCAGGAGGGTACCCTGGTTTTCCTGGGTCCTGGGCAGGTGGTCAACATAGGTCATCTGGATACCAATATTCAACCCTCGGGCCATGCACTGTTATTTCATCCTGACTTCCTGCGTGGCACCAAATTGGGCGATACGATTGATCAATATTCTTTTTTCTCTTACGAATTAAACGAAGCCCTGCATCTTTCTCAGCGCGAGCGCGAAATTGTCCTGGATTGCTTTGGTAAAATCCGCCAGGAACTTTCTTCCAACCTGGATAAACACAGCAAACAAATCATTCACGCTTCCATCGAGCTTTTTCTGAGCTACTGTACCCGTTTTTATGACCGTCAGTTCATCACTCGCGACACGGTCAACCTGGGTATAATAGCTAAGTTTCAGTCTGCTTTAAGCCACTATTTCAAAAGCGGAAAAGCCCAGGAGCTGGGGATCCCCACGGTTCGTTATTTTGCCGAAGTACAACACCTGTCCCCCAATTATTTTGGCGATCTAGTCAAAAAAGAAACTGGAAAAACGGCCCAGGAATATATTCAGGCCAAAATCATCGACCTGGCTAAAGAGAAAATTTTCGATCCGGACAAACAGATCGGGGAGATTGCTTATGAGCTGGGATTCACCTATCCTCAACACTTTACCCGCTTTTTCAAGAACAGACTGGGATATAGTCCTATTGAGTATCGGAATTTGAGCTAGGTAACACCAAATTTTTCATCTCCATGTGTCCCAGATCACCGGAAGCCAAAAAACCTTATCGTATTTTAGCCGTATATAGCGGCATAGGAAACCTAAATCGCCCACTCAAATATTCAATAATTCAACCCTTCGACTCATGGCACGTCCGGTAAATAAAAAAACGTTCTTACCCCTGGTATTAAAATCTGATAAACCCGTCATCGTTGATGTCTGGGCCGACTGGTGTGGCCCCTGCCACGTCTTGGCCCCTAACTTTGCCGCCGCCGAAGATATCCTGGAAGGGAAAGTTCGCTTCCTTAAATTAGATGCCGAAAAGAATCAGAAGTTAGTTAAGAAATACCAGGTCCGGAGCCTGCCTACTTTACTCATCTTTAATGAGGGTGAGGTGGTGGAGCGCTCGGTCGGGGTGATTACCAAAGGAGCAATCGTCAATAAGCTTAAGCCCTACCTGAAGGAAGCGGAGCTGGCCGATTTACCAGCCCGGAAATGGTGGCAATTTTGGGCTTAGGTCTCCCCACCTTTATCAGGTATTGAAAGGTGGCCTCTTCTGTACTCGAGTGCTCAGGGTACACATTTGCAGAGGCGCCGTATGTTCCTTTCTCACCTTACCCTACCTCTAGTTCAACTTGATTTTCGTACCATCTTCTCCGGATTCTCCGTAATTTCCTTACCTTACTCTTTAATTCATTACAAAACATACACAAACATGCTTAGCTTAAGAAATGCACTATTTTTACTCCTCTCTCTGGCTCTTTTTAGCGCCTGTGGAGGCAACACCGCTTCCGATTCGGAAGCTACAAGCGAAGATACAATGGAAGAAAACTCAGATTTCCAGATCTCCCTGGCCCAATGGTCACTCAACGGCGGATTTTTCGGCGAGTTAGACTGGACTTCCTTTGGCCGTTATTTACAGGAGTCTCCCGATTCCCTCTTGCAAGGAGACTTAGACCCCATGGACTTCCCACAGATTGCCGCCGAAGAATACGACCTCCATATCATCGAACTGGTGAATACCTTTTACTTTAGTAAAGCTAACGATATGGATTACTGGATGGATTTCAAAGCCAAATGCGATCAGTACGACGTGCAGGTGGGACTGATTATGTGTGATGCCCTGGGTAATATCGGTGATGCCGACGAGGCCGCACGCATGCAAGCGGTAGAGAACCACCACGCCTGGGTAAATATTGCCCAACGCCTGGGAGCGGAGTCAATCCGGGTGAATGCCGCAGGACAGGGAACCGCCGAAGAAGTAGCCGCCAATGCGGTTGATGGTTTGAAAAAACTAGCCGAATACGCCGCTCCAAAAGGAATCAATATCCTGGTTGAAAACCACGGTGGTTATTCTTCCAACGGTGCCTGGCTGGCCGGGGTAATGGAAGCCGTCGGCATGGATAATGTTGGCACCCTACCCGACTTTGGTAATTTCTGCATCGAACGCGGACCCGACGGTTGCGCCAACGAATACGACCGTTATAAAGGGATGGAAGAACTCATGCCCTATGCTAAAGGCGTGAGCGCCAAGGCTTACGAATTCGATGAAAATGGCAATGCCGTACAGACCGATTTCCTACGCGTCATGAAGATTGCTAAAGACGCAGGCTTTACCGGTACTGTAGGCATCGAGTACGAAGGAGATCAGCTATCAGAAAAAGAAGGAATCAAGAAAACAAAAACCTTATTAGAAAAGGTTTTTGCACAACTATAATCCACCTACAGCTGCTGGGCGGAAGCTCTTGCTTCCGCCCATTACTCCTCCCAATAAGCATCCGCAAACTTCTTCATCTCCGCCATCAGGGGTAAAGCGTGCCGCCCTTTTTCCGTAAGGGAATACTGCACCTTTGGCGGTACCTGCTTGAAATCTTGTCGGTGTACCAATCGACTCTGTACCAAAATTTTCAACTCCTGAATGAGCATTTTTTCGCTGATATCCGGGATTGCTCGCTTCAGCTGAGAAAAGCGTAGTGGCTCTTCCGCCAGCTGGTGTAATATTAACAATTTCCACTTACCGCCAACCAGCTCCAGGGTCGTTCGAATAGGGCAGCGCCCCGTAATCTTAATCTCTTTTTGCTTCATACTTACTAAAAGGTAGGTACCATAATAAAGGTATAGTACTGAAAGGTATGGTATTTTTGTTAGAAAAAAAAGAAGATGAAATGCCCATGTGACTACATAGCCAAATGGATAAGGTAAGCACGGCAAAAGATTTTGCGGAATTTTAGTTTTTTTTGAAATTGCATAACTATCTATAAAACAGACTTTACTAAAATTATATACAGATGAAAACAGCTATTAAGTTTGGGGTATATTATTTTATTGCCAGTGCCTTAGCCACTTTAATACAGTACCTAATCAATCCTGAATTGTTATTTCGGCCCATAGTGTCACTTGTGGTGTCTTTATTGGTGGTGGCGACCTTTATGATACTGTTGCTTAAAGAGGAAAAAAAAGTTGTACAGCCTTTAACCTTTGGAGAGGGAATCAAAAACACCATGGTAATGTATATCATTGGTTCTTTTTTTTCCATAATATTTGCCTATGTTCTCTATAATTTTATAGATCCGTCTTTAATTGAAAGAAGTATAGAGTTTGCACAGGAAATAGCCCGTAGCACAGCTGAGAGAGTAGCTGAAATTGGTGGTCTAAGTGAGGTCGATAAAGTAGAAATGCTAGAGGAAATGGAAAAACAGCAAGTGGATAGTAATCCATTTACACTATCCGCACTGCTGCTGAGTTGGGCGATAAATATAATTTTCCCTGGCCTGGTACTAAGCTTAATTATTAGTGCGATAATGAAGGATAAAAAATCAGATCAGGAAGAAAGCCTTTCCTCTTAATTTAGTTTTAAGAAGCGTTTAGTTGTTACTCCTTCCGAGTTGAACAACTGAAGATAGTAAAGTCCGCTGGTTATTTTTCCCAGAGAAATCGACTGGCCATTAGTAAACAGATCCAAAGCTTGTTCTTGTAAGATCAGCCCCCGGGCATCCAGTAAACGTATCTGTAAACCAGCTGCTGGTTGCGGTCCATTGACCTGGATCCAGACTTGCTCCCGGGCCGGATTGGGGAAAATTTGCCAGTCGAGGTTGAGTTGTCGAACGGCGGTAAGACCGGAAGCGACGCTCTCGGTTACGGTCAGCGGCACATCCAGGACGTCGGAATCATCACCTCCACTTCCACTGGCATTGTTTACGGCATTACCCGCGGCGTAGAATTCTACAGTTCCCGTTCCCGCCTCAGGCGCCACCCATTCAATTTCCATAGAATCGACCTGTAGCTTGTTGGCGTGCTCAAAGTAGGCCCGCCCGTTCAAATTGGTAATTTGGGTACCCGCCGGAGGGGTCCCAAAAACGCCCGCGTTATCATTATTTTGATCCGTCAGTGCTACAGCCTGGAAGCCGTAGCGTTCGGCGGGATTATTGGTGTTGATTTTTACCTTAAAGGTGTAGGCCTGGCCAGGAATGTATTCCTGTACCTCCCGACTATCTTGTAATAGGCTGACGGACACCTCCGTGCCATAATCTCCTCCGATGTGGCAGTTATTACAGCTTCCACTGGCGATGGGAGAACCAGTTCGGTCCCTTCCGGTAATAGCACCCGGGCCGCCAGAATTAGCAATCATTAGAATAGATAAGGCAAGAATGGTGAGGAGTAAAGGCTTTTTCATGGTGTGGCTTTATTGAAGTTACGTACTAAACATACTTCTTAGGAATGGGGCATTAATAAAGCATACAAGATTTACGAAGATATATTGACTCATTCCTTAGATGTTAATTTGACAAAAAGTTTAACCCCAATTCGAATATTTTGTTGTGAGTATATCGTTAAGAAACAGAGAATTGTATTATTCTCTATATTTGTGAAAAACAATAGTTATGCAACGAATGATCGGCGTACTCTTCTTATGTCTACTGGGAATACTAGATATTCAGGCACAAGGTATAGAATTCATGGAAGGTGACTGGAAAGCGGCCTTAGCAAAGGCAAAAAAAGAGAAAAAGCTCATCTTCGTCGATGCTTACGCCAGTTGGTGTGGCCCTTGTAAACGGATGGCCGCCACGGTTTTCACCCAAAAGGAAGCGGGCGATTTCTATAACGAAAAATTTATCAATTTTAAGATTGATATGGAAAAAGGGGAAGGACCTGCTTTCGGAGGTAAGTATCCGGTTCGTGCTTATCCAACCCTGATGTTTATTGACTACGATGGTGAACTAGTTCACCAAAAAGTGGGGGCACAAACCCTGACTAAACTCATTGCCCTGGGAGAAACGGCGCTGAGTAAAGTAGATCGATCTGAGCAATACGTGGAAAAATATGAGAAAGGAGATCGCAGCGCCGAATTGATCTACAATTATTTATTCGCCCTTAATCAGGCGGGTAAGCCCAGCCTGAAAATTGCCAACGATTATTTGCGGGAACCGGACGGGGATCTGGCCTCCGAAATTAACCTCAAGATTATTTTTGAAGCACTATTGCAGGTTGATTCGCGGGTGTACACCCTCTTTGATCAGTACAAGCAAGGCATTAAAGCCCTGTACTCGCAAGCAGAGATTGACGAGAAATTGCTGGCCGCCGGAAATCGAACCGTACAGACCGCCATCACTTTTGAAAGCCCGGATATACTGGCCGAGGCCCAGCAAAAAGTAGCTGCTCAGTGTTCGGAAGCCGTAGCGGATGCTTTCCGGATTAAAAGTGAAATCGCCTACGCTCTTGTACATGGTGACGATAAAGCCTACGCCTCGGCGCTAAAAGATTATAATAAAGAATTGGCGGGTGCAGACAACATTAATGCCGATTATGACATCGTTAAAGAGGGACTGGATCGCCTGGGAGATAAGAAAGTCAATAAAGAGCTGGTGAAGCTCATGGAGACGATTGTAGGGTATCCGGACGTTACCTATCAGACCTGGTTGGCCTATGCAGATGTACTAAGTCGTACCGGAGATGATAAAGAAGCATTAAAAGCGCTGGATAAAGCGAAGAATATGACCAAAAATGGTCGGATTCGCGCGAAGATTATACAGATGCGCGATCAAATAGAGAAAAAATAAGGAGTAATGGCAGAAGGGCAAGAGCCAAAGCGTACGGATGTAAATACACTCGGAGAATTCGGATTAATTGATCACCTGACGGAGCGTTTTCCCTTGCGGCAAAAAAGTACTGTAAAAGGTGTAGGGGATGATGCCGCCGTGATTGATAATACGGATCTACAGACGGTGATCTCTACGGATATGCTAATCGAGGGCATTCACTTCGATTTGATGTATAGTCCGCTAAAACATCTGGGTTATAAAGCGGTCGTGGTCAATTTATCGGATATTTATGCGATGAATGCTGAGCCAAGGCAAATCACGGTAAGTATTGCCATTTCGAATCGCTTTTCCGTAGAGGCACTGGAAGAGCTGTACGATGGCATCCGCAAAGCTTGTGAGGTGTATGAGGTAGACTTGGTCGGTGGAGATACGACTTCTTCACTTAAGGGCTTGATCATTAGTGTGACGGCCATCGGGGTGGCCAAAAAAGAAAAAATTGTCTGTCGGGATGGGGCTAAAGTAGGAGACCTGATCTGCGTGAGTGGGAACCTCGGCGCAGCTTATTTGGGACTACAGATTTTGGAACGGGAGCGGCAGATTTACCTCTCCAACCCCGATGTGCAGCCCGAATTGGATAATCAGACCTACTTGTTGGAAAGGCAGTTGAAACCAGAGGCGAGAAGAGACGTGGTCCGGCATTTTGCGGCGAATGAACTGGTTCCTACTTCGATGATTGATATCTCCGATGGTTTGGCCTCCGAGCTCTACCATATATGTAAGCAATCAAAAGTCGGCGTTTTTGTAGAAGAAAGCGGCATTCCCATTCACCCTGATGCCGAGCAGCAAGCCCTAAAGTTTAAACTGGATCCCGTCACCTGTGCCCTGAGCGGAGGTGAAGATTACGAGTTATTATTTACCATCGACCCCAAAGATGTAGATAAGGTGAAGTATCTACCAGATATTTATATCATGGGAGAAGTGGTAAAAGCTAAAGAAGGGGTAAAACTCCATACCAAAGGCGGTAATATTCATACCATCCCCGCCCAGGGTTGGCAGCATTTTAATGCAGAAGGAAAGGCGGAATAATACCTAACAAGAACAATATTACAATCAATAAAATATGCACAAGATTTCTTTTAGTTTACTCTTTGCCCTGTTGTTAGTCATTAGTACGGGCTGTAAAAATGATACGACTCCTTCCAGTACAAGTACGACGACGGAGCAGCCGGTAAGCCTGGATATCCCCCGCTTTAATCGGGATTCTGCCTATACTTACATTGAAAATCAGGTAGCTTTTGGACCCCGCGTACCGGGTACGGATGCGCATCGCGCTGCTAAAGAATGGATGGTAGAAAAGTTACGCGACTTTGGGGCTACCGTTACGGAGCAGGATTTTGAGGCTACGGTGTACACCGGAGAAAGGCTATCGGGTACCAATATCTTTGCGCAAATAAACCCAACAAGTACACAGCGTATTCTTCTGGGCGCTCATTGGGATTCGCGGCCATTCGCGGATTCTCCACTGAGCCAGGAAAGAAAGGACGAGGCCATTTTGGGCGCAGACGACGGAGCAAGTGGGGTTGGGGTCTTGATGGAGTTGGCTCGCTTACTACCCCAGGATACCAGCCTGAATATAGGCGTTGATATTGTACTCTTCGATTTGGAAGACTACGGCCAGAGCCAGGGAGATGGCTGGGCTTTAGGCTCTCAGTATTGGTCAGCAAATCTGCCTTACGGCAAAAATAAACCGGAATATGGTATTTTACTCGATATGGTCGGCTCCAAGGCTGCGCGTTTTGCCAAAGAAGTATATTCCATGCAGTACGCTCCGAATGTGGTGGAAAAAGTCTGGCAACTAGCCGGCTATATGGGCTATAGTAATTACTTTGTCAATCAACGTGGTGGTCAGATCACCGATGATCATTATTACGTCAATACGATTGCCAAAATCCCCATGATTGATATCATCAACCAGAAAACCAACACACCAACCGGCTTTGGCGCCCATTGGCATACCCACGATGACGATATGGATGTGATCGATAAAGCAACGATTCGTGCGGTGGGTAAACTACTGCTGGAAGTCATCTATCGTGAAGATGCCGGGATTCTGTGATAAAAAAGTAAAGGCGTAGGAAATCCTACGCCTAACTCTAGTGTTGGGCGCAGAGTTCCCTGCGCCCAAATCTAATTATAATTTATCGTTCAGACTTTTTGATTATGAACTCGTAGTAGTCATTATTATCAGAAGTCGTAACGACTACATCCGTTACTCTCATGATAAAGTAATCATTACCATTCTGTACCATAAAGACATCGTCTATCATGACTTCGTCACTATCACCAATCTCCACACCATTGTCATAGGCGGCGATCAGGGTACTTCGTGAATTGGTATTTTCAAAGCTGAAGCCTTCGGGCTGGTTGTCACCAGGTACTTTTAAGACGGCTCCGTTTACCGCTCTTATTTTTTGGATCCAGTTTTCAGCGGCTACCTTATCAGTATCAATCCCCAGGTCTCTGATCTGAGCATCGGGAGAGTTAAAAGCCACAGAATTACCGGTATACAGGTTTAGCCCACCTAGTTCCTGACCATCTTTATTGTAAACCAGAACACCTGTATAAGTGGTGTCAAGGGTTTCCGTGACAAAAATATTGAGGATTGCACTGCCTGAAATTCCATCAGCATCCGTAACGTCAATGCGGTAGGTATAACCATTGGTGGTATCTGGTGTATTCGATACCTGAATGGCGATACCCGTCTGGAAAGAGTCCGTATCAGGAACGGCTTCTGGATTATTGGTAAAAGCAGTGCGTCCGTTATCGTCAAAGAATAGACGACTAGCATCCATCAGTACATCATTTTCATATACCGAAATCGAGGTCAGGTCGGCACCTACCTTCATGGCTTCGATTTCAATGGTATTGATGGTTCCGGTACCGGCTTCGAAGGGAAATTCAGGGGACAGAATATTAAGGGTCGGGGGCGTCACCTCGACGGTAATCGTCACACCGGTATTTGCGTCTATACCCGCGTCATCCATCACTTCAAAGGTGTAAGTATACTCACCAGGTGAATTCGGTGCAACGATGACAATATCTTCGGTGAAGCCCTGCTGTAGACTATTACCTATAATAAGTGCGGGATTACTTCCAAAAGAGCTACCCGATTGGAACGTAATTCTGTTTAAGGCTACATTTTGATCATTTTCTTTAATGGTCAGCTGGGTTAGTGGGTCGTCACCCGCCATGGTATTAATTTGGAAATTCAAAAGCTCACCGACCTCAACGGTCGTGCTGGCGCTAATATATCCGGGGGCATCTACTAAGCGAATACTAGGAGAGTCACCTAAATCGGGAATAACGGAGCCATCTTCCGTACAGGAAGTAAGACCAAAAGTAAAAAGGACGGCAGTAATTGTAATCAGTAATAACTGTTTCTTCATTTCTTATGTTAGTTGGTTATCGAAAAAATAATTGCTAGCTGAACCCCTAAATCCTAGAGATGTAGGAATGAGGTTCAGGACTGTACTCAGGGTTTAGACCTAAAGTATTCAACTTGGTAACGAAGAGAAGCCTAATTTGATCGAAAAAAAGTGTGGATAGTTGTTAATCCTAATTTCTGCGGTCTACTCCCCAGGCTAATTTATTGCGAATCGTCTCCATAAAGCCGTAATCCTGAAGCTGGACGATTCGAACGTTAAAGTCATTTTTACGAACGGCTAGATGGTGCCTGGAAGTAATGGTTTCGAAGCGGGAGTCTAGTGTGCAAAGGAAATTATCTGTACGACCTTCGATATCAAAGGCGATCACAGAATCATCAGAAATGACCACCGGGCGGATATTCAGATTATGCGGCGCTACCGGGGTGATTACGAAATTACCGGAGTTTGGAAAAATGATGGGGCCACCACAGCTAAGCGAATAGCCGGTAGAGCCGGTTGGTGTAGCCACAATGATACCATCTGCCCAATAAGAATTGAGGTAATCCCCGTTCACATAGGTATGAATAGTAATCATGGAGGAAGTATCCCGTTTCAGAATGGTGAAGTCATTGAGGGCAAATCGGATGTCTCCAAAAACGGGTAAATTAGATTCGAGGTAGAGCAAACTACGCTCTTCAATGACGTATTTTCTTTTTAGTAGATAGGTGATTGCCTCGGAAATTCGCTTTTTTTCGATGCTGGCCAGGAAGCCTAGTCTACCCAGATTTATCCCTACAATTGGCACATTGGCATCGCGTACATGGGTGATCGCACTTAAGATGGTGCCATCACCACCCAGTGCAATCAAAAAATCGAAACGTTGGGCACTGAAATCAATATAACCGTCGAATGTACCCGGCGTAGATTTGAAGTTGATGATGTTCCGGATCTGGTCGAGAAAGGGGCCATAAACAAAAGCCTGCACACCATTAGCATGCAATGTATCAAAGAGGTGTTGGATATGCGGCAGATCCTTTTCTTTGGCAACCTTACTGAAGATAATGACCTTCATTAAATACTACTATTAAAATGTAGAAATACACCAGATTCACCCAGATGATTACGGCTGTATTCGACCCGAAAGACCATGTCAAAAAAGAAAATGGCATCCAGCCCGACTCCGGTACCCCAAAGTAAGCGATTATTAAACGGATTTACCGCTTTTCCGAAAGGATTATTTACATAACCAAAATCATTATTTAGGGAAACGTTGAGTCGGAAGGGTATTCTACGAAAAGAACTGATGGGCATCAGACGGCCCAGGTTAATCTCTAAATTCAAAATGGGATGCTTAATACTGGTATTCAGTAGGAGCATATCCAGGCCGTCAATCACGTAGTATTCGTAGCCGCGCAGGGAATTCCCAAAAAAGCCGATGGCCCGGTTGTCATTGTAGGGTTGAGGTGTACGGATGAAGGAATACTTCGCTTTACTGACCAGGCCCAGGTTAAATTTGCCAAATATATCCAAATATTGTTGGTATTGCAGGTAGGTGGTGAGTGCGTTGCGGTCTTGGTGAATGCCCAAACCATCTTTTTCCAGGGAAAAGGAAAGATAGTTTCCTTCCATCGGGTAGCCGCGGTTATCCCGGGCATCGTACTGGTAGAAATATTCCAGAATGCCAAAGCGCTGGATGCTTTCTCCATTATTAAAGAAACTGGGATTCAGCTCCTGAGCAATCACTTCGTTAATGGTGTTGTGCCGATAACCCATCCTTATTTCGTGGGTTTCCAGAAGTCCTGGCCGGAAAGTAATGGATAAATCACCCAGGAAGCGGTGGTAGTTGACGGTCTCGTTATTTTCATAAAAAACCTGGCGATTATCTACCGTGGCGTAATTAACTTCCCGGTTTTGCAGATAAGCGAAGTTGACGCTTAGTCCCATCGTTTGGGCAGCGTTTAGGCTGCGCGTTATGTACCTGAGGCGGTACTTTTGGGTGTATCCCAGCTGAAAACTGGCTTTGAGGCGGTCTCCGCGGCCCGTGGTGTTGAGGTGGGTGAAATCCATACCGTAGTTGGTACGACTCAGCGCCGCATTGTGATCTACCCACCAAACGTTGAAATTGCGGTCGGCCAACTGAAAGGAGGGAACGGGGTAAATGTACCAGGCCTCTTTGACTTCTACTTTTATGGAAATATGATTATCTACCCCGGACCAGTCCTGGTAGGTAATTGTCACCTTACTGAAAAGGTTGGTGTTCATCAGCAGGGACTGGCTGCGTTCGATTTTTTGCGTAAGCTGATCGAGCTGTACCGAATCGCCGGGACTGAAAGCCAGCTCCCTGAGGATGACCTCCTTTTTGGTCTTATTATTGCCGAGTACCTGAATATCCTCTACTACCGCATAGTCCAACTGGGCCATGAGGTTGAGACTGCATCCGATAAATAATAAGAGTAAAAAAGACTTCATTCGGGCTGCGTATTAGTCGATCCGCTTTCTTATAACGGCTTCTAAACTAAGCAATTTTAGCATCTATTGCTACGATCGGTACTAAATATAAATAAAAGGGTCGGGGATTAGCGGAGTGCTTCGATATCGTTATTAAACCAAAGTCGGGATTCTTCCATAGTAGTAGTTCTGGAAGCAACTTCTATTGTGAATTGGAATAAATTTCACTTGAAGTAGTACCCTGCCTCGGTATTAATTTTCCATTTAATTCAATAGTTGTTAGTTGCTCTTTGAGTTGATAATCATTGAGCCTTAAAAAAGAAGAGCTGCTTCTAAGCCGGTCCGTTTATTTCCGTCTTGAAAAACATGATTAGCAATGATGGAAAACATATAGAATGCCGATTTATCCCAGGTTTTGGGATAGGCTTCTTGTCCGAAAACGGTAGAGTGAACCATTTCGAGCATATAGTCTAGCGGGCCCTCGTGTAATATGTTATTTGGAGGTACATAGTTGCCGCCATGCCGTTCAATGGTTAATCGATTGGTTAAAAGGATATCTGACTTTTCTAGAAAAACCATTCTATGCTAATGCTTTAAAAACATCATCGTACTTATCGAAATCTTCTTCAATGAGCCCTTTTATTTTAGCCTTTCTGTCTTCACTTTGGCTTTTCTTTTCTTCAAGAATTTCTTTTAATATGTTCTTCAGCTGATCTCTGTCTATACTGCTAGTTTCCATAATTTCATTTCTATTAAAAACAGCTTTGGGTGAATGGAAAGTTCCATCTAAACATTCAAATAAGACATCAGGGAATCGTAGCGCTCCTGCAGGGAGTCCAAATATTCTACCTCGTTAAAGGAGGCTTTTACCTGATAATCAAAGCGTAGGAAGGTAGCGATAATATTCTGCGTATGCTGCTTATTGAGTTTGAGGGTCACGTCGATGATGGGGCTGTTGGGCTGAGAAGTAACAAATGCACTCAGTATACGGGCATTTTCGGATTCTACGATGCGGGCAATTTCCGCCAGGCTGTAATCGCGGTTGCTCATGGTCAGTACGATGATACTACCTGGCTCGCGGAAGGAGTAATTGCCAGAGAAATATTGCAATAGATCATCAAGCGTTACCACGCCCATGTAATTATGCTCTTTGTCGACGACGGGAATGACAGTCAGCCGCTTTTCCGCCAGGATGCGCATCACTTCGTAGAGGTGCTCACCCCGGTATACGTAGGGTCGGGCCAGCGAAAGGCTATAGGAACCGATGGCTTCGTTGACGTCATATTCGAGGATGTCGTCTTCGGAAATGAGGCCCAGTAATTGTGTATTATTGACGATGGGTAAGTGACGGACGTAGAACTCACTCATCATTTCGAGCGCGGTAGCACCGAAATCCGAAGTCTGTAAGGGGATAAGTTCCGTTGAGATTAATGATTCTGCAACCATCGTTTTTGTTTTTGTGGTTTGGAATAACCGGGGATCGCCTTTATAACGAGGATAGGCAGAATAGGTTGATTACGAAACTGTTAAAGCCCATTTTAGAGATGAACTTTATTTCATTAATTTCTCTTTCTGTACCGCAAATTCCTCTTCTGTCAAAAGTCCTTTATTCTTTAGTTCATTGAGTTTATTCAATTGTTCCAGCAGATCGTTGGGAAGATTTAGCTTTTCCTCTTCTTCTCCATTTTGACTGGATTGGGTCTCCTCGGTCACTTCTTCGGGTGCTGCTCTTTTTAGGCGGAAGCCATTCTCTTCGAATTCGACAAAACCATCCTGTATCCGCAGATAGGCGAAGGCATCGTGCTCCTTGATTTTCGAGAAGTCATTAAAACCTAAGTCCACCGCGCGATCCAGATGGTAAAATGCCTTCTGGGTATTTTCATTTAAGGAGTAGGCACAGGCGATATTAAAGTGCGTGGCCACGTCTCTTTCGTTAATTTCCAGGGCTTTTTGAAAATCTTTAATGGCGCCATCGTAATCGTATTCTCTATATTTTTCTACACCGCTGGTCTTATAGGGGTTATGCCGGGGCTTACGGCGACGTGCTGAAGATGCGGTGCTGGATGGGCTTCTTCTTGGTTGCCGATCTTCCCGATGCGGTTGTCTTTCTCCTGGTCGGTCGGGGCGGCGATTCCGCTGATAATCCGATTTTTCTTTTCGTACCGCTTTATAGTGTTCCTTATTGTATTTGAGATCAAAGGCATCCTGGTCCTGAGAAAAAAAGACAATAGCGTCGATCAAGCTCAAGAAGAAAGAGAAGAAAAAGAAAACATTTAATATGATATAGAGTATCCCCAGTCCTATCTGTCCTAAATAAAACCGATGAACTCCAAAAGAACCCAGGAACAGCGCTAATATACCCGCAACATTTTTATCTTTCATTACACGTTTTTGTAAAGTACAGCGGACGAACGGCCACTTTTACCAATTGAAATTTAAAAAGCTTTTTCCTAATAACAAACCTAAAGCTAATTTTGTCCGAACGAAAGGCTAATTTCTTTATTTGTTCGATCAATTGCCAACTCCGTCGATTGAACGGGCTAAATGTTGGACTAATTACTAAAGAAATAAACAAATTCCTTCTTTTTTGCTTATATTCTAGAAGTTTAGTCGTCTAATACACTTTAATTTTTCTCAGTAACCTTGGAGTATTTTAATCCTACATATTATACCAAAGTTTACCGCCAGTTTAAGGCCATTGATCCTACGGCATACCGTGAGCTTATTCGTTTTTACGAAAAAGAGGAAGATAAAATTGTCCGTCTGGAGTTTGACGAGTTTTTTGAATTACTGGTTGCCTACGTCGATGCCCTATTCGAAATAGGGGCTTACCGCAAACATCTTTTATTGGTGGACGTCGTGATTGAAAAAAGTATTACGAATAACGTTACGGCCTATCGGGGGGAAGACATTTTTCGCAAGATGTTATTCCGCAAAGCCGCCTCCTTCTACAATATCCACGAGTACATCAAATCTGCTTATATACTTACCGAATTGCTTAAAATTGATCCGAAAGATCCTGCTTATGGTTTGTTGTATCGCAAATGTCGCCTCAAAGCACGTCCTTCCCTGCTGAATCATGCTCGCGCTACCGGGGTTTTCCTTTTTTTGATGACGGCACTCATTATTGCTCTGGAGGTGCTATTTGTACGCCCCTGGTATGAGATGCATACCGAGCTGGTAATGGGGGTGCGAAATACTACTTTTTTGTTGGGCTGTTTAGTCTTAATAGCAGGCTTTGGCTATAATTATTATCTGGCTAATCGGGATCTTCGCCAATTGATTGAGCAGTATACCTAAGGAAGTTTCAGGCGACTTCATTTAGATTAAAGTCTTTTGTATTTTGGGCAAAAGATGATTTAACTACAAAAGCAGGTAAACTGCCCCCCACTTCCATTTATCAAAACCAAAACTAACACATACATGCAAAAGCCTACACTTTTAATCCTTGCCGCGGGTATGGGAAGCCGTTACGGTGGCCTCAAACAAGTAGATGCCCTCGGACCCAATGGCGAAGCACTGATTGAATTTTCCATTTACGATGCTATCCGAGCTGGTTTTGGCAAGGTCGTATTTGTCATCCGTCAGGATATAGAAGCGGCCTTCAAAGAAAAAATTGGAAACCAATTCGCCGACAAAATTGAGGTGCAATACGCTTTTCAGGAAATCGATAGTCCCATAAAAGGCATCTCTTCTTTTCCCGAAAGGGAGAAGCCCTGGGGTACCGCACATGCTATGCTGGTTGCTCAGGATAAGATACAAGAGCCCTTTGCCGTCATTAATGCCGACGACTACTACGGGATTAGTGGCTTTCAGACAATGGCTGATTTTTTACAGCAATCCTGTTCTCCTAAAGATTACAGTATGGTTGCCTACCAACTGGAAAATACCCTCTCTGATAATGGCCATGTCAACCGGGGAGTATGTGGCGTAGATGAGCACGGCCATCTTACCGATGTGGTGGAGCGACTGAAGATACGACGCACGGATAAGGGGGTGGTCTATGAAGAGGAAGGCAAGTCATTTCCCCTTTCGGAAAAAGATTTGGTATCAATGAATTTCTGGGGTTTCCATCCCAATATTTTTGAGATCACCCGCAAGGAATTCATTGCCTTTGTAGAGGCCAATAAAGATAAGCCCCGGGCGGAGTTTTTTATCCCCCTGGTCGTGAATAAGCTGATTCAAAGTGGCGCTATCCACCTGCATGTGCTCTCCAACGATGAGCAGTGGTACGGGGTGACCTATCAGGAAGATAAACCAAAGGTGCAGGCTGCTTTTCAGCAAATGGTAAAAGAAGGTAAATATCCGCCCGCCCTCTGGGCATAAAGCGTTTTCTCAATGGACCAGGCTTATTATCAACAAATCTTTCAGGCCTTTTCTGATGATTTGCCCGTTTCGATCAAAGCGATCGGCGCGGGTAATATCAATGATACGCTAAAGGTGAAGGGGCAAAAGAGCAGCTACCTGCTGCAGCGAATCAACCATCAGGTATTCAAGGACCCGGAGCAGGTGCAAAAAAATTACCGACTGATTTACGATCACCTGTCGACTCAGGACCTGGGTTTAGAGCTTCCCACCTTAATCAGAACAAAATCTGGCACTTCTTTTACCAGGGATGCGGAAGGCAGCTACTGGCGGCTGGTCGCCTTTATTGATAACACGATCGCCCACGAGCAGGCTCAGGACTTAGCTCAGGTGAAGGAAGCGGCCGCTAAAATTGGTCGATTTGTCGCGGCATTGAATCAAGCTCCGACTCCCCAAATCGGAGAAACTATCCCTGATTTTCACCACTTTCAGGCCCGGTATCTCACCTTCGAGGCCTTCCTCCCCGGTGCGGATAAGACTCGATTGAAGGAAGCTAAGACGGCGATTAAATTTATTAAAAAAAATGCCGGTCAAGTACCAGATTATCAGGGTCTGGAATTGCCCCATCGCCTGGTACACAACGATCCGAAGATAGGAAATGTCTTATTTGATAATACAGGAGCGGTGGTGGCAGTGATTGATTGGGATACCGTTATGCCGGGCTACCTGGCCACGGACCTGGGAGATATGATTCGCACCATGGCGGTTAATGCAGACGAAGATGAGCGCGAACTGTCCCGGGTCTACTTAAGAAAAAATTACCTGGAGGCTTGTCTGGAAAATTTTCTGCTTCCGCTCCGTGGATTGGTTACTCCGCCGGAAAAACAATATCTTGCTAGTGGGCCCTTGTATATTGCCATGGAGCAGGCGCTGCGTTTTTTATATGACTATCTTGCCGAAGATAGATACTATAAGATTCGGTACCCGCAACACAATCTTCATCGGAGTTTGAACCAGATAGAGCTCTGTCGATCAATTATGGAAGAGCAAACTTTTATTCGACAGACTATTGATCGGGTTTTAGTATAATCAGATAATTTCTTAACCCTTAAAAATCACAGGCCATGAGTAAAGACCCTTCTGCTGAGATCTACGAAAAATTGCGCGATTACTGTGCTGCTCATGAAATGGAGTTGACCGAAGATAATCTAAACGAAGTGCTGAAGCTGGCATTGTCGGAAGAAGAATACGAGCAGATATTCCTGCCCGATACCATTGGAGGGCAGGTAGAACGCTTATCTATGCGAGCAGACCTGCTCACCGAGCAGGGGAAATTTGCGGAGGCTATTCTGCTTTACCAGGAGGGGCTAGAGTTGATTCCGGAACCGAAATCCACCTACGAAGCTACCCTCTGGTTCTTGGTTGCGATTGGTGATGCCTACTGGTATTTGAAAGAATGGGAACACGCTATTCCCTACTTCGAACGGAGTTTGGAGGTGCTGGGCGGAAAAGAGAACCCCTTTGTCTGGTTGCGTTTGGGACAATTACACTATGAAATGGGAGACCTGGTTGCCGCTCAAAGAGAGCTCAACAAAGGCCTGGAGATTGAAGGGGAAGACCTTTTTGAAGGAGAAGAATTCAAGTACCTGCAACTGGCCAAAACTAGTCTGAACTAATTTGCCTTTTAGCGGAAGCGTAATAGGTCGAAGCGGTGATGGACAACAGGCAATAAATTAGAAAGAAAAACAGGCCGGGCAGGGTACTACTTTGTGTACTTATGCCCGCCTGGATATTGCTAAAAGCAAGGTAGGCCAGGAAAACCGCGACCACAAATACATCGGCCATCGACCATTTACCTGATTTCTCTACAAAAAAAGATAAGACCCGGTTCTTGGTGTCTGGCCGCAATACCAGCAGGTAAGTGCTGAGGATTTTTCCGATGGGGAATAAGACACTGAAGAGCAAAATGGCGGAGCCAACCAACCAATTGTGCTGCCGGAACAATAACTGAATGAGCTCTACAATAGATTTGCTCTGGTAGTAAAAATACATATCGCCGTAGAATTGCTGCCTTACCTCCACCTGTACATTCATTCCCAGTACGCGTGCATTGATGGGAATATCCCCGATATCCAAATCGTGTTCGGCCGCCGCTATCTCCAACATGGGAGAAAATAACCCTGCCGGTAAACAGGCTAGTGCCGCCGTGATGAAGGCAATGACGAGTAGTTTCACTTTTTTCACCCTGCGGTAAAATAAATAAACGACGCCCAAATAAAGCAGGATGAGTAACAGTTGCAGGTACAGGTAAAGCATGCCGGTCTTTCTCAGCTGGTTCAACTGCTCGGCTTCGGCTTCTATTTTAACCATTTTTGTTCGCATAGCTTCCTGATCCAGCCATTCCTGCGGATCGAGCAGACGTTGCCGATAGTTGAGTTTTTCGGCGTAAGCCGCCTTACTCTCCCGGTAGGCCATGCCATGCTGAATGAGTTGATAGTTTATACTGGCGGCCAGGAGTAAAAAAACGATATGGATAAATAAAGTGCGCATAAATGCAATACTTAGCTGGAAGATGATAATTGAACGACTCTTTGTTGAACGATGGCACTGAGGGGCCGAAGCAGGCTACCGTCGTAAGTAGCGAATACCATGATGGGTATACCGCCACTCATAGCGACTAATCGCCAGCCAGCAAAGGAGTCAATATCCAACTCCAGGTAATATCCGGCTTCATCTGATAAATAAAAACTTCCTTCCCGGGTAAAACAAATACCCTTATTCAGTAACAGGGGATAGGCCATAGTGGCCGGCGTCTCACCCAGGACAGCAGTGTAATTCCGGCTGAAAGCAGAAAGGCTATCTTCCCCTTGTAGGTTAGCAAAAGTACGTTTTGAGGGCTGTGCATCCTGTAGAACAGCCCGCAGGGTATGAGTACTTCCCGGGTAATAGGTGACTTTTGCTTTTAGGGCCGCACCTACGGTATAATAGCCTTCAAACTCTTGCTCTCCAAAAGCAAAATCGAGGATTAGGGCTGGTTTTTGCTGGCTTTCTGACCATAACCAGGTTCTTCGGTAGCGTAGGCGTTCTTCTCTACCCATTTCTAGGCCGAGTACAATCCAGTAATCGGAAATGGATTCACCAATTTGGAGGACATCTTTTTTCTTCAGATTCACTCCCCCCTCGACCAGTAGATCTATTTTTTGCTCATCGGGTAATTGCTCAATTTGGGAAAAACGACGCGTGAAATAGTAGAGTTCGGCCAACAGTGCACTGGTTTTTTCGCGCCAGTCTTTATTATGACGTAGCTGTTCCAGGTTTCTGATTCGATTGGCGATGGCCCCTAATTTAAGATCCACCAGGCGGCTGGCAATATCTTCAAAGGTATCGGCACTCTGAGTAGGAATCTTCGCGAGTCCCTGGTCAACGGTATCTAGTAGCCAGCTTTCCAGCTCACGGATGCCCAGGTGCATTTCCTGAATTCGGTCGGTGTATTTTTCCAGGAGCCCCATAGAGATTAATCTTCTTCTACGAGGATGCCCAGAGCCTGCATGGCACGTTCGGAGGCGTTTTGTTCGGCGCTTTTTTTGTTAAAATCATCCGCTACGGACAAGCGCTCACCGTTGATAATCACCGCTACGCGGAAGCGATCCCGCTTTTCGAATTTGTAGCGAGCGAGTAGCTTGTAGTTGACGTGCCGACCATTTTTCTGACACCACTCCAGTAGCTGGCTTTTGTAGTTGTCATCGACGGTCTCTAATTCGTGGATGTCGACGTAGCGGCGCAGAATATGATTGATGATGTATTTCTTAGTCCGATGGTAGCCCTGTTCTAGATAGATAGCCCCTACGAGCGCCTCTACCGCATTACCCAACATCGACCTTGACAGACGGGTATTGTTCTGCTCATTGAGCAGAACATCCAGCCCCATTTTGTCACCAATCATGTTGAGAGATTTCCGCTTCACAATTTTTGAACGCATCTTGGTTAGAAAGCCCTCATCCTGGTTGGGGTATTTTTGGAAAAGGTATTCAGCAACAATGGTTCCCAAAACGGCATCACCCAGGTATTCCAGACGCTCGTTGTTCTGGCTACCCGGTTTTCCTTTTTCCGAAGCGTTTGATTTGTGAGAAAAGGCAAGTTTAAAGATGGATAGATTCGCAGGTACAAAGCCCAGGAGGGATTTCAGACGTTGCGTCAAATCCTTGTCTTTGGAGAAGTGTAAGTTGTAAATTTTTAAAATAAAACGCAATATATCCGATTTACATACACAAATAAAACAGTAAGCCTGACCATAAGTCAACAGCCGACTTGCGAAAAACTTATGTTGCACATCGAATATCATACATGCTTAGCTTTTGGGGGCGGCCACGTGTATGATATTCGTTGAGTTTAACTCAAAATATGCTAGACCTCTTTTTTCCTAAAAACGGGAGGTCAAAGTGTATTTAACTACAGAATAATTACTCTTTACTCTGCAAATTTCTTTAAGATCACTGAGGAGTTATGCCCACCAAACCCAAAGGTGTTACTGAGTACGGCATTTACAGGCTTCTCCTGAGCTTCGTTAAAGGTGAAGTTTAGTTTTGCATCTAAATCGGGATCATCCGTAAAGTGGTTGATCGTTGGAGGTATAATGCTATCCTGGATAGCTACGATACCGGCAATAGCTTCTACCGCCCCAGCTGCTCCCAGTAGGTGACCGGTCATAGATTTCGTAGAGCTGATATTGAGCTGGTAAGCGTGATCCTTAAATACGGATTGAATCGCTTTTACTTCGGCAATATCACCCAGCGGAGTGGAAGTACCGTGCACATTTACATAATCAATATCCTCGACCTTCATTCCCGCATCATCTAATGCCATGTGCATAACATTTTTGGCACCCAGTCCATCGGGATGAGGAGCCGTAATATGGTGGGCATCGGCAGTAGCTCCACAACCGACAATTTCGGCGTAAATAGTAGCACCGCGTTTTTTGGCGTGCTCTAATTCTTCGAGTACTAATGCACCGGCCCCTTCTCCCAGCACGAAGCCATCACGATCGGCGTCGAATGGCCGGGAAGCCGTAGCAAAATCGTCGTTTCTGGTCGATAGTGCTTTCATGGCATTAAAGCCACCAATTCCCGCTTTTGTTACGGCCGCTTCGGAACCGCCCGTAACGATAATGTCGTTTCTTCCCAGACGGATATAGTCAAAAGCGTTCATGAGGGCATGCGAGGCGGAGGCACAGGCCGAAACGGTGGCATAATTAATACCCCGGAAACCATATTTCATGGAAATGTGTCCCGCTGCAATATCCGGGATCATCTTAGGGATCATGAACGGATTATAGCGGGGAATTCCATTCCCCTCGGTAAAGATTTCAATTTCTTTTTCCAGCGATCGCAGGCCGCCAATACCCGAAGCCCAAATCACACCGATGCGATCTTTATTGAGACCGACATCTTCCTGATCGATTCCGGCGCCTTCAATGGCTTCCTGAGCGGCAACCATTGCAAATTGAGCAAAGCGGTCCATACGACGAGCCTCTCTGCGGTCAAGGCGATCGTCTGATTCGAAATCGTTTATTTCGCAGGCGAATTGTGTCTTGAACTCGGAAGCATCAAAAAGGGTGATTTTATTAGCACCACTAATTCCTTTCTTTAGTGCTTCGCGGTAGGCAGTAAATGTATTTCCAATAGGAGTTATGGCCCCAATTCCTGTAATGACAACTCTTCTCATTGCTTACTTGAAATTTTATGAGATACGTGCGAAGACGTACAATAATGATGGGGTGGAGTCGCTAGTCAAAAGTAGATATCCAACTAAATCATTTAGAAAGATACTAGGGAAGGGCTGAAACTCTTTAGTAGCAGCCCTTCCACAGGGATACAAAATGTGTAGAAACAAATAATTAGTCCATATTTGCTTCTAAGAAGTCAATTGCATCCTTAACTGTTGCAATCTTCTCAGCCTCATCGTCTGGAATCGATACGTTAAATTCTTTTTCAAACTCCATGATTAACTCAACGGTGTCTAGAGAATCCGCACCAAGATCGTTTGTAAAGCTAGCAGAATCAGTTACCTCTGATTCATTAACGCCTAACTTATCAACGATGATACTTTTTACTTTTTGTGCAATGTCTGACATAGATAATTCGTTTTAATGAATGGTTAACGAATGCTGTGCAAAGTAAAACAGAACCGTACCAATTACCAAGTTTTTCTTCTTTTTTTTGCAATCAGCTGGCCTACCCCACTCCTTCTCCTAAGCGTATTTATCCGGTTTTTGTTGATTGTTTTAAATTTTTTGCTAGAAAGATTACCTCGAATCAAGTATTTATTGTAAAATTTACACTTAGTTTGGAAAAGGACATTTTCTTTTGTCCAGTGAATTTTCCAGGCACTTACCTGCTAAATTAATACAAATAAAAACTACGGCATTAATATGAAAATTATAGATCATCAGAATACTAAGATCGTAGCTACGGTGGGTCCCGCCAGCAGTTCTTATGAAAATTTACTCGAATTAGTACAGGCCGGTGTCGATGTGTTCAGAATGAATTTTTCGCACGGTACTCACGAAGATCACCAGGAAGTGATCAACCACGTCATCCACATTAACGAAAAATACGGTTTGCACATCAGTCTGCTGGGCGACCTGCAAGGCCCAAAGCTCCGCGTCGGAGAAATGGAAAACGACGGGCTGGAAATTAAAGAAGGGGATATACTTACCTTCGTCAATGAGCCTTGCGTAGGTAACATGGAGCGCATTTATATGAGCTACAAAGAATTTGCACAGGATGTAAATGTGGGCGAAGAAGTGCTGGTAGATGATGGGAAACTAGTGTTGGAAGTGGTCGAAACAAATAAAATAGATACCGTAAAGCTGAAGGTACTTTTTGGCGGCGTACTGTCTTCGCGCAAGGGCGTCAACTTACCCAAAACCAATATCTCTCTGCCGGCCCTTACGGAAAAAGATCACAAGGATCTAAAATATATGCTGACGCAGCCAATTAATTGGATCGCTCTTTCTTTTGTGCGTCATCAAAGAGATGTGAAGGAGCTCAAAGCGATTATTGACGAGCACAATCACCCGGCCAAGATCATATCCAAAATCGAAAAGCCGGAAGCGGTAAAGAATATTGACAAAATCATCAAACACTCTAATGGGATCATGGTAGCCCGGGGAGATCTCGGTATCGAAGTACCCATAGAGCGCATCCCCGTGATTCAAAAAGGAATTATCGAAAAATGTATCCAGAGAGCGCGTCCGGTCATTGTTGCCACGCAGATGATGGATAGTATGATTACCAACCCCGGTCCTACCCGGGCAGAGGTGACCGATGTGGCCAATGCCGTATTAGACGGGGCCGATGCCGTAATGCTCAGTGGCGAAACCTCAGTGGGTAAGCATCCGGTCAAAGTAGTACAGGAAATGAATAAGATCATTGAAGAAGCAGAGAAGATTCAGTATCTCAGTAACGAGCGTCGACCAAAAGCGGTGAAAAAATCCCGCACTTTTCTTTCCGACGCCATTTGCTTCAATGCCTGTAAAACGGCAGAGGATGTAGGAGCTAAAGCTATTATTGGTATGACCTCTTCGGGGTATACGGCCTTTAAGGTATCTAGCTTCCGGCCCAAATTAGGAACGGGCATCTTTATTTTCTCCGACCGCATGCATATGTTAGCCACTCTGAATCTGGTTTGGGGGGTACGCTGCTATCACTATGATCGCTTTACCACCACCGATGAAACGATCGCTGATGTAACCGAAATCTTACTGAAAGCCGGGAGAGTTAAAGAAGGAGATATCGTCATCAATACGGGAAGTATGCCTATTCGTAAAAGACATCGGACCAACATGCTTAAAATTACCGTGGTGGAGAATCCAGAAGAACTGAAATAGTCGATTACGGGCTTTTTCTCAGATATATCGGGCATTCCTCACAAATATCTTTGTGGGGAATGCGTGTTTTTAGCCCCAATGAGCAAACCTTATACGCCTCCAATACCTTATTTAATTAGATAAAGACAGTAATCAAACTAACGTATACATGAAATACCCATGCGCCTAAGGCGGATTACTTTTTTTGTGGGCCAAAAAAAGTAAGGTAAGCACGGCACATAATTTCGCTGGATTTTTATTTTTTTTAAAAACTACATAACTAACTGTAAAATACACTTTTAATAAAATTATATACACATGAAATGCCCACGAGCTAAGACACACCAGAACGCGGATGAATATCGGGAAGATGCTTAGTGATCATAGTTTTGCCCTTTAGTACATCTTCTTTTTGACCGCAAAAAGAAGCAAAAACTCCCCGCTAGGATTAGCCATTTCTTAACGCTGCACTGCCAGGAAGCAGCCTAAAGCTGGCAAACTCGTGCGAAATAGGGAATGCTAAACTTAATGGTAGAGTAAACTTGGCATAGTCGGTAAAGCTTGAGTTTTGGTTTTACTCAAACAAGGCCAGCTTTTTAACGGCTTCTTCCTGAC
>DATFKA010000088.1:0-22700 GCA_035268885.1 Saprospiraceae bacterium
CGGATGAATATGGGGGATTTGCTCTGGGCAAAAGGATAAAGTAAAAAGGGTAAAGGTTAAAATGTGACATGACTTTAACCTTGGGACTTTAACCTTTAACCTTCGAATTCAACCTAAGCTTAAGCACTACATAACTATTTAAAAAACAATACTTTTACTAAAATTATATACCGATGAAAGGAAGAGTTAAAAATTAAAAAACATGACCTACCTATACCTTATTGATCTGATGGGTACCCTGGTCTTTGCCATTAGCGGCGTACTGGTGGCCGTAGAGAAACAATTCGACTGGGTCGGAGCGGCGGTGATTGGCTTCGTTACGGCCGTCGGTGGCGGTACGCTACGAGATATGATGATCGGTCGCACGCCCGTGGGCTGGATGCAGGACACCAATTACCTGATCGTTATTCTGGCCAGCCTGCCGCTGATCTTTTATTTCCGAAAGTATATCCTGCGCTTACGCAAAAGCCTGTTTCTTTTTGATACAATCGGGATTGGTTTGTTTACGATTCTGGGGCTGGAGAAAACGCTCGAAGCGGGGCTCTCTCCCCTGGTCGCCCTGTTGATGGGGATGGTCTCCGCCGTCTTCGGGGGCGTAACCCGCGACGTGCTGACCAACGAGATTCCCCTAATTTTCCGTAAGGAGATTTACGCCAGTGCCTGTATAGCGGGCGGTACCGTATTCCTGGTGCTGGAGCAATTTAGCCCCATCTACGTCCTGAATCTCTGGCTGTCGATTGCGGTGGTCATCCTGATTCGTACCCTGTCCGTGATCAAGCACTGGTCTATGCCCTTTAACCCCAAGAATTGATTTCAAGCTTAAAGTAGTGCTTTGCTAGGCGGAGGATTCCCTCCGCCCTAAACAGCTGGACTAAATGAAATTACTTTGAAGTATTAATTTTGCTTTTGTACTTTAACCCTGGATGTTCAAATCGCCAGCATGGCATTTCTACGGGCTTAAACCTTATAACATGCGAGATATCATTATCATCGGCGCCGGCCTGACGGGACTCAGCTTAGCTTACGAATTGGAAAAAAAAGGCCTGGACTTTCAGGTGTTGGAGGCTCGGGAGCGGGTAGGTGGCCGCATCCTGACCAATTATGCCTCGCAGGGCGCATCGATTGAATTGGGCGCAACCTGGCTGGGAAAAAAGCACGGTGCCCTGGCCGCTCTGCTGACCGAATTAGGTCTGACCACCCACGAGCAGTACATGGGCCCGAGTGCGATCTACGAATCTATTTCGACCAGCCCTCCGCAGTTGGCTCAATTACCGCCCAATCCGGATCCCAGTCTTCGCATTTCGGGCGGCTCTTCGGCTTTGATTCAACAATTGGTGAGTACTTTTGACGAAAGTCGCCGGTCTCTGAATACCGTAGTGGAGCAAATACATTATCAGGAGGGGATGGTAAGCGTGCAAACGAATCAGGGCGTTTTTTCTGCTCGGACCGTAGTAAGTACCCTTCCGCCCCGGTTATTGCTGGAAAAAGTGATGTTAATTCCCACTTTGCCCGAAAAAGTTGGGAAAATTGCTGCCGATACGCATACCTGGATGGGCGAATCCATTAAGGTAGGTCTGCGCTACGCCGAGCCTTTTTGGCGAAAGCCGAATAGCAGCGGTACCATCTTTAGTAATGTCGGCCCGGTCACCGAAATGTATGATCACTCCGACGAAGCCGGGAATAACTATGCCCTCAAGGGCTTCCTGAATAGTTCTTTCCACGCCGCTACTTCGGATTATCGACGCGATCTTCTACTAAAGCAGCTGGAGCGTTACTACGGGCCCCGGGTTCACGATTTCCTGGATTACGAAGAGTGCGTTTGGAGTCAGGAGGCCTTTACCTATGTCCCCTACGAGGCTTATATATTACCCCACCAAAACAACGGACACGAAGCCTTCCGGCAAGCCTTCTGGGAAGGACATTTTTTCCTGGCCGGTTCGGAGACGGCCGCGCAGTACCCAGGGTATATGGACGGGGCGGTGCGGAGTGCCAGGTGGGTGCTTTCACAGCTGGATGCTCAGGTCGAAGCAGGAGCTTCGACCTAACACATTAATCAAACACAATTGTCCGGTTCTTATACGGCAAGATCTTATGCTGCAGCTCCAGCCAGATGGCCTGGGAGAGGACGACTTTTTCCATGTCTTTACCCTTGCGAATCATATCCTTCACATCGTCTTTATGGGAGACCATGCGGACATCCTGCGCAATGATCGGCCCCTCGTCGAGATCGGCCGTCACGTAATGACTGGTGGCGCCGATGATTTTTACCCCGCGTTGGTGAGCGGAGTGATAGGGTCGGGCGCCCTTAAATGCCGGAAGAAAAGAGTGGTGGATATTGATAATTTTATTGGGAAATTCCCGAATAAAGGAATCGGTCAGGATTTGCATATAGCGCGCCAGTACAATGAAATCGACCTCCAGCGACTGGAGCAGGGCAATCTGTCGGACTTCCTGCTCTGCCTTATTGGCTTTGGTGATGGGCATGTGTTCGAAGCGAATATCAAAACGCTCGGCCAGTCCGGCCAGACTTTGGTGGTTACTGATGATGACCGGGATGTCGACGTGCCATTCCCCTGATTTATAGCGCTGCAGGATATCGTACAGGCAGTGCGACATTTTGGTGACGAAAAGGGCCATCCGGGGGCGCCGGTTGGTAAAGTGCAGTGACCATTTCATCTGATGCTTTTGTCCGATCAGGGTGCCAAAATAATCATCGATCTTTTCCATTGGAATGGAGAAACCCGCCAGGTCCCATTCGATGCGCATAAAAAACTGATTTTCTTCTTTGTCGACGTGCTGATCCAGGGTGATAATGTTACCCTGGTTTCGGTGTAAAAAGTCGGTGACGGTGGCGACCAGACCGATTTGGTCGGGGCAGGTCATCAGCAGGATAGCCGTGTTAGGGTTCATTTAGTTTATTTTAAGTAAGTAATTGATCAATATTATGTATAAGTTTAGTTCAGAGCAATTTTGGGCTTCTACGAGGCAAAAAACGTAGCTATAGCCTTAGCTACAGCGAGGCTTTTTAACGAAGTATAAGCATAAAAGGGCCTGAAATAGGATATAGATAATGTTGAACGATTACTCTTTAGTCCCATAAGCCGCAAACTCGTAATCGGCCTTTTTTAACTGATAGCCCGACTTGTCAACGCGGATCACCCGCCAGGTATCACTATTGGGGTTGGGCTTATCCTCATTGTTTTTCCCGAAGCTGAATTTTGGTTTCTTTTTCTCTTCTTCCTTTTTCGTAGTGATGGATTCCATCAGCAGGCCATCGATTTTTTGCAGTTCTTCGTTGTATTCGTAGTTGGTAAAGCGTTGCATGAACTGACCCATGGATTCCTCCCAGTAGTCACCCAGTTTTGGGCTGGCGTAGAATTCGTAGGTATATTCTTCATCTTCGCCCCGGTACTGCTCACAAGTATAGCCGGCGATGGTTTTGCTTTCTCCCGTTTTACGGATATTAACGGGCTGGCGCATTTCTTCGGAAGAGGCCGCGATGACGGCGCTATTACTCAGCATCCAGGGTAGGGCCTGGGCCGTTTTTTCGCCTTTTTTACTTTCGTTAAAAAGGACAATGACGTCGTTTTCCAGGTCAAAGACCATGCGGTGAATATCGCCATCTTCTTCCTGCTCTACGGCAAAATAGGCCTGTTCATTATTGTAGAAAAAGCGGGATTCATCGGTCTCCTTTCCACTACTGATCTCTACATCCAGAATTAGATTAAAATGATATTCGTCCAGTATTTTGGACTGATCATTCATACCGGCCATCATTTGTTCCATCATTCCTTGGTAGTCTTTGTACTCGAGGGTTTCACCATTCTCTGCGGCGCGGATGGAATCCTGACGGTAGGTCTCCCGGGCCAGGTCTTCGAAGTAGTTATCGATTTTCTTTTGGAGTTGTCGGGCTACGGCTTCGGCAATCGCTTCGGCTACCATGTCTTCGGCTTTGTTTTCGAGGCGATTTCCTGCTTTGCGCAAAATATCCTTAACGATCTGCGCTTGACTGTGTGGAGCACTCAGGCCCAGGAATACGGTGGCTAATACGAGGTAAAGTAACTTTTTCATGTGCTTCGGTTTTGGAAGTGTTAATTTATAGATGAATGATAGGACAATTTTTGTAAAAAAACAAAGGTGTCGCTCTGTAAAAGAACGACACCCTTATGGATGCAAACGAATGCTTATAGACAAAAGGTGCCTGATCTATTCGTCATCGTTGTTGTAATCATCCCGTTTATTATTATCATAATCATCGTAGCGATTACTGCGCCGGTCATCGTAGTTATTGTCTCGCCGGTCGTCGTACCCGCCGCCACCTCTGCGGTCGTTGTATCCGCCGCCACCGCGCCGGTCATCGTACCCACCACGTCCACCACCTCTGCGGTCGTTGTATCCGCCGCCACCACGGCGATCATCGTAGCGATCGTGGGGATTATCTTTTTGTTTTTGAGCTTCGTCGAAGCTGATCAGATTCTCATCGTAGCTACTCCGGCGGTCTTGATTACGGTCGCGGTCGTACCCGCCACCACCGCGGTTATAGCCACCGCCGCCACCTCTGCGGTCATTGTAACCACCGCGTCCGCCGCCGCCGCGGTTATAGCCACCGCCACCGCCTCTGCGGTCGTTGTAGCCACCACGTCCACCACCGCGGTCATTGCTTCGGTCTTCGGCTACTTTGACAACAATGGTGTTGCCATCGAGCTCATTATCGTTAAGCTCTTCTATTGCGGCCTTGGCCTCTTCGTCATTAGGCATCTCTACAAAGCCAAATCCCTTAGAGTTACCAGTTTCACGGTCCATAATTACTTTAGCTGAATTCACCTCACCATAGCCCTCAAATACCTCGCGCAGTCGGTCGCTATCGGTATCAAAGTTAAGTTTTGCAACAAAAATGTTCATTTCAAAAAAAATTAAAAATGTAAAAATAGTCTAAAAAAAGAAGTGCTCAGCTACTGCTCCATTAGCTGATCAAAAAGAGTATATAAAAAATAAGAATAAGACCTAAGTGCATTTGTTGAACTTTTCTATCATCATAGGAAGGACAAAATAACAATCAGGAGTATACAATAATCTCAATTACCATCTTTTTGTTGAAAAATGCAAACAAAAAAACCGGATTTCCCCGCTTCTTTAGCCCGGTATCTTGATTTCGTAAGTTTTCCGACCCGAAACGGTCAATTTGTAAGAAATCAGCCAGGGGTTATAGATTTTTAGCATCCGGTAAGTTGTGCCCTGCTCTTTGGCGAAATCACCCAAATTGGGAATGGAAGTATTGACCTTTACCATCTTGTAGTTGTCCAGGGGCGGAAAGCCTTCCTCGTGATCAAATCGGAAACCAAAATCTTGGGGATGCTTCAGCACTTCTTTAATGGCAACGACCCGAAAGATATAGCGGCCCGTCTCCGCATTGAGATTCATATCGTAATAGCTATCCATCCGCTGCCGTTCTTTTTCCCGCGCGAAGCGGGTGGGGCCGACGTTGTAAGCTGCCGCGGCGTTCGTCCAGGTGCCAAAGCGCTCCCGGAGGTTCTTAAAATAGGTGCAGGCTGCCCGCGTGGCTTTCTCCAGATGGAATCGCTCGTCAACCTCACTGTTGATTTCCAGGCCGAATTGCTGCGCAGAAGGCACCATGAACTGCCAAAATCCCTTGGCACCAGCCGGAGAGGTGACATTTGAAAGGTTGCTTTCCGCCACGGCCAGATATTTTAAATCTTCCGGCAGACCCTCTTCTCGCAAAATGGCCTCAATCTCCGGGAAATAGCGAACCGACTTAACCAGGTTTTGGGAAGTGCCCGAATGATAATAGGAATTGACAATCAGCTCGCGCTTCAGGCGCTCGCGTACGTCAAAGTTGTTCATGGGTAGATCCTCTCCCGCAAAATTATAGGTTTTTTTAAGTTTGGGAATCTCCACGACCTGTGTCAGGCCGTCCTTCGCCATAGGACCCATACTGCTGCCATCTTTATTGCTCTCCTCGGTGCCCCCCGAAAAGGCCAGCCCGATAATGATCAGTGCGGCAATGAATAATCCGGTATAAATATTGAATAATCGCTTCATAGTTCTTTGTTTTAATTTGCTCTCCTCTAATATAAATGAAAAAATGCGGCTTTCCACTATCCGAGGATTTCAAAAATACCCTGATTTAGGTATAAAAACCTCTTATTAATCTCTTATATTTGCTACAGAACCGATTTAATAGAAACAATATATCCCAAAACCGTGATCCCATGAAATCGATCAAAAAAACAAATACAGAACAGTCTGTATTCCAAAAAATGGACACTTCCGTCTTCTCTTCTCTATCATCAGAGATGAAATTGTAGTTGCTTGATACTATTCAAACCGCTATTTTTCATTAATCTAATATTGATATGGGAGGTCCAATCTGCTTTATTCGGCTGGTTACTCTATTATCTATTACAGTAACCCTGCCCAACGGAAATTTATTTGCAAAATCGAAAAGTCTGGATGTACAATACGATCAGTGGCCTTGCTCATTGGTAGTAGCGGGTATGCCCGCAGTACAAGAAATAAAGTACACCTGTACGGCTGGTTTCGAGGAGCAAGACTTCGATTTAGGTTGTTTGGTAAGTGGATTTTCCGGTTACTTTCATCCATCCCGCTGGCGGACGTGCAGTGTATCCGGTGACGGTGGGGTAGATGTTACCGGAGCTCCCCAACCCAAGCTATTGGTTGAAGGAACCAAGGGCAACTTAATCGAAGTAGCGAACGCAGACTGTCGGGATTTTTCAATGCTGATACCTGTGGACGGTTATGTTTCTTTTAAATGGGAAAATATAGGGAGCTCCCTTTTACATCCCTCCACTGCCACCTCTTTTTTAGCTTTTTCCATAAACGGTGCCCCTCAGAAGCTGAACCGAACCCGCCCTGCCCACACCAGTACTTTCTTGAGAAAAGGAGATCGAATTAGCTTCCGGTTACTGCAGGATACCCCGGTATCCACAATCATCCGGGACTTTGCTTTCCTGAATAATACAAGCGTTTCCGTTACGGAGGTGGTCATCCCCACACCACTTGAACTGTACCTGGAAGACTTTAGCCAACTAGAGCGGTTGACCCAGGCCGAGCTAATTGGCCAGCCCTACGTAGATACGGATGGTGATCTACAAACCTTCGATGATCGCATTTATTTACTGGATCAGCCGACCACCCTGAGCGCCCACTGGGAAGACTATATCACCTGCGATGAGCAGGGCGCTACCCTGATTATCCGGGAGTGGTCTATTTACGATTCCTGTACCGGTAATGAAATGCGAAAACAACAGCAACTGCATTGCTACCCTAAATCTATTAACGACGATTAGACTAATCCCCAAAAGACGCAATTATTTGTGAAGGGTTTCTTAACGAGGATTCGGTGGAGGACGACAAGTCCTCCACTTTTTTTTGGTGCGCCAGGCATGGCCCCAGGAATAGCTCCATTAAGGATCCTTATCAAGGCCCAGAAAACTGGTCTTTATACGAGTTCCGGCTATCCAGGTGCCGCTCTAAGCCCATCAGGACTTAGCTTTTTTAGCAGGGCGATCCAATTGTTGATAGGTTCTTGCCTATATACTATCCACCAGCACCCCGTGCGCCAGGGTTCCCTACTCCCTTTTGCATTGATTGCGCTAATTCGGCAAAGTGCCGTTCCTAGAGCGTTCTGGGCCCGACTAAGCAGGCCAGAACCAAGTCCTAAAATAATTAGAAAAAGGAACCTCATGGTAAAGTGTATTTGTTACTGGATGATTCTCCGCTGAATCAATGATCAATATAGGGATGTTTTTTGATCTGGTCTGGCCCCTTACAAGGCAGGGGGGATTGGTTCTAGAAATTAGTTTTGTTACTGTCCCGTAGGAACACCCGTGTGCCGTTAGGCATAGGAAGTGGGTAGAATTACCCTTCAGTTCCTTTCGGATCTCCATAAAAATGGTAATTTTGGGTTTCCAAAAAATGAAGAGTATGTCAGTAGTTGATGAGTTTAACGCCTACCGGGCGGAGATGAATGATCGTATCCTCGCCCAGGATAACAAAGTCCTCAAGCGCTTTTTTAACCTGGATAGCAATGCCTACAAAGACGGAGCCCTGGATCAAAAGACCAAAGAGCTGCTGGGGCTGGTCGCCTCCATGGTACTACGCTGCGATGACTGTATCCGTTATCACCTGGGGAAATGTTTTGATCTTGGCGTCAACCGGGACGAGGTTTTTGAGGTCTTTTCCATAGCGAATGTGGTGGGGGGCTCCATCTGTATCCCGCACACCCGGCGGGCCGTCGAATTTTGGGACGCGCTAGAGCAAGATAAAGGATAAAACCAAAGACCCTATGAGTCAAGCTTATTTACAACAACTTAATCCCGTCCAGCAACAGGCCGTGACCGAGGTCAATGGTCCGGTCTTGGTCGTGGCTGGTCCTGGCTCGGGAAAAACCCGGGTGCTTACTTATCGCATCGCCCACCTGATCCAATCGGGCGTGCCCCCCTGGGAGATTCTTACCCTCACCTTTACCAATAAAGCAGCCCGCGAAATGAAAGAACGCATCGAAAGAGTGGTGGGCCCCGCCGCCGGTAAGGTCTGGGCGGGTACATTTCACTCTATCTTTGCCCGTATTCTACGTGTAGAAGCCGAAAAGATTGGTTACCCCTCCAGTTTTACCATCTACGATAGCGATGATAGCAAGAATCTCATTGCGACCATCATCAAAGAGATGAATCTGGATAAGAATACCTACAGTGCCAACGCGATCCGCTCTCGTATATCTTCGGCAAAAAGCAACCTCATCACGCCCAGGCTCTATCAGAAGAACGAGGAGCTGATGCAGCAGGATCGCATGTCCAAGCGCCCCTTTACCTACGCCATTTACGAAAAGTATACCGCCCGCTGCAAAAAGGCCGGCGCCATGGATTTTGACGATTTGCTCTACCGCCTGTACGAATTGCTGCAGCGCAACCCCGATAATGTACTCCAGAAATACCGCGACCGCTTTAAATACCTGCTGGTCGATGAGTTTCAGGACACCAACCACCTGCAGTACGCCATTTTGCGTAAGCTGGTCCACTACGAAGGCAGCGCCCGGAATATATGCGTGGTGGGAGACGATGCCCAGAGTATCTACGCCTTCCGGGGCGCTACCATCCAGAATATCCTCGACTTCGAGCAGGACTTCAAATCTTTTGGGATTCAGGTCTTTAAGCTGGAGCAAAATTATCGTTCTACGGATCACATTGTACAGGTGGCCAACGAAGTCATTACGAATAATAGCCGCCAAATCCCAAAGAAGATTTGGTCGGATAAGGGCGAAGGACAGAAGGTCAAGGTCATCAAGGCCCTGACCGATACCGAAGAAGGTAAGCGCGTCACCGATCAAATCCTGGAACAAAAGAACCGCTACCATCTCAGCAACAGTGACATCGCTATCCTCTATCGCACCAATGCCCAGTCGCGGATTTTCGAGGAGTACCTGCGGCGCTATAATATCACTTACCGGGTATTCGGCGGGCTGAGCTTCTACCAGCGCAAGGAAGTCAAAGACATGATTGCCTACCTGCGGCTGCTGGTCAACCCCAATGATGAGGAAGCCTTCCGTCGGGTGATTAATTATCCGAAGCGGGGCCTGGGCAAAACCACGGTAGAGAAAATACAGGCCGCCGCCAACCAGCTCGACGAGAGTATGTGGGACGCCATGCTCAAGGTGAACGTCAGTAAGCGAGCCCGTAATTCCCTGCTGAGCTTTCGCCAAATGATCGAAGAGCACCAGAAGCTCAGTCAAGAGAAAAATGCCTACGAGGTGGCCATCAGCCTGGGTAAAGCCTCGAAATTAATCGATACCCTGAAGGCGGATAACTCCATCGAAGGGATGGGCCGCATGGAGAACATCAACGCCTTGCTAGATGGTATCAGCACCTTTGTAGAAGAAGGCTCCGAGATTGCGCCGACCGAGGAGAGTAGAGACACCAGTCTGGCCGCCTACCTACAGAATATTGCCTTATTGACCGATCTGGATAAGGAGACCGAAAGCCAGGATTTCGTCACCCTGATGTCGGTTCACGCCGCCAAAGGACTGGAGTTTAAATCGGTCTTTATCGTGGGTATGGAGGAGCAACTATTCCCTTCCTTTATGTCTATGGATACCATCGAAGCCCTGGACGAGGAGCGCCGACTGTTCTACGTGGCCATTACCAGGGCCGAACAGTTTCTGACCCTTTCTTACGCGACCAGCCGCTACCGCTACGGGCAGATGCGCTACAATGAGCCCAGCCGCTTTATTGAGGAGGTGCCCCAGCAGCACGTGGAAAGTACCGCTTTTGTACGTTCCCGTTCGGGCGAAGGGCCTCAGCCCAAGGTGGTACAACCCAATAAATCGGGGGTACGGGGAAATTTCCAGAAAAATTCTGCCGGCCTCAAAATTGATCCCAAAGATTTTAAGCCCAACCCCAGTAGCGAAATCCAGCCGGGAATGAAAGTCCTGCACCTGAAGTTTGGCGAAGGGAAAGTGCTGTCGATCGACGGTGGAGCCAATAACCGCATCGCCACTATCTTTTTTCAGGAGGTAGACAATCCCCAGCGACGGATTATGCTGAAGTTTGCCAAGCTGCAAATTCTGGATTAGAGTATTGTAGTATTAGAGCAGTTGGGGCGGAAGCTCCTACTTCGACCCTAAAACCGATCGACCTGAAACAAACCGACCGGCACCTCGGTGGGCTTGCCCTGCATCATATCGGCGACCAGCTTGCCGGTGCCGGGCCCCAGGCTCATCCCCATCATAGCGTGTCCGGTTGCGACAAAAAGGTTGCTGCAGGTAGAGGAGTAGCCCAGGTAGGGTAGTCCGTCGGGGGTACAGGGGCGAAAGCCGTGCCAGATGCGTTCCCGCTCGGGATAATCCAGGTTGAGGTCCGGATAGTAATCCGGGATGCTCTCTACGATGCCCTGCACGCGGGACTTACTAATGTTAGTAGAAAGATTACTGATCTCGAGGGTGCCGCCAATGCGCAGGTCATTGCCCATGGGGGTGACGGCAACCCTGGCTTCGGCCAGCAGGGTAGGGATACTCGGGCGCTGCGCCGGATTTTTTAGGGTAGTGGAGTAGCCTTTTCCGTCTTGCAGGAGTAATTTTACACCCGCTTTTTTCGCGACCCGGGCCGTCCAGCTGCCGGCGGCCAGGAGCACTTCCTCGCAGGGTAGCCGCTGGCCGTCTGATAAGTGCAGGTGATGGACCTTGCCCCCGGATGTTTCCAGGTCGCTGACCGATTTTCCCCGCATGAATACGACACCTTTGGCTTGCAGGTGGTGGCTGAGCTGCTGCATAAAGCGATTGGGGTAGAGATGAGCATCCCCGGGATAGAAGATACCGCCGAGCGCATCGATGCGGGTTCCCGTTTCCAGTTCCTGCACTTGCTGGCGGTCCAGTATCCGGGCTTCCATCCCCAGCTCGTGGGCCTTTTCGGCCATTTCTATTTCTTCTTGCTGGGCCAGCGTGGTTTTGTACAACATCAGCAGGCCCTTTTCCTCAAAGCAAAAGTCAAAGTCTGGATTTTTGGCGAAAGCCTGGTACTGCTGTTTACTATATTCATTAAAAGCTTTCAGGACCGGCATGGCTGCCTTGACCTGGCCCGGTGTGCAAGAGCGATAAAACTGCCAGAGCCACTGCGCCAATTCCAGGCTCAGGCGGGGCTTAATGTAAAAAGGACTTTTTTTGTCGAGTAGCCAGCGCAGACCCTGGGTAATGACACCGGGGGTAGCCAGCGGTACAAAGTGACTGGGGACGACCATGCCGGCATTACCGTGCGAAGTTCCCTCTTCCAGACCCGTTTTGTCGATTAGCGTTACCGCAAAACCGGCCTCGTTCAGGTACCAGGCACTGCTCAGACCAATGATGCCGCCGCCGATGATGTGTATTTTTTTTGACATGTCTTTTTTTTAACAAGCAGGCCTGCGAGGTTAAGAAACCTGCAAGGTCTTTAATTTTTTAACCACCCGACCACCTGACCACCCGATCCTAAATCACCTGAAACCCCTGTGCGTAGGGATCATCCTCCGGGTCGATGATAATCTTATTATACCCCGTTATCTTGGCCCAGCCCTGAATGGAGGGAATAATCGCCTCGTAGGGACCGCAGCTGGTCTTTGCTTCTACCTTACCAATAAACTGACTACCGATGATACTTTCGTGTACAAACAGATCACCCACATCTAGTTTGCCCTGAGCAGCCCACTGTGCCATCCGCGCCGAAGTACCCGTGCCGCAGGGCGAGCGGTCGATGGCTTTATCTCCGTAAAAGACGGCGTTGCGGGCGTGGGCATTAGCGGCGAGGGTGTTGCCGGTCCAGAGGAGGTGGCTGAGGCCTTTGATATTCGCTTCGGTGGGGTGCTGGAATTCGTAGGCTTCGTTCAGTCGGGTACGTACCACCGGACTCCAGCGGATCAGGTCTCCCGCCGAATGGGCTTCTATCCCCGTAAAGTTCTCCTGGGGATCGACGATGGCGTAAAAATTCCCACCGTAGGCGACGTCTACCCGCAAGCGGCCCAGATCCGGACATTCCACTTCTAATTCCGTTTTGTAGAGGAAAGATGGAATATTCGTCAGCCGTACCCATTGCACTTTGTTACCGACTAATTCGTAGGCTACTTTCACCAGGCCAGCCGGCGTCTCCAGCCGCAACTGTCCCGGCACTTTGGGGTCTACCAGGCCTTCTTCGAGAGCAATGGTGACCGTGCCAATGGTGCCGTGTCCACACATGGGTAGGCAACCGCTGGTCTCAATAAAGAGTACCGCCATGTCATTCTCCGGATCGCTGGGTGGGTAGAGGATGCTGCCCGACATCATATCGTGGCCCCGGGGTTCAAACATGAGCCCCTTGCGTATCCAGTCGTATTCCCGCAGGAAGTGCAGCCGTTTTTCCATAATACTGGCTCCCCGCAGGGGTGGCCCGCCCCCCGCAACCAGGCGTACCGGATTGCCACAGGTGTGGGCGTCTATGCAAAAGAAAGTTTTCCGCATATCTGCTCAATTCGTGAATTATTAAATTAGTGAATTGTCGATTTCGTCATACCCACTTTACCCTTTATCCTTCCCAATTTCTCCGTTTACCGTCCGGACCAAATCCAGTGGATTATCCCGCTGCAGGGCCGGCGGCAATAGTGCATCGGGACAGTTCTGCCAGGCCACCGGGCGGGCGAAGCGTTTGATGGCGTCCGTACCCACGGAGGTAAAGCGACTGTCGGTGGTAGCCGGGAAAGGTCCGCCGTGCTGCATGGCGTAACCGACTTCGACGCCGGTAGGCAGGCCATTAAAGATCAGGCGTCCGGCCTTGCGGCTGAGGGTATCGATTAATTCCTGCCATTGGGCTAGCTGCTCTTCCGGCCCCATGATGGTGGCGGTCAGCTGCCCGGCCAGTTCGGCCGCTGCTTTTTGCATTTCTGCGTAGTCTTTACAGCGGACCAGCAGGGTCAGGGGCCCAAAGACCTCCTCGTGGAGCAGGGGATTATGGATGAACTGCTTGGCCGTGGTTTGGGCCACCGCCGGAAACCCTTTCCAGGCTTCGGATGGGGCGTCTACCTTTACGGCGGCTTCTACACCGCTTTCCGCCAAGAGTTGTTCTTTACGGTTTTCGTAATTTTTGAATATGCCTTCGTTCAGCATGGTAGCGGGCTCGGTTTGCTGCATGGCCGCTTCCAGCGCCTCGGTGAAGGCATCCGTCGCTTCGTTATCCAGGGCAAAGACCAGACCGGGGTTGGTACAGAATTGACCGGCACCCAGGGTAACTGAACCGGCCATTTGTTGGGCCAGCCCACCGGGGTCTTGCTGAAGTAGTTCCGGCATCAGGAATACCGGATTCACACTTCCCATCTCGGCGAATACCGGAATGGGGGCTTCGCGTTCCATGGCCGCTTTGTG
The DNA here is from genome assembly GCA_035268885.1 of Saprospiraceae bacterium. Lineage (GTDB taxonomy): Bacteria > Bacteroidota > Bacteroidia > Chitinophagales > Saprospiraceae > DATFKA01. The sequence continues at coordinate 13,895 of DATFKA010000088.1, forward strand.
TAGCGCCATACCTCCTTTTAGCGAACCGGTAAACGCAACGGCCTTTACCTGCGGATGCTGGACCAGTTGGGTCCCCGCCTGGTAGCCGCTATCCTGTACGGAAGAATACACGCCCTCGGGCAGGTCATTCTTTTTAGCCGCCCGTAGGATGGCCGCACTGACCAGGGCATTGGTACCCGGATGGGCCGGGTGGGCTTTGACAATAACGGGGCAACCGGCGGCCAGTGCCGAGGCCGTGTCACCACCCGCCGTAGAGAAGGCCAGAGGGAAATTACTGGCCGTAAAGACGACTACGGGACCCATGGCCCCTAGCATCCGGCGGATATCAACCCGGGGCATAGGCTCGCGATCGGGCAGGGCTGGATCAATGACGGCGTCTACCCAGTGGCCTTCTTCCACCACTTTGGCAAAAAGCCGCAGCTGATTACAAGTGCGACCGCGCTCCCCGGTAATGCGTCCGGCGGGCAGTCCGCTTTCCTGGCAGGCGCGCTCGACCAGGGTTTCTCCCAGGCCTTCAATTTCGTCGGCAATATCGCGTAAGAATTGTGCCTTTTGTTGACCAGAGGCGTGGCGGTAACTCTTCCAGGCTTCCTGCGCCAGGGCTACTGCCTCGTTGACTTCCCGCTCGGTGACGGAGACAAAATCGCCGGGCAGGGTCTCCCGGGTAGCCGGATTAATGGCCTGAAAGGTTTGTGTGCCTTTTCCGCTGATCTGGTATCCTATATTATTTTTGGTATTCATACGGTTGTTTTTTTAGTTTCGTTCTTCGGCCCTTAGGCCGAAAGTAAGCTTGAATCGCAAGAAGCGGGTTGCCGGACTAAAGCCCGGCGAACTAGTTAACCTGGATATCCAAATAATCCGGTAATTCCGGGCGCTTCGCCAATCCTTCTTCCAGGATATTGATCACGCGTTGGCGTTCGGCGCCCTGCAGGGGCTGGCGGGGTCGGCGTACGTGTTCGGTACCCAGTCCGGTTTTGACCTCCGCCAATTTAATGTTTTGGACCAGTTGCGGATTGATATCCAGTTCGAGGATGGGCAGGAACCAGCGATGAATGGCCAGCGCCTCTTCCATGCGACCCGCTTTCACTAGGCGGTAGATGGCCACGGTCTCCGCCGGAAAAGCGGCGACCAGCCCGGCGACCCAGCCGTCGGCACCCAGGGCAATCTCTTCGGCAGCGATGGTGTCGACGCCACAGAGGATTTTGATATCGTCTCCGAAGGCATTCCGCATCCGGGTTACGTTGGAGGTGTCACGGGTACTTTCCTTAATGGCCTGGATATTATCCAATTTTAGCATTTGCTCGATCATGGGGATGGTCAGCTCAATTTTGTAGTCGACCGGATTATTGTACATCAGGATCGGCAGGCTGGTACTTTGGGCAACGTCTTTAAAGAAGTCGACCGTCTCCTGATCCGTAGATTTATACATCATGGGCGGGAGGAGCATGAGTCCGTGGGCGCCGTTTTCTTCGGCTTTTTGCGCCAGCTCAATGGCCTGCCGGGTAGAGCCTTCCGCAATATTGATCAAAAAGGGAATCTCGAAAGTGTCCAGACAGGCTTTAAGGATTTCTATTCTTTCGGCGTGGCTAATGGTACTGCTTTCGCCCAAAGAGCCACCGATGATGATACCATCGATTCCGGCGGCGATTTGCGCCTCAATATTCTTTAGGAAAGCAGGAATGTCCAGTGTTTCGTCTGCGTTGAATTTAGTGGTGATGGCGGGATAAACGCCTTTCCATGCTACGGTCATAGTTTTTTTGTTTTCTTATCTATCGATGCCCACAATATAGGAAAACTAAAAAAGATAATCAGGAAAAACAAATAGGCAAAGGGCGTATGCATCAAGAGATAAAAAACCAGCAGATAAATCTTCAGGGCGATTAAGGCATAATGGGCATAATCGAGGCGTTTGCGCAGTAGAAGGTACCCGCCGAAAAGGACCAGGGCCGTAACCAGGGAGCCCCAAAAGTGTACTTTTTTGGCGACAGCCAGACCCTCCAGAGGCGCGGTCGGGTCTCGCTCAAAAAAATACAGGGCAAAACTCGTGCCCTCCTGCAATACGATCGGTATCCCATCCCGCGCGTGCCAGGGCTGCGTCCAGATATCGGAGGCTACTTTGCTGTAATAGGCGGCCCCGTCCAGAAAGCTATCCGGATTGGGAATAACGAAGGGTAAAACGTAGAAGAAGAAGATACCCGCCAGCAGCCAAAGACCCATCCGAAAGGGGTAAGCAAAGCCCTTTTCCATCCAGAGGATCACCAGAAACAAGGGTAGCCAAAAGCTCAGGGCAATACGCGACAAGAGGCAGAGTAGTAGGGTAAGCACCATGCCTGCTGTACTTTTTCGCCAGATGGCCAGCGCCAGAAAGAGGTAAAAAGCCACCGGGGTGAATTCCACATTGTGCGCCAAATCATTGGGGGTCAGCTCGATGAGCAGAAAAAGGATATAGTAGGGCGCCAGCACCGTAAGTAGAATAAGAGCCAGCGGCAGGCGTCGCGGCAATAAATAGTAAGCCCAGGCCGCCAGACTGCACAGGAAGAGAAAAAAAGGAAAGTAGCGGTAATCAATTTGTAACAGCTCCGGAACGATGTAGGGCATCCACATCAGTGGCAGGTAGTTGGGGATAACCGTCCAGCTCTCAAAGGGCATGGGGGCATAGACGGTCTCTCCGGCCAGTAAGCGCTGTACGTAATACTGCAGCGCAGGCACTATGTCTGGGGTGATCGGATACTCTTGAAAAAAATCCTGCAGCTGCGAGAAAAGTTGCACCGACAGGATCAGGAAGGGTAGCCAGAGCAGTAAATGCCGGGCCCAATCGGGGAGTCGATACTGCCGCAGTACGGACCAGTCTATCGGCCGGATGGCCAACAGGCCCCCCATGGTAGCCACGCCGATTCCGGCGATCAGGAAGAGGGTAGGGGGCAGGTATAGGTTTTCGGTCGTGTAGCGTACTATAATAAAGGTGTAGCCCTCCAGAGCAATAAAGCTGAGAAGTAGAAATAAGAAGCCGAAAGGAAGTGCTTTTTTCACTACTGTTTTTTTATAAAAGAAGTTGTTGATATAATCCCAAAAAAAGACCTTCAATCTTTACCCTTTCTACTCCAACAAATCCTTGGGCAGGGATTTACTGGCTTCGGCGCCCAGCGACTTGATGCGTTCGGCCCGTGCTACCAGGGTATCGCCTTTGCGCTTGGAGCTGTGCAGCTTGCGCATGGCCTTGTCGTAGGCCCCCTGGGCCATATCCAGTTTTTGGCCGATGGTCTGCAGGTCTTCGACAAAGGAGCAGAATTTGTCGTAGAGCAGCCCGGACTGGCGGGCGATTTCAATCACACTTTTCTTTTGTTTCTCCTGCTTCCAGATATAGGAGACGGTACGCATGGTGGCCAGTAGGGTAGAGGGGGTAACCATTACGATGTTGCGGTCTAGCGCATCGGTGAAGAGTTGGTGGTCTTCCTGTACGGCCAGGGCAAAGGCCGCATCGATGGGGATAAAGAGCAGCAGGTAATCCGGGGTATTGATTTGGTAGAGCTGTTGGTAATTCTTTTTACCGAGGTCTTTGACGTGGCGGCGGATGCTGTCGAGGTGGCCTTTGAGGGCCAGGCTACGGTCCTGCTCGGTCTCCCCGCTGCAGAATTTTTCGTAAGCGGTCAGGGAGACTTTCGCATCGATGATCAGCTGTTTGTCTTCTGGGAGGTTGATGATGAAATCGGGGCGCTTAAGCTTGCCGTTCTGGTCGCGGTAGCTATTTTGGGCCTGGTAGTGGATGTCTTTTTGCAGACCAGCTTTTTGGAGGAGCAGTTCGAGTTGCAGCTCGCCCCAGTCGCCCTGGGTTTTATTACTGCCCTTGAGGGCATCGGCCAGGTTATTGGCATCCTGACTGAGTTGGGTATTGAGTTCTTTGAGTTGTTCGATCTCCTTTTTCAGGGAGATACGGTCGCGGGTCTCTTCGATAAAGCGCCGTTCGATACCCTGCTCGAAGGATTGGATCTTTTCGCGCAGCGGTTTGAGTAGGCCCTGCAGTTCGTGCTGGTTGGTGGCCGTAAAGCGTTTACTTTTTTCTTCCAGTAGTTTATTAGCGATGTTTTCGAACTCCTGGCGGGATTGCTGCTGGAGGGCGATGATTTCGTCTTTTTGGTTGCGGAGCTTGTCATCGAGGTGAAGAATAGTCTGGGATTTGGAGGATATTAATCCAGCCAGCTCCCGGATCTCTCCTTCTTTTTCTTTCAAATCTTCCTTCAGGATATCGAGATCCGTCTGAAGATGCTCGTACTGGTAGCGCTCCACGAATTGCGCCGCTACATCTTCCCGGGAAAGGAACAAAGAGCGGAATCGCAGGCGTGCGACTAGCCAGGTGGCGATGACCCCGATGACAAGGCCCAGCAACAAAAACAAAAAAGCAGTTAAGAGCGGGTCGTTCATATACTTTGTTTGACCTTCTAACAAGATGTTTTAATCGGGTCGACAAAGTAAATATATATGTTTATTACTTCTTAAACAAACCCGCAATAAACAGGACAATGACCGCACCGGCGGCACCTACCAGGATGGATTCCAGGATCGCGCTACCCAGATTGAGATTAATATTAAGTTGACCGAAGGCCCAGGTTCCTACAAAGGAGCCCACAATACCCAGGATCGCGTTAATAATAAAGCCGTAGCCGCTGCCTTTCATGATTTGACCAGCTAGCCAGCCGGCGATCGCGCCAATAATGATGGTGATGATTAATTCCATGTTGGTTCGTTTTGGTGAATTAGAAAGTCTTTAATATAGTCATTTTTTTTGACGGGATTAAATAGGGAAGGTCACAATGGGGGGAATAGGGGAGTAATTTTTTGACGGGTGTTAAATTTTTAGTATTTTTGATTCTAGTATATGGAAGCAATTTAAACTTTTTCAGTTCGCTGAGTCTTAAAGTCTTATGGAACCTGGACGGCAGCTGATTTTCGATCCGTAACTTTGGCTACGCATCTCAAATTGAGCTTTGCCAGAACCTACAAGCTTTTTAAGACCGCTTGAACCAAAAAGTTTAAACCGCTTCAGTATGTTTACACCGTACTGCAAGAAAAACAAGAATGTTTTAAGAGACGAACTATATTATTCAGTGATAAATCATAATCTATGAAATTAACAAGACTTAAAAGCCTATGTCTGACTTTAAGCTTACTACTCTTTTTTTCAGGAGGAGTAATGGCTCAGGTCAATAACACCACTCAAAGTACCTCCCATACTACAATTCAGGATGCCATTGATAATGCTAGTGACGGCGACGTGATCACGGTTGATGCTGGTACTTATAATGAAATATTACTCATCGATAAGTCGATCTCTTTGTTCGGACCTAATGCAGGTATCAGTGCAGTTGACGGAACCAGATTGGCAGAGGCGCGCCTATTACAGCGTATTAATATTTCTGAAACAGAGAACGTAACCGTAAGTGGGTTTGAATTTTTTGGAGTTCCTGCACCAACAACCTGGACTATATACATATATGGAAACTCGAATAATTTCACCTTTGAAAACAATCGTTTCATCGATACTGAAAAAGATGCCATTCGCTCAGGAATTACCTCGAGCACGGGGAATATTACAGTCAGGGGCAATTTAATTGAGGGGATAACCAATACCCTGGCTTCGGGAATTCTTTTGGGAGGCATCTTTGGTACTTCCGTAATTGCAGACAACAGAATAGATGGAGCAGTTGGCGGAGTACCGACAACCTATGCGGGTATTCAAACGCCCTCGGCAACGGATCTAATTATTTCCGGTAACGAAATTTTAAATACAACGAATCAGGGTTTACAAATCGCGGGAACTGCTGATAACGTCCGCATTGAAAATAACACTATTTCTAATACTAATACGAGTGAAGATACAGATAAAGGAGCCATTCGATTGTATGGTACGGACTTTTTTGGTCCAATTATCATCACCGGAAATACACTTATCGGTTCCTACAATGGAGTTGCGGTTAGGAATGGTGAAGATCTAGATGGAATAGATATTTTAGTAGAGAACAATGATTTGTCGGGGAATAGTAATTTTGCTATCTATAATGGTGCTGACAATGGTGCACTTGATGCTCCTTGTAACTGGTATGGCTCTACCGATCCCGTTGAGGTTGCAAATAGTGTGGAAGGTGAGGTAACTAATGTAGAACCTTTCCTGATGACTAACGATCTTGAGAATCCTATTTGCGGTGTACAGGATACCGAACCCCTACCAGCAATGGACGGTACTAAAAAAGCGGCCCTGATGCTGATCGTACTTGGGTTAGTGGTCGTACTGGGCTACCGTAGAATGGCGTAAAAAATAATAGAGTGACTTTACAGAACGAGCGGCTAAGAGAAATCATCTCTTAGCCGTTTCTTTGTTTGCCCAGCATGGGCAAACTCCCGACGGGTTGAAAGAAGCCTTAGCAAGTATGCGGTACATAGCGCGAGCGAACCGAGATTGGCATATTAGCTGGGGAAACCTTTTGAATTGATGTTTTTTTATGCACAGGAAATGGTACAGTTTATATGACAAGGTTTACCTAAAGGCAAATCTAAACAAAGTCTTTATACAGGTAAAGCGCAATAATGGTGCTGCCGGTGTAGATGGTCAAAGTATAGAAGGCTTTGGTAATAACCTGGAAAAAGACTAAGAGGCTTTGCGAACTACTTCCGGATAGGTCAGGTGAAGCGTCTGTACGAGGCCCCTAAGCACGGTTATGTGAGAGGGATAAAGTTAGAGATCGGAATTTCCTCTAACTTTACCCTACTCGATTTAGGGCAGTTCTTACAAAAAAACCGGACCCTTGCGGGCCCGGTTGATTGCTCAATAAACGAAATTAAAGGTCTTTATGCAGTCGTTGGCAGGTCGGGGCCCGCCGCGACGATCTTGTCATTCGTCATCGCTTCAAACTGCTTGAAGTTGTCCTGGAAGAGGCCAACCAGCTTCTCGAGCGTTTTGTCGAAGGCGGCCTTATCTTTCCAGGTATTCTTTGGCATCAGAATCTCGGCCGGCACCTTCGGACAAGTCGCGGGGACCTGCAGGTTGAAGCTCTCGAACTGCTTCCATTCGACATCGTCGAAGTCATCGTGGTGGATGGCATCGATAATCGCGCGGGTGTAGCCTAGCTTTATCCGCGAGCCCACACCATAACCACCACCGGTCCAGCCGGTATTAACTAACCAGGCGTTTGCGCCGGCTTCTACCATCTTTTCGGCTAATAACTCCGCATAGCGGTTGGGGTGCCAGACCATAAAGGCTGCGCCAAAGTTAGCCGAGAAGGTCGCCTGTGGCTCCTTCACTCCCATCTCCGTACCCGCGACCTTTGCCGTATAGCCGCTGATAAAGTGGTAGCTGGCCTGATCCGGCGTCAACTTACTGACCGGAGGTAATACCCCAAAGGCATCACAAGTCAGGAAGATGATATTCTTAGGAATACCCGCCGTACAGGGCATCTGTACATTATCAATGAAACGGATCGGATAAGAAGCCCGTGTATTTTGCGTGATGCTGGTATCTGTATAATCTACTTTGCGGGTCTTCTTGTCGAATACCACGTTCTCCAGGATCGTACCAAAGCGGATGGCATTGTAGATATCCGGCTCGTTCTCTGCACTCAGGTCGATGGCCTTGGCGTAGCAACCGCCCTCGATATTGAAGACGCTGTCATCGGTCCAGCAGTGCTCATCGTCACCGATCAGCTTACGCTTAGGATCGGCACTGAGGGTCGTTTTACCCGTTCCCGATAGGCCAAAGAGTAAGGAGACGTCTCCTTCTTCGCCCACGTTAGCAGAGCAGTGCATCGGGAGCACATCCTGTAATGGCATCAGATAATTCATGACGGTAAAGATTCCCTTCTTCATTTCACCGGCGTATTCGGTACCCAGGATGACAATTTCTTTCTCTTCGAAGTTGAGGTCAACCGAAGTACGGGAAGTCATACCGGAAGTGTAGCGGTTGGCGGGAAAAGTACCCCCGTTGAAGATGACGTAATCCGGCTCCCCGAAGTTTTTTAGTTCTTCCTCGGTCGGCATGATCAGCATATTCTGCATAAATAAGGCGTGGTAGGCCCGAGTCACGATCACCCGCACTTTAATGCGGTATTCCGGATCCCAGCCCGCAAAGGCATCCACCACGAATACGCGGTCGCGACTGTTCAGATAGTCGATCGCCCGCTCGCGGTTGATCATAAAAGTATGCTCGTCCAGGCCGACGTTGATATCGTTCCAGTCGATATTTTCCTTAGACTCCGGATTAACGACAATCCGCTTATCCTTAGGGCTGCGGCCCGTTTTTTCATTGGAGTAGCAACAAAGGGCACCCACATCGGAGATCGCCGATCCCTTCTCGGTTTCCAGTGCGATTTCGTAGAGCTCAGGGGTACTTAGATTGCGATAGATGCTATTGGTGAGGATTTGATACTGCTTCAGATCGAAGGCCATAAAGCTGTGTTTTGAGGAATGTCTAAAAAGTAGCTTTGTTCGATTACATTCCGAGTGATGAAAAGTTGTTGTCGGTTAATGACACTACAAATATAATGGAGCGCGGGGCGGAATTGTATTGCGTTTTATACCTTGCGGGTGGTGATTTTTGTCAATTGTCTCGTGTGGTCGGGGGAGGGCCAATTAGTTCTAGACTTAAATAATAAAGTAACTAAATGGCCCTTGCGATTAGATAAGTAGTTCACAATATTGAAGTTTAGATTTTGACCGAGCAGATTTTTTGCCTAATCAAGGCAAAAACTGCGTGTGGTTAACACCAGTAGCAGTTTTTAACGCAGAGTAGGTGAAAAAGATGCCGTCATAAATCATAAAG
>DATFKA010000089.1:0-38336 GCA_035268885.1 Saprospiraceae bacterium
GCAATAATCTGCGTCTTTTTGGGGCGATTTCTTCGTTGCAAAAAGCCTTGGATAGCTAGGCTATCCGCGATTTTTGCGCCTCGAACTAGCCCAAAAAAGCCAGCACCTTATTACAGACTCAATATGGGCAACCTACTTATCAGGTCTTAATTTAATAATTCCGGTAAAACTTGCTTGATATTTTCCAAGCTATTTGTTCATTATTCGAAATTGTTGGATATTGTTACGCAATCGATGAACTAAAACATCAACTATGAACCAGGCAAGCACGATCTTTTTACTCTTCAGCTTTCTAGGTCTGTTAAGGCCAGGTTTCGCCCAGCACCAGCAATTATTGATGAACGAACCCGTCGACCTAAGTCCAGACTTTAAGAACTACCAAAATACTTATTTCTTTGCGGACACCCTGATCTCTTTTAATCCACGGACGGGAGAAGGTCAGGTACGGTGGCAGCGCAATCGCTACACTCCCGCGCACGCCTTTAACTACACCCAGCACGGCTTCCGCGAAATGCCGCAGAACGAATTTCCTGCCTCCGAATACGAAGAAGATCCCGGGCTACCCTTCTCCTTACAATTTGTCAACAGCCGTACAGTAAGACTGCAGATGCAGACTGGCCCGATGGTCAAAGAAGCGGAGCCCTCGCTGATGCTGGCCCAGACGCCTGCAAACAATATTGGTCTGTGGGACTATAGCAAGACAGAAAACGCCCACGTTTATAAGAGTCCGCACGCCAAGGTAATTGTGCGAGAAGCACCCTGGGCGGTAGAAATTTACGATGCAAAAGGGAAATTACTGACCAAGACTCGCCACAGCAGTGATAATAAAGGTTATACTGCGAACATGCCCTTTGCTTTTGTGCGTAGAGCCGCAGATTATAGTCGTAGTGTCGGTGCCGTTTTTGAACTCTCCCCCGGTGAAAAAATATTCGGCTGTGGAGAATCCTTCACCAACCTGAATAAGTATGGCCAGAAAATCAATCTATATACCTGCGATCCAAATGGGGTGGAAACGCCCGGCATGTACAAGCCCGTGCCCTTCTTTCTGAGTAGTCGGGGCTATGGTATGTTCATGCATACCTCCTCGCCCATCACCTGTGACTTTGGTAATACCTACGGAGCGACCAATAAACTACTCATTGGTGATGAATTACTGGACCTGTTCCTTTTTGTGGGTGCACCAAAAGATATCCTTGGCGAATATACAAATCTGACCGGGAAAGCCCCTATGCCGCCCCTATGGTCCTTTGGTCTTTGGATGAGCCGGATCACCTATTTCTCCGAGGCCGATGGCCGTCAGGTAGCCGCCAAACTGCGCCGTAATCAGATTCCCTCCGATGTACTGCACTTCGACACCGGCTGGTTTGAAGTAGACTGGCGCTGTGACTACGAATTTGCGGAAAGCCGCTTTGATGATCCTGAAAAAATGATCGCAGATCTGAAAGCAGATGGCTTCCGGACCTGTCTCTGGCAATTACCTTATTTCGTGCCCAAAAACAAGTTATTTCCAGAGATTACCAAACAGGGGCTACACGTGAAAAATGATAAAGGTAATATCCCCTTCGAGGATGCCGTGCTCGATTTTACCAATCCAAAGACCATCGACTGGTACGAAGACAAAATTGGGCGATTACTAAAAATGGGCGTAGCTGCCATTAAGGTGGATTTTGGAGAGGCCGCGCCCTACGATGGCATCTATGATAATGGTCGTACGGGCTTTTACGAGCATAATCTTTATCCCCTGCGCTACAACAAGATCGTCTCCGAACTAACCAAAGACATTAACGATGAGCACATCATCTGGGCGCGCAGTGCCTGGGCGGGTAGCCAGCGCTACCCCCTGCATTGGGGTGGTGATGCCGAGACTTCGGATATGGGCATGGAAGCACAGTTGCGCGGCGGTTTATCGCTGGGACTCTCTGGTTTCACTTTTTGGAGTCACGATATTGGCGGATTTACGCGTCGCACCCCAGAGCCGCTGTACCGGCGCTGGTTGCCCTTTGGCGTATTGTCTTCCCATACCCGCTGCCATGGACAACCGCCCAAGGAACCCTGGGACTACGGCACCGAATTTGAAGACTATTTCCGGAAGGTTGTGGAAATGAAATATCGCCTAATGCCCTACGTTTACGCGCAAGCGAAACGCGCTTCCGAACAAGGACTACCTATGGTCCGAGCGCTATTTGTCGAATACCCCGACGATCCCGGCGCCTGGACCGCAGATGACAGCTATCTATTTGGTAGTGATATACTGGTAGCCCCCCTTTTCGAAGAAGGTCTGACCGAACGAGCAGTCTACCTACCCGGTGGAGATTGGGTCGATTACCAAAGTGGAAAAACCTACCGCCAGGGCTGGCATACCATCCCCGTGGGAGAAATTGAAGCTATTATTTTGGTCAAAGCAGGTACCATATTACCCAAAATAGGCCTGGCCCAATCTACGGATGATATGGACTGGTCAAAGATCGAACTGGAAGTATACGGCGAAAGTAATATAGCAAGCACCTGGTTCTATTCACCTGAGGATCAGATACTACGTGAACTAAAAGTAAATCGCGATCGTCGCGGAAGACTATCCCTGGAAAAGGAAGGATTGCCAACAGGTGTAGAATTTAGTTTGAAGTAAGCCGGAGGGAATCCTCCGGCCAAGTCTGCCTCGCTAATTTTACAGATTGTGAACTAGTCATATCTGAAAATCTGGTGCGGTATCATCCTCGTACTTTTCGATCAGCCGTTGGAGTTCCGCTTTGAGGTTTTTCACAACACCGGCACTGCTTTCTTCCCCGTAGATATTGTTCATCTCGTAGGGATCATTTTGCAGGTCGAATAGTTCCCACTCATCAATTTCATAGTAGTAGATCAGTTTATACTGACCGGTACGTACGCCAATATGCTTGGGTACGGTATGCCAGCCAGTGCTTTGGTAATAGTGGTAGTAAATGCTCTCGTCGGTATCTTCTACCTCCCCTTTCAAGATACCTTTTAATGAGGCACCCTGCATATCGGCGGGGATGGGTTCGCCCACAAAATCCAGAATAGTGGGCGCCAGATCGACGTTTTGGACCATGGCATCACGTTCTTCACCCTGGTCCAGTTCCTTAGGATAGCGCACCACCAGCGGGATGGCCAGCGAAGGCTCGTACATAAAGCGCTTGTCGTACCAGCCGTGCTCACCGGTGAAAAAGCCCTGATCAGAAGTATAAATGATCAGGGTATTTTCATCCATCTCGTTTTCCTTCAGGTAGTTCAGTACGCGACCGACGTTGTCATCGACTGACATGACCGACTTGGTGTAGTCATTCAGGTAGCGTTGGTACATCCATTCGGCTAGTTCCTTTCCTTCCGGTTGCTGTTCGTAATAGTCCTGAATAATGGGTTCGTAATAGTCATCCCAGGCGGCTTTTTGTTCCGCCGTAAGGCTTTCGTAATTTCTTTTCCAGGCACCTGCCATATCAAAGGTCGGCATACCTCCACTACCCGGATCATTTTCATAAATAGGCAACTTCATATCAGCGGAGCGATACATATTCCTAATCTCCATATCCTGCATCCGCGCAGCCTCTCCACGATTCTCATAATCATCAAAAAATGTCGGGTGAATATCGAATTCTTGCTCTGTATAGGCCTGCAGATGCTTGATTTCCGGCATCCAGTTTCGGTGCGGGGCCTTGTGGTGCAACATCATAAAAAAGGGTTGATTAGTATCTTTTACCCGATCGATGACCGACAGGGCATGGTCGGTAATCAGGGTAGTGGAATACCCCGTCTCCCTTACCGTATCCGCACCATTGGTGAAGCGTGGATTGTAGTATTCGCCCTGACCAATCAGGATTTTGTATTCATCAAAGCCCTGCGGACGGGAAACCAGGTGCCACTTTCCGACCACTGAAGTGTGGTAACCGGCGGCTTGCATATACTTAGCCAGCGTGGGTTGATCTCCATCGAAGGTATCGTGATTGGATTTAAAGCCATTCTTGTGACTAAATTTTCCGGTCAGGAAAACGGCCCGGCTGGGGCCGCAGATCGAGTTAGTACAAAATGCCCGATCGAAGAGCACCCCTTCTTCGGCCAATTGATCCAGATTAGGCGTTTGCATCAATTCATCGGTGTAGGCACTCATGGCCCGCTTGGAGTGATCATCCGTCATGATAAAAATGACGTTGGGCCGCGTAGATTCCGCCGTCTCTCCGGTTTTGGTATTGGATTGGCATCCAAAAAAAGAAACCAAGCACAAGAGGAGCAATCCGTAGTTAAAATTAAGTTTTAGCATACCGTAGTTTTGAACCGAATATAAAGAGATTTTTTAAAGGTTTAGAATTCCTTTCTCTTTTCAATTAGCCGGCCTAATTCTTCCGGCTTTTGAGTGCCTATACAAATTTTCTTACCCCCATCCAATTCGAGTAACAAACCCATCTGCCCACTGGTATTGTAAACGGTGCCGTATTTTGAGCTAAGCCGAACGCCCCAACCCCCGACGAAGCCGTAGTTGATGAGGGTAGCGCTCCTGACCTCCGTCCAGGGAATGGTCTTATTAGCGAAGGGGTAAAACGTAAAGGTTATAAACTCCTCATTGATGGCCGTTTTTAACCGCAGCCGCCAGAAAGTCCATAAAAACAACAGTAAAAAGGCCTGAAGAACAATTAAACCGGTATCCGAAAGTGGATGATTTCCAAAGGCTTGTCCTTTAAAAACTTGCTGGTAGATACCGAAAGCGGGAATGAGGTTGAGTCCAATTAGGATCAGCCATAACCACCATTGATTAAATCTTTGTTCTTCTTCGAATGACATGGTTTTCTTTTTAAAGTCAGATTGGCAAAATCTGGAAGATTAGCGAAGTCTTTGTTTATTCCTCCCCCAGTGGAATCACCCAAATGCCTGCTTCCCGATCTACTTTCCCCTCCATCTGATTTTCTACAACCCGATCCACGATTTCAACCCCCGTTTGCGCCATCCGTTCGAAGGTATCGACTCCACGGGGGAAGTTCTGGCGCGTACGATGGATATTAAAACGATTGGAGAAGGAACGACCAAACGCGGCTTCCACCCCTTCTTTCCCTAACATAAAACCGAGTAGGCCACCCCAGGTGGCGGTAGGATTATCAGAATCCCAACCGCAGAGCGCACCAATTTTGATAGTCTCCTTAATATCACCCTCGCCGTAAAACAGACTCACCAAACTGGCAGCAAAGTTAATCCCCGCGGCGAAGCAGCCATTACAGTATATATTTTGATCAGTTATTCGGTAGCCATCTCGCTGCTCCACCTGATAGCGCTGATAGACGGCATCCCGGGTGGCTTCCCAGGAAAAGCCGGCTTCGTACTGAGTTTTAACAAAATCGTACATTTTAGCACTGTAGGAAGTATCCGGCAGCTGGGTGCGGGCTTTGGTGGCCAGCCATTGCACCTGCTCCGCCAGACTTTGGGTTGTATCCGTACGCGAGGCCAGGGCGTGCATAACGACGTAGAATTCTGAGATCCAGGCTGCATTTTGGGCCGCCGTAGTCCGAATGGGCAAATGACTCATCTGCAGCGCAACCTCGGGTCGGCCCGGAGCAAACAAACCAAAGATTTCGGTGGTTAGCTGCGCATCGATCATTTCGTAGTGTTCATTGTTTTCAGGGGTGCTGGTAGCCGGTGGCAGCATTCCTTCCCGCATTAGATCGAAGGCTTTCTGATTAGAGACCCAGAGAAAGTTTTCTTCTTCGGCCTTGATGTGTTTGAGCCAGCCGTCGCGGATTTGCTTCGGCGTCAGTATACTTGTAGCATTTTCATGCAAAAGGTGCTGATACATATATTCTACGTCCGTATCATCGTCGGCACCCCAGGTCGTATCCGGCCCGCGGAAGACAAAATCAATGGTTGGGGATAAATCACTGGGTATCCCCTCCGCCCAAATGCTGGGCTGATCAGGCTGTCCCCAGTCTGCACGTGTATAAAAATCACCCGTCTTGATTTCGCCAACATTCCCAATTTTATCCATCTCGGTCACCAGTCCGGTCCAGTTGGCAATACATTCGCCCAACCAGAAGCCGTAGAGTTGATCAGCGTACTGCATGCGGGAAATTAATAGCACATCCGGATCGATATCTTTTGATTTGGATGTACAAGCCACACTTAATATGGAAATCAGCAGGCAAAAAAAGGTATTTTTATTCATGATAGGTTCTGGTTGATCTACTTAAATATCCTAAATATTTGGAGAAAAGGAAGAAAATCCAGACCAAAAATATCATTAGCCGCCAAAATACTCCAGTGCCTTATAGACCAGGTAGGCCGGCCAAAAGATCGCTTTCACCAGACCTAAAACGCCCATCCAAAAAGAAGTAGCATGGGTAAAAAAATAAATTGCCGCACCGATAAAGCCCAGGCCGTAGACCGCACTACCACTGTGATTGGATACGTTATTCCGTTTAGACATAAGTTATGGCTTTAAGAGGTTCCAAAATAATCCCGCACCCAGGCCTTAATTTGATTATCCGTCATGCTATCGGCCGTTTCTACGCCTACCAGGCCTTTGGCCAATTTGGGAAAGCTGCGCTCCCATTCCGCTTTCAACTTGCCGCCCGTCTGGCCGGGACCAAAGACAATCAATTCATCCCTTTCGCCTACCTCTTCGGCGAGGCGGGTAAAAAAGCGCTTAAGTTGCTGTTTTTCTCTTTCGGTAAACTTACTGTCCTGTACGACATCTTGCGGACCACCTTTGGTCGGGCTGCCCGAACCGCCGATGGGATTCAATTCTTCTACATCTGAGGCCAGCGTTTGAAAGTTTTCAAGGCCATTTGGTCCCAGGTGGACAATCTTTGCTTGTCGTTTGTCTATCCAGATTCCTGTTTTCTTCATAATGGTATCGTTTTAGCGTTCAAAAGGTACCCGTAAGGTAATTGACTCAAGATAAACTACAAATTTGCCAGGCCCCAAACGATGATTATTGTCGGATAATTCGTCCTTTTTTCATGACAAATTTCACCCTGCGTAATTCGGAGATATCTTCCAGTGGATGGCCTTCCACGGCGATCAAATCCGCAAACTTTCCTGCCTCCACCGTACCAATCTCCGCTTCTTTCCTGAGGATTTCGGCGTTAATACGGGTGGCACATTCAATGGTCTGCATGGGCGTCATACCTAGTTCAACATAAGCTTCTAATTCAATGGCCGAAAATTCGGCCGGCCAGCCCACATCGTCCGTTCCCAGCCCGAATTTAACCCCCTTTTGAATGGCTAAACGCATACTTTGGTAGACACCCAGATCGCCTTTTCTATTGTCGGACATATACCGCCGGAGTGATCCCTTTTCCCGTAAAGGGTACCCGGCGTAAAGCCCCACGGCAAAGGTTGGGATCAAGTAGGTCCCCTGTTCGATCATCAAATCCATAGCTTCTTCGTCAATAAATGAGCCATGCTCAATCGTACGTACGCCGGCCCGAACGGCCATTTTTATCCCTTCCGTAGCGTGAGCATGAGCCATGATGGGCACATTACGGCGATTCGCCTCTGCGACCGCTGCTTCCAACTCCTCTGGGCTAAAGTGCACATTCTTCGGGTTGTCATTGGCCGACATAAAGGCTCCGGTCACCAGCAATTTAATCCAGTCACTACCGTATTTTATCTCCTTTCGGATCGCTTTTCGGATCTCATCCGGCCCGTCCGCAATCCAACCGTCGGCGGTGACATCCTGCTCATAGGATAAGAAATTAATATCGCCGCCACCCCCCGTTACCGAGATGTAGTGCCCGGCCCCATAGATGGTTGGCCCCTCGAACCAACCCTGGTTAATAGCATCGCGCACTTCCAAATTCGAGTAGCCGACATCGGCATCACCCGCTACCCGCAAGGTAGTCCAACCCGCATCCAGCATACCCTGTACCCGGCGTAAACTAAGCAGGGCTTTTTCCGCCGAGGAGCGGCTCAGGTGTTCAATCTGATAATCATTACGCGTAATATTCGGATGTACGTGCAGATCAATTAGTCCAGGTAATAAGGTGTATCCTCCCAAGTCTATGACCGGGATGTCAGTGGGCAACTGGTCTCGGTCTATAACCGACGCGATACGTTCCCCCTCAACGATAACCACCGGATTTTCAATTACCGCTCCGGTGCCATCGATCAAGCGGGTAGCCAGGATGGCGGTAACTTGAGCCCAGCCCGGAAAAGAACAGCAAAAGAGACACAAAAAAAGTAGGTGTTTCATAAATGTGTTTTATAGAACAGCCTTTCGGCAAAAGCCAGAGATTTAGCCATTAGCATTGTGAACGTGCACATCCATCTGTGGGAATGGAATATTGAGACCTTCTTGATCAAATACCTCGTAGACTTTACGATTCATATCGAAGTAAACGCCCCAGTAATCTTCTGCCTTCACCCAGGCGCGGGCGGTAAAATTCACCGAGCTATCTGCCAGACCAGAAACCGCCACGAAAGGTTCCGGTTCGGACAGGATGCGCTCATCGTCCGAAAGAAGTCTTCTGATGACCGATTCGGCCTTGGCGGCATCATCACCATAACCGATGCCAATGGTCCAGTCGACTCTACGGGTAGCTTCGGTAGAATAGTTCGTCATGGCCGAGGTAGCCAAACCGCCATTAGGAATAATAATGGTTTTATTATCTGGTGTTTTCAGGATGGTATTAAAGATCTGAATTTCGTTAACGGTACCCGAAAAACCCTGCGCCTCGATAAAGTCACCTACCTTGAAAGGCTTAAAGAGCAAGATCATCACCCCACCCGCAAAATTCTGCAGGGTACCGGAAAGCGCCATACCAATCGCCAAACCGGCCGCACCAATAATGGCAATGAAGGAGGTCATTTCGATACCGAGCATCCCCAAGACACTGATAATCAACAATACGCGGAGTAAAACGCTGACAATGCTTTTCAGAAAGGGTCTCAGGGAAGTGTCGATCTCCCGCTTGTCCATAAGCCGGGTAAAGCTACGGACCAGAAATTTGATAATCCAGATACCCAGTATCAGTACCAGAATGGCACCGATCAGCTTAGTGCCATAAGTCAGGATGAGTGGTTTTAATTGATCTAAAATCTCTTGTACGTTCATTTATCTGTGTTTTTGGTTCAACGTGAGTTCATTCCGTAAAGAACATTACGAATTCAAAAACATACAATTTTTAGCCTTGATAAAGAAATTTCGGAACTGAAAAAAGGCTAGTCTACAATATCTATCTGCTTCAGCATCTGATCAAAATCTGCCCGCCATCTTGAAAAGGTTTTCCAACGGATGTTTTGTCCGTCGCCGATTGACCTGGGTATCAAGTGATAATGGATATGAAAGACGTCCTGCTGGCCAGGCCGACCATTATTGTTGATCACCTGCAGGCCTTCGAGCTTCAGTTCCGCTTTGTAGTATTTTGCAAGCTTACCTACTACCGAAATGACTTCACGAAGTTCTTCGTCGGGTACGTCAAAGATATTGACGTAGTGGCGTTTGGGGATCACCAGTGTGTGGTATCGGCTCACCGGATTGATATCTAAAAAGGCGTACACCCATTCATTTTCGTATACCTTCCAGGAAGGGGCCTGGCCTCGCACGATTTCACAAAAGATACAGTTAGACATGGTTAAGTAAATTAAAAGACATCTCAGAAATGGTATTTTATCTTCAAATTAATATTTTTACTTTCATTTTAAGAAAATATCGCTATGAACTTGCCTCCTATTGAAATACGCTCTCCACAGCTCGAAGGTGCCGAAGTAGCCTGGTTTGCGCCCCTTTGCAATGGTGATGATCGGTACCTGGGGCACCACGATATTCGCTATAAAAGTGATTGGTCGAATACCTCCAACGTAGCGCTGTGCGCCGATCGCCTGGGCTACCGCAATATCCTTTGCCCCTCTTCTTATCAGGTAGGACAAGATACGCTGATCTTTGCATCGGCCGTGGCACCCCTGACTACTCAAATCAATCTCCTCACCGCCATTCGCTGTGGTGAAGTACATCCGCCCATGCTGGGCAGGGCCATCGCTACGCTGGATCATCTCCTTCGGGGAAGGCTGACCATTAATATCATATCTTCCAATTTGCCGGGTACGGAGCTCTCCTCTGCCGAACGCTACCAGCGTTCCCGCGAGGTGATTGAGATCCTTAAGCAAGGCTGGACCCAGGACTATATTGACCATCAGGGCGAATTTTATCAGCTGAAACTGGACAATACCGATCCGGTGAAGACCTATCAGCAAAATGGGGGCCCCCTACTCTACTTCGGTGGCTACTCGCCCCCTGCGGTAGATCTCTGTGCGGAGCACTGCGATGTCTACCTAATGTGGCCCGAAACCAAAGAAAGACTAGCTGAACTGATGCAAAAAATGAGTCAAAAGGCAGCGACCTACGGCCGTAAAGTTGATTTTGGATTACGCGTGCACGTTATTGTGCGAGAAACCGAAGCCGAAGCCCGCGCCGCCGCCCGGGAGCTCATGCGCTTTATCGATGAGAAAAAAGGGACCGAGATCCGGGAACGCGCATTGGATGCCAAATCCTACGGCGTAGCGCGCCAGACGGAGACCCGCTCCATGGCTAATGACGAAGGCTTTGTGGAAGAGCACCTATGGACGGGAATCGGCCGGGCGCGCTCCGGTTGCGGAGCGGCCATCGTAGGCAATCCCGGTCAGGTATTACGCAAGATTCAGTCTTACATGGATATGGGCATTCGAGCCTTTATTTTCTCCGGTTATCCACACGCCGATGAGTGCAAACTTTTCGCCAAATACGTGCTACCCCACATTCCTACTTTCTCCATGCCAGAAGTCCAAATGCGTAGGCCTACAAAGCCGCCACAAAGCCCCTTATCCGCTGGCCCCAGAAATTAATTTTTTATGCTTGATCTGATTATCGTCCTGGTCTATTTTAGCGCTATTTTCTGGGTGGCCCTTTCGGGCAAAACCGGAAAAAACGTCAGTGTCGAGCAGTATTTCCTCAGCTCCCGTAATCTGCGCTGGCCCTCTATTGCTCTGTCTTCCATTGCTACCAATGTCAACGGTTATCAGTTTCTGGGGATGATGGGCTCGGCTTATCTATACGGTTTGGCGCAAGCCAGCCTGGAGATTAATGCGGTGCAGGGCATCCTATTGGCCGCCTTTATTTTTGTGCCTTTATACCTGAAAGAAAGGGTCATCACGGTAACGCAATTCATCAAGAAGCGGCTTGGCAAGACAGTGGCGCTCTTCTATTCCCTGGCGAATTTACTCATCTTTTCGACCATCACCTTAGGGGCTGCACTTTTCTGGGGGGCCTACGCCGCCGAATTGGTCTTTTCGGAATACCTGGCCTCCATCAGTCCGGATCGGCTGACGGTCATTTCAATATTGATCCTGGGTCTGGGTATTTTCTCAGCAATTTACACCTATTTGGGCGGGCTGAGTGCCGTGGTCAAGACCGATATTATCCAGTTTGGCATCTTACTCACGGGCGGCTTTGTCGTACTTTTTGTAGCCATCCACCACCTGGGCGGTTGGGCACAATTGTACGAGAAGACACCCGAGCTCATGCATCTGCACTTACCAGCTGATCACCCCACCCTCCCCTGGACGCACATTTTTGGTTTATTCCTGCTTAACATCAATTATTGGTGTGCCAACCAAACAATTATGCAGCGATCGCTGGCCGCAAAAAACCTAAAGGAAGCCCAGGTCGGACTGATGGTCGGTGGCCTGATGAAATACGTCATGGCGATACTGATTGTAGTGCCCGGCATTGCCCTGGTCGGTATACTGGGCCCGGACGGGCTGAGCGAGCCGGATATGGCCTTTCCTTACTTGGTCAAGACCTACCTACCCACTGGCGTCAAGGGGATCATTCTCTGTGCCCTCTTTGCTTCGCTAATGAGTACGGTCGACTCCACTTTCAACTCGCTGGCGACGCTTTGGTCTATTGATATTTATAAGGAATACATCAATAAGAACGCTTCGGAGGCACAGATCGTCAACGCTGGCCGCAAAACCATTTTGGTCGCGCTGGTCTCCGGCGTCACTATGGGATTGATCCTGCTCTACCTAAAATTCGAGAACCCGGAAGCGGCCTTTACGCACACGCTCAATAATTTACGCTATTACATCAACTGTGGTATCGTGGTACTGATCTGTACGGCCGCCTTTATGGTAGCGCCCAGTCAGCGCCTGACGCTGGTCGCTTTTTTGTCGACCATCTCGCTACATCTAATCATAATCTACTTCTTTCCAGAGATGAATTACTTTGTGCGCGCCATGTGGGTGATTCTGATCGCCTTTGGCCTGGTCAGCCTCAGTAGCTTCCGCCACGGCTGGCACAAGGGTCGCGAGCTGATTGTCTACGATTCGCCACGTATTTTACAAATTGGGATCGGGCTATTGGCTTCTTTGGTGCTGCTGCACGTGGTGTTTCATTAGGGGGCACTAATTTTCGCAGATTTTTATGAATTCTCACAAATTTCAAAACTGTCCATTGTCTGCGGAGAATAATATTTGCTTAGTGCAAGCATCTGCGTTAATCCGTGACCCAATTAGTGCTAATCTGTGGACGCAAAATATACCTGTTTCTTTTACTACTTAACTCCATCCAAATTCAATGGATAAGAGCCACGGTACGGATAAGTATCGAAAAGGGCTAAACTATCCGTCATCCGGGGATCTTCGGTGGCGATGAGTACGGAATCCAGGCGAGTCGACAATTGTTCTTTAATATCCCGGTAAGCCCGCTGATCGGACAGGTTATTCAGTTGGTAAGGATCATCGCCAATCGCGTAGAGTTCTTCGGCGGGCCGCTGGGCAAAACACCAGTCGTAGTAAGGACGAACGGCCGGATCGTCACGATTTTCCAACAAGAAAGTCTTGGTCGGGCCATTATCGCTATCGGCAAAAGTGCCAAAGGGATGCGTCGCACCTATGGGCACACCCGCGGGCCAGCGCTCGGGAAAGAGGTTGCGGATATACAGGTAGTCTTCCGTACGGATGGCCCGGGCGGGGTATCCGGCCATGGAGGGGGATTGCTGCGCGGGCGTATGCCGCTCCCGCCCCATGGTGACAAAATTACTTTCCATCGCTTCCCCCCGCACAAATGGAGCAAGTGAGGTTCCGGTCATTTCCTCTGGCACCGGTACACCGGCCAACTCCAGGAAGGTAGGCGCCAGATCAATCAGGGAGACAAACTCCTCTATCCGCTGCGGCTCCCGGATTTTTGCGCCCCAGCGTAGTACTAAAGGTACCCGGGTACCCCAATCGTATAAATTCGCTTTGCAGCGTGGAAAGGGCATACCGTGATCACCGGTCACCACGATAATGGTGTTCTCCAGTTCGCCAAGACTATCTAACATAGCTATCGCCCGCCCCACGTCGCGGTCAAAACGATTGACTTCGTAGTAGTAATCGGCGATATCGTTACGGATCGTATCATTATCGGGATAAAAGCCTGGTACCGTTAATTTATCCACATCTATGCCAGCGGCCGCTCCGCTGCCAGCCTCGTATGGCCGATGCGGATCGGAAGCGCCCAACCAGAAGCAAAAGGGCTGATCGGCCGGTTTTTCTGCCAGAAAAGCCCCAAACTCCTCGTATTTTTTGCCAGCAGGCCGCAGCGTATCGTAGCCCCCCGCGGAAAGATCACCCGGGCCCCAGGATTTACGCCAGGAGCCGATCGCGTAGCCGGCCTCCTTCATCAATAGGGGGTACACCGGGATCTCCCGATCCAGGGTAGACCAAAGATTAGCCGCCTGCTCCAGTCGCCAGAAATGCTGCCCCGTCAATACCGCACTACGGCTGGGCGTACAGGAAGGACTGGAGATATAAGCCTGCTCAAAAAGGAGTCCTTCGTGCGCCAGGCGATCAAAAGTGGGGGTCTGAACCACGGAATCACCGTAGACACCCGCGTGGGGCCAGCCCCAGTCGTCGGCGATACAGAAGAGGATGTTGGGAGGCGTTTCGAGTTCCACTTCTTTTTCGCAGCTGAATAGACCTAAAAGGAAAAGTAAGTAGGAGAAATAACGTAAGGAAGGCATAATTTATTCAATTTAAAGTGATGAACCTGGGCCTATAGTTACCAGTGATGATAAAATACGTAAAAAAGGTAGTTTTCTTTATATTAGTGCTCCAAGAAAAAACACAACCAATATGCTACAACTAGGATTCGTCTCCGCCATCTTACCCGAATTATCGCTCGCCGAAGTGTTTGACATCGCCGCCAAAGCCAGTTACGACTGTGTAGAAGTGATGTGCTGGCCCGTCGGTAAAGCCGAGCGGCGCTACGCGGGTGTCACTCACATCGACGTCAGCGATTTTAACGAAAGTCAGGCGAAAGAGACGCTGGCCCTGGCCGAATCTCACGGCATACAGATCAGTGGCCTTGGCTATTACCCCAATCCGCTAACGCCCGACGAGGAGGCCTCGCAAGCCTACGTAGCACACATCAAAAAGGTAATCCGCGCGGCTAAACTACTGGGCATCCACCAAATGAATACCTTTATCGGCCGCGACTGGCGCAAAAGCGTGGAAGACAACTGGTCGCGCTTCCTGGAGATTTGGCCACCGATCATCCAATACGCCGAAGAGATGGAGGTACGCGTAGGTATCGAGAACTGCCCCATGTACTTCACCAACGATGAGTATCCGGGCGGTAAGAACCTGGCCCAGTCGCCGGCCGTCTGGCGTAAGATGTTTGAGGCCATCCCCAGCGATCACTTTGGGCTCAACTACGATCCCTCGCATATGATCTGGCAGATGATGGACTACCTGCAACCCATGCGCGACTTTTCGCATAAGCTCTTCCATATCCACGCCAAGGACGTGCGGCTGGATCGGGAAAGATTAAACCAAGTGGGGATCATGGCTACGCCCAAGCAGTACCACACCCCCAAACTTCCCGGTATGGGCGACGTCGACTGGGGACAATTCTTCTCCATCCTCACCGATGTGGGCTATACCGGCCCCGTCTGCGTGGAGGTCGAAGATCGCGCCTACGAAGGTAGTCTGGAAAAACGTAAGGCCTCACTGGTGCAGAGTGCGAGTTATTTGCGGCAGTTTATTCCGGATGTGAAGGGTGTTTGACTAAAACGCCCGATACCAGGTTAAAGTAGACCAGGCGCGCAGGCGCCCCTCGTCCCGCAGGAAGGCATCGTAGCGGTTGTCTAGCCCCAATTCCAATTTATTATTATCTGTGATGCGGTAACCCAGGGCTAACACCAGTCGGATTTCCAGATCGTATTCGGCCGCTTGTAATTCGCCCAGGTATTCGTTACTCATTTTCAGGTAGAGCTCACGCTCATTGAGCGACTGTCCACTGAGGGGGAATTGAATGGCAGCCCGGTAACGCAGCCGAAATTGTGCTGCCTCGGAGGGGGCAAAAGTCTGATCCAGGACAAAACGGTGGACTAAGCCCAAATTGGTAAAGCCCCCTTCAAAAGCCCACTGCTGAATCAGGCGGTGAATGCGCTCCCCTTCCCGAAAGCGAATCAGGTAACCACCGGCCAGGCTGTGATCCAGGCCCATGCGACGGGCCAGGACTAGCGCCAGATCGGTCAATTGGTAATCGGCAGCGGATTCTCCCTGCTGGAAAAGCCGCTGCCTGCCTTCCAGTTTAAAGTTAAGCTTGTACCGGGCATTGATTTTCTTATTGAGATTGATGGCGGGCAAAACTCCATACTGGGTACGGGTCTGAGCTGATACCGTCCAGGCCATTAGTACAAACGCCGAAAGCAGTAGTATTCTAGTATTCAAGGTTATCGGTATTGGTGGAGACAATTCTGGATTGACGGATCAGTTCTCCTTCCAGATTAAACAGTAATTCTAGTTTCTGGAAATTTTTCTCCTTTTTGACTTTTGCAATTAGTTCGTAACGGGTCGTAACCTGCGGGCTCGGCTGAACGGAGGCCTCCCTCACCTTAGCCTTTATGGCCGGATGTTCTCCCGTGAATTGAACCTGCGCCCTTTCTATCTTAAATTTATCAAAAGAACGGTCCAGGTAGGAACAGACGCGATGCTGCACTGCTGAGGGAATCTCAGCCCAGCCTATCTCGATCTCCACGTCTTCAAAGATCCCGTTCTTATCAAATTCGATACTGTATTTTTTTCGGTTGCCTTTATTTTTTGTTTTAGCTTCTATGGATACATCTTCCAGGCCCTCTTCTTGGTACCATTTGATCCGCTTTTCAAAGGCCAGTTCTGCTAAAAACTGACGGGCGGAATCGGGCACCTCTGCTATATCCAGCCGGTATTCTTTTTCGTATTTAACCTGGGCAAAGGCCGTATTGACCATCGTCAGGAATAATAAGCTCCATAAAATGAGGATTGTTGCTTTCATACTGTTTTTTCTTGTCAAGTAAATGACGTTCCATTCGTAGTTTTGTTTAATGAAACAAAATCTTGTTTCCTTTTCCAAAACCACTAAATATTTCCTTATCTTAACTCCCTGTATTATTTAATTAGGGGCCGTTGGTTTTGGATATGTTTTTTCTGGATTAAAAAAGTCCTTTAGAATTCTTTTTTCCTTATCCATCCCCCTTACCCCTTTTTTAAGGGGGACCTTTTGTTCAATGAATATTTAACTAAGAAGTTGTTTAGGAATTTCTGATGCGATGATTGGTAAATGCTTGATGGCCAAAAATAGCTGAAGTATTGGCCATCAATGATTTGCCAAGGGCATATTGAGGAGTTTTTAAACAACTTCTAAAACTACTTACGCATGAAAGCTTCCCGCCGTAAATTTGTACAAATGAGTATGCTGGCCAGTGCCGGCACCTTGTTTAGTTTCTCCTCCTTAGAGGCCTTAGCTGCCAAACGCAAAACCATTTCGCCCAATGATAAGATCAATTTTGGCGTCATTGGCTGCAACGGCATGGGCTGGTCTGATATGCGAGCGCACCTCAGTATGGATCAGGTAGAATGTGTCGCGCTCTGTGATGTGGACGACAAAGTATTGGAGCGACGTGCGGCCGATGTAATGCGGGCCCGCGGCAAAAAGCCCAAACTATACAAAGATTATCGCAAATTGCTAGAACAACAAGACATCGATGCCGTCATTATCGGCACGCCCGACCATTGGCACTGCCTCATGCTACTGGATGCACTCGATGCCGGAAAGCATGTTTATATTGAAAAACCGCTAGCTAATTCTATCCAGGAAGCCCGGGTCATGATGGAGGCCGCCAGTAAATCCGACCGAATGATCCAGGTCGGACAGTGGCAGCGCAGTGGTACACACTACGAGCAAGCTATTGATCTGGTGCGCCGCCAGGTAGTGGGTCAGATTCGTCTGGTCAAAGTCTGGGCTTATCAGGGATGGATGGAACCCGTACCCGTTAAGCCGGATAGTCCTGTACCCGCAGGTGTTGACTATCAAATGTGGCTGGGACCAGCGCCCGATCGCCCTTTCAACCCGAACCGCTTTCACTTTAATTTTCGCTGGTTCTGGGACTACGCTGGTGGACTAATGACCGACTGGGGCGTACACGAGATCGACATCGCGCTTTACGCTATGGGTGCCAAAGCACCCAAATCAGTCATGGCTTCGGGCGGTAAGCTGGCCTACCCCAACGATGCTTCGGAGACGCCGGATACCCTACAGACCGTTTATGAGTATGATAACTTTAATATGCTCTGGGAACACGCCACGGGTATCAACAACGGCAATTACGGACGCACCGAAGGCATCGCCTTTATCGGGAACCTGGGTACCATCGTGGTGAACCGTCAGGGCTGGGAACTCATTCCGGAAGAAGAAACCAAAGATGGCATGCGCCGATTCAAAATCGATGCCATACCCGAACAAAGTAAAGGGAATGCCAACTATCTGCAGCAGCACGCGCGCAACTTCGTAGAAGCCATGGAGAAAAATGATGCCTCCCTACTCAAATGTGGTATCGAAACCGGTAGTATTGCCGCCATCAATGCCCACATGGGTAATATTGCCTTTAAGACCGGCCGGAAGGTCTACTGGGATGCCCAAAAAGGTAATTTCGGTAAAGACAAAGAGGCCAATCAGCTGATTAATGCCCATTACCATAATGGTTGGTCCCTGCCGAAATAGATATAACTACTGATCTGAGTGGCCTGGTGTTGGATATGACTTAGCATCCAATACCAGGACCCAATCATTACCCGGGCCACTACTGGGAGCGGTGATCGTCACCTGGTTCCCTTTTTTCAGCTTCCCCGCTGAAAAGGCACTTCCTGTCCGGGGATCAAACCACCAGGCAGATAATCTTTTTTGGGCCATCGCCGATACATTCAAATTCGCTGTGCCACCGACCGGCAGGTATACCATGGCGTAAGTTCCTCCCTGATCCCGGGTAGCTATTTTATACGTTTGATCATCCGGCTGCTTTCCGACGATTAAGGACTGATCCGGTATTCTGGTAAAAAAGGGTCTGGAAAGCATTAATTCCTTCAAGTGGCGCACCTGATTGGCCATGGGCAGATCCAGCGCTTCCGGCCAGGGCCGCAGGGGCTGATTAATCGGCTCTTTATCGAGGGTATACATCTGCCAAACATCGTGACAGCCGTAAGATTGGCCAAAGGCGCCGGCAAAAACGTTCCAGTACATAATTCGTCTGATATCTCGCGGAATACTATGCCCTAATTCCCGAGCATTAAAGCAATTGGGATGATCCTCATAGAGCGGCTCACCATCCAAAACGGGCTTGATCGGCTGCAGCGTATAATCATGACTAATATGCTTATAGGTCCCCTGATTGGCGCAATGCCCAGTCTGGTGCATATTAAAGTCTAGCCATTTTTCCTGATGAAACCAGGTCGAAGATCCTCCGGCTTCCTTAGGTTGTGGGTGGAAACTCATCAGGCATTCCTCGTACCCTCCTGTGGCCGCGGCAATAGCCTCCGCCATGGCATTCCATATTTCCACCTCGTTCGAATCAGGGTTAGGATTACGATCACCACCAATGATCCAGATAATATTGTCATAGTCTTTATACCGCTCTCCCATCCAGCGCCCAAAAACGGCTGCATTTTCCACATTAAAGACTTCCGGACCTACGCCCCAGCTTTTCCTATTCACCTTATCCCCCCAGGTAGGTAATAGTGCAATGTATAAGCCTAATTCATCCGCTTTGTTGATAATAAAATCAACGTGTTCAAAATAGCGTTCATTAGGCCGGTTCGGATCGTTGTCCATCAAGGGTCGCTCACCGTAAGGGTTCGGCGTATTTAGGCCGTCTAACTCGGCAAGCGCTACTGCTTGTATGACATTAAAGCCCTGGGAAGCCCGTTTTTCTAAATACATACTGGCCGCTTCGCGATCACAGCGGTGAAATAGCTCCCAGGCAGTATCTGCTAACCAGAAGAAAGGTTGGCCATCCTCTCTCATTAGAAAACGATCACTATCGTGAACGGCTAGCCGCTGCGCAAAGGTCATATTACCCAGTAGAATGGAAATCAGGAAGAGACAGAATAAACGTATCATAATTAACGACCTTTTAGGTAAATCATTTTTTATTAACGAATATCTATTGATACCGCTTCATAATCCCAATAATACCGCTAAGTGGCACCTGCAAACGACGATAAGGAGGTTTTAATTCCTGATCTAATTCTACCATCATGCGTTCGAGGAGGAAGACATCCATGATCCGTCTTAGGTCTTCTTCTGCTTCCGGCACCAAAAGATCACTTTCCGCCCGAATCATATAGGCCTTGATGAAGATTTGGCTCATGTAGTGGTACCATTTCTCGGCCCAGGGTTGCATTTCTACTTTTTCCTCCGCTCGCAGGTTGTTGTTATTTAGTAATCCTTCGTAAGCGACGTAATGGAAAGAGCGTATCATAGTGGCCACATCCTCTAGTGCTGCTCGTTTTAGCCGGCGCTCACTGTAGCGAAGGGAGGGCTCCCCCTCGAAATCGACAAAGACGAAATCACGCCCCGTAAAAAGCACCTGCCCAAGTGTCAGATCACCGTGAGTTCTCAGCTTGGCAATATTAATTTTCTTTTGGTAGATCTGTTTGAGCACGGCCTGCACCTCTCTTTTCAGGGACCAGACTTGCTCTGCCTCACGCCGCAGATCTTCCGGAATATTTTTGTAGTGTTTGTTCAGGTGCTGGTAAGCTCTCCTGACCTTTGATTGGTAGGCAGAAAACAGCGAACGCTGATAATGCAGAGAGAAAACTTCCGGACCAAAATCTGGTTCTCCCTCCTCTCCTACCATCGCCAGGTGAAGCTTTGCTACCCTTTTTCCTAAAAGGCGCACCCTTTCTGCCGTAACCGCCCCCATCAGGAGTTTCAGCTCTTCATTAGGGATATCTTCGTAGGCGATGGGTGCCGACAAAGAACCCTTCTTCCGCGAGCTCAACTTAAGATTATTGGAAGATTGCACCTCTTCGTAAAAACGGCGTAAGTCGTCAAGCAGATAGGTCCAGGAATCGGACTGGTGATCCACGGCTTTTTGAGCCATTCCCAGTGTAATGGTCTCATCCTTAAGTTGTAGCTTTATGCTACCCGTCAATCGGGGAATATGGGGAAAGGATTTTTCCTTGCTTAGGAACCGGGTAATCTCCAGATCAGGATTAATCGAGCGATCTAGCTTTCGATAGAGCTTTAGATAATAATCGTTATTGTACAAGACCGAAATATTATTGTGATAGCTCGATAACAAAGTCCTGGTACGTATCTCTTCGGATTCCTGATAGTACTTACTCAGTGACTTATTGCCTTTAAAGCGAATACGGCCATTGGTTGACTTTATTTTTTTATTCTCGGCTACTTTGACCATCAATTGTCGCTGCAGGTCAGCATCTAACAGCCCATCGTAAATCACACCCGATACCTCACCCACTTGGGCTTGAGCAATAATCCCTCCGGAAGTAGGCAGACCACTTCGGTATAATGCCGACTGCTCCCCGAAGGTCAGGCCAATTTGATATAAACTAGGCAGACTACTTTCGTAATCTACCTGTAGAATCATTAAAAAGCCATTGTGTCCGTTAATTGGCATTTTCAACTGATCAATGATTTTGATATCGTGGATTTTTCGGTCGCGATCCACAAACCATTCACTGCGATACAAATAAACGGGCAGCAACTCATTTTCCAGTTTTTGCCGAAAGGCATTCCCACCTACTTCTTCCCAAGACTCGAGTTCAACGCTGGGAAGCGCCGTATGTCCCGTTATGTCTGTGCTTTTCTTCTTCAATAGGAACCAGTGATAAGCGTGCGGACTCAAGGTAAAGGTATAGTCCTGATGCTCCTGCACCACCGGAAATTTGTTTTTACTGAAGACTTCCATGGGCGTGTAACCGGCATATTCATTCAGATCCAGCTCAGCACTTTGAGAAAAACGGGACAAATTGACCACCACCAGAATAATCTCACTCTGGTAAGTACGCGTGAAGGCCAGCACCTTGGAGTTTTCCGGGTGTAAAAAAGCGATATTCCCGCGACTGAAGGCTTTGAATTTTTTACGCATATTAATCACGCGCTTCATCCACCAAAGCAGGGAGGAACTATTCCCCTTTTGCGTCTCTACATTAACGGCTCCGTAGTGGTATTCCGGATCCAGGATCAGCGGCAGATAAAGTTGCTGCGGATTCCCTTCTGAGAAACCAGCGTTACGATCGGGCGACCATTGCATCGGCGTACGTACCCCATCGCGGTCTCCCAGGTAATAATTATCACCCATTCCGATCTCGTCGCCGTAGTAAATCACCGGCGTTCCCGGCATAGAGAATAACAAATAATTGATCAGTTCGATTTTTTTGCGATTGTTGTCCATCAACGGGGCGAGTCGGTGACGGATACCGAGATTGATCTTCGCCTTTGGGTTTTTAGCGTAGACTTTATACATATAATCGCGTTCCTGGTCGGTCACCATCTCCAGGGTCAGTTCATCGTGGTTACGCAGAAAAATGGCCCACTGGCAAGTATTGGGAATATCCGGCGTTTGATCAAAAATGTCGGTAATCGGATAGCGATCTTCCATTTGCAAGGCCATAAACATACGCGGCATAATCGGAAAGTGATAGTTCATATGGCACTCATCCCCATCACCAAAGTAAGCGGCCGAATCTTCGGGCCACATATTGGCTTCCGCCAAAAGCATCTTACCAGTGTGATTGTCATCCACGTGTTTGCGAATCTTTTTGAGAAACGCGTGCGTCTCCGGTAGATTTTCGCAGTTGGTCCCCTCCCTTTCAAATAAATAGGGCACGGCATCCAGGCGAAAGCCATCTACCCCCATATTCAACCAGTAATCCAGGATGGTAAATACTTCTTCCTGGACCTGGGGATTATCAAAGTTCAAATCGGGTTGGTGATGAAAAAAGCGATGCCAGTAGTACTGCTTCGCCACCGGATCCCAGGTCCAGTTCGAGGCCTCGTAATCCTGGAAGATAATACGTACGTCCTTATATTGCTTGGGATTGTCCGACCAGACGTAATAATTCCTTTCCGGAGAGTCTTTGGGTGCCCGACGGGCTCGCTGAAACCAGGGGTGCTGATCGGAGGTATGGTTGAGTACCAACTCCGTAATCACCTTCATGTCCCGGGCGTGGGCCGCTTTGATAAATTTCTTTAAATGGCTCAGCTTACCGTAAGAAGGATTGATGTTATAATAATCGGCAATGTCGTAGCCGTCATCCCGTAGTGGCGAAGGATAAAAAGGTAGTAACCAGATCGCCGTGACTCCCAGGTCTTCGAGATAATCCAGGCGGTTGAGCAGGCCCATAAAATCTCCAACCCCATCGCCATTATGATCCATAAAGGCTTTGATATGTAGTTCGTAAATGATGGCGTCTTTATACCAGTGAATATCATCGTCGATCTCTGTATAGTTTTGTGTCATATCGGGAGTTGAATTGTTTGAGATAGTTATTTGTTGGGTATTCTTATCTCCTAAAAAAGCAAAATCTTTTGGTATGTTCAAAATTTAGTTGAAAGCTATTTCACAATTGTCCGGTGCGGATTCAAACGGCGACGCTTTTCCGCGTATTTGTTACCGGTAATCCGCAAGAAGCGAATAGAAAGTAAGATGGCAGAAAAACTAAGGCCGGCCAGTAACCCTATCCAGATACCGTAAACCTCCAGGCCGGTATAAAAAGCCAGGATATAACCGATCGGAATACCCAGTACCCAGTAGGCAATACCTACCAAGATAGTTGGGATACGTACATCCTGCAAGCCACGCAGCAGACCAACGCCAACCGCCTGCACCGAATCGGAGATCTGGAAAGCCGCCGCCAGAATCAATAGATTAGCTGCAAAGGTGATGACCTGTGCTTCGTCGTTAAATAACAAAGGTAAGTGAAAGCGGAAAACGATAAATAAAATAGCGCAAAGCAGGCCATAGCCTACTGCCATCCACAGCGTAGAGGTTCCGATATCCCGGGCTTTTTTCCATTCTTTTTTGCCGTAAGCAAAAGCCACCCGAATACTTCCCGCCGCACTGATGCCCAGGGAGACCATGAAAGTAATCGCCGCAATACTCAGGGCAATTTGATGGGCCGCCTGTTGTACATAACCCAGCCAACCCGACATGATACCAGAGATGGCAAAAGCAGCCGACTCCATACCGTACTGTAGGCTGGAAGGGATACCAATACGCAGCACGTCCCAGAATCGATCGGTCCGTAACTGTAACTGCTCCTTTAAATTTTGTCGAAAAGGCGCAAACTGACGCCCCCGAATAATCCACCAGGCCAGAGCAATCATGATCACAATGCGGGATACCAGGGTTCCCACGCCGGCCCCTTCCAATTCCAGACGGGGTGCCCCCCATTTACCAAAGATGAAAGCGTAGTTCACCAAAAAATTAATGGGGATCGCCGCCAGCGCGATGTACATCGGGATGCGGGTATACCCCAGGCCATCCGTAAATTGTTTTAGCGCCATGAAAAGCACCATGGGTACCGTCCCCCAGATCATCCAAACTAAATACGGCTGTGCCAGGCGCGCTACAATCTTATCCTGCCCCAAATAAAAAACCAGGTCGATCCGACAAGTAATGAGGATCGCCAGCAATAGCGACAGGATCAAAACGATCCACAGACCATTATACAGGATACGCAGGGGCTTATCGGTATCCCCCTCTCCCTGCGCCGAAGCAACCAACGGGGAAATGGCCATAGTCAGGCCCGTACCCAGGATCAGCGGTAAAGAGATTAGATTGTTGACAAAAGAAGCGGCCGCCAACTGGGAGCTATGGATAGCACCTACCAT
Source organism: Saprospiraceae bacterium (assembly GCA_035268885.1). GTDB lineage: Bacteria > Bacteroidota > Bacteroidia > Chitinophagales > Saprospiraceae > DATFKA01. Next base: position 24,131 of record DATFKA010000089.1, read on the forward strand.
GGCATTATCGATGACGCCCAGCGCCATGTGCGTCAAATTTCCCAGGATGATGGGCCAGCCCAGCCGGAGTGTCATTCGAATTTCTTGCCACATGGCCGCAAAGGTAGTGTTTTATCAAACAATTCGGCCACTTTCACTTTTCGTAAAAAAAGCATTTATGGCAAAACAAGAAGGTAAGCTGAACAGAGAGTTGGGACTGGGGGATGTAATTATGTTTGGTGTCGGGGGGATTGTGGGGGCCGGCATCTACGCCATTATTGGGGAGGCGGCAGGCCTGGCCGGAAATATGCTATGGCTAAGTTTTGCGATAGCTGCCGGAGTGGCTCTCTTAACGGGTATGGCTTACGCCGAATTTGTCAGCCAGTTCCCGGATGCCGGCGGTAGCTTTGAATACATCAAACAGAGCTTCAGTGAAAAGACCGCCCTGCGATTATCAGGCATCATGCTATTTACGGGTATTATTGCTCCGGCAGCCATTGCTATCAGCTTTAGTGATTACCTGGGTCGCTTGCTCGAGGTACCCCACTGGATAACAACCATCGGTATCGTCGTTTTTATGAGTCTCATTAATATCATTGGGGCCAAAGAATCTTCCTGGTTCAACAGCCTCGCTACCATAATTACTTTGCTTGGGCTGGGATCGGTCATCTGGTTTGCGCTTCCCTCCTGGGGAGAAGCCGACTTGCTGGCCTTACCGGAAACGGGACCCCGTGGACTTTTTCTGGGCTCCGCGCTCATCTTTTTTAGTTACGTGGGTTTTGAAGACCTGGTAAAAATGGCCGAGGAGGTAAAAATGCCAGAGAAAACGATGCCCCGGGGTATCCTCATCTCCGGTGTACTCGTCTTAATAATCTACGTACTGATCGCCATCAGTTCCGTTAACGTAATGGATCCGCAGGAACTAGCCGAAAGCAAAGGACCGCTGGCGCAAGTATTAGAAACGGTAGCCGGAAAAGCCTGGGTGACGGGGCTGGTTGTCGTCGCTCTATTTGCTACCAGCAAAACCATTCTGTCTAATATTTTGGGCAGCAGCCGTTTACTCTTCGACATTGCACGAGACAGCAACATCACCTGGATGCAAAAGCTAACCCAGGTAGATGAAAAGCGAAATACGCCTACTTTCGCCATTATCGCTATTGGTATATTAGTCGTTGCCTTTAGCCTAATCGGTAATTTAAAGGTCGTCGCCAGTATGAGCAATATTTTCGTTTTTATTTTATTTATCACCGTTAATATCGCTTTGTTGCGCTTTCGCAAAACACACACAAAAGGCAGTAGTGCCCCCTTCCGCATCCCTCTGAATATCAATAACTACCCTCTTCCCACCCTCATTGCCATCATTGGACTGATGGTCTTATTGGTTTTTAATATTCATAACCTTTTCTAGCTAGCCTACAACAAGGCCTGTAATTGTTTAAAGATAAGCATACCACCGCTAATCACCATTAGCGCAATTACCCAACGTCTAAAACTCGTGCTACTCATGTCGGACAGGAATCGCTTTCCGACAATACTGCCCAGCGAAGCCCCAACACCCAGGATAAGGCCATATATCCAGTATTCATCTTTCAATAAGCCAAAAAAAGTATAGCTGCCAATTTGCGAAAGCCCCATCAAAAAGGAATTGGCCGTCTTGGTAGCGATCAATTCTTCTTTGTCCAGACCTAAGTTCAGATAGAAAGGATTTAAAACCGGACCCATAGCTCCGATGATCGTACCGAAGACAGAAACCAAAATCCCCAGGGGCACAAAATACCATAGCCGCATAGTAAAGGAGCGCTCTTTCTTACCGAAGCGATACTGCCAAATCGTACTGATCAAAAATAAGCCCACCAGAATCTGTAACCACTCTAGACGAAATTGAAAGAATAGCCAGGCGCCTAAATAGGCCCCACCAATGGCCGCCGGAGCGTAATAAAGACATACTTTCCAGTTGATGTGCTTCCAGAAGATAATCAAGCGGGCAGGACGCCCCAGGAAAACCCCTAAATTCAGTACCGGTGCGGTATTGCTGAGCCCAAGCGTCCAGTTCAGAACGGGCACCAAAACTAAAGCCCCGCCTCCACCAGAGATAGTGGACAGGATAAAAGCCGCCAGACCAAAAATAAAAATCAGCAGACTGATGCCCAGATCAGCCTGATTAATCAGGTGCAACAAAAACTCCATATTAATGGAACATGGAAAGGGACAAAAAGTGTGAAAAGAATCCAAATAAATCAATCCAGCCAAGACTGAATTTTCGCATAAACGGAAGGATCATTTAGTAAATCCAGATGGCCGTTCCCATAGGCAATCCAGGTATTGCGTTCTTCAAACTGCAAGTCCCGTTTAGCGTCTTTATGCTGTCCAAGTGCACTTTTTAGGCCAACCAGACCATCCCCCTGTAGCATTTCCAGCTTCGTACCTTTATTTTTCACCGCAGCTATACTGTAGCAGTCTACTTCTCTGGGCAAAGGAACAGTGGATTGCCCATAGGCCGCCAGATCAAAGCGGTCTTTATCCTGCCAATCTTCGTCGAGCAGGCTACCATAGCGTAAATCCGTCACCCCAGCACTGCGGATTTTCCCCAGTCGAGCCAGCGGCCTGGTATAATGGATTTTGTCGAGCAGTACATCCAGATAGTTCCCGGAGCGTTCCAATAAAGCCCCCTGGTGAGGAGTCCCCAAAAAAACCATTTTTTTGAGGTGACGGGGCCAGTCTTTCTGTTCCTCCCGGGCATAGTGCACCGCAGATCTAGCCACCAGCCCACCCATGCTGTGCCCCAAGATAACGATTTCCTCCGGGGGTACGGGCCAATGACGGACCAAATCTTCCAGTAAGGCACTCAAATCCTGCCCATTGGAAGAGATGTGCCGACCGCTGTTATAGTGTAGGAAAAGGGCCGTTTTATCGAGTTCCTGAGCCAGCGCCAGTCCGTGGTTATGTCCTTTTCTGGTCCACTGCCGTTCATTCATGCAGGAGCCGTGGATCATTAGGAGGATTTTACCATTTACCGCACCGGATATTTCCGTCCGTTTCTCTTGTCGGAGTTCCAGGTATTCGGATTCGCATCGGACTATCATCTTAATTTGCAGGGGATTATCCGTTGCTTCGAGATGGTCGCCCAGCACACCGTTTAATACCGCTCTTATCCTTTCCCTTTGGGTACTGGTTTTCCCCTCATTAATTAAGGGCGTAAGACGTCCGAGCAGGCGATCCAAACCACCACCAATGAGACGGGTGCTCCACTTAATATTTTTGTACGTGAAGCCTGCAATATCGGTAATCAGATGCTGAATATCCGTCGAAGGCAAGAAGGGGGGATGAACTATTCGCCGGTGCATCGCTTCTACAACATCCGTCACGCCGAGGGTAGCTTCCTTTAGTAAGCGGGTGAGCCCCCGTAAATCAGCAGCCTTGTTTCTTTTATCTGACATCAATTATTTTTTCTTTCGCTTGCGATACCACCGAACACCCAAAATCAGGGCAATACCAATCAGGATGAAGGGCCAGATATTCACCAGCCCAACGAAGAACCAAATTAGATTATCACCGCCGTTACGGAAACCTTTTTTAAACTTTTGGGCAAAGGCATTATCCTCGGGTATACTTTCGTAAAAAGTCAGGCTAAGAGTCGAATAGCCTACCCGGTTTTCCAGGTATTGCAAGCGTCCTTCGATGGATTCTATTTCGGATCTTAGGTTTCCGATCTCCTTTTCAATTTCCAGGATTTCGGTCACCGTATTAGCCCTTTGTAAAAGGCTTAGGTAACGTTCTTCCAGTTCCTTTTTGGTCTCTAGCCGCGCCTGAATATCCAGGAACTCTTCAGTTACGTCTTTTACGTTAATTTGCTTACTATCAAATCGATCTATGCCCCGGGTAGCAGCTGCCAACAGACTATCAAAATCTTCCGCAGGTACGCGGATGACCAGGGTATTACTCTTCCGCCCCGAATAGGTATATTCTTCATCCGAGGAAATGTAAGCTTCGTATTTATGGATAGCAGCAAAAACAGTTTTACGGGTTGCGGGCAAATCATTCGTTTCGAATTCTACCCGACCTTCCTTGATCAGTTTGCGCTCGATCTCGACTTCAGCCTGTGGCGGTGGCGGTGGCGGTGCCGTTTTGGGTGCTACCATTTCCTCTACGCCTACCGCCTCCATTCCGGCGCTTCCTGGTTGTTGATCACAAGCGACTACTGTCAATAGAAAGATGAGGCCGATGGTTTGATATATGGGTTTCATAATTTAGGTTTTTTTTAAGTTAGATGATCATCCGATCCGCAATTATTCTCCAAAAGGCAAACTTGTAAAACCATAAGTAATCGTTCAATATGATACACAAAAAGCAAGCCCAATACCATGGGGAAGACGACTAGACAGCCGCGCCAAAAGACCAGCAGAGCAAAAAGAAAGAATATTATTGCAGGTCAAAACAATCTACCTCGCCTGGCTAAGAGAAGGCTTCTACCAAATCCGACTTGATATCGTCGTTGTTATTCTTGAGAAACTCTTCGGCGAGATTCAGAAAATTGACGGCCCCACGGCTACTGGCATTAATCAGTACAATCGGAGCGTGTAAAGTAGGCGCCTCTCCAATCTTGGAATTCCGGTGAATAATGGTCTTAAACACCTGCTCACCAAAAATTTCCTTGACCTCATCCACCACCATATTGGCCATTCGTAGGCGACTGTCGTACATAGACAGAAGAATACCTTCGATCTTCAGGTCGGGATTCAGACTATCCTGTACAATGGAAATGGTATTGGAGAGCTTACTCAATCCCTCCAGGGCAAAATATTCGCACTGTACCGGTACCAGGACGGTATCCGAAGCGGTCAGGGCATTTACGGTGATCAGTCCCAGGGAAGGTAGACAATCAATAAATACGTAATCGTAGTAATCGCGCAGCTGATCGGTAATTCTTTTGAGCTGGTATTCCCGTGCTTCTTTATCCGCCAGCTCCACTTCAGCTCCCACCAGATCAATGTGGGAAGGCATCAAATGCAAATTGGGCGTATCAGTTTCGTAAATCGCTTCGGTGGGATCGAGTCCATTGAGCAGACAGTCATAAATACTGGTATCCACGTCATTTTGCATTACGCCTACTCCAGAAGAAGCATTCGCCTGCGGATCGGCATCTATGATCAGCACCTTTTTTTCCAGTACTGCCAGGCTTGCCGCCAGGTTAATGGTTGTCGTGGTTTTACCTACCCCTCCCTTCTGATTCGCTACGGAAATAACTTTACCCATTGTTTATTGCATTTTATCGTTTGGTGCAAACTGCTTTGGTCTGCGCTCTAATTGGCACAAACCAAAGCAAATACCGGGAGATTACATCGACATGGAATCTCCAATCGGTAACAAAATTAATTCTTTTCCTTTGTCTTCAAAAGATTTTTTCACCGCATCGTGATCTATTTCGATATAACCGAAAGTATCGTAGTGACAACCAATCACTTTATTGGTCTCTACAAAGTCACTGGCCAGAATGGCTTCTTCGGTTCCCATCGTGAAGTTATCACCGATGGGTAAAATGGCAAAATCCAGCTTGGGACAAGTCATCGGGATTAACTTCATATCCATCGTCAGGGCCGTATCACCGGCAAAATAGAAGCAACCCTCTTCATTCCAGAGTACAAATCCGCCTGGATTACCGCCGTAGGTGCCGTCGGGTAATACACTGGAGTGAATCGCCGATACGTACTTCAAAGTACCGAAATCAAATTTCCACTGACCGCCGTGGTTCATAGGATGCCCTTCGAGATCTTTCTCTCCGTACCAGGATACAATCTCAAAATTGGAAATAATCTTGGCTCCCGTTCTTTTGGCAATCGCCTCGGCATCGGCGACGTGATCCTGGTGCCCGTGCGTCAGCAAGATATAGTCGGCTTCAATGTCATCGGCGCTAACTTTGCCCTTGCTTAGTTCATTGGGAGAGATAAATGGATCGAAAAGTAATTTTTTTCCTTTGGTTTCCACCAAAAAACAAGAGTGGCCTGCGTAAGTAAGTTTCATAAAACGGTATTTTCAATTTGGTTTAAAACAATTATAGGCAGTTTTTTATTTCATATCCGGTAGGAATGGATCAATTCTAGTTGATCCATTCCTTACAGACAAATAAACAAAAAAACTGAAAAAATGATCACCGTAGTATCCGGCTCTAACCGAAAAGGTAGTGAGTGTCTGACTTTCGCTAAAAAATATAAAGAAATTCTGGAAATGCTCACTAGTGCCCCCATAAAACTTCTGGCAATGGAGGATATCGCACACGATTACTTTTTCCCGGAAATGTATATGAAAGGTAATCAAGCTCCCAGTTTGGCAGCGCTGCAGGACGAATACATTACGCCGGCAAAAAAATTTGTTTACGTCATCTCCGAATACAACGGTAGCTATCCGGGTGCTATTAAGATCTTTTTGGATGCCTGTTCTACCCGAAACCGGGATCGGGCTTTTAAAAATAAAAAAGCGGCATTAGTAGGCGTTGCCTCCGGGCGGGCCGGTAATCTGAGGGGTATGGATCACCTGGGTGATGTACTGAATCATTTGGGTACCGTTATACTGCCAAATAAATTACCCATCTCCAGCATATTCTCTCTAATGGATGAGAATGGAGCAATTACGGATGAAACCACCCTAGAAGTGATGCGCAAGCAGGCGGGAGAATTGTTGGTTTTTTAATCAAAAGGGCTCAAAAAAATAAGGCAAAACTTCGAGGTTTTGCCTTATTTTTTTCTGTATCTTATTCAAAAGGCACCTCTACCAAAGTACGTGCCTGCACACCTTTTGATTGGTGTAGGTCCATCAAGACATCGTGGTAAGTAGCCAATTCCGGATATTTAGCCTTTAGGGCTTTACTCATCCGTGCTTCAATCGAACCGCTGTCCATAATATCTTCCAGAAATTGCTGTAATGGATCTTTGATCTTTGGATAGGTAATCACTCGGTATTCATCCACATCGGCCATCCGAGCAGCGGTGGCCATGGCATCGTCCAGATCGCCAATCTTGTCGACCAGACCAACCTCCAGCGCATCGCGTCCGGTCCAAACCCTACCCTGCGCAATCTTGTGGACTTCTTCTACCGGCATATTTCTACCCTCCGCTACCCTATTTAGGAAAATCTGGTAAGTCGCTTCCGTATTGGCCTGCATTTTGCGCTTTTCGGCTTCCGTCATTTCGAAGGTCAGATTAAGGGGCATAGCAAAGGGACCTGTTTTCACCGAGTCGTAATCAATTCCTAACTTTTTCTTCATCGCCCCTTCAACGGCCGGAATGACCCGAAAAACCCCAATACTTCCCGTCAGGGTGTTAGGCTCCGCTAGGATACTATCCGCCGGAGCGGAAATATAATAACCGCCCGAAGCGGCGTAATCCCCCATGGATACCACGATGGGTTTTCCTTCTGCTTTGGCCCCTCTTAAGGCATTCCAAATGTTTTCACTAGCCAGGGCAGAGCCGCCGGGCGAGTTCACCCGCAATACAATCGCTTTTACCCGATCATCTTCGGCCAGCTTATTAATGTCTTTTACGTATTTACGGTCTCCAATCGTACCATTATCTCCTTTGCCATCAAGCACACTTCCCTCCGCGTAAACTACAGCAATACGATGATCCGCACCGTAATTCGATTTTGCGGGATTGCTCTTATTGTAGGCCTTGAGCGAGACCATTGGCAAGTCATCCTCTTCATCAAGACCAAGCCTACCTTTTATTTCATCGATTACCTCTTCACGGTATTTCACACCATCCAGCAAGCCTTGCTGCTCGGCATTCTCGGGAGAATCGGCTAAATACTCATCCACAATTCTTTTCACTTCGCTCTTGTCCATACCACGCGAAGTGGCAATATCATCTAAAAAGGCATCGTAGCGTTGATTCAATATTTGACGTAACTGTAATTTGTTTTCGGGGCTATAATCCTGGCGACGGAAAGGCTCCGTGGCACTTTTGAATTTACCAGCGTAGAACACCTGTACTTTAGCCCCCAGTCGATTCAGCATATCCTCAAAAAACGGACTGCTGGCCGCGAAGCCTTTCGCTTCGAAATAACCCGTAGGATTTCCATAAATTCGATCGGCAACCGAACTCATATAGTATTGTGGCTGCATATAAAAGCCGGAATGCGCGTAGATAAATTTGCCGCTCTCGCGAAAATCAACCAGAGCTTCCCGAATCTCTCTGGCCGTCGTGAAACCCGAACTCATGGTTAAAGAGGGCTCAATATAAATCCCTTTGATATCGTCATCGTCTTTAGCGCGTTCGATAGCATCAATCATCGCTTGTAAGCCCAGAATGCTGGGATCCTCGAAATTACTGGTAAAGGGAGAGATCTGCACATTATTGGTCAATTCGGGAACGGGATCTTCGAAGGTCAGGTGTATTACTGAGTTCGGTTCGATTTTTTTGGGCTTATCTGTATTAGCGGCAATGGAAGTGAACACAATGGTTCCGATCAAGATAATACCGCCAATGGCCAGTAAAAACCCAAGACAGGAAGCGAATAGAAATTTAAAAAACTGTGACATCTATTTTTTCTTTAGTCTGATAGTTATGTAAAACAAGTGGTTTAATGGATTAAACAGTAATTCTTACCGCTTGTTTCCTGAAGCTAAAGAAATAGAATTTTCCCAAAACGACCGTCTTTTTTAGATAAAGGTCCCCGATTTTAGGACTGACAACCCTCCTCCCCTAGCGTTCTTGATTCAGGAAGACTCTCAAATCAGCCGGTTCTCGAATTAATGAATCTTCTAATTCAAGGTTAAGGGTTTCCAGCCCGGTACTCGTGAGTGCCGCCTGGTTCATCCGCCTGGGTAAAAAAGCAATTTTTTCTTTTTCATCGAGTATCCAAATCAAAATTTGGTCACTATCCGGCACCTCTAATAGGGTCTTATCACCGGCGAAGAAGCGATAAATGGTATTTTTTTGGCCGTCGACCATATAAGCCGTATGGTTTTCGTAGACTTTTCCCGTTTGGTCTTCCAGTTTTTCCAGAACTTTTAGCACGCCCGGCTCCAATAAGCGGTCGCAATTCCAAACCCCAAAGGCATCTACTTCAAAACGATTAACAATTTTCCCCAGGCTGCTCGGGCCCGACTCCTCACCGCGCTCTGCGTAGAGGGCTGCTCTGGCCAAAGCAAAACTATCCTGAATCGCCTGCTTGTTTTGAAGGAGTTGAGCATCCCAACGGGCTAAACTTTCCTGATAGCTTTTTAGCTTGGCCTGATAACGGGCCTGTGCTTCTTCCTGCTCGGGGCCAATCAAAATCGGATGAATCTGTAATTGTACTACCGAATCGCCAGCAATTAAAGACATTTCGTACAGGTTATCCGCTACATAACGCAACTTCATTTCGGGCCAACCCACCTGTAATACCCGCTGATCATAGGCCTGGTTTTCGGCTATCCACCAGGCACCACTTAGATCGGTATCCTCCAGGATATTCCGGGTCTCCTCATCCAGGTCTCCCAGATTGGCAGGGTTCAATTCAAAAGAGGCCCGGGAAGGAGGTTTGGTATATTGGTTTTGCGGACGTACGGGCATGGGCATTTGCTGCTCCAGCTGAGCAATACGCTCCGCCTCCGCTTCGGCCAGTATCCCCAATTGCCGCTGGCGATCGGGGGTATCGTCAGCCGAATTGCTGTTTTCAGAGCGATAATTTATCTCTTGATCCAGAGGAAGCGAAGAACGCAACCAGCGCCCCTGCAACGTATCCAAATAAAAGAGGTCAAAGTCAAGGACTCCATGCTCAGCGGAAAAAAAGGCGCTGGAGATGAGCTCTACCCGAATCGTTTTTCCGGGCGCTAATTGTATGGCCTGTCCATCCTGATAGCCGTATACTTCAATCATCCCGGCACTTTCCATTTGGTATCGTTGCCCCGCAGAATCAAAATGCATAGGAACACCAGAGAGGAAAAAGTCGACCGGATTGTGCATTTCGCGGTATTCCAATGCTACTTCACCGGTGATTTCTCGTCCACGATCATCCATAAAGGCCCGTTCGGGAATAACCATCCGTAGTCCCGCATTAAGATCGTAGGTGCCTCCTGATTCCGCGCTTATATTTTGTTTGATAAAAGCAGGATCAGCAGCGGGAATGGGTGGCGAGACCAGTTCCTTTTCGGCAAAATAAGCCTCCTGGGCCGCTAGCAATTCTCTCGTGTCTACCGTTTGGTCAAAGGGGCGTATGATCAACAAAAGAGCAATAGCCGCAGCAATGGCGGTGATCCCCCCCAACCAGATGACTCTTGCCCCGGTACTTTTACCCTTGCTTTGCTCCGCCTGATACTGTTTCATCAGGGCCGCAAAGTCTTTGTGCTGCTCGATGCGATCCGGATCGAGCGGAGGTTCGTTAAAGTGAAAATCGTAATTGTTTCCCATAGGCAGATATTTAGTGGGTTCTACCCGTTTAATTGTTTTTTCAAGCGGGCGATGATCCGATGGACCTTCACCTTGGCATTAGACAGGGAAATATCCAGTATCTCAGCGATTTCTTTATAGCTGTACGCTTCGAAAATACGCAACTCGATGATTTCCAGATCATCCGGCTTTAAACTATCTAAAGCCGCGATCATTTGTTCCTGCAATGCTTGTAAGTTCACATAATTATCTTCTTCCAGTAGCGCCTGGCAATGTTGGTCTTCCAGCATCACCACTCTTTTCTTTTGGCTTTTCCGATAATACAAGCGCACTTCGTTAGCGGCAATTCGGAATAACCAGGCAGAAAAAGGTACGCCCTGATACGAATAGGTAGATAATTTTTGCATGGCCTTGAAAAAAACCTGGGAACTCAAGTCGGCACTGAGCGATTCGTCGGCCGTCCTTTTGAAGATAAAACGGAATATGGGAGCATAGTACCGGTCGTACAGCACAGCGAAGTTTTCCATATCCCGCTGGGCTGCCTGGATCTCTTCCCATTCCCGCAGCATCGCCTCTTCCGATAGCCGTTTACCGGTCTCGCCCATAGACACTTTTCTTGCAAGGCTACGATTTATTTGCAAATTTGAGAACATAATCCGGCTTTTTTCCTCGTTTTTCTCGTTTTTGGCCTTATCTACTTTATTCGATTTTATTGTATAATGCTAACTTTGCTATTGGTTACAAAAAACTTAGTCATGAAGGCAGTCAAATGGATATTTTTCCTCTTATTATTACTTGCGGCCTACTTTCTGATCTGGCCCAGCCCCGTAGAACCAGTAGCCTGGGAGCCCGCCCCCATTCCGGAGCGGCAAGAGCCTAGTTTTGTCCCGGCGTCCGTTTCAAGCTTGTATCCCGGCGCCTGCCCGGGCTGCGAGGATGTCGCCGTCGATGCGGGTGGAATTATTTATGGGGGTAGTGCCGACGGCAGTATCCGCCAATTCCGCAGCCTCAACGATAGTCAGGGCGAGGTCATGGTGAATACCGGAGGCCGACCCCTGGGTCTGCATTTCGATCCAGACGATAATCTCTGGGTCTGTGATGCAGACCGGGGGCTACTGAAGCTTACACGCGAAGGAGGTATTTTCCCCATGGCTACCGCCTATCAGGGAGAGCGTTTTCGCTTTACCAATGATCTCGATATTGGTCGCAGCGGAACGGTTTATTTCACGGTCACTTCCAATAAATATGGTATTGATCAGTATAAGTTTGATATTTTGGAGCATCGTCCCCGGGGACAATTTTTTGCTTTGTCGCCTTCCGGCAAAAGTCCAACCTTACTGGCCGATGATCTCTATTTTGCCAATGGCGTTGCCGTCGATACCGAAGAGCAGTTCGCCCTGGTTTGCGAAACCAGTAATTATCAGGTTCGAAAAATTTGGCTGAATGGCCCTAAATCCGGTGAATCCGAAGTCCTTTTAGATAATTTACCCGGTTACCCCGACGGTATCTCGCGCGGTAGCAATGGTATCTTCTGGTTGACCCTGATCAGTCCCCGTAAGCCGCTGCTGGAAAAATATATGTCTCAGCCACTGGTCCTGAAAATGGTATCCAAACTACCAGCTGCCCTGCGCCCGGCACCCGGTCGCTTTCTGCACATTCTAGGAATTAATGCCGAGGGAAAGATTATCCACAATATTCAACAAACCACCCCCGATTTCGCTCAGGTAAGCTCGGTCCAAGAGGCCTACGGGCAGTTGTTTTTGGGCTCCCTTTCGGAAAATGGTGTGGGGCGGATAGCGGTGCCGCGGTAGGTGGTTTGCCCCCCTATTAATCGGACAAAATCAAAATGGTTAAACAATGATACACTAATTTTGCATCAGCAAACTGAGACACTGAGTCAGTGTCCAAAAGTTGTTTATTTTGAAACCACAGCTAAGGAAGAAAAGAAAACCCAAAAAACAAAGATAAATTTATATGGGTTAATCAGGAAATCCTCCTTTCAGCCTGGCTAAACAATCACTATAAACCATAATTTGGCTATACCGGAAGTTCGGGAAGTCTCTAGCGAAACCTTCACTACTGACTTTTCGGGTGTGTCCAAGAATATTAGTTATAGCATAGTAGTCTTGGATAGGGAGTATCAGGTTCACAGAAAATAAACAAAAAACATGAAAGCAAAAACCTTACTTTTAGCAATAAACCTATTGTGCATTTCTTTTTTGGCGAAAGCACAAGAAAATCGCATAGCCTGGAGACCGGAGTATAAATTAGCAAGCAACTTTGAGCGAGGATTTCTCCTCTTCATCCGGCTCGGATAATTCAATGGCCAGCATCTTATCGTGGATAGAGGTCTACAGTGGTCCATCTACCAGACTCCCTTTGATAGGCGCTCGATTGATTCGCCAAAAAGGCATATGAACGTCAAGTGGGGAATCTCTGTTTTCCGGAATTTCCGTGATCATGCTCGAACTCCAGGGGTTCAGGCCCAACAACCAATTTAGATGATCCAGCATGAGTGGACGGTATTTATCTGATCCACTCATCTCTTCATAAAGCATGGCCTGGGTGGCTACCGCAGCGGCCAGATTATTAGAACACCAGATGAATAGGTGACCAACACCGTAGGGGTTTTGTTCTGCTCGCTTCTGAATACGACTAAGATTATGATCGTAGTAAGCGATCATTTGTTTTTTATCAGCTTTTGTGCCGACTTGCCAGAGCGCATAATGTCCCACATTTACGTAGGGTACATTTCGTAGTGACTGGCGGTATCTCTTTCCATCCAGGACCAGGCGCCTATGATTTCCGCGTAACGACGGGCATCGCGCAGGTACTTTTTTTCTTTGGTTATTTTGTATAATTGTGCGGCCGCCCATTCCATATCATCGGCCCAGGTATTTTCTTCATAGCGGTACGGCGCCCCAAAACTATTCCCCTGCTGATAACCTTCCTGCGCCTGTCCCATTTGGTACAATTCTACAGTGGCACGTAGGCAGGTTTTGGCGAATATCCGCCACCTGATGGTATAATTCATCCGGTCCGGGATGCAATTTCAATATCCATTCCAGGCCCCATTTGGCTTCGTCTAGTATATCGGGCAAATCGTTAGAACCCACTAAGCCGCGGGCATTGTAATCATCGACAAACTGTCCGGGAGCCCTCAGGTAACCCATTAGCATTCTGGCCGTCGTATTGCTACTGGTAATCAGATATTTTAGTTGATCTCCCGCATCGTGCCAGCCACCGGTGGCATCTATGCGTACGGAATCGGTTCGGTGCCCAAAAAAGCTCAAGCCATCCAGCTGATGACAATACGTCTGGGTGTAAGAATTAAAACCACAGCGTTGGGTGCGAATAAACCCGACTACATCTTCGTACCAGCTTGGATAGGGCGCAATGATAAAATCAGGACTGCGTAGGGCCGCGCCTGCCAATTCCAGATAATACCGGCCGGGTGTCTGAAAAGTGGTAAAATCAATGGCGTAATAATGAGAAAATGGAGACCAGGCCTGATCCGTTATTTGAGCCGGAAAACGCTCCAAAACCTGACCACTAGTGTCTTTTAGTAGTAAAACCGGCTGATCCAGGGCTTGCTTACTCAACAAAAGCGCTTTCTTGGGGAAACCCGGATGATAACCCCGTAAATTTATACGTAGTTCAAGGGACGGCTGCGCCAGGAGGGAAAAGCTACTTCAAAGACAGCAAATCAGTATAAGAATGCGAGGATAAGTAGGTTGCCCAATTAAATCAAGCAATAATCTGCGTCTTTTTGGGGCGATTTCTTCGTTGCAAAAAGCCTTGGATAGCTAGGCTATCCGCGATTTTTGCGCCTCGAACTAGCCCAAAAAAGCCAGCACCTTATTACA
>DATFKA010000090.1:0-6743 GCA_035268885.1 Saprospiraceae bacterium
CTTTATGATTTATGACGGCATCTTTTTCACCTACTCTGCGTTAAAAACTGCTACTGGTGTTAACCACACGCAGTTTTTGCCTTGATTAGGCAAAAAATCTGCTCGGTCAAAATCTAAACTTCAATATTGTGAACTACTTACCTTCTTCCATGGCCCCGGGTAGTATGGTACAAAAATTACCCGCGTTGATACAGCTGCAGGCTATGGCCCCCATTGGGCTAAAAATTAAAGCAAAAAGGAGTAGGTAGTATTTCATCTTTCTTTCATTCAGGCAGACCGCTTTATCCCCCCTAAAAGGTTGGCCTGGGATGTCTTTTTCCCAATTTCATCAGATACCACGAGAAGTATTATCTTAATGCGCCATTTGAGTAGAAGATTCAATCCAGATAAAATACAAAACCTACCACCTCTACTCTTTTAGACCCGATTCTCAAGATTTGCGTTTTCTATTCTGGCGCCTTGCTTAATTTTCTTACCTTAAAAGAAAAAATGCAATTAAATTTATTATCCTGCGACTCCCCCCGGCCAGACCGAAGAGCCATCGCTAAGTGTATAACCGAGATTGCATCCAATATGGATGAGTCTTTGGCCAATGAATTAACCGATATCCTCCTGGAGGGAGACACGGTAGAAATCCAGGTAGAAGGCAAAAACACCAGCTCTGCTTACCGAGCTTTGCGGAAACTGGAGATTGACTACGAAATAGTAGAATAAGATGGGCAAGGATAGATTCAGAGAAATGCTTATTTTTAGACAAACGAAGCATGATGAATAGAAGAAAATTCTTAAACCGCGCTACCCTGAGTACCGCAGCGCTACCCTTTTGGGGTAGTTCCGCTTACGCAAAAAATGAACCGTCGACTACTCCTGAGCTATCCGCCCTCTCCGGCGAAGACTACTGGAAAGCGCTGCGCACCGAATTCCCCATGCCAGCCGACCAGGCCTACTTCAACACCGGCACCATGGGCGCCCAGCCCAACCGCGTACTGAATGCCGTACTGGATAATATGCGGAATAATGTCGTCAACATTGCTCAATGTGATTACCAGGGTAATGGGCCCTTGCTCTTACAGGGTTATCAGGGCTTTGACGGCCTGCGCACGAAAATCGCCAACCTCATCAATGCCCGCGACCTCAAAGAGATCGCACTGACCCAAAATGCCACTATGGGGATGAATTACATCTCTAATGGACTGGACTTTAAACCAGGCGATGAATTCATCAATACCAATCGGGAGCACGGCGGTGGATTCGGAGGCTGGCGTACCGCCGCCAAACGCTATGGCCTAAAATACAAGGAAGCGAACATCCCCATCCCGGCCAACGACCCACAGGAGATTTTTGATAATATTTTCGCCCTGGTAACCCCTAAAACCAGAGTCATTGCGGTGCCCCATATCCTCTCTACTTACGGAGTGGTACTGCCGGTCAAAGCCATTTGTCAGGAAGCGCGTAAGCGGGGTATTTTTACTATTATTGACGGAGCACAAGGTGTAGGCCACGTTAAAGTCGATGTACAGGACATGGGCTGCGATGCTTACTATTCCAGCCTGCACAAGTGGCTGTTGGCACCCGCCGGAAACGGTATTCTTTACGTCCGAAAAGAAGTGGTCGGAGAGGTCTGGACGGTGGCCGCCAGCTACCAGTGGGACAATGACGAGGATCACGGACTACGCCTGACCCAGCGCGGTACCGGAAACATCTCGCTGATCGTCGGCCTGGAAGCTGCTATTGACTTCCATAATGAAATTGGCTCCCAAAAAGTCATTAAACGCATCAAGGAATTGGGCGATTATCTGCGTGCCGGCCTGCAAGAAATGGATAAGGTCAGTATCGTCTCTTCCCTCCATCCGGAAATGTGCGCCGGCATCACCACCTATCAGGTAGAGGGTATCACACCGGTAGAATTACAAAACGAAATGTGGAAGCAACATAAGCTACAGCCCCGGGCCGCTGGTGACAATGGCCTTCGTCAAAGCACCCATATTTATAACCAAAAGGCGGAAATTGACAAGGCTTTGGCCGTGATCAAAAAGGTTTAAAGCAAGTAGGGCTTTGCCACTTTATCCTTTTATTCTTTCCACTGATAAGGCAGGATCGTTTTATAGGCCCGCACCGTATCCTGAGCGGGTACATTGCCACCCATATAAAGATTACCCAGACTAATCCAATTATCCAGTGGTTTGGCAAAGAAAATGGTATCGCGGAAGATCTGCTCCCGGTAGCTCATCGCCAAATGCACTTCTCGTCGACTCACAAAGCGCACGTGGTAATCCGGCACCTCTCCCCTATCGGTATACAAAACATTACCCAGGTTGACATAACCAGGGACGGAGCCCACGGCCCGATAGTCTTTCGTATTTTGGATCCCGTGGTGGTAAAAAGTCCAGGCCATTTTATCTTTCTCCAAATCGTTCCAAAACCCCAGCATAGAGCTTTGCGCATGGGGTCGGTACTTTTTGCCATAAAAGCCACCAAACTTGTTGATGTCGTTCTGGTCTTCAGGCCCAATCGAATAGTTCAGTCCAGGTCCCCCCATACTGGCACGGATCGTAAAACTTTCGGCTTTCACCGGCCACCAGTACCGTTGCATCAGTTTAGTGAAATGATGCCCCTTTAAGACTTCTTGTTCTCGGTAGTCTAAAGGTTCACTACTCGCTTCTTGCCCAGCCTTAGCATCCATTATCAAACTTATACTTAACAGAAAAACATGGACTATTATCATTTATCCTGAATTAATTCTAAAGACCACACGACCACCTGCCCCTAGTCCACAATCGCCTGATAAATCAGCGCCCGTAACTTTTGATGGTCATCAATCCCATTGGCGGGAATCAGCTGTGTAAAGTACACCACTACCAGTTCCTCGGCAGGATCGACCCAGTACTCAGAATGATAGGCACCACCCCAGGCGAATTCGCCCTCCGTTCCCAGGGTGCCCCGCTGACCAAGATCGTCTAATACCGAGAAGCCCAGGCCAAAACCCGTGCCGGGAGTCCCCATACCTACGCCTTCTGGTAGATGGCTGGTCGTCATCAGTTCTACGGTTTTGCGCGACAGCAGCCGCTGCCCCTGGTAGGTGCCTTCGTTGAGCATCATTTGCAAGAAAGTGGCGTAATCTTCGGCCGTACTCAACAGGCCCGCACCACCGGAAAAGCTTTTGCGGGGGCCCTTGACATAAGCACCCTGATTCTGCATAGGGCTATCGGCATTAGCCTTATATAGTTTTCCATCATTGAGGCTGTAAACCGTCGCCAAACGATCTGCTTTTGCGGGAGGCAAATAGAAATGGGTGTCCTGCATATCCAGTGGATCCAGGATCCGCTTTCGCAAAAATTCATCCAGTGGCATGCCGGAGGCCACTTCGATCACCGCGCCCAGGACATCGGTATTATAGCCGTAAACAAAGCGCTCACCGGGCTGAGCATCGAAGGGTAAAGCAGCCATACGGTTCACCGTTGCCTGGATGGGCTCATCGCGGTTAGCAAAGTACCAACCCTGAATGCCAGCAGCAGCCCAGGCATCACTGGCTGGCCCATAGCCGTAACCAATCCCAGCCGTATGGGTTAGCAGATCCCGCAGGGTGATGGCCCGTTCGGCCTCGACGATCATATAGCCCCCATCCGAAAGGGATTCGGCCACGGTGGTTTCCCGAAAGGCCGGAAGATATTTACTCAGCGGATCGGTAATCAATAGTTTCCCCTCTTCCTGCAGCATCATGATGCCCACACTAATCAGGGCCTTGGATTGCGATGCAATACGAAAGATGGCATTCTTTTTCATAGGTCGCTGCTGCTCCAGGTCACTTTTACCAAAAGCTTTAAAGTAGGCGGGCTTCCCTTTCCGCATCACCAAAACGACCGAACCGGATAGCTGCTCTTCATCTACGTATTCCTGAAAGGTGGTACTCAGACGATCCAAACGCTGCGAAGAAAGGCCTACACTTTCGGGTACGACGGTGGTCAACGGCTGGGCTAGAATACACAGCGGAAGTAAAAAGCTGAGGAGGAATAAGATTAGTGTTGTTTTTTTCATGGTATTTAAGTTTAGTGAAGTATGTTTTATAGATAGAAGTTGTTTAAAAACTCCTCAATGCGCCCTTGGTAAATCCATTTAGTCAAAATAATTTGAGGCGGAGGATGCCCTCCGCACTATTCTCCTCTAAGGTAATAATTACTACCAATTCGCCCTACTCTTCCCAGGGCTGTCCGCCCGTACGCTGCGTATACAAATATAGATAACGGTAAGAGCTGTAGTACTTATAAATATTACTTACGTACTCCACCGTCTCGCGTCCGATCTCCCGAGCTGCCATCAATTCAACATGATTAAACCAGACATTCGGATTGAGGCCCTGAGCTTCGGCCATGCGCTGCAGTTGCTGTACCCGATGTGGACCGGCGTTGTAGGCCGCCAGCCCAAAGAGGCCAGCGTTCAAAGAATCGATCTCGGGAGATATGAAATACTGGTCAATCACAAAGCGCAGGAACTTCGTACCCGCGTGGATATTGGCCTCCTCCTCGTAAATATTGGGAATATCTATGATCGGATCGCGGGCCGTAGAGGGTAAAACCTGCATAATACCCACCGCACCGGCACTACTTTGCAGCGACTGATTGAATCGCGACTCCTGATAGGCCAGGGCCGCCAGCATCATCCAGGGCAGTTCGTAGCGCTGACCATACTCGATAAAATAATTTTGTAATTCATAAAACCGATTCAGCTCGCGACCATCTAACAGATCGTGTAAGCGCTGCTCATTATCCAGGTAACGGTTAAAAATGATATTGCCCAGCAGGGTGCCTCTGCGGTTCTCCTGGATAAATTCATCCAAAATGGCTTTGAGTTTCGTACTACCGGGCTGTACCGCCCAGGCAATCTGCCCGTCCTCATCAATGGCTACTGCCGGGTGTAGCCGTACACTGTCCAGATGCTGCGTCCAGAATTGGGCTTTATTTTCTTCCAGTATGGTCAGCGGAATTAGGCCGATATCTACCAGCTCAAGTACATCTTCGTCTTCGAGCTGCGGCTCAACGGGAAGGATTTGAATGGAATCCAGCCCCCTCTTTTTGAAGGTTTGATTTAGGTCCAGGGTATGCTCGTAAAAACTACTACTGCGCCGCAGGTACAAGGTTTTACCCGCCAGCCCCACTAAGGTATCTATCTGCGGAGCGCCCGGACCGCTAATCAGGATTTCTCGGGCGTGTCGCATAACGGGCTCCGTAAAGAGTACCTTACTCCTGCGATTTGGGGTGATGGTCAGGGTTTCCGCAATCAAGTCTCCATAACCCTCCCGCAGAGCGGGAATTAATTGATCTCGGGTCAACGGAATAAAAACTACCTGGATGTAGGGCGGCTGGGTAGAATACCCTAGCTGCTGATTTAAATAAGCTTCAAAGTGCTTCATGGCTTCGTAGGCCATTCCCTTTTGTTCCGCCCCGTCGATGTAATAGGTCGTGTGCGAATAAGGCACCAGTACCCGCAGCCGTCGCCGCGCAATGATGGTATCGAGTAAGCCAGGATAGCGTGCCCCCACCCCCGTTACCTGATCAATCTGTTCGATGAGGTCGGGGGAAAAGGGAAGCTGCCGGGCCGTATCCAGCGCATCCGCCTGGGCGGGCACCGTCGGTCCCGAAACGTCAGCGGGACTACAAGCAGATAAAAACAAAAGACAACTTAGCAAAAGAAAGGATAAAACAGGATTCATGGTAGTGGTTTTAGGCTACAAATCGTATTTATTCCCAAATTAGTCATAATATGCTCCAACATAGATTTGCTTCTGTCGTTAAAAGATAACAAATTGTATTCTTTAATTTAACAAAACGAAACATGATGAAACGAGTAAACGAAAAACCACAAGTCAAACTATGGACACTAATGGTGTTCTTGCTAGCGCTTTCTTTAACAGTATGGTCTTGCGGCGCGGACGCCAGCGGCGACGAAGCCGATGCGGACCAAACAGAGATGACCGATGAGGGGAACTCTTCCGAGCATCCTAGTGAGCATCCAGCAGCTGATTCTACGCACATGGACTCTACCGAACATTCCGAACATCCAGAAGGAGGTGAGCACCCCAGCGGAGAGCACCCCAGCAACTAATAAGCTTAGTACTTGGTCAGCAAGTAAAAACCCCGGACTTTCTTGATGAAAAGCCCGGGGTTTTCTTTTGCTAAAAAACTATATTCAGGTGCTATTTTCTAAACAGTACCATTTTTCTGGTCGCGACAAAGTCTCCCGCGTGCAGGGTATAGAAATACACACCCGCCGTCGGGAAATCATCGGCCTTCATTCTAATCTCGTTGTATCCAGTAGTAAAGTCCCCTTCTCTGAGCAAGATCGTACGTCCGGAAATATCTCTGAACTCCAGCACGCCTTCCATCGCCTCGGGCAACTTAAAGCTAATCACCGTCTCCGCCTGGAAAGGATTCGGACGGTTCTGATACAAGGCGTATTCGGATTCCGTGTAATCCTGACCAATCACCAGCCCTACGGCCAGGTCTTCGTCACGGGTACCGTAGGCTTCCGCTGCCGTATAGCGCGAATTGATACCAATCGCTGCACTCAGCGCCGCATCGGCCGTGGCCCGCAAGGTCAGACTAAACAGCACCTCGCCTTCGATCTCTTCTTCGGTACTACGGTGGAAGCTGGTCGTCAGAATACCTTCTTCGGAAAAGATACCGAAGTTGGCAGCTTTCGCGATGCCTTCTTTGACATCTACCATTTCCACTAAGGACTGATCGAGC
>DATFKA010000091.1:0-3873 GCA_035268885.1 Saprospiraceae bacterium
TTTAGATTTTGACCGAGCAGATTTTTTGCCTAATCAAGGCAAAAACTGCGTGTGGTTAACACCAGTAGCAGTTTTTAACGCAGAGTAGGTGAAAAAGATGCCGTCATAAATCATAAAGGTTAATTTTGTGGACTACTTAAATGCTCGGACCTCCCCAATTTTATATTAAAAATTTCTTAAGAAGGGAAACTTATCACTAAACACCCAGTCTTAACAGTAAGAAGTTGTTTGGAGGAACCAGTTTGGCTATAGGAAATTTGAAGCACATACGATAATCCTGAAATAATTTAACCCATGAACAACATCCCCAACCAACTTCAACCAGTTGCTGATGCCCTCTGGATGTTTTTTAAAAAACTTCAGACTCATTGGTACGATTTTCGAAAAAATCGACCCTACTTAGCGATTACTTCCCTGGTCGCCGGTAGTCTTGCGGCCGCCCTGCTCTTGGCTGTCTTCCTTTTTATCCAGGCCATTCGCCTGGGGGCTTACGGACCTTTACCTGCTAAATCCAGTTTGCAAGAGATCAACCAGGCACTGGCCTCAGAGATCTATAGTGATGATCATCATTTATTAGGAAGGTATTACTTGGAAAATCGATCTTACGTTCCGTACGAAGATTTATCGCCGGAATTAGTTTACGCTTTGGTCGCCATTGAGGATGCCCGTTTTTTTCGTCACAAAGGAATCGATTGGCAGGCCTGGGCGAGGGTGTTTTTTAAATCCATCCTGCTACAGCAAAGTAGCGAGGGAGGCGGGAGTACTCTATCTCAGCAATTGACCAAGAATCTCTTCCCCAGGGAAGGAGCAGGAAAATACGCATTGGTCATCAACAAATTAAAAGAAGTACTGATCGCACTTAGACTGGAGCGCATGTACAGTAAGGAGGAGTTACTGGAGTTATATTTGAACACCGTTCCTTTTAGTGAAAATACCTATGGGGTCAACGTGGCGGCCCATCGTTTTTTCAATACCCACCCTTCGAAACTGGAAGCTTATCAAGCCGCCACTTTAGTGGCGATGTTGAAAGCAACTGCGCAGTACGATCCTACAAATTACCCACAGCGCTCCCTGGATCGCCGGAATTTGGTCTTAGAAAGGATGGTGGCGCAAAAATATCTACCCCAAGCAGACCTGGACAGCCTACAGCAGCTGCCGCTACTACTGGATTATAAACCCATCTCTAACAACCAGGGCTTAGCTACTTACTTTCGGGAACATTTACGCCTGGAGATTAAGCGCCTTCTAAAACCTTTGAAGAAAAAAAATGGTACTACCTATAATGTATACAAGGATGGATTAAAAATTTATACCACGCTGGATGCTGATTTGCAGCAGTATGCGGAAGCGGCAGTAGCGGATCATATGGGAAAACTGCAAGCAGATTTTATCAAACACCTTAATGGCCTGACCCCCTGGGAAAATGACACGATGCTTATGGCCTACGTGCATCAATCGCCGATCTATCAGAAATTAATGGCTACTCATCAGGATAGTGCCAGGGTAGATTCCATTATGCACATTAAAGCCGATAGAAAAGTATATGCGGGCTTTGGAAAGGAGGAGCAGATGAATTTGAGCTTGCTAGATTCCATTAAGTATTACCTCTCCTTTTTGAATGCTGGACTCTTGTCCGTTGATCCCAATAGTGGGTCTGTGAAAGCCTGGGTCGGAGGGATTGATCACAAGTACTTTAAATACGATCATGTGAAGTCTAAGCGGCAGGTGGGTTCTACTTTTAAACCCTTTGTGTATGCAAAGGCCATTCAAAAGGGCATTCCTCCCTGTAGCTACCAACCCAATCGCCTGCGTACTTATTGGAAATACGAAGCTTGGCGACCAAAAAACGCGGACCATAAATACGGTGGCTGGTATTCTATGGAAGGTGGATTAATAAAATCAGTTAATACCATTGCGGTAGGAAATATGATGCGGGTGGGCTCTAAAAACGTATCTGCTCTGGCCCAGGAGATGGGGTTCGAGGAGGTATTGCCAGTGCCCTCCATCGCTTTGGGAACCGTAGAAGCCTCCCTTTCGGAAGTGGTAACGGCCTACAGTATCTTTGCCAACGGTGGGTTGCGCCCCGAGTTAAACTACATTGAGCGAATCGAAAGTAAAGATGGAAAAGTATTATATGATTTTGCAGCCTTACAGGATACTTCTACCTGGGACCGGGTATTAGAGCCCGATGTAGCCACCCTGATGAATGAGATGTTGCAAACGGCCGTAAATCGCGGTACCGGAATGCGTTTGAGATACCGTTACCAATTTAATAATGAATTAGCAGGAAAGACGGGTACCAGCCAAAACCATTCCGACGGATGGTTTGTGGGCTACAATCCCCAACTGGTGACGGGCGTTTGGGTGGGAGCAGAGTCTCCCGGTGTTCGGTTCCGGTCTTTGCGCTTAGGTCAGGGAGCCAATACGGCCCTACCTATTTTTGCCGAATATTTTAAGGCGGTGAAGGATAATCCAGCTATGGCACCCATCGCGCAAGCTACCTTCGCCGAGCCGAGTGATAGTTTACAGCAAGTATTGAACTGCCCCAATATCAAATGGCCCAGTCGGGTTCAAGTGGATTCTACCTCAACTGGTCCCGCTATCGCCGCTGCTGAGGATGATTAGTGAAAGAAAACCACCTGACTTAAATATGAACTCCAGTGGAATCAAAAATAAGTCTGCCGAGAAATGATGTAGACTTATTATGTACCTTGTCCACTTTAAGTTTTGCTTAACGCGCATAGTATTGATTTCACCAGGAATAGTAATTATTTTATAAGGGTAATGTTGTAACCTATATTTGAAACCAAACTCGACCCTTATGCCCTCTATTTACCAGGCCTTCTTTTTATTTTGTTGTAGTATTTTATTCAGTAGTTGCTTTGTACCCCGCGAAGTGATCCGGATCGCTCCGGACGAAAGCGAAAGGGTCTTCTGGCATCAGGGGCAGGCGATTGCCGAAGCCCAATTAGATAATATCATCGCCCGGGCTGCCTACAGTCATGCCAATCGCGATTACCTGGTTTTTGACGTGGAAGTATTTAACGAAAGTGATCAACCCTGCCTGCTGAGTCCCGAAAATTTTAGCCTGACTACCGCGCAAAATTTACGCCTCCGAGCCGCCGATCCCGAAAAAGAGATGTTTGCCTTAGACATGAATTCTTCTCGTAACGAAGCCCGTGCCAAAAACTGGGCCGTAGCGGGTGGGGTAGCGCTGGCTACTGCGGCCGTGGTTGCCGCCGTTAGCTCCGATGGAGCAGATAATATCGATGGTTTGGTCGGGGACGGTTACAATGCGGTAGATGCCAGTCTGGACCTTGCGGCAGGAGTAGCAAATATCGCCTGGGGCCTAAGTTTCCATAATGATCCGGTCTTATCCGTCCCCGCCAATGTATTACCACCGATCGGTTCCTACGATTTTTGGCAAAGTGTAGCCCTACGTCGAACCACTATTATGCCCGGTAGCAGTATTCGTGGGCTGGTGGCCTTTCCGCGTAACAAACAGCGCACCGCAGGTACTCTTTTGCTAGATGTTCCGCTGGAATGTGCGGTCTTTCGCTTTCGCTTTACGCAAATGAATTTTCAGCCTTAGCCTAGCACTATCTACCTCTTTACCTTGTTCGTTCATGGTAAAGAGGTAGATAGCCTCCCGTAAGAACTAATTTTAAAGTAACCGCTGGAAGCGGTGCTCCCTTTAGGGCGTTAGAGGGCGGCGATGGCATGTAAATTAACTTAAGTAAGTTATAAAAGTGCGGAGGATTCCCTCCGCCTCAATCAGAATCGCATTTTTTTATGCCGCACTTACACATCATATCATTTTGTACCAATGATTCCCTCCTAGGTTGAAAATTACTATCTTTAAACAACTTCAGC
>DATFKA010000092.1:0-12984 GCA_035268885.1 Saprospiraceae bacterium
CTTTATGATTTATGACGGCATCTTTTTCACCTACTCTGCGTTAAAAACTGCTACTGGTGTTAACCACACGCAGTTTTTGCCTTGATTAGGCAAAAAATCTGCTCGGTCAAAATCTAAACTTCAATATTGTGAACTA
This sequence comes from Saprospiraceae bacterium, assembly GCA_035268885.1. GTDB lineage: Bacteria > Bacteroidota > Bacteroidia > Chitinophagales > Saprospiraceae > DATFKA01. The sequence continues at coordinate 137 of DATFKA010000092.1, forward strand.
CTTAACCATCCAACAATCAAATAATAGTACTTATGCAATACCGTAAACTAGGAAAGACAGGATTTGAAATTTCAGAAATATCACTGGGAACCTGGCAGGTCGGTGGTAAATGGGGTTCGGGCTTCGACGATGAGAAAGCCGATGCCATCTTGAATAAAGCCATCGATACCGGTGTGAATTTTATCGATACAGCGGATGTGTATGAGTCCGGAAAAAGTGAAACCGCCGTCGGTAGGGTAGTGCGGGCACGCTCGGAGCAGGTCTACGTAGCTACCAAATGTGGCCGTCAGATTAATCCACACGTCAACGAAGGATACACACCCGATGTACTACAAAAATACGTGGAGGATAGTCTGCAACGCACCGGTCTGGAGCGACTAGATTTGATTCAGCTACACTGTCCGCCTACCGAAGTGTATTATCGTCCGGAGATATTTGAGCGTTTCGAGCGACTGAAGGAACAAGGGAAAATTCAGCACCTGGGGGTTAGTGTTGAAAAAGTAGAAGAAGCCCTCAAGGCTATCGAATACCCAAATGTCAGCACCGTACAGATCATTTTTAATGTCTTTCGCCAGCGCCCGGCTGAGCTGTTCTTCAAAGAAGCAGCGCGGAAAGACATTGGCGTTATCGTACGTGTACCACTGGCCAGTGGTTTATTGACCGGGCTCTATAGCAAGGACACTACCTTTGCTGAGGGAGACCATCGCAACTTTAACCGCGAAGGAGAGGCCTTCGACAAGGGGGAAACCTTCTCGGGTATCGATTACGAATTGGGCCTGGAAGCCGTCAATGCCCTAAAAAAGCTTTTTCCCGAAAGGGAGAATCTGGCACCGATTGCGCTGCAGTGGATTTTGCAACATTCGGAGGTGAGTTGTATCATCCCTGGAGCTTCTAAAATCAAGCATTTGGAGTCTAATCTGTCGGTATTTGATCTACCCCCCATGGATGCGGACAAAAAAGCGGCCATGGATGCCATTTATAAAGAATATATCAAACCAACGGTACATCAGCTTTGGTAGGATTAGCCTTTCGGCAAAAATACAGCTATATGCAAAACAACTGGTCAATCGACAACTTGCAGGAAGCCTGGAACCTGGCTTCCCGTTTACATAAGGGACAGGCCTACGCTGGCCCCCAAAAAGGCGAATATTTCGAGTATATCAACCACATTGGAAGTGTCAGTTTTGAGATCTTACAGGCTATTTTTAAAGATACGATTGACCAGCCAGATCTGGCGATTCACTGTGCCCTGCTGCACGATATTCTGGAGGACACGCCCCTGACGGAGGAAGCTTTAAAGCTTGAGTTTGGGCCCGCCGTTACGCAAGGCGTTTTGGCGCTGACCAAGAATGAGCAGCTGCCAGATAAGGAAACAAAAATGCGGGACAGCCTGCGACGCATCAAAGCACAACCCAAAGCGGTATGGGCCGTGAAATTAGCGGATCGGATTGTGAATATGGGGCCTCCGCCCTTTCACTGGCCTACCGAAAAGCGGCTCGCCTACCAAAAGGAGGCCCGGCTTATCCTAGCTGAATTGGGAAGGGCTAACGAATGGCTGGCCCAGCGGCTGAACGACAAGATTGAAGCCTATACCCAGTACATTGATCAAGATTAAGAACTTTATTGGATGAAAAAAGGACTACTGAATGGTATGTTCGCCCTGGGTGTGTGCCTAATAACCATGACTTGTTCATCTCCCGCACCCATTCAGGGGACGATCTCTGATTGGGAACCGGACGAGTGGAATGATTATATTTACCTGATTGACCCTGGAAGCTGGTCCCGGCTGGCGGCATCTTACCAGGGGACGGTTCTTGATTCTTTTCAGATCGACGAGCAGGGGCGTTTTGCCCTACCCGCCGGGCGCTTGCCACGGGCCACCGAACCACAGGTTTGGCAATTGGCTCTGCAGCCGGAAGGATCGGAATACCTCAATCAATTAACCAATGAAGAGCCCGATTCTTCCAATTACTTTCCGCTGGTTTATCTAGAGGGAGAGCACATTCAGATTGAGGCCGAGGCCCAGCGTTTTCAGGGTAGTTTTACGATCGATCATCCTTCGGTTGCGAATGCGGCCATGCTGCAATTACGGGATATTCGGCACCTGGCTTTCAAAGAATATCTTCAGGAGAAGGCTGCAGCTAATGGCCTTTTGAAGCAAGAAGAAGCCCTGTTAAATTACCAAAATAAACTCTTTGCCTTTGCGAAGCAGACGCCCCAGCTCCTACCCGCCCTGACGGCCATCCGCTGGGCCAGTATTGATCATTATTACGAACGCGTACCCGAGGCACTATTTGCCCAGGCACAGAAATGGAAGGCTAAGGCCCCTAATCATCCCTGGGTACAGGAATTGGTCGCCCGGGCCGATCCGGACCAATTACCGCTCATGATTGGCGAGCAAATCCCAGATGCTATCTTGCCGATCTTAAATGGGGATACTATAGCCATCCAAAACTTGTTGGCGAAGGAAATCACCATTCTTGACTTGTGGGCTTCCTGGTGTGCACCTTGTCGAATTGAAAACCGCGAAGTCCTCGGACCGCTTTGGGAGCAATATCATTCCAGGGGCTTAGGTATCCTTGGGTATGCACTGGAAGCCGAACGGAGTATCTGGTTGAGTGCAATGCGAAATGATAATGCCGACCGCTGGCCCCAGGCTTCCCACCTCAACGGAGATGACTCTCCTTTCTTTCAGACCTTGGGCATTCGGACCATTCCTGCCAATTTCTTAATCGATCAGCAGGGGAGAGTCCTGGCTAAAAACTTACACGGGACGGAATTGGAAGACTTTATTGTGGATTTTTTTCAGAAAAAACAGGAATACTAAAACCGCTGAGCTTTCTACCTTCGTAGCTTGCTTGTTTTTAGGTTACTAATACATCTAATACTTCTATCTCTTGAAGTGACGCTACTTAGATGAATGGTAGATTTGTGAAAAAAGGGGGGTGCCATCCTTTGGCATCGCTCTTTTCTTTTGATCATTCAACAGACATAAATGGATGCTCAGGACGTCTAAAGTAGAAGTTGTTTAAGAATTTCTGGTGAGATAATTGGTATTGGCTTTGAATGTGTTGTCAAGGGCTCAGTGAGGAGTTTTTAAACAACTTCAAAAAGAAAGAATGCCAATGCGTATACCGAAATGAACTATTTTAGAACCAAAAATGAAAAATTACGGCTACGGTATCTTAATTCTTTGTGGTCTTTTCTACCTGAGTAGTTGCCAGGAAAGGCCTTCCTCGGTCGCCGATCGCGATCCTACTGTCAAAACATGGGCTTTTCCTTACTTCGAAAAGGTAGATAGTCTAAATCCTATTTTGACACCAGAAGAAGATCAGCAGTTTAGGGATCCGATTACGGATAGAATAGTTGACTGGGAAGCCCGGAATGTGCTGAATCCTACGGCGGTGGTCAGGAATGACTCCGTTTTTTTACTCTATCGGGCTCAGGATGCTACGGGGACTTCCCGGATTGGTCTGGCGGTCAGTGCAGATGGGCTGCATTTTATAAAGCAAGCGGATCCCGTCTTCTTCCCTGACCAGGATGCCTCCAAAACTTATGAATGGAATTATAAGAAAAGTAGGGCCCCCGAAGACTGGCCCGACACTTGCAAGACCTGTCTCTTTGATGGGGTAGAGGATCCACGCATTGTACAGGCCCCTTCCGGAAAGTATGTTATGACTTATACTGCTTACGATGGGAAAACAGCCCGCTTAAGTCTGGCTACTTCGGATGATTTACTGACCTGGGAGAAGCACGGTCTGGTCATTGATCCGGAACAATATCCCGATCACTGGTCAAAAGCGGGCGCTATTGTTGCCGAATTAATAGAGGGTCAATTCATTGCCAAGAAGATTGAGGGTAAGTACTGGATGTATTTCGGAGATACGGACTTATTTATGGCGACTTCAGATGACCTAATAAGCTGGGAGGTAGCCGAGAATGCCGAGTCGGGTGCGATGATCCGTGTACTACATCCGCGTATGGGATATTTTGATAGTCGGCTGGTAGAGCCGGGCCCACTGGCCATTTGGCGAGATACGGGCATTCTGTTAATCTATAATGCGAGTAATGCTGCTAATTTTAACGATCCGGACTTGTCGAGGTTCACCTACGCAGCGGGACAGGCCTTATTCGATCCACAACGGCCTTTCCAGCTCATGGATCGTGCTGATGATTATTTTATCTACCCGGATAAAGCTTACGAAAAGGTTGGAGAGGTGAATGAAGTATGTTTTGTGGAGGGGCTGGTTTATTTCCGCGAGAAATGGTTCTTATACTACGGTACGGGAGATTCAAAAATAGCGGTAGCGGTCTATACAGAATAAATTTAAAATTTCCCTATTTTGAGCATTCACCAAAAAAAATTGGGTGTATGTCTTTAATCTTGTTGTTAATAAGTGTTGTGCTTATTGTTGTGCTGACGGCCCGTTACAATCTGCATCCTTTTTTAGCCCTGCTACTGGCTTCTTTTTTCTTTGCCTTTAGTTCGGGGATGTCCTTTGAGGTGATCCTGGACAGTATCAATACGGGCTTTGGCAATACCCTGGGCAGTATCGGGATGGTCATTCTTTTCGGGATTATCATTGGTGCTTTTCTGGAGCATACCGGTGCAGCTTTTAAACTGGCGGAGGTTGTTCTTCGTATGATTGGGAAGAAGCGAGTACACGGTGCCATGGGGATTATGGGCTTTCTGATATCTATTCCGGTTTTTGCCGATAGTGGTTATATCCTCTTACACCCGCTGAATAAAAGCTTATCAAAAAAGGCCGGACTGTCATTGGCGGGGACCGGCGTTACTTTGATGTTGGGGCTCATGCTCACCCATGTACTGGTACCCCCGACTCCTGGGCCCATCGCGGCGGCGGGTATTATAGGTGCTGATGTGGGCCGGGTGATGATCCTGGGACTGATCGTTGGCCTGGTTAGTTTGCCGGTGGCTGTACTATACGGTAAATACTATGCGGGCAAAACCTATATTGATCCTAATCCTGAGGTGGATGGTGAGGATATTGTCAGCGCGACTAAATCGGCGCCCGGGGCATTTCAGTCTTTTCTACCCATTGTGGTACCCATCATTTTGATTATTGCCAAATCTATCCTCGAGCTTCAATTAGGTGATGCGCTTCCGAATCGTTGGCAATCCACCCTGATCTTTTTAGGGACACCGGTTATTGCTTTGTTTATTGGTATGCTGCTGGCTTTTACACTACCCAAAAAACTGGAGCAGTCGATGTTTTCGACTTCGGGTTGGGTCGGTAAGGCCTTGCTCGATGGCGCTCTGATTTTACTGATAACGGGAGCAGGCGGTATCTTTGGTAAAGTGCTGCAGCAATCGGGTATTGCCACGGATATGCAGAATTTACTTTCGGGAGTGAATCTGGGGATTTGGCTACCCTTTATTTTGACGGCGGCGATCAAGACCGCCCAGGGCTCTTCGACGGTAGCCTTGATTACGACGGCTGGCATTATGGCTCCCATGATGGTGGGGATGGGCTTTGAATCGGAATGGGAAAAGGCCTTAATGGTGGTATCGATTGGTGCGGGAGCGGCCGTTGTGCCGCATGCCAATGACAGTGGTTTTTGGGTCTTCACCCAGCTGACGGGTATGGATATCAAAACCGGGTATCGACTCTACACCTTTGGTGGTTTCCTCACGGGGACCTTCGCTGCGTTAATGATCTTTATCGTTTCCCTATTTCTTTAGATTTCTTTCAACTTTTGCTAGTTTGGCCCGTACCTAAGCATTCATTCTTACATAAACGGATTACTATGTTTTTAAAAAAGTCCCTTCTTTTTTTATTCCTATTGGTGTACTGCCTTACGGCAAAAGCCAATGGAAGACCCCATTTTCATGCGGAGCAGGGTATACTCCTCAGTATCGATGGAGATATTTGGCGGGGAGCCATCGACAGAAAAGGGAAAGTGAAAAAATGGGAGATCCTTGTTCAGGATCCGGCAGAGGACCGACAACCAGTATGGATGCCCGATGGACAATCCATACTTTTCTCTTCAAACCGAACTGGGATTTATCAATTATATCAGTTGAACCTGAACACCAATAATTTGGAGGCTTTTGCTCCACAGCCTGGTCATCAAACACAGCCCACGGTTGACAAGAGCGGTACGGTAGCCTGGGTACAGGGACTTGGTCCGGAAGCCCGGTTATGGTTGCAACCTCCTGGGGATTCCGCCGGAATGGTAAAAGGAAGTCAGGGCGGTCATAGCCCCGCTCTGTCTCCAGAGGGGGAAGCGATGGTTTTTATCCGTAATATTGGCCCTAAGCAAGAACTTTGTCTATGGTTACTGGAAGGAGAAATACAGGTGTTGTCGAGTGGGCAACCACCCGCCTTTCCCGCTTGGTCACCGGATGGTACCCGCATCACTTATACCCGTCGTGGACCGCAAGCCGGCGTATATCTCACTTCGCCAAAAGGCGATTTTCATAACCTGATCGTCGAGGGCCGCTATCTGGCTTCCTGGACGGCCGATGGGGAGCAATTGGCCTTATCAGAACTGGCCGCTGTGGCCCCGTATCATAATGGGGATCAGGATCCTGATGGGCAAGGCTACCTGGATAATCCTATTCTGTCCGCAAAGCCCATCAAATGGATAAAAGCTCCCGTACTTCCGGTTTCCACTTTTAGTGAAAGCTGGAACTTGCCGGAGCGGACCCTGAGCCAAAAACTAAATCGCCAGTTCGCAGAAATTACGCAAGTTTTAGACGAAGCGTTTCAAAGCGCGCCAGCTGCTCATCAAGACGAATGGGGCGCACTGAAAATTGCTTATGTCCAGCGGCTGAAAAGGGTAAAAACGGAGGAAGAGGGGCAGACCCTTTTGTACGAATTATTAAAAGAGCGTCCCTTTTTACGGGAAGAAAAGAAGGGTAGCGCTGGCGTATCTAGTGCGCATCCTTTAGCAAGTGCGGCGGGAGCAGAGATTTTAGCAAAAGGGGGTAACGTGGTAGATGCGGCGGTGGCGGTATCCTTTGCGCTGGGGGTAGTAGAGCCGGATGCCAGTGGTATGGGCGGTTACGGCGAAATGCTGCTTTACCTCGAGGATATGGAGGCACCTACCTGCATCGAATTCCTCACGCGGGTACCGGAGGCAGCCAGCCTGTCGAACGGCGCGCTGGATCCCTTGCCCAGGGGCGGACCGATTATGGTGAATGTCCCTGGCACCGTTGCGGGAATGGAGCTGGCCTGGAAGCGTTATGGCAGCCAACAAATATCCTGGGCGGATCTACTCCAGCCGGCCATCCGGCTGGCAGAAGAGGGCTTTGTACTGGATGCCTCTTTGGCGACTACTTTGTACAAAGAGCAGGCAGAATACCGAAAATACCCATCGAGTTATGCTCTTTTCTTTGAAGATGGAGAACCACTGGGCCTTGGGGATACCCTGCGCAACCCCGATTTAGCCTGGACCTTGCGCACACTTGCTGATAAAGGAGCGCAAGCTTTTTATAAAGGGGCGATTGCTGATAAGATGGTGAAGGATTTACGCAGTTATGGTAATGTAATGACCAGGGCCGATATGGCGAGGTACTACGCCGTGGAAAGAAAGCCAGTCCAGACTACTTACCGCGGGCATACCATTTATTCTGGACCGCCGCCCGTTTCGGGGGGCGCCGGACTAATTGGTCGTTTAAATCAACTGGAAGCTTTTCGAGAACCTGGTTCCTATCGGGATGATCCCGCCGCATTACACGCTTTGGTAGAAGCTTGGAAATTAACGCCTTCAGGACGGGGCAAGATTGCCGATCCCGGGCTGTGGCCCGTTGATCTATCCGCTTTTGAGGATAAAGCCGCCGCACAGCGCCGCTGGTCGACCTGCTTTGATCCCACGCAGGCACTCCGTCCGGAGCGATCCTGTGCGGATACCCGCCACTCGGCTTCTTGGGGAGCGACTAAGGTACTGGATGCGAAATCCAATACGGGCACCACGGCTTTTGCGGTAGCAGACGGGGCCGGCAATATGGTCTCTGTGACCCAGACCCTAGGCACCTGGGGCGGAAACTTTTATGTCACCCCCGGGCTGGGATTTTTATATAATGATAAGCTGGGGTCTTACGGACGTAATAAGGAGGGATATAATGCACGGATCCCCTTTGCGCGTAACGTTACCTCCATTACGCCAACTTTAGTGTTTAAAGGCGAGGAAGAAGAACAGGCACCCTTATTGGCAGTAGGGGCGGCGGGAAATGCCTGGATCACCTCAGCGGTATACCACATTGTCACCGGGGTTATTGATAACCAACTTTCTCCCCAGGAAGCGATTGAGCAGCCACGGGTACTGGTCGGTGCACGTTTTGACCCGAAAGACCCCTTAAAAATACAGTCCGTGCGAATACAGGCCGAGCAGGGCTTTTCCCCAGCCGTAATGGAGGGTATGATGAAAAGAGGCCACGAGATTCAATGGATCTCAAAAAGAGGACGCTTACGCATGGGCTATTCGGCGGCCGTTATGGTGCGGGACGGCCAGGTTATTGCCGGTGCTGATCCGAGAAGATCAGGAGAAGCCAGGGTATTACAAAAACAATAAAGTATATTTATTTTTCTATTATTAAAGGTAAGGAATGGGGCATTAATAAAATGTACAAGATTTACGCAGGTGTTTTGCTGTTCGGTGAGGCAAAAAACGTAGGCGATGCAGCGCATCGACGAAGCTTTTTAACGAAACTGGGCGGCAAAGGACAAGTAAAGATGTATAATTTATTATGGACTCATTCCTAAGGAACTAAGGAAGATAATGATGAAAATTAATGTACTCGCTGTGGATGATGAGCCGCAATTTGAGCGTTTGTTACGGCAACGATTACGCAGGGAAATTCGAAAAGGCAAGTTTAATCTTTCGTTCGCGCTAAGTGCCGAGGAAGCGCTTGGCAAATTGCGGGCAGAAGGTCCTTATGATCTAGTATTAACGGATATTAATATGCCAGAAAAGGATGGTTTGGCCTTGTTGCAGGAAATTAAGGAGCAATGGAATAACCAACAAGTTGTGATCGTCTCTGCCTACGGGGATATGGGAAATATTCGGACCGCCATGAATCTGGGAGCCTATGATTTTATCACTAAGCCGATTGATTTTGAGGACCTCAAAGTAACCATTGAAAAAACGGCCAAAGGAGCAGAACTGATCAAAAAAGGAGAGCAAGCTGAAGAATTAGCCCACGAAAACGAGCGGCTGGCCACCATCGATCAGCTCAAAAATGAGTTTTTTACCAATATCGCCCACGAATTTCGGACACCACTTACCGTAATTAAGGGGATGTCGGAGCAGATCGATACCAACGCGCAACAGTGGTTAGAAAAGGCCTTACCCTTGATTAAAAATAATACCCGGCAATTGTTGGATTTGGTTAATCAGGTATTAGAACTACGGAAATTAGCTTCGGGAACCTTACCGGTGCATTGGATACAGGCCGATATTATTGCTTATCTGCTTTATATAGCCGAGAGTTACGCCTACCTGGCAGAGTCCAAAGATATTCAGCTCAATATACATTACCCCGAATCGGAGTTCATGATGGATTATGACGCCGATAAGCTACTACGAATCCTATCCAATCTAGTGTCAAATGCCATCAAGTTTACACCCGCGGGTGGAAGCATTAATTTGAGGATCCAACCGGAAGGGAAGCAGTTTATAATAGAGGTACGCGATACGGGGCGGGGAATACCCAGGGAACAGCAAAAATATATCTTCGATCCGTTTTATCAATCTTCAGATAAAGATTATCAGCAGGGTACAGGTATTGGTCTGGCGATTGTACAGCAGATGACGCAACTCTTAGGGGGAGACGCGTCTTTGGAAAGCACAGTGGGAGAGGGGACTACTTTTAGGGTAAGCCTGCCTATTCATCAGGAGGCTCCAAAAAGTAAACCAGTGCTGGCAAGAACTAAAGCTACCAAAACTAAAGAAGAAGTTTCTTCGGCTATGCCCAGCGGTGATTTACCGACGATATTAATTGTGGAAGATAACAAGGATATCCGGACTTACCTGCAGGTCCTACTCGAAGATCGCTATCACTGTCTGGTAGCAGAAGATGGTGAGCAGGGCTGGTCGCGTTTATTAGAGTCGGTCCCCGATTTAGTCGTCACGGATCTTATGATGCCCAGGCTTAATGGGATAGAACTTTGCAAACGGCTGAAAAAGGATGATCGGGTACGGCACATTCCAGTGATCATGCTTACCGCAAAAGATGATCAGGACAGTCGGCTGGACAGCTTACGGTACGGCGCGGATGCTTACCTGTTGAAACCCTTCGAGCAGGAAGAATTATTTGTACAAATTGAGCGTTTATTAACCCAGCGTGCCCAATTACAGGAATATTATCAGAATCTGGCTCTGGGCAAAGAACCAGCTAAGCAAGAAGCAGAAGATGATTTCGTCTTACAGGTCCGGGATCTGGTAGAGACTAACTTGGATGATGAAGATTTTGGTATCCAGGATATATGTCGATCGGTGGGGGTAAGTCGCACGCAAATGCACCGCAAGCTAAAGTCTATTACGGGCTTGTCATCTTCTCATTTTATTCGTTCTATCCGTTTGGAGCATGCCAAAAAACTGTTACAGTCTTCCGAACTGAATATTTCACAGGTAGCTTTTGAAGTAGGATTTAAAGACCCGAAGTATTTTTCGAGAACTTTTTCTGCTGCCTTTGGAACATCTCCTCAGGACTGGCGCCAATAAATATTTACATTCTATAACAATGAGACGATTATCAATTCTAGTGGCTGTCTTACTGGCCGTTATTTTTTCGGCGAAAGCCCAGGCCCAAGAAGGCGCTTCCGAAATTAGTCAGGAGAGAGCTATAATGCAACTCCAATTGCAGGGTGCTCAGAAAATTCAAGCGGAGGATCCAAACCAGGCTATAAAAATGTTGGTGGAGGTTACCCAGGCGAGTAAAAGATCTGACTGGTCAGAACTTCTGCAGGAAAGCGCCATGCTTCTGGCGAAGCTCTATATTGCCGAAGAGCAATATCGACGGGCCGCAAATGCGGCCGAAGATGCGGTAGAAGCCGGCAGGGCCTTGAAAAATGATGAATTGACCCTCGTCAGTCTGCAATTGCTGCAAGATATTTATGAAGCAGATGGGCGCTCCCGACGATACGATGAAGTAAATGAAGAATACACCCGTTTAAAAACGGCTTTAGACCTGGAAAACAGGAATGAACAATACTCTAAATTAGAAGATACCTACGTGGAAACCACGGCAGAGATGCAGGAAATCATGAAGGATCTGAGCGAAGCAGAAATTGCCCGGCGCTTACTGGAAAATACTACCCTGAATCTGCGTAATGAAAAGCTGGAAACCGAATTGGAACTGGCAGAAGAAGCCAGAAAAGTCATGGCTCTGAATGCCAAAAATAAGGCCCAACGCACCAGAATCGTCCAGATAAGCCTGGTCACTATTTTTATTGTGCTCTTTGCAGCGGCCTGGATCTGGGTGGTGCGGAACAAACGTAAGCAGGATGCCCAACAGGCTTTCTTAAAACAGCAATTGCTGCAAAAGGATAAAATGGCAACCCTGGGAGAAATGACTGCGGGGGTTGCCCATGAGATTAAAAACCCATTGAATTTTGTGAATAATTTTTCAGAGGGATCCATTGACCTGGTGGAAGATTTACAAGAAAGTCTGGAGCCGCACTTGGCCAAAATGCCCGCTGAAGAAAAGGAAGATGTCGCCTTTTTACTCGAAGAGCTTCGTCAAAATGCGCAAGACATCCATAAACAGGGCAAAAGAGCAGATTCGATCATCAATGGTATGATGAATCATGCACGGGGGGAAAGCTCAGAAAGTAGCCTGCAGGATGTCAATACTTTATTGCTGGACAGCTGGGAACTGGCCTACGCGGGCACGGGGGTTAAGTATCCGGAATTGAAAGTAGAGCTTGAACTTTTATTGACGAAAGATTTACCTGATATTCGGATAATCCCCCAAGATATGAATAGAGCTTTCCTCAATATATTAAATAATAGCCTGGAGGCTTTTTCCGAAAGGAATATTGAAAACCCCAAAATCTCCCTCAATACCTCAGAAAGTAATGGTCAGGTATTGATCTGTATTAGAGATAATGCAGGCGGGGTACCGCTATCTATCCAAAAGAAGGTCTTTAACCCCTTTTTTACAACTAAACCTACCGGAAAGGGTAATACCGGCTTGGGGCTTTCTATTGCCCACGATATAGTGGAAAAGGGACACGATGGCTCAATTGAGCTGAAAAGTGATGCGGAACAAACAACAGAAATCCTGATTCGCCTTCCACTGATGACCCGGTAAATCACCAATCGGCACAATAGTCCACCTTTCCGTAACAATAATGCACGCTTTGAAGATGAAAACATACCATCTTTGGAATAGAGTATCAAGTTAGAATATTGATATAGAATTTCAAGGTAGATGGTGATCCTCCGTCCAATGGGCGGAGGATTTTTTATTGGTGCGCCAGGTATGGCGCACGTCTAGCGGGTGCGAGTCCCGTGTTCGCCCGATAAGGGGAAGAACTTGCCGAGCGGCAAGGTTGCTATTGTGAAGTAGTTGCTGAAGGAAGCCGAAGGCAAAGCACTGGCCTGATGAACAAGAATCGCATAAGAGGCGTGCTATCTGGGTGAGGAGTCAGCCGAGGTCATAGTACCGAGCCAAACCACTGTCAATGACGAACCGTGTTGTTTGCAGCGACATTTGAGAGGGTAAACGGGAAGGACCAAACCTAAAATTAGGAAGGATGAATTTAATAATAGAGTCAGGATCGGAAAAGATAGGAGTAATGGTTGTGAAGCCATTAGCTCACGAGGGAGGTATGATTCGGAAAATCGGAAGTAGCTCATGAGTATCCAAGATTCGACTA
>DATFKA010000093.1:0-28548 GCA_035268885.1 Saprospiraceae bacterium
TCGTTGGTAGACGCTCGAGGGGTTTCAGGCCTTGGTGCTGCTTCGATTTTTGCTGGAGTTTCGACAGGCTTTTCTGGCTTAGGGCTAGCCGCTTTTGGTTCACTTTTCACAGAAGGCTCCGTTGTTCCTTTGGGTTTTGAAGCACTGCTTTCCTCTGGCTTCTGGGCGGCTTGCTCCGTAACCTGAGCCATTGAAGTAGCGGTATTTTTCGCGAAAGCGGAATCCTCGCTCATCTCATTGTAAGAGCTGCTATCCGCGTCGGAAGCGGTCGTACAGTAGCTGCTGCTCAGCAATAAAATACTCATTAAAAAGGTTGATAACATGCGCATAACTTTTATTTAAGAACCGCTAGCTCAGGCTTAATGTTGCCTGCAAAGCAGGATGTTGTAGCCTCGCGGACACTTCGGGCTCCGTAAAAGGCTGATTTAACGCAGTTTTAACGAGGTATTATGTTTACGATTTATTTATGATAAAAAGGGCCGACTGATTTCTACCCAGCAGCTGGTTCGTATTGAGTAATAGATGAAGTCTGCAAAAAAGGAAAGCGCACGTATCCACCTCGGGCGGATCGTGCGCTTCGTCTCATCAAGGGATTATGATTTGTTGCTCGCCCTCTGAGATGTAATTATCGCAGTAAGCTAATATCTCCAGTGATGATTTCCGGAATCTCATCTTCATTTGCCGTGACGCTGTACTTAGCAATGTAATAATAGACATCGGCCGGGGCGGACTGGTTGCGGTGTCGACCATTCCAACCGATGGTACTATCCGTACTACTAAATACCAGGGAGCCACTTTTGTGGTAGATGTTCATCTCAAAACTTACGAAGGTACAATCATTCGCAATTGCGGGTTTAAATTCATCATTGATGCCATCGTCGTTTGGGGAGAAGGCATTGGGAAAATAAACTTCGCATTCATTCAGTGAAGGAGCACTTTCTTCAGCAGGTGCAGCAGTCCACATCAGTGCTACTGCTAACAACAATTGAACTACATTCATTGGGATTAATTATTTTTCACAAATGTACGCTTTACACCGAGGAATATTAGTGATTTTTATATTTGTTTGTGCTCGATTTAGGAAACGGTAGGGTCTTAGCCTCTAAGGCGTCAATTAGCTAATGTTGTTGTCAGGACTTTATAGACTGACATCCACATCGTAGGGATAGGCCAGCAGATATTTAATGGCTTTGTCGATTTCGTAATGATCAAAGATGACATTATACAGGGTATTGGTGATGGGAACCCGTAGGCGGGCGTGTCGGGCCAGCGCATTGGTGATCTGTATGGTACGCACCCCTTCGGCAAGCTCTGGCATGGATTTCTTGATTTCGGTTACGCTCTCTCCTTGTCCCAGTCGATAGCCAAAGGTGAAGTTTCTACTGCTTTTACTGGTCGCCGTGGCCACCAAATCCCCAATACCTGCGGTACCAAAGAAGGAATGTACTTCCGCACCAAAAGCGCGACCAAAGCGAACCATTTCTAAAAGGCCGTGGGTGATTAGCATGGCCTGAATGTTTTTCCCCAGCCCCTTGCCCCGTAGGATACCCGAGCCGAGGGCGACAATGTTCTTCAGGGCACCGGCTAATTCGGCACCCAGTAAATCATCGCTGCCATAAACCTTAAAATTAGGGCTGTTAAGTACACTTTTCCCGATGGTAATCACCTCAGAAAAAGGACTGGCCACCAGCGTGGCGGTGGGCTGGCCTTCCATGATCTCGCTGGCCAGATTAGGACCCGAGAGGCAACCGATTCTGCGCACCGAGCTTTCTTGCAGGATGACCTGACTCATGGTGTGTACCTGGTCCGGTAATAAGCTATCCGTCTCGGGTACGTGCGCACCATCTTCAAAGGTATCAAAGCCCTTCGTGCCGTGAATCAGAATGTGGGCCGGATTCAGGTAAGGTCCCAGTTGCTGCATCATCTCCCGAAACTTCACCGAAGGTACAATCGGGAATATCGTCTGGCAGGTGGAAGCCACCTCTTGTAAACTGTCGGTTGCAGAAATCCGCTCGGATATCTTTATTCCCAGATGCTTACGCTCTTTGTTGATTCTCTGCACAACCGCAGGCTCCCGGCTGTACATCAGTACTTTTACATTGTGGGCCAGTAGATTGGCTACGGCTGTACCAAAACTGCCCGCGCCAATTACCCCGTATATTTGTTGGTCTGTCATTTGTTTTCTGCTAAATCACTTGGTCGACACAATATAGAAGTTCTTAAATAACTTTCTGGAATAAATACCGTACATCTTAGCCACCTGCATAATTCCAGATTTTTTTTAAATTTAGCATATGGAAAGAGGACAAGGCTTTACACCACCACCACAATCAGCAAGACTCCCGGATGGGAACTACTACTTTCTTTGTATTGGTATTGATGCCTACGAAAATGTCCGTCAGCTCAATAATGCCCGGGCGGATGCTCAAGCGCTTCAGGAATTGTTATTGGCCAACTATCAGTTTAAGCCGGATCACCTGATCACCTTATCTGATGAGCAGGCGACCCGGCACAACATCTACCAAAGCCTGGAAGAATTGTCCCAAAAGGTACAGGAGAACGATTCCTTGCTGATTTATTTTGCCGGACACGGCCAGTACAACGAAACTTGGAACCAGGGCTTTTGGATTCCGGTGGAGGGAGAAGCCGATGCCTACGATACTAATATTCCCTTTAGCTTTCTGAAAAGCCAGATCGAGGCGATTAATAGTTTTCACACCCTGGTCATGGCCGATGCCTGTCACGCCGGGGCCATGTTTGAAACCCGTGACCTGAAAGCGGAGGAGGAAGCGCTCGCCCGCTTAGATCGCATTCCCTCCCGCTTTTTACTGACTTCCGGACGGAATGAAGTGGTACCGGATGGACCGCCGGGTACGCATAGCCCCTTTGCGGAGAACCTACTCTTTTTTCTGAGGAGTAATCCGGATGAATTGATGAGTGTGATGGACTTATCCCGCGATCTGATCCAGGCCGTTGCGGTGGGGAATAACCCCATTCCGCGTGCCGAGCCTTTACCAGTCAAAGGCCATTTGGGGGGCGAATTTATTTTTCGAAAGAAATCTTATCAATTTAAAGCAGGGGCTGCTTTACCGCCACGTCGCGCCTACGCTTACCGGGAGGTGGAGCCCAACACTGATCCGATGTTAGGCGAAGATAAAAAGGTAGATCCACTGATTTTCAATGAAGAAATTGACACTTTTGAGAATGTAAAAGCGGTACAAAAGGCCCTGCGCACTTACATCAATGCCGATGATTTG
This sequence comes from Saprospiraceae bacterium, assembly GCA_035268885.1. Taxonomy (GTDB): domain Bacteria; phylum Bacteroidota; class Bacteroidia; order Chitinophagales; family Saprospiraceae; genus DATFKA01. The sequence continues at coordinate 3,258 of DATFKA010000093.1, forward strand.
CAAGGAGCCTGCGCACTATTTGAAAGAGTGTTAGACGAGGATTCCAGTATCCTGATGAGCATTTATATGCAAATGGCCCGACTCAACAAGAATGACAAAGATGCCCGTTTAGGCTTGGCTAGTCGCGAGCAGCTGCTGGTGACGCGCAACAGAATTCGCTTCGCGCTAATCGAGTACACCAAAGAACTGGATCCCTTTGAATTACGAGCGGGTATTTTGCAGCATTAATTATTGACTTATTCCTTAGAAGATTGCTCTACCACCGGACCCTCCTCAATGACCTGCACCAAATCTTTAATTTGCCAGGCGTCATCGACGTGGAATTCGCCAATTTGGGTTCTGCGCAGGGCGATTAAATGCGCACCCGAGTCGAGGGCTTTTCCAAAATCGTGGGCCAGAGACCGAATGTAGGTGCCTTTGCTACAGCGGACCCGAAAATCAATTTCGGGTAAGTCAATCCGCGTAATGTCAAAGTCATAGATATGTACCGGCCGGGGATCAACCTTTACTTTGATACCTTTACGGGCTTTTTTGTACAGGGGTTGTCCATCTACTTTAATGGCGGAGAATACCGGGGGGATTTGTTCCAGATCCCCCAGGAATTGCTGGCGAACGGCTTTAATAGATGCTTTGGTAATGTGGTCGGTCGGGTAGTGGGCATCAACGGGCGTTTCCGCATCAAAGGAGGGAGTGGTCTCCCCCAGCTTCATCGTACCGGTGTATTCCTTGGGCATGTTCTGGTAGCCCTCTATTGTTTTGGTGGCTTTGCCCGTACAGATGATCAATAGACCGGTGGCCATGGGGTCGAGTGTCCCAGCGTGACCCACCTTGATCTTTTTGATCTGCAGGCGTCTCTTTATCTTGTGCCTAATCTTGTTTACGACGTCGAATGATGTCCAGTCTTTCGGTTTATCTACCAATAATCGAACTCCTGCTTTGAAATTATAACCCGGGAGTGGGTTATCCTCTTCTACGTTCATCGTTGTTTTACTTGATTAATAAATGTACTATTACTGTACCGACCATCCATTATTCAGTAGGTAATAGGTAAAACTTAACACTGCTATAATAAGGCAATATATCGAAAAATAAGTTAAGTTACTATTTTTGACCAGTCTAATCATCCATACGCAGGCCAGCAAGCCAGTCAGAAAAGCCATCCCAAAACCCAGGCCTAATTCCAGCAGCTGGGGACTGGATTGACTTAGATTTCCATCCAACAGGTCTTTCGCCATCTTGCCCAGAATGAGTGGTACGACCATCAGAAAAGAAAAACGAGCGGCTTTTTCCCGATCTATCCCCAGCAGTACGGCGGTAGAAATTGTCGCACCCGACCTGGAAATACCGGGTAAAATAGCAATCGCCTGGGCGATTCCGATCCATAAAGCACTACCGTAGGCCACTTTTTTATCCGTCTTTCGGGCCTTATCGGCCAAAAATAGTAAGATTGCCGTGATGAATAACATACCCGCTACCAGCGGAATATTCTGGGCAAATAAGCGCTCCACCTGCTCTTCAAAAACAATACCCACCAGGGCAGCGGGTAGCATGGATACAATGATTTTTAGCGTAAATGCGAGGTCTTCGTTCCAACGGAACTGAAAGGTGCCCTTCAAAATCGACCAGATATCTTTGCGGAATACGACGATGGTGCTAAGGGCTGTAGCCGCGTGCAGCGTCACCGTCATGAGCAGGCTTTCCTGCGCCAGGCTATCGTCTCCCGAAAAGTATTTCGCTAGTTCTAGATGGCCGCTACTGCTAACCGGCAGGAATTCCGTTAAGCCCTGAATAATGCCCAGGAGGATCGCCCTGATGATGTCTTCCATGGAATGGTTTACTTGCCGCCTTTAAAGATCGCATAAATCTCCACGCCCATACCCGCAAGGATAAGAATAGGGGCTAGCGTCAGTCGGCGCGGACTGTAAATGATGTCTTCGTCCCAAACCGTAGGATCGGGCATGGCACCACCGCTCATCAGGATCAGTCCCAGTAAAATGATCCCCAAACCAGCCAGCATGATGTACAATTGCTGATTACTGATGATCATTTCCGAGCGGTAGGCATTTTTGGCGTTTTTAAGCTCCCGCTGTCTGCGTGAAGTGGTACTCTTGCCCGTCTTTCTGCCTTTTTGGGCGGAGCTCTTTGCCTTGTCGCTGGTTTTTACCTGCTTCTTGGTGGTCACTACTACTTTCTTCTTCTTAGGCGGTTTTTGATCACTCATTGGAATCGAAATATGATGAACTGCAAAAGTAAGTATTTATATGCGAAAATCGCCAATTTTAGAGATAGTTCTAATAGAGATCATCAACGCGCATCGTAAGTTGTCGGTGTACTACCTGATAAGTACTGATGCCATACAGTAACATCCCGATCGGGATCAGGAGACATAGTAAGTATACAAAGGTCATGGCATCTTCTACCAGTAGGAGCTGAGGAATGTCTCTTCTGACCCAAAAAAGCATGGCACTCAGGGCCGCGATCGCCAATACACTGGCAATAAAACCGTGTCCCAGCGCGCGTAGGAGATAAGGGCGACTAATGAAACCCCAGGAAGCCCCTACGAGCTGCATGTTCTTAATCAAAAAACGGTTGGAGTAAAGCGCCAGGCGAATGGTATTATGTACCAGAGTGACGGCCACCACAAAAAAGAAAAGGCTGACGACCAGTGCTAAGTATCCCAATTTTTTTAGGTTATTACTGATTTCATCAATGACATTTTCCTGATAATAAACGGCATTCACCCCGGGGAATTCCGAGATGACCATTTGTAACTGCTCCAGACTATCGGCCTGCATAGTACCCGCTCTTACATTAAAAGTATACATCTCATAAAACGGATTAGGTAAACCCAAATCCTGGAAGTCTTCCCCAAACTCTTCCTGCATGAGCAAGGCCGCTTCGTCTTTACTGATGTAGTGGATGGAAGTATCCAGTACGGCCTCCTGCTGTTTTAGTAACTGCTCGACTCCCCTTATCTGCACCTCCGTGAGCTGATCGTCCAATTCAACAATGATATTAACCTGCTCCTTGTAGAGCTGGATGAGCTCCTGAGCGTGAAGGAGTACCAAACCAAAAAAACCAAGCAGAAACAGCACCAGAGATACGCTAAGGATAGCGTAAGTATAGTTGGGCTTGGTCCGGCGTTTGGCAATGTTCGAAGTACTCATTTCATGGATTAAATTATCGACTTAAAAGCGCTACGGAAACTCAAGAAAATAATAATTTCTCACATCCCATAATTACCCGACCACATAAGCACCCGATACCCGATACACGCCCCCCACCTACGGTCGAATCTCAATACAAGAGACCTGCATGGGGTCGGTCAGTACCACGCTGCGCAGGCGACCGACCACGTCGGCCATTTTTTGCCGGGTCACGTAGTATTTACTCAGTAGCTCTTTGAGTTCCTGCCGGGGAATCTTGGTATAATCTTTACCAACGACCTGGGTCAGGGTACTGGAATACTTCATAAACTCTTCCCGATCTTTCTTTACCGCTGAGAACATAAAAGGCGATACCGTTAAGGAATCGGTGTTCTCTTTTACGAAAGTCTCCAGCGTCTGGTAGATATTTTCGTAGCATTCCAGGTTGTCGTAGTACTGTGCACTAATGGTACGGTAGGCCATTTGGTTTTCTGCGTGGGATTTGTTTTCGATGCGGGTAATCTCCTGACCCACGGTTTCGGCGCAAAGCCGGCACAGCGGATATACCCGGGTGGCCTTATCCAGTAACCAGTCCTTTTGTTCCTCCAGGCTTAAATTAGCCGGAATATTGAACTCTTTTTGGTAGAGTAAGGCTTCAATCTCGCGTAGTTTTTGATTAGAAAGACTGTAACTGGCCAGGGACTCTACTTCTTTGGGTAATTTACCCTGAATCTCGATCTGCTGTACCCGATCGCGGTAGAAGTCCAGTAGCTCCAGGTCCTGATAAACCTGTCTGGCCGATTTGTTCTGGGCCAGGCGGGCGTAGGGTGTTTTTTGATAAGTAATCAGGAAATTTACCACGTCGCGACCGCGATTTAACAGCTCTGAGTTGAACCACAAGTCCACATCACTGACTACATTGGTGTATAGGTTGTAGTATTTTTGCTGGCTGAACTGATCCATATTCCGAAGCTTTACCATCTCTTCCTGTTGTAAGTTACGCAGGTCGTAATACAGATCGATGGCTCGTGAGAAAGACAGCCAATCGGGATATTTAGTATTGACGCTGGACTTAAAGACATCCACCTGCTTATTAATGGTCATGGCAATCTTTAATGCTTCCAGGAACTCTTTTTCTACTGTTCTTTTCTCCGCATTTTTGATCTTCCGAAAATCTTTGGATTTGCGCTCGATGTAATTGGGGGTGTAAGCCAGTTCGGAGTGGTCCGTATTGTACTCGGCTTTGGTATTGACGACCAGGATGAATGGAAGTTTACTGTCCGTGACTTTATTGCGCACGTAGTCCACCGTTGGTGCGTCCTTCATTTTATAGAAAAAATTGCGATTCCGGGGATCTTCAATGTCCCAGTGGATTTGGTAGAGGCTGGCCGAGACCACCTCTTCCTGGTAAAGGGCACTCAGCTCTTTACTAAGCAGGCGAATGTAGAATTCGCTGGTTAATTTCTTGGGGTCTTCTATCTTTTCCATGGACTTCAGGCCCTTATCTACCTGTGGGATAATCTGGCTGGTCAGGGCAGTAAAAGTACCGGACAGGGGCGCACTGAGCAGGCTGGTGGCTGTTTTTCCGAGATCCAGCGAGATCTGCGCGGTTTTTTTCCAGAATTCTGTATTGGTATTTCCTTTGAAGGCCTCAAATTTGATTTTGGCGACGATATCGCCGTTTTTCAGGATATCATCGGGTATGTTTTCCAAAAAGCGACCACCGTATTCCGTGACGCGGGATTGTTCCTGTGGATTACGGGCATCGTGCACCATCAGGGGTATCGTCAGGGATTCTTCATCTTTGATGGGATTATCGATCGATATCGCCAGGTACATATACTGCGGGTAATCGCCTCTTTTCAAATCGAGTTCTTTCCGCTCACTACGTTGCAGATAGTCTCCGGAGAAGGCCTCCTCCAGGGCATCCCCATTGAGGAGGTAAAGGTATACGGAGTTGAGATTATAATCGGAATTGGGCATTTTATCGGTACGCCACTCTTCCACAACGGAAGCTGTAATATTGTGTTGGGCATAGGCAAGCAGACTCGCCAGAGAGAATAATAAGGTGGTGGTTATTGATTTCATTACGTACGTCGTATCTTTTGGTTTGTGATGATGGTTTTAATTTGGGTTTAAGGTGAATTAATTCCCATCCTCCTAGCCCCCTTTCTAAGGGGGATCAAGAGGGAGGACAAAGCTAAGAACTTAGAAATAACTGATTGCCAAATAAATTCACCTTGCGCTTCTATTTGAGCTGGGACTATACAAATTTTTCAAAAAAGTGATTAAACTACCAGCCTGGAAGCTAGCTTAACAAGAATCTAACGATTGAATCGGCCTTCTTAACCTAATATTCACTTTTCCAGGCTAAAATAAAGATATTAGCGGAATATAAATATAAGATTATGTCAATAAATATTGTTTATCCCGATGCGCATACCCTGAACCCTGGTGATTTGGACTGGATGCCTCTACAAAAACTGGGACACTTACAGGCCTACGAACATACACCAGCTGATCAGGTAGTCGAACGTTTAAAAGAGGCGGATATTGTCCTGGTCAATAAGGTCAAAATAAATGCGGAAATCTTGGATCAGTTGCCCCGCTTAAGGTGCATTTGTGTAACGGCTACCGGCTATAATAATGTCGACACGGAAGCTGCCCGCGAGCGGGACATCCCCGTGTGTAATGCCGTGGGCTATAGTACCCCCGCCGTTGCTCAGCATGTATTTGCCCTTTTGTTAGAGATGACGAATCGGGTGGGCGCACACGCCAGAAGTGTCCGGGCGGGCGATTGGTCCGGGCAGCCCCACTTTGCCTACTGGCTGGAGACTCTTGACGAATTGTATGGCAAGACGATGGGTATTTATGGTTTTGGTCGAATTGGCCAGGCGGTCGCCAAAATAGCCATGGCCTTTGGTATGCAGGTCAGGGCCACGCATAAGCATCCGATTCGCGATGCCATGGAAGGCGTACATTTTGTGCCGCTGGAGCAGCTTTTTCGCGAAAGCGATGTCATCAGTCTGAATGCTCCTCTGACGGAGGATAATTTCGAGATTGTTAATGCCGAATTACTAGGGCAGATGCAAGCGACGGCTTATCTGATTAATACCGGACGGGGTGGCCTGATTAATGAGACTGATCTGCACGCGGCGCTTAGCGCAAAAAGATTAAAAGGTGCAGCCTTGGATGTCTTGCAAAACGAACCGCCCCGCGAAGGCCATCCCTTGTTAGCGCTGGATAATTGCTGGATTACGCCTCATCAGGCTTGGGCCAGCTACGCCGCTCGCCAACGCCTGCTGGATATCGTCGTCGAAAACGTAAAGGCCTTCCTGGACGGGCAGCCCACCAATGTCGTCAATGCTTAGAGGCGTCCGCATAAAAAAACGGCCCGCAAGCGATATACTTACGGCCCGTTTTTTTTTTACGAAAGTGAGGAGATCTTAAGCCTCAATCGGAGGAATACGTAAGACCTGACCGGGATAGATCAGGTTAGGATCCTTCAGCATAGGCTTATTAGCTTCAAAAATAACGGGATACTTCATGGCGTCGCCATAAAATTCCTTGGCTATTTTAGATAAAGAATCGCCGCTTTTTACTTCGTAGAACTGAGATTCGGGCTCTGGAGCCTCAACGGTCATGCGATCATCGACGGTAGCAATCCCTTCGACGTTACCCAGGGCCAGGATGACCTTTTCTTTAATCTCTTGGGTATCGACTTCACCGAAGGCAATAACCGTATCCCCTTGTAGGTCGAGGAACATTTCTCTAACTTCGAAGCCTAGATCTTCGACCGATTTTTTCATGGCTTCCATATTGGCCGCTCTGACTTCTTCGGGAGAAGCTTCTTTCTTTTTGTTAAATAGTTTGGCACCTGCATTTTTCAGAAATGAAAATAAACCCATGTTTTAAGTTGATTTAGTTGATGAAATGGTAAGAAGAAAACTTAAATTTCTTCTTCCTAAAAATAGGAGCAAATTCCAGATAAACCAAGGAATCCAAACGGAATCCTCGATGAATCTTAATAATTATCCTTCGTTATAAGGACGAAGGAACAATTCAGATTTTTGACGCGAGTTGGTAAAAAAGTCACTACTCGCTAATATTAACGAATAAAAAAAAGGCTGGTAGGTACGAAAGTGTCTGAAAACCTTTATATTTGCGCAGTTTTTTTAGGGCGAGTTTGGAAAATCAACAGCTTAATTCCTATGAATCAGTTGATTGCCTTAGAAGACGATTTGTAAATTACTAAAAGTATAATTGAGTTATGCAATTAAAAGGAGTAGTAAAGTTCTTCCTGGTGGCGATGACCCTTGTAACGGTTGTCCAGTATTTGTACGTACTACCGACGAATAAGGTAGAAAAGAAGGCGGAAGAATACGCTGAAACCGTGGCCACACAGTTCCCAGAGGAGAAGCAGGATTCCGTCGCTAAGTCGGAGCGTATCAATTATCTCAAGAGCAGATCTGATGATGAGATCCTCAAGTTGCCCTTGATGCCCGGAATGACTTACCAGGATCTGAAGTCCAAGCAATTGGCTTTTGGTCTTGATTTGAAAGGGGGAATGAGCGTAGTATTGCGGGTGGATTTGAGAGATTTTGTAGAAGCTTTGGCGAATGAGAAGGATCGGAGCACGGAAGCCTTTCAGCAAGCTCTTGATGATGCAACGGCGCGTCTGAGAAATGCCCAGGCCGATTATATTACTCTGTTCTCTCAGGCTTATACAGAGCAAAATCCGGATGCTAAACTGGCGCCACTATTTGCTCAAAATGATGTATTAAGAGATCAAATCAACTTTAACAGCTCGAACGGTGAGGTAACCCGTGTTCTGCGCCAAAACGCAAACGAAACGGTTGACCGTACCTTTAAGCTCTTAAAGAAACGTATTGATAAGTTAGGCGTAGTCCAGCCCAACGTATCTCTGGATGCGGGGCGCGACCTGATCCTGGTAGAGCTGCCCGGTATCGATGACAAAGAGCGGGCCCGTGAATTCCTGAACGCAACGGCGGTATTGGAGTTCTGGAATGTCTACCGTATCTCCGATCCGGTGAATCCGAATCAGCCTGGTGGTCCGGCTATCCTGTCTAACCTTATTCAGGCCAACAGCACGCTGACCAATGTCCTGGATTATCAGCAGCAGCGTACTATTGATTCCATTATTACGCGCTACGCGACTGATTCTTTGACCAATGAGATCGACAGCAGCACCATTGCTGGCTACGACACCGTATACGAGCAGACGCTGGCCGGTGGCCCGCTATTGAGTCGTCTGCAAGTCAATGCTAACGGTGGCTACGGACCCGCAGTAATGGGGGTAGCAGAGCGCAATCAGGTAGATTCTATTTCCCGTCTGTTGGAAAATCCGGCTATTCAGCGCTTGTTCCCACGGGATCTTGCCTGGCACTGGGATCGGGATGCCTTGAAAGGACAGGACGGAGAGCAGACGAATCTGTACCGCCTGTACGCCATCAAGAAATCTACCGACGAAGCCCCGTTAACGGGTGACTATATTACGAGCTCTTTCCCCTCGACCGACCCACTGAACAACAACGTGGTGGTCTCAATGCAGATGAATAACCGAGGCGCGCAAATCTGGGGTCGGATGACCACCGAAGCGGCGACGGACAATCAGCGCGAGATTGCCATTCTGCTGGATGACGAGGTCGTTTCGGCACCTTCCGTGAACGGTCCGATTACGCAGGGTAGCTCCCAGATCTCTGGTAACTTTACCCTTCAGGAAGCGACGGACCTGGCGAATATCCTGGAGATTGGTAAGCTACCGGCTAAAACAGAAATAATCCAGGAGGCGGTCGTCGGACCTTCTCTGGGACAAGAAAATATTAACCGTTCGGTGCGGGCACTGGTCATCGGTTTTGTACTGGTACTGGGCTTTATGATCCTCTACTACGGTGGAGCGGGTATCGTATCCATCATCGCCCTGTTCCTGAACCTGTTCTTTATCTTCGGGGCACTGGCCTCGCTGAATGCCGTACTTACCCTACCCGGGGTAGCGGGTGTGATCCTGACCATCGGTATGGCGGTAGATGCCAACGTGATCATCTTCGAGCGGATCCGGGAGGAGCTGCGCGAAGGGAAATCGGTACGCGCCTCGGTGACGGATGGCTTTAAGAACTCTTATTCCGCGATTATCGATGCCAACGTCACCACAATTCTGACGGCAATCGTACTGGCCTTCTTCGGGCTGGGACCAATCAAAGGATTCGCCGTGGTGTTGATCATTGGTGTACTTTCTTCTTTATTCACCGCCGTATTGGTTGGCCGTCTGGTCTTCGACTGGTGGTTGTCTAAGGAGCGGAACATGACTTTCGATACCGGCTTTTCGCGTAATGCCTTTGCCAATCTGAAAATTGACTGGCTGGGTAAGCGCAAGATTGCTTACGTTATCTCTGCGATTGCACTGGTGGCTAGTTTCGCTTCCTTCGCTACGCGCGGTTTCGAACTGGGTGTCGATTTCAAAGGAGGATACTCTTACACCGTAGAATTTGAAGAAAACATTGATATAGACGTACAGACCCTTCGTACTTCACTGACCGAATCTTTTGGCGGAAGCCAGCCGGTCGTAAAAGCCGTTGACGCGGGTAATACTTTTAATATTGTTACCGATTATCTGGTAGATGCGACCGAAGATAGTTCGGCCGACGTGATCGATGCCCTATACGTAGGGGTCAACGATGCCGTCGGTGGTGATCTGAACGAAGACAACTTCAAGAATTCCGATATGCGTACGGGTACGCACGTGACCGCCTCGAACAAGGTAGGCCCCACGATTGCGGATGATATTAAGACCAGCTCATTTTACGCAGCCATTCTGGCGCTGCTGGCGATCTTCCTGTACATCTTCCTGCGCTTTAGCAAGTGGCAGTTTAGCCTCGGTGCGGTAGCGGCCCTGTTCCACGATTCAATTATCGTACTGGGTATCTTCTCGATCTTCCACGGCTGGATTGGTTTCAACCTGGAGATCGACCAGAACTTTATCGCGGCTATCCTGACGGTGATCGGTTATTCCATCAACGATACCGTGGTGGTATTCGACCGTATCCGGGAGTACCTGAATACTTACACCAGAAAAGATAAGAAAGAAGTCATCAATATGGCGGTCAATAGTACCATCAGCCGTACGGTGATTACCTCGCTGACGACTTTACTGGTAGTCGGTATCTTGTTCTTCTTCGGAGGTACTTCGATCAAAGGTTTTGCCTTTGCACTGCTGGTCGGTATCGTAGTGGGTACTTATTCTTCGATCTTCGTGGCAACACCCATCATGTCGGATCTGTCTAAAGATCTGAAGCCCACGAAGGCCAAGAAAGATGAAGGCTCGAAAGGTTTCTCTAAAGCGGTGAAAACGGCTTAGGTTTAGTTTTTAGCTTTCGCAAAAAAGAAAGAAAAGGGGGAGGTTCCATTAGGAGCTTGCCCCTTTTTTGATTATGGGTTCCCTTTTGTAAGCCACATTACGTATTTTCGACAACAAGCAAGCCCCCGGGGGCGTTTTCCTAAAAAATGTGCTAAACATGATTCGATCCATTCTACTCCTTTCGCTTGGTTTATTCTTGATAGGCTGTGGTAGCAGCAGTACCGTAAAGGTGCGCGATGGTAAGACCGCTTACGAGACCAAACAGTACGCCGTGGCGGTTCGCCTGTTGCGCTCAGAATACAATAAAGCTGATTTACGCCTGGAGCGGGGCCGCCTGGCGTATATGTTGGGCGAAAGCCATAAAGCGCTGCAACAACCGGACGAGGCGATCGAATGGTACCAGCGCGCCTACGATAATGCCTACGGTGTAGAAGCCCTCAAGGAGAAGGCCTATTTATTGAAAATGACCGAGCAGTACGAAGAGGCGGCCCGCACTTTCCAGGACTTAAGTTTTGAGATCGGGAGTCCTTACGAATACCGCAAGGATATTCAGGCCTGCGAACTGGCTCAGGCCTGGCAAAAAGACGAACGTAATCCCTACCGAGTGGCCATTACGGATTTTAACACGGGAAAGGCCGAGTACGCCCCGGCGCTGTGGCGCGAAAATCTGCTGGTGTTTACCTCCGACCGGGCCGGTACGGAGGGCGAGGAAATCTACAATTGGACTGGCAATTACTTTAGTGACCTTTATCAAGTGGATTTGAACACCGGTGCGATTGAATCTTTCTCCAAAAACCTCAATACGCCCTTTAATGAGGGAACGGCGACCTTTTCTACCGACGGGAATACCGCCTATTTTACGCGCTGCGCCGGGGAGAAAAAACTAGATCAATATTGCCAGATTATGTATTCGAACTGGAATGGGAATGGCTGGTCACCACCTCAGGCCCTGCCGTTTTCCAAGCCCCAAACGAATTACATGCATCCGATTTTAGGGCCTGACGACAAAAGCCTGTACTTCTCCAGCGACGACACCGAAGGCTTCGGAGGTTATGATATCTATGTCTCAGAAAGGGAGGACGATGAGTGGGGGCTACCCCGACCCTTATCGGCGGCTATCAACACCTCGGGTAATGAACAGTTCCCTACTTTCCGGAAGGATACACTTTTCTTTTCTTCGGATCGCCATACGAGTATCGGTGGTTTAGATATCTTTAAGACCTATAAGATGAGCAATGGTGCCTGGGCACCGGTCTTTAATCTGAAACCTCCCATTAATTCTGGTGGTGATGATTTTAGTTTGGTTTACCTGTCGGAAAACAACTTGCCAGATGGCGAGGTGCTAGAACGGGCTTACTTTAGTTCTTCCCGTTTTGGTGGTGCTGGCGGGGACGATATCTATCAGCTGGAAAAAGTAAAATTGCCACCGCCGCCCGTACCCCCCGTGGTAGAAACTGAACCCGAAGAAGGAAAATTACGGCTGGAGATCTACGTGGTAGAGAAAATCTATCAAGACCCGGCGAATCCCAATAGTGCCGTATTGGGTCGCCGCCCCATTCCCGCCGCTGATCTTGATATAAATTTTGGTGATCAGGACACCAGCGTAATGACGGGAGAAGGTGGGAGCTTTATATTAGACCTGGAGCCCGGGGAGGAATACGGCTTTCTGGCGGCTAAGGAAGGTTATCTGCGAAACACCAGCGAATTCAGTGCCGAAGGGCTCAGTACCGAAGGTGGGGACCAAATCTATGAGTTGGAGATCCAGTTGGAGCGTATCTTCTTCGATACCGAAGTAGTACTGGAGAACATCTATTACGATTTCAACGAAGCCTTTATTCGCGACGATGCCAAACCCACCCTGAATGACCTGGCCACCCGTCTCGAACTGAATCCGGAAATCCGGATTGAATTATCTTCCCATACCGATTGCCGCGGTTCTGATCCCTTCAATATGGATTTGTCCCAGCGCAGAGCCCAGTCGGCCGTCGATTATCTGGTTTCGCAGGGTATCTCTGAAGAACGTCTGGTCGCCCAGGGCTATGGAGAGACCTTACCGGCCAACGACTGTGCCTGCTCCCGCTGTACCGAGGAGGAACACCAGGAGAATCGCCGTACTGCCTTTAAGGTGTTGGGGACGTTTTAAATGAGAGGCTAATGTAGAAAGATCCCCCTGCTTAGACAAGGGGAACTATTTACTCCAACCGCAATAACCAGGAAGTGTATAAGGTGCGCCCCTGATTGTCCTGCAATCGGATCAGGTATTTCCCCGCCTCTTTTAAGCGGATGGGATGGCGGAAGCTATTTCGTTTACCCAGACGGACCTGTTGAAGCAATTGACCGCTTTCCGTATGGATTTGTAGTCGCAGGTCGACTCCGCTGTGGGTATTTATTTGCAGCAGGCTTTCACCAGGGGAGGGATTCGGGAAAAGCTGTACGCTCTTAATAACTTTAGGAGCCAGTACCCGGGTGGCGAATAGTTGGACGCTACCGTTAATCTGGCAACCATTACGATCCAGTACTTGCAGCGAATAATTACCGGCGCTTAGGCTGTCGATGACGGACAGGCTATCTCCGGTATTCCAGAGGTATCGGTAGGGTGGGGAGCCGCCCGCTACCCAGGCGGTAATTTCTCCGGTGTTGGCAAGGCCATCGGGGGGCTGTAGATCAAAATTTAGGTTTAGTGGCGTAGGCATTTTTACCGAAAGGGTAAAAAGCTGACTACAACCCAGGCTATCGGTTACCCGAAACTGATACGATCCCGCACTTAGGTTATCCAGCGTAGAGGTATCGAGGGCCAAAATATTACCATCTTGCTCCCAGGCCGTTTGATAGGGCGGAATGCCGCCTTCTATTTTTGCGCTAAGCAGGCCATCCCGTAATCCGGCACAAGTCACATCGCGAATAGAATCTTCAATGCGGATGGAGGAGCTGGAGGGTAGTACTTCGAGGCTGTCGAGGATCAGGCGACATTTCTCCTGGTCGGTTATAGTAAGGCTGTACAGACCCGCCATCAGTCCGGTAATCTCCGGAGGTCGTTGTCCATTATTCCAAATATAATTATAAGGTGGCGTGCCTCCCTGGGGGCTGACGCGGATAGATCCGTTACTATCTCCCGCACATTGCTCGTTCTGAATATCTATACTACTGGCTACCAAAGGCGTCTTTTCATCGCGAATAGTACTGGCGCGCAGGGTATCCAGGCAGGCATCGTTATCGGCCACTACGAGGCGGTAGGTTCCGGCGGATGCAAAACGCAAATCTTCCAGTTCGGAGACTTCTCGACCCTGGCTATCCAGCCACAGAAAGGCATAAGGGCCCCTACCACCACTGGGCGTAACGAAAATACCGCCGTCGGCCTGACCTGCACAACTGATGTTTTTAATACTGTCTCTGCGTACGCTCAGTAAGTCGGGCTCCCGGATGGCCTGCTCAGGACTGCGGACCACACAACCCTGGGCGTCGAAGACCGTGACTCGGTAATCATTATCGGCGGCCAGGCTGTCTACACTGGCTTGCTCAGCATTGGTCTCTATAATGCTGGAATTACTGAATACGTAGGTAAAAGGAGCTGTTCCTCCGCTAATGCTGACCTGCATAGAACCATCTCGCAGGCCGAAACAGGAGATGTCTCTGGTTTCGAAGGTCTCCAGACGCAAGGGACGGCCCGGTTCGCGGACCTTGATGGAGGGGATGACCTCCCGGCACTGGTTGGCATCCCGGACCACCACGCCATAATCGCCCGGTCTTACGTCTTGAATCCGGGAGCCCTGCGCACCATTACTCCAGAGGTATTGATAGGGCGCCTGCCCGCCACTAACCTCTACGGCCAGTAAATTGGAGCTATCGCCCTGACAGATGTTGCCAATTTCGATCTCGAGATCTACCTGGAGCAAGGAGGGCTCTGCCACCGTATAAGTGTCATTAGCCGGGCAACCGTTGGCATCCTGTACAAAGACCTGGTAGGTACCCGCTCCTAAATCCTGGGCGGTATTACTGGCGGCCTCTATCCCCACCCAATTGTATTGGTAGGGAGCCGTTCCTCCGTCCACGGCAATCTCCAGAAACCCATTTGTATCTCCCTGACAGCGAATGGCGCCCTCACTAACCAGGGTAAGCTCCAGGGGTGGCGTATCTTCAACGATCAGTGACCTACTTTCGTAGCGGCAGCCGATACCGTCGGTGATGGTGACCTGGTATTCTCCGGCCTGGATATTGGTGCGATCCCGGATCAGGGCACCGTCGCTCCATTGGTAGGAGAGGGGCTGGTTAGGAGCCCTTAATAAGTTGACGTTGATTAAGCCGTCGTCAGTATTGGCACATTGTGGCGCGATGATATTAAAACTGGCTTCAATCGGCTGATCATTATTTTCAATTTGGAATGTCGTATCAATCAGGCAACCCGCACCGTCGGTTAGGGTCAGGGTGTACTCACCGCTGGCCAATTGGCTGATTTGTTCGGTGGTGTCGCCGGTGTCCCATTGGTAGTGGAATGGAAAAATACCCGAGGCTTGTACGCGCAGTACGCCATCGGCCCTGCCGACACAGGTGGCATCGATTTTGCTCAGGGTGAAATCCAGACCAGAAACGGCGGATAGTTCCAGCTCCAGGGCTTGACTGGGGCATTGCTGCTCGTCAAAAGCCACAACGGTATAAGTCCCTACGCCCAGCTGATCATTGATGGGGGTGTCTGTACCGTTGTTCCACTGGTAGCGGTAAGGGCCTCTTCCCCCACTGGCGGCTACGGAAAGGAGGCCGGAAGTATCGCCCACGCAATCCGGTGGAATCATTTGTAGGGTATTAAGCCGCACCGAATCGGGCTCGGTTATCGTAAAGGAAAGGTCAGTTTGGCAGCCATTATTGTCCTGCACACTTAGGGCGTAGGTGCCCGGGCTAAGCCCTTGCTGTGAAGCACTACTTGCGCCGTTGTTCCATTGGTACTGATAAGGTCCGGTGCCGCCCGCCGCCGAGAGTTGAATCCGGCCATCGGCCGCTCCGGCACAGCTAATATCCTGGACGGTGTCGATAGTCAGGGCAATAGGAGCGGGAGCGGACAGCTGAATACTTTCGGTGATCTGGCAGCCTTGTTGATCGCTCACCGTAACCTGATAAGTACCCTGGTTCAGATCATTGATCCTACTGGTCAGGCTACCTTGCGACCATTGGTACTGATAGCTCCCCGAACCACCGAAAGCAGAAAGACTTATCTGCCCATCGTTGCTACTGCTACAGCTGGGGATAATGGTTTCTACCTGAATTTTTAGGCTATCCGGTGCTTTGATCAGCAGACTATCCACTACGGTTTCACAGCTTCCCTCCGTCAGAGTGACCGAATAAAAACCAGGGGCCAGTCCGCTGCGATTTTGGGTGTTCCCCCCGTCACTCCAACTGTAGCCTGGATTACCCCGTACATTTAGGCTGATTTGACCATCATTGGCACCGCGACAACTCACCGGTTGAATTTGTACCTCGCGGACTTCGGCGGCCGGACCATTAATATAGGCTGGTGGCATCCGGAAGGTGCAGCCTTTGGTAGAGCCGTCGGTGATGGTGACTCGGTAAGCGCCCTGAGCCAGGTCTTCAAAGAGAACGGGATTATTACTATTCACTACCGTGTCGCCACTATTTCCGTTGGTGCTGGACCAGGTATAAGAAAAAGGGGCTACGCCACTGAGGGGGGCAATACTTAAGCTACCATCCCGGGCATTACAGGCGCTTACGTCGCTTACGCTGCGGCTAATTGAATCAATACTTGTGGTCGTAAGTACGGCGATACTATCTGTGGTTGTACATTGGTTATCATCCGTTACGCTTAGGCTAAAAAAGGCATTGCTTCCCGGTTCGTTACTGGCCTCTACCTGAATACTGGCGGTCTCCGCGCCGGTACTCCAAAAATATTGATAAGGAGCTACGCCTCCGGAGGGAAGAGCCTGTACCAGTTGCCCCGAGCCTTCGCAAAGGGAAAAAGCGGGGCCCGGCGTAAACTGCAGCTGGGTTTTGGGGTGCAACCCAATCGGTACGGAACCGTTAAAACGGCAGCCATCCTCACTGGTCATTTCGTAAAAATAAGTGCTCGGCCCCGTGGGTTGGACCAGCGTGTTTTCCAGGACGTTTTCCGGGCTAAGGGGGAATCCCTCATAAAAGGTAAGGTCGGCATTCGTCTGGTTTCGATCCTCGATGGGCAAGTTGGCCAGCTCAAGGCTGCTCCCCGGGCAAATAAGGGGGGCTTCCGCCAAAAAGCCGGCCGGCCTGGGTAAAACCACCACCACCGCCTCGGCTCTTTCCTTTGAAAAGCAGACAATATCAGTTTCCTCCGCATAGAAGCGATAAATCTGTGCTTCCCCAGTATTATTAGGGGGGAGATCAGGCGTGTATATTTCTCCAAAAGCGGGTACTTCCCCAAATCCCTCCGGCTGGGTATACCAAAAAATAGCCTTTCCGGAAACGGGTGTTGCCAGCAAAAGCGGTGTTTCGCCACTGCATATCGTATCGTTTTGTACCAGCGGTGGAGGCAGGTCCCGGTCGTCTGCGATGCCGTTACAGTTGTTATCTATATTGTCACAAGCGATTTCTGGCTGACTCGGATTAACATCGGCCCGGGTGTCGTCGCAATCGCCCCCAATCGCCACGTATCCCGTTGGTGGCTCCGACAGGCAGGTGGTGAAAGATCGACCCTCATCGCCAAAGCCGTCACCATCCTGATCGGCATAAAAGATTTGATCGGGACGGCCCAACGGTACGGAGCCGTGCAGGCGGATCTCATCCAGGGCAATATCCCCCTGGGGACCATCCCCCTTATCCGCGATAAATTGTATCTGTATGGTATCGCCTTCCGCCAAAAAATCAAGACTGAGATAGCTGCGTTGCCAGCGGGCGCCCTGCTCTCCGGAGGCCGTCCAGATCACCTGCCAGCTAAGCCCGCCGTCGGCACTGACTGCCACACTGAGTTCCCCGACGTCAAAACCATCCATGTAGTAATGAAAGGATAAATGGCAACTGTCCGCACCGCCGCCGCTAAACTCAAAACAACTGGAGCGTAAAATAGCCTGACTGCCAACCGGACAGGCACTACCACTGGATTCCAGGTAGACGTAGTTGCCATTGCCACTGACGTCGGCATTTGGACCGGTCTCCAGGGTCGGCGTAGCGCCCGTATAGGCAATCCAGTCAATGTCGTCCTGCGCAATATTATAAAATAGCCCATTGAGCGTACAGCTCCGCTCACAGCGGGAACTACAAACGCTTTCCTGATCAAAATCTTCGGTAGTCGTTGGGCCGGGGGGCAGGCAGCCCGTAGTGATCCCCGTTCCACAGGTATTATCCGAGAAGGTACCCGGGCCACACTGCTTGCGCAAATATAGATCATAGCTGGTTTCCGGATCCAAACCCTGCAAAATAAAGGGGGGACAGGTGGCGTTCACGATGGTACCACCCGCGCCGGGCTGATCTCCTGCTCCGGGCGTGAAACCCACGGGCCCGTATTCGATTAGGGTCTGTCCCTGGCTGCAATTTCCCTGGTCGCTCCAATCCAGGACAAAGCTGGTGCTGTCCTGATCGACTATACTTAAGTCCGTAATGGGCAGGCAACTGATGGGGCGGAATACCAGTTCGACGTACTGCAATGTTCCGGTATCTTCTTCCAGGTCATCACAAATACTAAGGACCCATTGGCCATTGGGATCGGAGCCATCATTGAAGGAGAAAAGGGATTGCAAGGGTAGATAAGCCTGATCGGTATAAGGCGCCCTGGCCACGTTCCGGTCGCCGATACTGGCGCAGGCACCGCTGTTGAGTCGGAGGGGGGCGGTGCAGTTGGGTAGACCGGGGTCGCCAAAATTATTGCCACTCCCCCCGATGTCATCAAGTAGTTCTACTACTCTTCCCGACGGAGAGCGCAGTTGCACTTCGAGATCTCCTACCCAGGGGTGCTCAATGATCAGGCGTACTTCTGCCAGATAGACGTCCGTTCCCAGGTTGCCTCCCGCCTGGTCCACCTGAATCGCAAATTGATTAGGATTGGAAAAGGTGCTACCATCCGGACATTGGTTGTCGGCAATCGGTAAGTTAAGTTGACAATCGGAGGGGTTAGTCAGGATAATACCTTGCCCTCCTAAGTGCTGACCCACGATGCACAGCATGAGTAGGAAAAGTATTCTTTTCATGCTACGTAAAATAAGTATATGCTCGGTAATAACCCTTGAATTACTCCGATAAATAAATGTTAAGGTCGTACTCTTTACATACAGCGCCCAGGATACTCTCCGTACCTGGCAGCTTATCCGCCTAGCCCACCACGATATTCACCATGCGTTTGGGTACCACGATAACCTTGCGAATCGTCTTGCCTTCGATCCACTTTTGGATATCTTCCAGCTCGGTGGCCGCTTTTGAGATCTCCTCCCTGGAAGCATCAGCGTCGAAGACCGCGGTAGCCCGTTTTTTGCCATTAATACTAATGGGGTATTCGATTTCGTCTTCCTTCAGATACTCCTCGTTGAAGACCGGATAGCTAGCCTGGTGTACGGAGCCTTCATTGCCCAGTAAATGCCATAGTTCCTCGGTGATGTGTACCGCAAATGGCGCTAGTAAGAGGACTAATTCCTGTAGGATAGCCCGCTTGTTACAGTTGGCTTTACTCAAATCGTTCGTAGCCACCATGAAGGCCGAGACGCAGGTGTTGAAACTCAATCGCTCGATATCTTCGGTCACTTTCTTGATGGCCGTGTGCAGGATTTTTAGTTCTGCTTTGCTGGGTGCTTTATCGCTTACGCTAAAAGTGTCTCCATCGAAAAACAAGCTCCAGAATTTTCTCAAGAACTTGGAGACCCCGTCAATTCCCTTGGTATCCCAGGGCTTAGACTGCTCAATGGGTCCCAGAAACATTTCGTACATCCGGAAGCAATCCGCGCCGTAGCGATCCACCACATCGTCGGGGTTGATGACGTTGTATTTTGATTTTGACATCTTACCGACTTCAGAGTTGGTCATCATCTTGAACCCTTCTGCATCGCCATTGGCGGTGAATTGGCCTTTTACGTAAGTACCGGCCTCCGAAACGAAGGTCGCATCGGCATACTCCGGACGCCACTCCCGGAATTGATCCACACCTTCCTGAGACAGGTGAGAATGCTCCAGACCGTAATCGCTGACGTAATCCACCAGGACAGCGATGGGGACAAATGATTTCCCTGCCTCGCTTTCTTTTACGTAAGTAGGCTCATCCACAAAACGGAGGTTTTTCTGATCCTCCGTTTTTTCCAGGTAGATCGATTCGATGACGCCCTGGATCATCCCCTGGTTGACCAGGCGGCGGAAAGGCTCTACGGTTGGTACTAAGCCTTTGTCATGCAGGAATTTATGCCAGAAGCGGGAATACATCAGGTGCCCGACGGCGTGCTCCGTACCGCCGATGTACAAATCCACATCGCGCCAGTAGTTGACGGCCTCCTGGGAGGCAAAGGTTTCTTCGTTACCGGCGTCCATATAGCGTAAGAAATACCAGGAAGAACCGGCAAAGCCAGGCATGGTATCCGTCTCGCGGGTATGCCCATTGGGCAGATTTACCCAGTCTTTAATCCGGGCCAGAGGCGACTCTGTGCCGGAAGCGGGTTTGAAATCACTGGAATCGGGTAATTCCAGTGGCAATTCATCCAGCGACATTGGATGAGCCACGCCTTCCTCATCGTAGGTGATGGGGAAGGGTTCTCCCCAGTAGCGCTGGCGAGAATAAATGGCATCCCGCAGTTTATAATTTACCTTACGTTCACCCAGGCCAATAGCCTCGATGCGTTTCAGGGTTTCTTCAATAGCATCGGGCACTTCCATACCGTTCAGGAATTCGGAATTGATCATGATGCCCAGTTTATCGTGGCGGGTAGCGCCGGGGTAATTGGATTTATCGATCACATCAATAATCTCCAGCCCGAATTTTTCCGCGAAAGCGTGGTCCCGATCATCATCACTGGGCACGGCCATAATCGCACCCGTACCGTAATCTTTTAGTACGTATTCACCAATGTATACGGGGATACGGGCATTGTTAAAGGGGTTGACGGCATGGGCGCCGATAAAGCAGCCGGTTACTTCTTTTACATCGGCCATCCGATCTCGTTCGGAACGGGTGTTGACGTAGGCGATGTACTCATCGACGGCCGCTCGCTGTTCGGGAGTGGTCAGTTTGTCGACCAGGTCATGCTCGGGGGCCAGTACCATAAAGGTCGCGCCAAAAATCGTATCCGGACGAGTAGTGAAAATTTCAATTTTATGTTCAGAGCCGTCGACTTCGAAAAACAATTGAGCTCCTTCCGAGCGGCCAATCCAGTTGGCCTGCATCTTCTTCATGGATTCCGACCAGTCGATGGTGTCCAGGTCATTCAGCAGCCTTTCGGCGTAAGCCGTGATACGCAGCGACCACTGCAACATGGGTTTGCGCTCGACGGGATGCCCGCCGCGCTCGGAGACACCGTCTTTGACCTCATCGTTGGCCAACACCGTACCCAGCGCTTCGCACCAGTTGACATAAGTGACCCTGCGGTAAGCCAGGCGGTAATTCATCAGTACGTTGTCCTGCTCCTTGGCACTCATGGCCTGCCACTGCCCGGCGCTAAAGGTTTCTTCCTGATCGGTCGCCGCCTGTACCTTAGCGTTGCCTTCTACCGAAAAGATGTTTTTTAGCTGGTCAATCGGCTGTGCCGCCTCTAGCTTTTGGTCGTAGTAATGCTCAAATAACTGCAGGAAAATCCACTGCGTCCACTTGTAATACTTGGGGTCGCAGGTCTGCACTTCACGATCCCAGTCAAAGGAGAAGCCCAGGTTGTCCAGCTGCTCGCGGTACCGGTCGATATTCGCCGCCGTAGATTTAGCGGGGTGCACGCCGGTCTGAATCGCGTACTGCTCGGCGGGCAGACCGAAGGCATCGTAGCCCATGGGGTGCAGCACATTAAAGCCCTTCAGGCGCTTGTAGCGGGCGTAGATATCAGAGGCAATATATCCCAGCGGATGGCCTACGTGTAGCCCCGCACCGGAAGGGTAGGGAAACATATCCAGTACGTAGTATTTAGGGCGACTGTCGTCCAGCTCTACCTTATAGGTTTGCTGTTCTACCCAAAATTGCTGCCATTTCTTTTCGATGTCCCTTGGATTGTAATGCATTGCTTTCTTATTTTGTGACGGCTGTTGCCGAATTGAGTCGCGAAATTAGCAAATTTTAGACGATTTGCGATGATATTTGCCCGATTCCGTCGAAATGTCTTGATTTGTAAGGCGAATACTTTTACTATTAACTTTTGAAAGTGAAGTTGTTTAAAAACTCCTCACTGAGCCCTTGGCAACACATTGAAAGCCAATACGGCAGCTCTTTTTTTCCTTCGTCCGCCTGAGGCGGATGGCTACGAGAAAAAAAGTAGCCTTGTCTTGACTTCCAAGCCGTTACCAATCATCTCACCAGGAATTCTTAAACAACTTCAGTGAATAGTTCCATATAACTACCAAAAATAAACTGAAATGAGAAGAATAATCAGCTGGGTAATTATCCTGGTATTTGCTTTAGTAGGGTATAACTACTTCTTTGGTACTACCGAGGAAAAGGAAAATGCCAAAGAAATCGTCAATGAAGTCAAGGACCTGGGCAAAGCTTCCTGGGATTTACTTAAATCGGAAAAGGAAAAAGCGGAGGCTGGCAAATACGACGAAGCTACCGATAAGTTCAAAGATATCTTTGAGCGCCTGAAAGGGATTGCCAGTGACGAGAATAATCGGGAGTACATTGATCGCTTAGCTGATCTGGAGCAGAAACGCCAGAATTTGGAGCGCAAGTTAGAGCGTATGGAACGCCCCGAAGATTACAATACAAATCTGTCTTCCGATACGCCCTCGGATTCCGAAAGGGATATCGAGCGGGATCTGTCCGAACTGTACCGGGAGACCGAGCGCCTCATGCAAGAAATGGAACGCCGGAATTAATTATTGAATGGTTAGATTTTGAATGAATACAGAACTCAACAATTCAATAATTCAAAATTGATGCTAGAGCGTTTTCAGGTATTCAATGACGGCGCTGCGTTCGGGGTCGCTTAGCTTGTCGCCAAAATAATGTCCGGCATTACTATAGCCCGGTATGGTCGCATCGTAAGTCCACTTTCCGGAAGCATTGCTTTTGGTCTCAAAGTTCCAGCCGACTTGCTGATAGTTATAATCGCGGCTACTGCCGCTACGCTGCCAGAAAGTTGGTCTGTTTTTACTGTTTAGGAGCGATTCTAAAGTAGGTACGGAGCCATTGTGCAAATAGGGAGCGGTAGCCCAGACCCCGTCCAGGGGTGGTGCAATGTAGCCCGCTTCCGGTTCAAAGTGGGAAGGCGGATCGCTGGTTGCAAACCAACTCTGGTTATACCAATCGACGATGGGAGCCTGAATGGCATAGGTCGCGTAGTAGGGATCCGTTTTGATTACCTTTAAAGCAATCACTTTGTTGGGGTAACTTTCCTCCGGTCCGTAGGTGCCGTGGCAGCCACTGCAGTGTTCTTCGAAGAGCAGTTGTCCCTCCTGGGCCAGATCTCGATTGATGGCCGCCGGGAATTTTGGGGGTTCCAATTGCTCCAGCCAGGCGACCACGTGTTTGAAGTTGTTGACGGCTTCCCGTGCCGCGGCGGAGTCGGCAATCCCCAGTACACTGGCCTGAAAGAGTAATTTGGAAAAGTCACCCCGTCCGACGGCAGTATAGTACAGGGCATTTTTCTTTTTGACATTCCACAGTGGCGGTACATCACTACCGATCACATAATCCGGTAGTTCCAGGATAGGATCTCCGGTGTATTTCAGGGTTTGTGGATCGCGAAAGGCTACGCAGGCTTCCGCCAAATGGGCAGCCGGATTGACCCCCGGATTATTAGTTTCAATGTGGGGCGCCGAGGCGGCAAAATAACGGTCAAAGTCTTGATACGCCTCCCATTCGGGCGACTTTTTGCCGTACTTGAGCTTCATCCCCAGCCGCATCGCCTTGGAGAGGGGTTTAGGGTTCTTTTCAAAATCGGAAAAACTGTTGCCCAGACCCAGTACCACCTCCCCGTTGAGCTTGCCGGCGTGGCAGGTAAAACAATTACCATTCAGTACGGCGATGCCATTGGCGGCTTCAAATCCGGTAAGAATATAGGGGACATTGGCGTTTAAGCCTTCTCGGTTGAGTATGGTGTCTTTGGTTTTGCTCAGCCGCTTTGCCAGTACGTCAAAGGGAATACCCGAGCCAATGTAATTACCATTAATGATATAGTCCAGCCCTTTAGCCGAATCGCCCCCACCGATTTGTGGGCTGGCCGGGATGACTTTCGACTTCCAGGTCTGTTCTTCGGGCGGTTTGGGCAGGTCTTTGTATACATTACAAGCTACCAGACCAATGATTAGAAAAAATACCAGGGATTTCTTTGCCATTATCGTTCTTTTACTTTCGGGAATCATAACAGTAAAGAGGGGATTTGTGTTTATTTTTTAGCCAGGTCTAGCGTGCGGCCAATTTTTTCAGGGACTGACTCATTACTTCTGCACTGCGCGAGGAGAGCAAAACCTGCTCGACGTTGATGAGTTCCATAAAGAAGCGGGGCCCGCGAAAGCTATTGAGGAATTGCTCGTTAAAGTAAAACTGGAAATCTTCAATACCATTACAACGCAATAGTTGAAAAAGCTGGGTACGTGGATCAAAAATCAGGATATCGTATACCTTGTTGCTGGGGTGACTACGGAAAAGAAGTAAAATGGGGTAATCGAAATAAGGTAAATGCCAATACCCAAATAAATTCGCTTCGAAGAGCGGATAATATTTGATTCGTGCAGCAAATCCTGCTTCCCGGAGTAGCCTGGCCAGTTCGTTCAGCTGCAACTCCATTTGGTGGATGGGTATATGTTGTTTTTTTAGCTTCTCGTAGGCAAACCAGTCGTTGCGGCGCAGGTCATAATAATCAACCGCTCCGATACGGGCTTTGTAATCAAAACGGCTGTAGCCCGGAACGACGTAGCCCGGGTAGTAATAGCGAATACCCCGATCCTGACAAAACTGGATTTCCTTCAGCATGGTATAAAAGCCAATGCTGTGTTTCTGGTAATCGGGATGATAAATGCCGGTGATACTCGCCACCGCGTTTTCGCCAATATCGAAATAGGATAAGCCAATGAGCTTTCCTTCATCATAAATACTTACTTCGTAGGTATCAAAGATATTACTAAAGCCACCGTCCTGCAGGGAGTCGAGCAGGGTAGGAGCCAGCACCCCCGGAAAGTCTTGCCGATAGACCTGATATAATCGCTCCCGTTCTTCATTAATCAGCGCAGGACGATAGCTGACTTCGAATTGGCGATCATTCTTACGCAATATTTTACGCAGGCTCTTTCGGAAGGTATAACCCTGCAAATCCTGCCGGATCCAAATCGCAGAATAAAAAGTCTTTTCAAAACAAAGAAAATGGGTAGTAAAAATAGTTTGTCCCATGCGGTACCAGCCACGGGCCAGGTAGATATCCAGCTCGCGCCCGCTTATCTGCTCTGGATAGTGTTTCAGTGCAAACATGTTGGGCTGAATTTCAGGAAAAAAAAATTTATTACCGGTCAAACGATGGTTTTTTGGTTTAGTTTACGAGCACATTCTTACTTAAGTAGGTTGCCCAATTAAATCAAGCAATAATCTGCGTCTTTTTGGGGCGATTTCTTCGTTGCAAAAAGCCTTGGATAGCTAGGCTATCCGCGATTTTTGCGCCTCGAACTAGCCCAAAAAAGCCAGCACCTTATTACA
>DATFKA010000094.1:0-64158 GCA_035268885.1 Saprospiraceae bacterium
CTTTATGATTTATGACGGCATCTTTTTCACCTACTCTGCGTTAAAAACTGCTACTGGTGTTAACCACACGCAGTTTTTGCCTTGATTAGGCAAAAAATCTGCTCGGTCAAAATCTAAACTTCAATATTGTGAACTACTTATAGCTCGACTTTAGCCATTTTAAGTAGCTCTAGCTGCCATAAAAGCTAAGTGATCGAATGATGGTTTATTAATTAAGTTACAGTTGTCCTTTTTGATAAGGCAGTGGAAAATCATATAAGGATGGATTCATTCGAAAACGCGTAGTCCAAGTAAGGTACATTCGAGTTTCAGCAAACAGTTCCATTACAGCATAGGGGCCGTCTGCAATCATAATTATTTGAAAATCAGAGAACCAACGACCTAATAAAAAGCAAATTTGCCTTGTCCAGCCGGATAGCTTTTTCATCGTGGTATCGCTTTGAAGGCGCAAGGTATTGGAGTAAGCAGCATTACACAAATCCAACGCAATCCGCTACATCTGACAAAGTACTTCTTTGTAGATCGAACGGCATCATGATAAATACCTCTTGCTTTTATTTTTGGACCCCATCCTCCATTTTGCTCGACTTAACACTCGGTGGTATAAGTCCCAATTAGGGATTTTATTTAAGCCAAGTGTTCTAAGTACACCGCAAACGGTTCGCTTGCCAGGTGTTAAAATAGCTCCTTGCAATAATTGACCAGCACGTTCAAAGACCTTTTTGAAAATAATGGAGAAAATACCGATATTATCCTCGACAACTCAGGTGGATACTTATACATAAATATTGAATTTTAGTTATGAAGTTGTTTAAGAATTCCTGGTGAGATGATTGGTAACGGCTTTCAATGTGTTGCCAAGGGCTCAGTGAGGAGTTTTTAAACAACTTCTAAAAATATTTATGGCTTTACAAATTGCTCACTAAGTATTCTGCCCTCGAGCGCTACCCGAACCACATAGTTACCACCTGGCCAGTGAGAAATATCCAGCAACCTATTTTCGGGAGCACTAAAGGAATCATCATACATAAGCACACCCTGGCTATTAAAGACCTGTATCCTGCCCTTTGCCGAGGCTTCACTTAGCTCTACCAGGATTTGATCCGACGCGGGATTAGGGAACAGGCTGATTATTGTCTTGCGCTCTACACTCGGACTTACCCTAGTAGGGAGGCCCGGCAGATCGGATAATGATCGCCGCCATAGCGCGGCACCATTCAGCCCCAGATATAGTCTATCCTGCTGGAATACCAGCGAGGAAATATTTAAAGAAGGTAGATTATGACTAATATTGGCCCATTGCTCGAAATCCTGGGATGCAAAAAGCCCTTTTTGGGCGATAGCCAGAAAATACCAATCCTCGTATTGCTTTAAAAACAGGATCCTTCCCTGAACTTCGGGAGGAAGCTCAAAAACTTCCCAACGACGATCCGCAAAATTAAATTGGATCAGTGGCTCTTCGACCGTATTTAAACCCAGCAACCGGTTCCCCAGCATTTTTATAGAAAACAAAAAATTATTCGTCCCAAAGGGCCCTAAATTTGTGGTGATTTTATCCCATGAGGCTCCAGCATCTGCTGACAGCACAACATCCCCCAGGACATCTAGGGCAGCGATGAGTGAGTCGTTAGTTGCAATCTTGGTAATAGTATTCAGATTAGGGTCACTGGTAAGATCGACGTTGATTAACTCTTCATTATTCAGGCTAGCTAAATAGATTCGGCCGTACTTCGCGTAGAGTACCTTGCCCTGAAACAACGCCAGTGGTGTTCCCGTAAGGAGCCCCGAAAAGCGGGAGAACCAGGTAGTCCCCTGGTCCTTACTGAGGTAAAATTTATTGCGGTAATTAATCCAGAACTCATCATTGAGGACCAGCCCCTCCAAAAAATCAGGTCCTCCCAAATCTGTCAGGTCTTGCCAATGCTCCCCCCCGTCGCTAGAAGCATAAGTCTGGTACTCATCTTTCACCAGTAGAGTCTGCGTATTGGTCATCATACTGACCGTTTCAAAAGCGGAGCCCAATCCGATTTGAACGGGCACTAAGGTTTTCAGTTGATCGAAAGAGACAGACACATCACCTAGTAAGCTCGTCAGCACTAGCTCGTTAGAAACAGAGCGCAGGGCAAACTGCTGTCCATCACTTTGTAAAGACCAGTTGAGACCCCGATCATTCGACCAGTAGTACTTGCGGTCATAATCATTAAATACATACCAATTATCCTCATTCCCAAACAGCTGGACGATTTGAAAAAATGGAGACATCTCAATCTGTAGCGTATCCCAGGTCAGATTCTCCTCCAGAATGAATGCCTGCTCATCATTGAGTATCACGACATCGCTCCCTAATTGATGTAAGCTATAGGTGGCCAAAGTAGGATCAGGCGTGATATCGACCCAATTCGCCCCCCAGTCGCTTGAGTGGAGGATACGCCCTCTGCCATCAATGATGCGCTCTACCTCCAGGCTGAACAAGCCCTGGGGATGATCAAAGACCTGATTGATTTCTTTATAGCTAACCGGCTCCCAATTCTGCCCATCGTCGAACGAGCGAAAGGCTTCTTTCTTAAAACCACCAAAGCCAGCTGAATTATCCAGCAACCGAACGCCCGAGACAAACAGATGCCCTTCTTCTACCGCAAAGTATTCTATTTTGTACTGGCCGTCCCGTTCAAACACCACTTCCCACTGCCAACTATTCTCCACCTGAATTCCTTTCACCAGGTATTGCCCACTCTCGGTTGTGCTGTAGGTCTCGTCTACCAGAGCATACAGGGCTGAACCATCTATTTCCATCTTTTGGACACTTTGCAAGAGTGGATCACTTAGGTGTAGCCATTGGTTACGTTCGCTGTTCAATTGAAATACCCCTCCTTTATTACCGAGAAAAAAGCGGGTACCATCATTCGCCAAACAATGGGTAGTACTTACTGCGGGGCCATTAATTCGCTCCCACTGCGCGAGCAAAAAGGAAGGGAATAAAACCAAGATCATAGGGATTAGTAAGGCTCTCATATATTCATTTTAATGGTGAATGGCAAACCCCCAGTAGGATCCGTTAAAAAATTACCTGGGAGATACTACTACACTATGTAAGAAATTTCTAAGTATTTTGAAAGTCATCTTTTTGCCAAACTCTGTATTGTGTACTTGGCTTCGTAGCTATGGCTACGAGCCTGCGCCACGCCTTAATTTTGAACAAAAATCTGAGGTTTCAAAAAGCATATTAACTTTTTACACACTGTACTAGTTTGTAAATTTACAATGAAGTTGTCTAAAGTTTTCTTACTGGGCATATCTAATTTTACCTTTGCCCAGTCTGGGACCGCATCCATGAATAAAACAGCCGAGACCTGGGAAGTGGGGGGCATTCTTGCCCTGAATAGTTTTGCCGGAGACCTGGTCGAACCGAATGCTAACGACTGCTGCGGCGTGTTTTCATTGATGGTAGCCAAACGTCTGATGGATAATCACTAAAAAAGACAGGGGAATATTTCGCTTTTTTTAAAAGGATCGTATCTTTACGGTCCTTTTAAAAAGAGAGTGTAGCTCAGTTGGTTTAGAGCGCATGCTTGACAGGCATGAGGTCGGCGGTTCGAATCCGCCCATTCTCACCACTTCTATTTAAGCTTTCTTTTCATTTTTTTTTCTCAACGTGTTGATGAGTGGCCGATATCCACGTCATTCCTCTCCTTTTCTATTTTTTTCAATTGCTTGATATCCAGTAGGTTTTGTACCTCTTTTCCAATTTTTTTGAAAAATATGGAAAAGAGGTACAACTATACTTACCTAATGCCGTTAGGTGTATGTATTTATACCTAACAGTATTAGGCTAATGCTTATGGATAGAAAAATTACTAAAAAGAATAATTACGGAACCTGGATCGGCGGAAGTTTAATATTGTTGTTGCTCTTCGGGTTTGCCTTTTATGCTTTCCGTAGTGGATTTCATTCCACCCTGCAAGTAGATCGAGATCAACTAACAATTTCCGAAGTAGCCCATTCTCCTTTTTACGAGTATATCAATTTGACGGGCAGGGTAGAGCCCCGGAACACTTACTATATTGACAGCAAAGTAGCGGGGACGGTAGAAAAAATTTTAGTAGAATCCGGGCAGTCTTTAAGAGCCGGAGATACCCTGCTGTACCTTAGCAATGCGGATTTACAATTGGAGGTCATGCAGCGGGAGACACAGTTGATAGAACAACTCAATAATCAGCGCCAAACGGCTCTACTACTCAATCAGAATAATTTTAACCAGCGGGCGCAGTTGGTTGAGGTAGATTATCAGATCGGACTTCAGCAAAAAGAATACCAGCGCAATAAAGCACTATTGTCCGACAGTATTATCTCGCAAAGTGATTTTGAGCCGATTGCCGATCGCTATGATTATTTACGCAAACGTAGACAACTGTTGCAGCAATCCTACGCCACTGATTCATTGGCTCGGCTTATGCAATTGCAGCAAATCGACGAAACGGAAGACCGGATATTGAATAACCTGGCAGCGGTCCGACTTATCTTAGATCGCTTGTACGTCACCGCTCTGGCTCCTGGTCGGTTAAGTGATTTTACAGTACAAGTTGGGCAAGCTCTTAGTAGCAGTGATCGGTTGGGAGAGGTTTACTCGCTCGAAAATCCAATCATCGACGCTGATATTGACGAATTTTATTTGGATAAGGTGTCTCTTGGACAAGAAGGGGTGGCTTTTATCAATGGCGATACGCTCCCCTTAAGGGTGGAGAAAATTTATCCAACTGTGGAGGAAGGGCGTTTTCAGGTAGCTATGGGCTTGGTAGAAAATAGCAGTCAGGATTTAAAACTAGTGAAAGGACAGTCCTTCCGGATTCGATTATTCTTTGGTGAGCCTACCGAGACGACTTTACTGGTTAGCGGTAATTTTTATAATGCTACCGGTGGTAACTGGGTGTATCTGGTTCAGGGGAATCAGGCTGTGCGCCGCTACATAGAATTGGGAAGAAAGAACCCCCGCTACTACGAAGTGTTGGAGGGATTGACACCAGGGGATCGGGTGATTACCTCTGCGTATGATAATTTTAAAGATTACGAAACTATAAAATTTGATGGATATGAAAACTGAATTAACACCGGTTGTCCTTATGAAGCAGGTTTACAAATATCACTATACCAGTGACCTGGAAACCGCCGCGGTTAACGGGGTTAATCTGGAAATAAAATCGGGGGAATTTGTAGCCATTATGGGCCCATCCGGTAGCGGAAAATCTACTCTTCTCAATTTAATCGGTATGATCGACGATGTTTCCAGGGGAGAGTACTGGTTTCAGGGGCAGGACGTCGCTCGGCTTTCGCGAAAAGCAAAAACGCAGTTGCGCAAAGGGAATATTGGTTTCATTTTTCAGAGTTTCAATCTGATCGATGAGTTAACGGCTGCCGAGAATATTGAGCTACCTCTTCTTTATCTGAAAGTACCAGCAAAGGAACGGCGCGAGCGCGTTGAAGAGGCCCTGCTCAATTTGGAGATGGTGCATAGGAAGGATCACTTCCCACAACAACTCTCCGGAGGTCAGCAACAACGCATTGCCATTGCCCGGGCTATGGTGACCCGTCCTGGCCTGATTCTGGCCGATGAGCCCACGGGAAATCTGGATTCTGAGAACAGTGCCATCGTGATGGATAAACTTAAGTTTTTTCACGAAAGTGGGGCAACCATTGTTATGGTAACGCACTCAGAGCAGGATGCCAGACACGCCGGACGCACCATTGAGCTTTTTGACGGTAAGCAGTTAATCTCAGAAGCGGCTCATAAGGCCCAATAAGCAAAGGAAGTTCGCCAGGTTTGGGTTGGACTTTAGCTATCTATTTAATCAACTAAAACAATAAACAACATTTACTATGGCTACCAAAGCACTCGTCGCCGCCTCTACTAAACCACTTGTTCTGTCTATCCTTTCCTACGGGGAGAATTATGGATATCAGATTATAAAAGAAGTCGAACAGCTTTCGCAGGGTGAACTGAGCTGGACCGACGCCATGCTGTATCCAGTACTTAGCCGTATGGAAAAAGAAGGGCTCATTGCCTCCAATTGGGTGAAAATGGATACCGGCCGTAAACGAAAATATTACCAGATCACCACCGAGGGGCAGAAGCGCCTGGAGAGGGAGCGCCGGCAATGGCTAAATGTCAATCGCGTCTTTATTAAATTATGGGGGATGGATGAAAAACCTTACCAGCCCGATCTGGGATAAGTTAATTAATAATGAGTATGGAATCTTTTAATCTGGAACGGGCAATACGTGATTGGCGCAGAGACCTACAGCGTTATCGCTCCATGGAGCCTGGTTTTATCGAGGAATTGGAGAGTAGCCTGCACGACTACTATGAGGAGTATCTCATTCGAGGCTTTCGTGCTAATGAAGCTTTTGCGAGGGCAAAGCTTAAAGTGAGCCCCGACGAGCAGGTACTGGCTCAGGAGTTTTCGCGCGCAGCTATTCCGCATAAAGGCTGGAAATCAGTTTTCGGTAGTTTCTTCTTTTTGCTACCGAGTTATCTAAAGGTTGCTCTGAGAAATCTACGCCGTAAGCGTTTTTATAATCTTATAAATTTCACCTGTCTGACGGTGGGTATACTGACTACCATTCTGGCTGTATTGTATCTGGATTACGAAACCAGTTATGATGATATGATTCCGGAGGTCGATCGTAAGTATCGGCTCGGACGTACCTTTCGTTCGCAGGATTATAGCGTCATGAGCTTTGATGGTTACTTTGGGGCAGCCCCCGAAGTTCAGCTGCAGCAGTTGAATGGTTTCCAAAATATAAAAGGTGTTGAACAGGCATGTCAGTTCTATACTTTTTGGCAACCGGCCATTATTAAGGCCAATGAAAAAGAGCTTAGCACTGAGAATTTACTACAAACCAATACCCCAACCGCCTTTTTCGATTTCTTTGGGTGGTCTTTTTTAAAGGGGTCGATCGAGGCCTTCGGACAGAAGCCAAATACGGTGGTCCTGACGGAAAGCGAGGCCATACGTATTTACGGCGCGGATTGGGCTGATCAGCCTAACCTTTTGGAGCAACTCATGGAGATCGACGGAGAGGACTATGCGCTGGTCGGAGTAATCGAAGATTTGCCACCCAATGTCCATTTCGACTTCTCTATGGCCTTGTACCGCCCGAAAATTGAGTACTGGGGCTCGCGCACTTACGTAAAATTGGCCAGGGGAGAAGATCCAGCTACCATCGCTCGGCGCATGGACAAAAACATGGCTAAAATTAATACCCGACTGGCCGAGAGTGAGTTATTTGGTGGCACGATCATTCAGCCGCTGAGGAGTATCCATCTCAATTCGGACATGTTATACGAACTCAAGCCGCCTGGAGATAAGCGCTACCTGTATATTATCGGTATTATCTCCGCGATTATTCTATTGCTGACGATTAGCAATTATACTAATTTGAGTATTGCCATGAATGCCAGCCGGGCCCGGGAGATAGGGATGCGTAAAATCTTTGGTGCCATGGAAGGGCAGGTTTCCCGACAATTCGTTCTAGAATCGGTAGTGTTGAGTCTGCTCACTTTACCCGTAGTCGCTCTGGCTTTGCAAGTTATTATTCCCTGGTTTAACACCTTTATGGGTACTGGTCTGAATGAACAGATCTTAAACCGATCGTCTTTTTGGCTAATACTGGTTTCCACAACTTTATTAGTAGGACTGATAGCTAGTCTGTATCCTTCTCTATTTTTGGCACGCCATCCGGTCTTACGCTTGTTCCGGGGCGATTTGGTCAAGAATACCCACCGAGGGTTCAGCACCCGTAAAGCAATTATCAGTTTTCAATTTGTATTATTGATTGGACTATGTAGCCTTACTTTATTGGTCAATCAACAACTCAGGTATATCCAGACCAAGGATTTGGGCTTTGATAAAGAGCAAGTCGTCTACATCAATCTTTCCGCTGATAGCAGTAAATACAAAGTATTCAAGAACGAATTACTACAAATACCCGAGGTGACGGGGGTCGGCTCCGGTAGTCCGCTGGGGCGTAATCCTTTTAACCAAACTACTTATAAATTAGACGGTACGGCCGAAGTATTCGACGATGCCTATGATATCAGTTTGGATTACGCTGCCATTGATCTGCTCAATATTGAGACCTCGATTCCAGATTATGTGAATAATCCTGCCGAAGCACCCCAAAATTTAGTCTTGATTAACGAAACCCTTTCCAACCGTTTGTGTCAACGCTTTGATCTGGAAAAACAAGATTTGGTCGGGCGTCAGATTATTCAGGAACCGGAATATACCGATGAGGAAACCGGGGAGCCTGGTTTTCCTATTACGATTGCTGGTTTTTTTAAAGACATCAATATGTTCTCTTTGCGAGAAGAAATAACTCCTATGTTCCTGACAGCTTACAAAGACCCTGGCTATGTGAGATGGGTCTCGGTTGCCTGGGAGGGAGTCGCCCCCAATAAGATTATCGATAAGATACGGGAGAAGTACCAGGGGCTACAATTAAATCAGGCTTTGTACTATAGCTACTTAACCCAAAATATTGAAGAACTCTACGCTAAGGAGCGGCGTATTGCCCGGTTAAGTATTTACTTCAGTTTGGTCGCCTTTACCGTAGCTATTATAGGCTTGATTGCTCTAACCGCCTACCTGACTACCTTAAAACGGAAGGAGATTGGTATTCGTCAGATCCTGGGTGCGAGCCAGCTCGATATCCTGAAACGCTTCAATCGGGAATACCTGGTACTGATCGGGATCAGCTTACTGATTGCCGCGCCTCTAACCTGGTACGGAGTATCTCGCTGGTTATCCTCCTTTGCTTACCGTATCGAGTTAAATCCACTGATCTTTTTATTGGCAGGCTTAATCACTTTACTGATTACCAGCGTAGCGGTGAGTATTATGACGCTCAAAGCCGCTCGTGCGGTACCCGTAGATGCTTTACAAGAAACCCAATAATTTAATTTTTACTCCAGAAAATCATCCGTTATTATGAAAAGTTTATTTTGTTTATTCACATTTTTTCTCGGCTGGAGCAGCCTTGTTCAGGCCCAGGTAATTAATGACTTTTTAGACCAATATGGGATCAATCCCGTAACGATCAGCTTTCATCCCAGCGGAGATGCTCTGGTCTCTACCTCTCTGGACCAGTCCGACTTATCCCAGTATTTATTACTGATATCTAAAGAACAAGGAACGTTCAGGGTTGATACACTAGAAACCAGTCGACCCAATCGATCTGCCTTCTCCAGAGGGGGCGAGTATCTGGTATACAATTATTTCGATCCTGTCTCTGGAGACTTTTATACCGCCAAAAGAAAATACGATGGAGTAGAAGATATTGGTCCCCCCATCTTCTCATTCAGAGCAGAGGCGCAAACCAGCATCGAACAACATCCCGATTACGCAGGTGTTCACGCTGCCATCACAGACTACGTAGAAGCACTTTACGAAGCCGACTCGACAAAAATTATTCGCAGTGTACATCCTGATTTACGTAAAAGAGGCTACTGATTTAATGCCAGCCAATCCGAATGGAATGATAATCTGGATATGACCTACGATGATCTTGTTAGCTTGGCGACACGATGGAATAAATCGGGCCAACGCGCAAACGCCGACTCACCGAAAATCATTAAAATCTACGATATCAATGAACGGACTGCGGTCGGAAAATTGATTGCTGAATGGGGGATGGACCATTTTCAGCTGGCAAGAATTGACGGTAAATGGATGATTATGAATGTATTATGGCAGTCGATATCCGATGAGGGTTAGTGTATTTAAATTGGGCACACTTGAGTAAAGATAAGGAGGTAGTATAATGGAGAGAGCCAAAACTTTTGATTTCTATTAGGCAAAATCCATTCCTTCCTCCACCTGCCCCAATTCATCTAAAAACAACTGCCGGACTTTGGCAATGTTTTCATTGAGTTCTTCCCTTTTCCAATCTTCGGTTGGGATTCCGGGCAGCACGACGACCTCCACGGCCGTAGGGCGGAATACGTTTGATCCCCGGGGCATGGCATCGTGTGCATTTTTAATGACAATGGGCACCAGGGGTACACCAGCCTGCATCGCCAAATGGAAAGCCCCTTTTTTGAATTTACCTAATTTATAAGAATAACTCCGGGTGCCTTCCGGAGCGATGGCCAGAGAAGTACCGTTTCTGATGGTTTCCACGGCTGGTTGTAGAGCTTCAATTGCCTGTTCTCTATTTTGTCGATCCACGAAAATGATACCCGCCGAAGCCATCATCTGACCGAGAATGGGGAAGTTTTGTAACTCTTTTTTGGCCACCCCGGTAACGTCCCGACGCAATAATTTGGCTATAATAAAAAGATCTGCATTGGATTGGTGATTAAAGAGGAAAACGGCGGGGCGATAGTTCCAGATATTTTCTTCATTTTTCACAATGACACTGATACCGGCCATTGCGGTACCCAGGTCTCCGACCAGCGCAATCATATTATTGATCCCATCTTGCCAGTTTAAGGTACTGGCGCCGGTCAATACGCCCCCCATAGCGGCCGGGATAAGACTGGCCATGGTCAAACCAGTGCGGAGAAAATTACTGATTCCCGGGCGGATTTCATCGTTGAAGCGGTAGATGGGCCAGTCATTTTCGTAGGCGATACCGGATAATTTAATATCTGGATTCATAGGGCGCGGATACCCTACCATCTCGAGTAAAGGTAAATCCTCGGCGCTATCTGTATAAAAATAACTTTTCGATAGTTCTATCTCGTGCCGTTCTGTAAATTGCTGGGCGGCGTAGGCTTTGCCTTCCCCCCAACAAGCGGGCTCGATGATTCGTCCCGTAAAGGTTCCGTCCTGCACCTCCATGCGGGTACACATCACCTCTTCGATCCCCAAATCCCGGGCGATGGGATTAACCTGGTAGGGGGTAGCGGCCGAAACGATGGCCACGGTATGGCCTTTGGCCAGGTGGGCGGCGACCAGCGCGCGCGATTCCGGATAGATTTCGTCGGCCAGGTGCTTGAGATAGACCTCCTCGCCAACATCAATAAATACTTGTTCTTTGACGCCCTGTACTCCTTTGGCGCCAAGCGCGGCGAGACCAGCGAAGTTGCCATTCCCCAGTGCGTAGACCATGACTCCCGCAAATTGGGAGACGATCTCCCGTGGCGACATTTTTCCGCTAAGGAAGCGCGCCTGAAAGAACTCCCGCGCCGAAAACCCCTTGATCAGGGTCCGGTCCAGATCAAAGAAAGCAGCAATATGCGGACCTGATTCACCCTTGAGTATGTCCTGTGTGATGTCAAAAGAGCGGGAACCGGGTACGATACTTCGCTCCATCGGGATTTCCTCGGCGGTGATTTCCTGTTGGGGAAGCGTAATATCCTGAATTTGTTGAATGACGCGGCTGTACTGCTCTAGTTGTTGCTCGAAGTATTGAAGCTCCTCCGTTTTAGGGTCTTCCTGCGTGGGGATTAATTTCAGATTCTTGGCGAGCCGTATGCCATTCACTAAGAAGGGTTTAGAGACAGACTCTATGCGTTGAATTTTTCCCTTCCACTGTAGTTCTCCACCGAGTGCCAGACAGCTTTCAATAAAGTTATTTTCGTCGAAGGGGTATTCGGTATCTAATTGCTTTAAGCCCTGGACAATGACTTTGTAAGCTTCCAAATAGGGGAATAAGACCACGGGAGCAACCAGTACTTTTTGTTTGCTAAGCAGACGCCGGTAATTAATGCTATCGTCGCGTAGGGTGATAGGCGGCTTTCGTTGGAAGAGGGCCAGGTCCCCTTCTATTTTCCTGGAAAAAATGGGCTTTTTGGCATAAAAGAATTCAAACTTGAACAGATCGCGTAAGTCCATGACCGTTGTCCAGAAAAAGAGCTGACGGTCTGATTTTTCCTGATCCTGGCTAAGCATCAAAGCCAGCTCTATGAAGGCCCGATGGTAGAGATGATGGGCGGCCATATTAGAGTAATAGGTCGCCTGCATATATTGCTCATTCACCACCTGATATTTGGAAGTCAGGTTACCGCCCTGGTAGCGAATGATACCCTTTTGCATGAGTAAGTTGAGGGCTTTTTGTACGCTGGCTCCAATGGCCTGGCCCCGATCCACCAGGGCATCTTTCTTATGAGATTCTATCAGGAGCATGAGATCGGCCACATCGCGCTCGATTTCCCGTTTGTTTAGGGCGTATTTACTGAGTAGGCTGGTACAGACCAGGGAGGTGGTGGTCACTGGCGTAATCTGGTTAATCCGGTGGACCAACTGAAAAGCAAATCTGGGGAGATTACTTTTTGAATTCTGTAAGCGACCCTCCATACCCGGCACTGGGGCTGTTGGCTGCTCGGATAAATGAACGGGATGATCAAAGCGGATGGAGATTTTTCCAAAATTATCGCCCAGCTTACGCAAATAATTGAGGAACCAACCCAGGCTTTCGGGTTTTTTACCTTTACCCAGGCTCTCGAGCGTCATGTCTTTTACGTCAGGGATGAGATCATATACGATGGAGACAGGTACATACTTGACCTCTTCGGGGCTGTCCTGCTCGCCTTCCATAATGTATTTCAGGATACCCATTTTGGGCCAGACGAGTTTGCCGGTACGGGAGCGAGTACCTTCCAGGGCCCACATGAAGTGTTCTCGCTCGTTGATCAGATATTTGATATAATAACGCAAGACGGCCCGATAGACGAGGTTCTCTTTGATGGCCCGGCGGATAAATATCACGCCGGTATTACGTCCAAACTGGCCGAGCCCCAGGAAATCCATATTAATACCGGCAAAGGTATGGGGTAGGGGCATCCCATGTCGAATGAGTACAATACCCAGCACGATCATATCGATGTAGGTTTTGTGGGTCATCACGAAGGCAATGGGGTGCTTACGCATCAGCTTGGTCAGCTTTTTTAATTCGCCGGGATCGACGTCGATGGTCCGGTCATAGCCGCGAGCGAGCACGAATTGGGCAATCTCTGATCCAACAAACTGGGGAATAGGTTTTTGCTCGGTATACAGCTCTTCGAGGTATTCCCTGGCTTCTTTTTTGATCTGCTCGATGGGTTGCTCCAACTGAGTAGATAATTCCTGTATTAATTGTTGGAAGCTTTGGGCTTCCATAAGTCGCGCGCTCCCTTTGGATTTATTTTCTGTATCCATCTACTGGTTTATCTAATATCTCCTCCAATTTAGCATAAAGAATGGAGCCATACAATTCAGATGACAGAATCTTGCCTTCGAACCATCAAAGGGCAGATTTTGTTTATAAGGTGTAGGCCAAAATAAATTTGGCAATATCGGCCCGGAGTTTAAATAAAGCTTAAAAAAATATTTTTTTTAAACTTTATTTTGGTTTACTGAGTGGATACTTTTAAATTCCAGCTCGATATTCATTAAAAATCGCAGCTTTATTATGCTCAATTCGCTAATATCATCAAAGAAAATCAGGAGGCCTTCCTGGTTTTGGCTTTTCACGGAAAGTGGCCGTGCTGTCACCGAATACAGCGCCTCTCTTCCGTATCGTAAGCTATTGCGGCATACCAAAAGAGGCGACGGTCATCCCGTTTTGGTTATTCCCGGGTTTATGACTACCGATCTATCTACGGCACCCATGCGAGATTTCCTGGAGCAGATAGGGTATACGCCCTACGGATGGGAACAGGGGCGGAATTACGCCGCAGTGGAACTCATCGATATACTAGCCCATCGCCTGGAAGAAATCTATGAGAAACACGGAACCAGGGTTAGTCTGATTGGCTGGAGTATGGGGGGGATTTATGCCCGTCAGATCGCCAAGCGCAACCCGGAATACGTTCGTCAGATTATCACGATGGGTTCTCCTTTTGCCGGGATTACCAAACCCACCAATGTCAGCTGGCTCTATAATTTGCTCACCTGGTCACGTATCAAAGAGGTGGATCCCTGGTTGATTAAAGACCTGCCCAAACCAGCGCCGGTTCCTACCACGGCTATCTATACCAAACAGGATGGCATTGTACCCTGGAAGGTATGTCGGGAACCGGTAGAAGACGATTGGCACCAGAATGTTCAGGTCCGGGGTAGTCACCTCGGACTGGGGGTGAATCCTGCTGTTTTGGCGGTACTGGCCGATCGACTTCAGTATAATCAGGAAGATTGGCATCCATTCAAAGCTGGGTTCCTCAGTAAATTACTTTTTTATCCCGGAGCCTAAGTACTCTGTAATTTGAGTTAATGTGTATTTTGAAACCTCAGATTTTTGTTCAAGATAAGGCGCGGCGGATTCCCTCCGCAAACGTACCTCTAATCATACAGTAGATATTTTTTTCTACTTTCCTTAAATTGACCAAGCTCCGGCTCCCAGCTAGCTCTTATTTCAGCCTCACTTTTTCCGGCAATGAGCTGTGCCTTTAACTCATCATTTCCCGACAGTTTTTCGAAGAAATTACTCTCCAGGAAGAATTTATCCTTATGCGGATAGGTCTGATAGATATCGAGTAGATAGCTGAGATTAAGTTGCCTTTCGGCAAAAATTTGCTCGGGCAGAAGCTGCGTTAAATCAAGACCATAGCAGGTTTTGTCTTCGTGTTTGGGGTAGGTGGCACCCGGCCGGGAAACGGGGGTAAAAGAGAAGGCCGTTTGGGGATAATCCGGAGCACCGATCACCTGGAACTGTTTACTGGTACCTCTGCCCAGGCTGAAGACCGTGCCCTCAAATAGACAGATGGAAGGGTAGAGGTAGATCGCGCGATTGTTAGGCAGGTTGGGCGAGGGTTTAATGGGGAGGATATAGGGTCGGTCGTGGCTGTAATTTTCGCAGGGGATAACGGTTAGATCACATTGTAGACCGCCGACTAACCATCTTTCTCCATTCACCATTTGGGCGTATTCTCCAATCGTCATGCCGTGTACCGTCGGGATGGGGTGCATACCTACGAAAGAGCGATAGCGGCTGGTATCTAGTACCGGTCCATCTACGTAGTGCCCATTGGGATTAGGTCGGTCTAGAACGAGCATAGGGATATCATTTTCGGCGCAAGCCTCCATAATGTAATGCATCGTAGAGATGTAAGTGTAAAAACGGGCTCCGACGTCCTGAATGTCAAAAACCATCAAATCGATCCCCGCTAAATCCGTGGGAGCGGGTTTGCGCTTAGCCCCGTACAGTGAAGCAATGGGAAGCCCGGTTTGGTTATCCTTACCATCGCTTACTTTTTCTCCGGCGTCGGCCTGCCCCCGAAAGCCATGCTCGGGTGCAAAAATTTTGATGATTTTTATTCCGGAAGCCAATAAGCTGTCTACCAAATGCGTATTTCCAATAGTGGAAGTTTGGTTGACTACCATCCCTATACTTTTACCTCTGAGTAAGGGGAGGTAAGCATCCGTACGGGCAGCCCCGACGGTAATAGCAGTCTCGGCTTCACCATTACTCGTTTTACTTTGCGCCTGACTGGTCTGGTTTTGGCAAGAAAAAACACAAATACTCAATATTAAAACAAAAATTTTTATATTTACACGAATCTGTTTCATGGCAGTTGTTGAGTTATGAATTGTTGAATTTAGGAAATATAGTGAGTAAGGAAAAGAAATACGCAATAATTGATGTCGAGACGACGGGGGGACGGGCATCCCGGCACCGGATCACCGAGATCGCCATTGTGCTGCACGATGGTCAGCGCGTCCTGGATCGCTGGAGTAGTCTGGTTAATCCAGAGACTTACATTCCGGCGGGGATCACCGAGCTGACGGGGATTACGCAGGCTATGGTAGCGGATGCCCCCAAGTTTTACGAGATTGCCAAAGAGGTGGTAGAACGTACGCAGGATGCCATCTTTGTGGCCCACAATGCTCGCTTTGATTATAGCTTCGTGCAGGAAGAATTTCGACGTTTGGGGTATACTTATATGCGGAAACACCTCTGTACCGTTCGTTTAAGCCGGAAGGCCTTTCCCGGTTTTCCCAGTTATAGCTTGGGACGTCTTTGTAAGCGTTTGGGGATTACGAACGAAGCGCGGCATCGCGCCCTGGGAGACGCTATGGCCACGGCAGAATTACTGGGGCGAATTCTAGCTAAGGAGGATAGTCAGGCCTCGGCTCACGAGATGGTTAACCTGGGCATTAAAGAGTCTTTATTACCTAAGAATATCAGTCTGGATAAGATTCACGCTTTGCCGGAAGGCTGCGGCGTATACTACTTTCACGATGCTTCCGGCGAAGTGGTTTACGTGGGGAAAAGTATTCACATCAAAAAAAGAGTGGCGGAGCATTTCGCCAAAAAGACCGATAAAGCCCGTAAACTACAGCAGCAGGTACACGAGATTACTTACGAGCTGACCGGTAGCGAATTGATCGCCTTATTGTTGGAGTCTTATGAGATCAAACGTTTACGTCCGCGCATTAATCGTGCCCAAAAGGTGCGCAATTTCCCCTTTGTCGTGCATAGCTGGATCAACGAGCAGGGCTATCGCTGCTTTGGCGTGGATCAGGTGACGGCGAAAGAGCGCAAAAACCTGGAAGTGATATCGGAATATCCCAAGTTGGGCCATGCCAAAAATGCCGTAGAGCGTGCTCGCCGTCATTTTGAATTATGCGATCACTTTTGTAAAAGTCACGCGCCTAAATCCCCCTGTTTTTATTTTCACCTTAAGCAGTGTCTCGGTGCCTGTGCCGAACAGGAAGCGCCGGAAGCTTACAATGACAGAGCAGCCGGGGCACTGGAATACCTCACCAATATTTTTGAAGAAGATTTTTTTGTCTTGGATCAGGGCCGTACGGCCGAAGAGTACGCCGTCGTACAGGTGAAGGATGGCAATTATTATGGCTTTGGCTACTTACATAAGGAATCGCAGGAAGAAGGACCAGAGGCCTTGGAGGGTACCATTAAAACCTATCCCGGGAATCCGGAAACCAGACGGATTATCCAGCGGTTTTTGAGCAAAGCAAAGTCCTATAAGATTGTTAGGTAATAGAAACGCTTATGCCGGAGGAAACCGTTTTATAAAATCGGCCATCTGCGTTTGCAGGTTTTGGGCGGAAGCCCGGGCCGCTCTGGCGAAGTCTGCTCCTGAACTGGCGTATAGGATGCCCCGTGAAGAATTGACGAGTAAGCCACCGTGATCATTCCAGCCGTATTCACTGACTTTGGCCAAATCGCCACCCTGAGCACCAATACCAGGTACCAGCAGGAAGTGATCCGGAGCAATGGCCCGAATTTCTTTGAATTTTTCGGGATGGGTAGCTCCAACGACAAACATCAATTGCTCGGGATTGGCCCAACTCATGGCTTTACGCATGACTTTCTCATAGAGAGGTTGTCCGTTCTCCTGAGTGGTCATCTGAAAGTCTTGAGAACCCTGATTGGAGGTGAGGGCTAGTAAAATGACCCATTTGCCTTCAAATTCGAGAAAAGGACGGACCGAATCCACGCCCATATAAGGCGCTACGGTTACCGAATCAAAATTCATTTGTTCAAAGAAAGCACTGGCGTAGCGCCGGGAGGTATTGCCAATATCGCCTCGCTTGGCATCGGCAATCGTGAAATGTGTATCCGGAATGTATTCGAGTGTCTTTTGTAAGGAGATCCAGCCTTGTGGGCCCATAGCCTCGTAGAAGGCCAAATTGGGTTTGTAGGCTACGCAGAGATCCTGAGTGGCGTCAATGATTGCTTTGTTAAAAGCAAAGATGGGATCTTTTTCCTGCTTTACACTTTCGGGAAGGCGCTCGGGGGCCGTGTCAAGTCCGACACATAAGTAACTTTTTTTCTCCAGGATTTGCTGATAAAGTTCGGCTCTCGTCATGTGATTGGTATGCTTAGACCGTAATTCCATTGATGGCGCGTACACCCGTGATCT
Source organism: Saprospiraceae bacterium (assembly GCA_035268885.1). GTDB lineage: Bacteria > Bacteroidota > Bacteroidia > Chitinophagales > Saprospiraceae > DATFKA01. Next base: position 17,807 of record DATFKA010000094.1, read on the forward strand.
CGGGGATTTTACTGCGTATGGCCTGTTCGAGGCCTGCCTTCATGGTCATCGTCGACATATTACAGCTTTGGCAAGTGCCCAGCCATTTGATTACCACAACTTTATCTTCTGTATAATCCACTACTTCGACGTTGCCACCGTCCACTTTTAAATGGGGTCGGACATCGTCTAATGCGGAATCGATTTTAGAAAGTATTTCTGCTTTGCTCATGTTGCTACGTTTTTTAAGGTGGAAATCCGATCAAAATTTATTGTACATCCACTTTGCGGCTTGGGGCTAATTTTTCATTTCTGATCCTGGTTTGCTCAGCGGTATTTTGGGCCACCTCGAGAAAGGCCTTGCGCGTAATCGCCTTGTCTTTATCCAGGACGATAGGCTTTCCGGCGTCCCCGGCTTCCCGTATGCCCTGAACAATAGGGATTTGCCCCAGGAAAGCAGAATTACTCTGTTTGACTAATTTTTCTCCACCGCCCTGGCCAAAGAGATAATACTTATTATTGGGCAACTCTTCGGGAGTGAACCAGCTCATATTCTCAACCACCCCCAGAATAGGAACATTCACGGAGGGGAGTCCGAACATATTGACGGCCTTCACGGCATCTACCACGGCTACCTCCTGAGGTGTGGTCACCATTACCGCGCCCGTAACGGGTACGGTCTGGACCAGGCTGAGCTGCACATCGCCCGTCCCGGGAGGCAGATCAACGATCATGTAATCCAGGGGTGGCCAGATGGTATCCTGGAAAAATTGTTTTATGATGGCTCCCAGGCGAGGGCCCCGAAGGACAACGGCTTGCTCCGGCTCGATAATAAAGCCAATCGACATGACCTGAATCCCGTAGGCTTCCAGGGGTAGGATCTTTGGCTTATCGTAGACGGACTGTACTTTAGGCCTTTGCCCTTGTAAGTTCAGCATAGTCGGAATGGAGGGGCCGTAGAGGTCGGCGTCAATAAGACCAACGGTGGCTCCTAATTCCTTGAGCCCCAGAGCCAGGTTTACCGCGACGGTAGATTTTCCGACGCCACCTTTCCCTGAGGCTACGGCAATGATATTTTTGATATGAGAAAAGGGATTATTGGGCTTTGGTGAAGCCGCTTGTCCGGCCTTGGCCATCATGTGTACGTTGACATCGGCCCCGGGGTAAACTTCCTGGATGGCGGCGATACAAGCAAAGTTTAATTCCTGTTTGTATTCACTGCTGAGGGAAGGTAATTCCAGGGTGAAATTCACCTGCTGCCCCTGTACGTCCAGGTCCCGCACCATATTCATGGTGATGACGTCCTGCCCGGTATTGGGATCCATTACTTTCGTAAGTGCGCTAACGATATGTTTCGTTTCTATTGCCATTGCTCTTATAGTCTATGTCATTAAGATACAAAAATACAAACAATACCGAGGATCAAAGAGTTCTGCCTTATGAATTGTTATCCTATCTGGAATAGATACATCAAAATGACAAAAGCCAGCAGGTGAGGATTGACCGGCGCCAGAACAAAATACCGGGGGAAAAGGGCAAATTTTAAGCCGAAGGATAAATTTTAAACATTCTCTTACTTACATTTGCACTGCTATGATGGTACACCATGATTTAAATGAATTACCTGCTTTTCAAAATGCAGTGATCACAATTGGCTCTTTTGATGGACTACATCTGGGACACCAAAAGATTATTGAGCACGTTCGGCAATTGGCCAAGCAGGTGGAGGGAGAAAGTATTTTGATTACTTTCCATCCGCATCCGAGATTGGTGATTTATCCCAAAGACAACTCATTACGCTTATTGAGCACCATTGACGAAAAGGTCCGCTTGCTGGAGACTTTTGGTCTTGATCACCTGGTGATTGTACCATTCTCTACAGATTTTTCCCAGCAGTCGGCCGACGAGTATATTGTTAACTTCCTGGTGGGGAAATTCCATCCTAGCTATATTGTAATCGGTTACGACCACCGTTTTGGACTCAACCGACAGGGGGATATTGATTTTCTTCGCCACTATCAGGATACTTACGGCTATCAGATCAAAGAAATTCCACGTCAGGATATTGATGACCTGGGCGTTAGTTCTACTAAAATTCGCAAGGCCTTACAAGCCGGGAAAATAAAGAAAGCCAATCGGCTACTGGGACAAGCCTACACCCTTTCGGGAAAGGTTGTACACGGCCAACAAATTGGGCAATCGCTCGGATTTCCAACTGCCAATCTTGAAATTAATCATACCCATAAACTCGTTCCACCCAACGGTATCTACGCGGTGCAGGTCTTTCACCGGGAATCCGTCTACGGCGGCATGCTCTACATTGGTGATCGGCCTAGTATCAAAGAGCACAACAACCAAACGATCGAGGTGAATATCTTTGATTTTGATCAGCGGATCTACGGGGATAATCTGGTTTTAGAACTCGTCGACTTTATCCGTGGCGATCAGCAGTATGGCACCCTGACGGAACTGAGTGCACAACTGGCAAAAGACAAACAGGCTGCACTGGAAATCCTTGCGATTGAGCAGACAACGCCCCTTCCCAGGTATGAGGCTAAGGTGGCGATTGTGATTTTGAATTACAATGGGAAAACTTATCTGGAGACCTTTTTACCCACTGTGAAGACCAGTGCCTACCAGCATCTGGAGATTATCGTGGCGGATAATGGATCAACCGATCAATCCCTGGATTTCATGGCTGCCGAGTATCCGAATGTGCGCATCATCGACCTTCAGGAAAATTATGGCTTTGCGGAGGGCTATAATCGGGCTCTGGAGCAGGTGGAAGCAGATTATTTTGTACTCCTTAATTCCGATGTGGAAGTAACGCCTGGCTGGATTACGCCCATCATTGATCTCATGGAAAAGGATAAGGAAATTGCGGCTTGCCAGCCTAAAATAAGATCTTATGAGCAGCGGGATCATTTTGAGTACGCCGGCGCTAGTGGGGGCTGGTTAGACTTTTTGGGTTATCCCTTTTGTCGGGGCCGTATTTTTAATACCATCGAAGCCGATACCGGGCAGTATGATGATGTGCAGGAAATTTTCTGGGCTTCCGGAGCGGCTATGTTTATTCGGAGTCGCTTATTTAAGCAGATCGATGGTTTTGATGGGGACTATTTTGCCCATGCCGAGGAAATCGATCTTTGCTGGCGTTTGAAAAGAGCAGGCTATAAAATCATGGTACAGCCCAAATCGGTAGTTTATCACGTAGGTGGAGGCACCCTGAATTATACCACGCCTTTTAAGACCTATCTTAATTTCAGGAATACGCTGTACACCATACTAAAGAACGAACCCATACAGAAATTACTTTGGTTGATTCCACTTCGTCTGATATTAGATGGCCTGGCGGCCGGATTATTCTTTTCGCAGCGAAAATTCCCTCATATTCGTTCTATATTGCGGGCACATGGGCGCTTTTATACCTCCTTCCGGAAAACGTGGCGCAAGCGACAGGCCTACAATGAGAAGATCCGCCAATTAAGTATTCAACCGGAGCCCAATCTAAAAGGCCAATATCGTGCGAGTATTGTCTGGAAATATTATGCCACTAAGAAAAGGTACTTTTACAAGCTGTAATTATGAAGAAGCTGGAAATCCTGTACCAGGATAAATACCTGATCGTCGTCAACAAACCGGCTGATGTACTATCGATACCGGATCGTTTTGTGCCGGAAAAGCCAAATCTCCTGGATATACTCCGAAAAGAATTTGGGCAGGTCTGGGTTGTGCATCGCCTGGATAAAGCCACCAGTGGGGTCATTTGTTTTGCGCTCGACGCCGATACGCATAAAGCGCTGTCCATGCAATTTCAGGAAAGAAAAGTGAAGAAACTGTATCATGCTCTGGTGGAGGGCTGTCCCCTTTCGGAAAAAGGAGAGATTGACCGGGCCATTGCTGCGCATCCGACGATCGCCGGAAAGATGATGCCGTCTTCGAAGGGGAAAGCTGCTCGGACGGATTACCGGGTGCTGACGCGCTATCGCGATTGCGCTTTACTGGAAGCCGATATCAAGACTGGGCGTACACATCAGATACGGGTGCATTTTAGTAGTCTGGGGCATCCTCTAATGGTGGACCCCCTCTACGGGAAACGCGAGGCGCTTTTTCTTTCCGAGATCAAAAGGAAAAATTTTCGGTTGGGAAAAAATACGGAGGAGCGACCGCTACTGAGCCGCCTGTCTCTGCATGCGCATTCACTGGAGATTCAACATCCCCACCGGGAAGAATTACTACAAGTCGAGGCACCCTATTTCAAAGATTTTCGCGCCGTGCTGAATCAGTTAAACAAATGGAATGCCCTTTGATATGAATAAGCAAGAGACTATACGGCATTCGTTCTTTTGGGCGCTGGTCGCCGCGATCCTCTTTATTCCCTTTTTAGGGGGCGTTCATCTTTTTGACTGGGATGAGATTAATTTTGCAGAGATCAGTCGGGAAATGATCCTGCAGCGCGACTACCTGAGGGTGTCCATTGATTTTGAGCCCTTTTACCAAAAACCACCTTTTTTCTTTTGGTTACAGGTCTTATCGATGAAACTGTTCGGGATAAGCGAGTTTGCGGCCCGTCTGCCCAATGCGCTGTGCGGTATCATTACCATTGTGCTGCTTTACAATCTAGGACGGCGATTGTATACGCCGGTATTTGGCCACTTTTGGGCATTGGCCTACCTGGGGTCGGTATTACCTTTTCTGTATTTCAAGTCCGGGATCATTGATCCCTGGTTTAACCTGTTTATTTTTCTGGGCCTTTATTATGCCATTCTGTATTATTGGAAAAAGGAGGGTTTCGCCTACGATTTACGTCGCGCCTCCTGGTACTATTTGTTCTGGGCGGGGCTTTTTACGGGTTTAGGTATTTTGACGAAGGGGCCGGTGGCTTTTCTCGTCATTAGTTTGACCTTCTTTGTGTATTGGGTGTATCAGCGCTTCCGCTTTTACATTACGATCCCCGCTTATTTATTCTTCACGGTGATTGCCTTTTTACTGACGGCGACCTGGTTTGGTATCGAGACTCTGATCAATGGGCCGGACTTTGTGAAGGCTTTCTTTGCCTATAATGTAGAATTAGCGACTACGGAGAGTGCCGGACACGGCGGTTTTCCGGGCTACCATTTTGTGGTTTTGTTGTTAGGGGTGTTTCCGGCATCGGTTTTTGCGCTACGGGCCTTTGGCAAGCTACCTTCGGCGGAGCAAGATTACCAAAACGATTTTCGCATCTGGATGAAGTATATTTTCTGGGTCGTCTTGATCCTGTTTACGATTGTCGAATCTAAAATCGTGCATTATTCCAGCATGTGCTACTTCCCGCTTACCTACCTGGGGGCTTTAGTACTTTATCATTTTTATCAAAAAAAGCTAGACTATCGTCCCTGGCTGAATTATGTCCTTTGGGGTATTGCGCTGATTTATCTTTTGGTGATCCTGGGCTTTACCGTCATCGGGCAAAATATTGAGCAGTTACAAAGGCTGGTGGATGATCCTTTTGCGAAAGCCAATATGGATGCCCAGGTGAACTGGACCGGCTGGGAGGCAGTACCGGCGGTCGTACTGATCGCTATGCTCTGGTCTTTTCACTACTTCCGTAAAAAAGAAGAATGGCAAAAGGCCGTTACTTTTTTATTCGGAGGAGGCAGTTTGTTTGTGTTGCTTATGCTGGTTTCCTTTATTAGACGGGTGGAAGGCTATTCCCAAAGGGCCAATATTGCGTTCTTTGAATCGCTGCGGGGCGAAGATGCCTACGTTTACACCTATGGCTACAAGTCATTTGCACACCTGTACTATACGGACAAGGAAGCGGACCCCGACGCTGCCATTTACGAGGTGCCGAAAGCAGAAAGGGAATCCTGGCTGATGACCGGGCAAGTGGATAAACCGGTTTATTTTTCGGTGCGGATACATCGGGCGGATGTATTAAGAGCGCAGGAAGACTTTGAAGAACTATATGAAAAAAATGGCTTCGTTTTTTTTAAACGAAGCCATCCGTAGTGCTGATTCCTGAATTCAGACTTTTTTCACAGAACCATTTACTGCTGATCCCGTTTAGTCGACAAAGGTTTTAGTTAAAAGTAGTTTTGTACAACGCACATGGATCAGTAGATTTTTGTGCGTTTTTTTTATAACTTCTTTACTAATCCGGCACATTTGACGGATTAAGCAGATCGTAGAACTGGTTCAGTTTAGGTAGGATAATGATGCGTGTACGGCGATTGGTAGATCTACCCTCCGCGGTATCATTACTGGCCAGGGCATTGTATTGACCGCGGCCGGCTGCAATCAGGCGATTGGGGTCTATGTCGTGGCGATATTGCAATGCACGCACTACCGAAGTGGCTCGTTTTACACTCAGGTCCCAGTTGTCGGTGATACAATCGTTATTGATGGGGACATTATCCGTGTAACCTTCTACCATCACTTCGAACTCGGGTCTGGATTGTATAATCTTTGCAATTTTGCCCAATACTTCGTTCGCCCGGGAGGTCAGATTGTAGCTACCACTTTGGTACAGCATCTTATCAGACAGGTTGATGAATACGACGGTTTTATCCACTCTGACATCGACATCTTCGTCGGCAATTCCGTCTCTGAGGACACTTTTCAGATTAACGGCAAGTGCCAGGTTAATCGAATCGGCCTTGCTTTTGGCTGCCTGTAGCAATTGAATATATTCATCCTTTTGCTCCAGTTGAGAAAGGGTCTCTTTGATATTGTCGTTGGCAGATTGGGACAGTACCGTTAGATCACCTACCGTTGAGGCCTGTTGGTCTCTTTGTCGGCGTAAATCATCCAGCTGATTTCTCAGATCCAGGATTAATTCTTCCCGTAGGCTGAGGGTGGTTTGTAGGTTATTGGTTTCTCCGCGCATCGCCACTTTGTCCCGTTCACAGGCATTCAGTTGGTTGGCCAGGGCACTGGCTCTCTGTGCGGCCTCGTCGGCGTCGCGATTGGCTTTCTGTAATTCATCCTGTAAGCTCAGGTATTCTTTCTTGGTGACACAAGAACTCAGGGAGAGCCCCATAACCAGGAAAAAAAGTAATAATTTTGGAAACGTGTTTGTCATAATCTAGAATTAATTTAAAGGTTATTGCTAATTATAATTTTGCGATTATCTACTTAATGCGGAGGGAATCCTCCACGTTAAGTAGTTTTCAAAATACACATTTAGAAGTTGTCTATGTTTTTTGCCTCAATTAGCCCTGAAATTCTGTTTTCTCGCCTTCAGCAGGAAACTCTAGATAACTTCTTACTGATGTTGCACAGTACGGATCAATGTATAATCAAAATCACCCCCGGGCGATTTCTTTAAGAGCCTTCACGAGGACGTCGAGATCGCGGGTGGTGGTGTATACGTTGGGGGTGATGCGTACGCCACTGATATTTTCCCAAACGATACTGGTCGTATGAATCTTGTAATTCCGGAAAAGTAGACTGGATACTTCGCCCGGTTTTTTTCCTTTCACGCTCACCAATCCGATCGCTCCGCCAAAGTCGGGATGTAGAGAGGTGTGAAAATGTATACCCTCAATACCCATCACTTGTTCGGCCCAATAATTTTTTAAATAGTGAAGGCGCCTGGCTTTTCGTTCGCTACCGATCATATGGTGAAACTCTACGGCCTGGCCAATAGCTTGCTCGATGGGGAAAGCTCTGGTCCCCAGATGTTCAAACTTACGTATATTATCCGAATCGGGTTCAGGTGCGGCCAATAAAGGATATATTTTTTTGATTTTATCTTTTTTAACGTAGAGCATTCCCGATCCGATGGGTGCGCAAAGCCACTTATGCAGGCTGGTGCCAAAATAATCGCAATCCAGTTCCGGAATGGTGTAGGGGATGTGGGCAAAACTGTGTGCCGCATCCAGTACGACCTCAATCCCACGTGCGTGGGCGGCGTCGGCAATGGCGCGCGCCGGGAGTATTTGCCCGATCCAATTAATGAGGTGGGTGACGTGTACAATTTTGGTTTTTTCGGTAAAGGCATCGGTGAAACCCTGCACAATAGCCGCTTCATCTTCCATGGGGAAATCGAAGGAAATCCATTTGAGTACAATACCGTCGCGTTTTTCGCGCTGTTTCCAGGCATTGATCATATTGGGATAGTCCTGTTTGGTTAGGACTACTTCGTCGCCTGCTTCTAGCGGCAGGCCGAAAATAACGGTCTCCAGGGCTTCGGAAGAATTGCGGTTGATAGCAACTTCTTCAGGACTACAGCCGGCCAGTTCGGCTAATTTTCTGCGGACGGGTTCTCTACCCTGATCCAGGATGCGCCACATATAGTAGGAGGGGGCTTCGTTGGTGAGCTTATTGTAGCGGTCGACGGCATCCTGTACTACTTTAGGCGCCGGGCAGACGCCGCCGTTATTAAGGTTGATAATATTGGGAGAGACGGTATAGGCTTGTTTGATTTGATACCAAAAAGTTTCGTCCCGTATACTCTCTTCGAGGGGAATCTGCTGGATGACTTCTAGTTTCTCTAAAAGGGATTTTCCCTGTGCAGTAGTAAAAAAAGTAGGAATACTACCCAGGCCGGCCAGGGCGCTGGCTTTCTTAATAAAGGTTCTACGACTATTAGTGGGCATTTTTTAAGCCTTAAGATAAGGATTTAGGCTTACTTCAATAAAACCCCGGCTTCTTTTTTTATGGCGAGCAACGCTTTATCCACGGCCGTACCTCCGCGTTGTTCCAGAATACGGAATAAGGCCTGGGTCAGTTCCTGGGCGCTGGCTTGCGATTCAATCGATTCCATAGCAATCGAAATGGTGTTGACGGAATCGTCGCGGGCGATTTGGATGATTTCCCACAACTGGGCCGATACGTAGACCTGCTGGGTAATGTTGTGTTCGTATTCCTGTTGGATGGCCAGGAGCATTTGCAGGCGGAGTTGTCGGGCCGACATTCCTTCTTCTTTCACCCGAAAGAGTAGCGTCGGTACCGAGATACGTTCGCAGAAAAGAGATAAACGCTCGTAGGCCTGTAGTTTTAGGGGGAGGGTGTTTTCGTTTCGTTTCTTTTCGATATCCAGCGCCTTAAGTTGGTATTCTTTATTGAGGTAGCCTTGCATCAGGTATTTTACCGTAAGGAAAACCACTAAAGCGGGTACGGTAATTTTAATAATTTCTAGAAGGGTAGCTAACCAAACGGGCATAATATTGGTTTTGGTTGGAATTAAAATTGAAAGACAAAACTAAAAAATACACTTAACTGTTGTGCTAAGAAATGGAGAATGTTTTAAATTTGGAAAAAAACGACAGTAAGATGAGTAATATAAGCACTGACATTTTGCCTGTACAGATTACAGAAACGGCAACAGCCCAATTGAAAAATATTAAAACGAGTCAAAATATTCCGGATGACCACGGTCTGCGCATCGGGGTAAAAGGAGGAGGTTGTGCCGGCTTTTCCTATATTTTAGGTTTTGATAAACCAAAAGAAAACGACCAGGTATTCGAGCACGAAGGACTACGGGTCTTTATGGAAAAATCACACGGTATTTATTTACTGGGTATGGAAATCGATTGGGTGGAAGGTTTGAATAATCGTGGGTTTTCATTTAATAACCCCAACGCTTCTGATACCTGTGGCTGTGGTACTTCTTTTTCGGCTTAGCGCAAAAAAAATAGCTCAAAAGCGCTCAATTGTGACTCCGCAATTGAGCGCTTTTTATTTTGCTTAAGGTCTGGTTACTTACCATTTTAACCAGGCTTTGTCTGGTAAGTGCCCATTTTTTTGGAGCGATGAATGGAATATTTGCAGGATTACCTTAAATTGTTGCCTTAATTTAGACTTCATTTTTTCATAAATCGAATTTTACATGCAAATTTCTACATTGTACCGTAAACATATCCTAAATGGATTCTTGTCAGTGGCTCTGCTGGCTTTGTTATTTCCCCTTCAGGCCCAACAGTCCCACACGATTACCGTGAATAGCCCGGCTAATGTTACGGGGGAATACCAGGCTGAGATCGCTGGCTTTGGTCCCTCCCTTTGCGAAGTGGATAGCATCATGGGTGAATTAATTCTTGTTGATAATGGAGAGGGCTCAACCACAGCTTGTGATACGATAGTGACTGACCTTTCCGGGAAAATTGCCCTGATTGATCGTGGCGGATGTGATTTTAGTACGAAGGTATATAATGCGCAGCAGCGTGGCGCGATCGCCGTGCTGGTAGCTGACGCTCAGTCTAGTACCGATTACATTAGTATGGCAGCGGGTATCAACGCGGATTTGGTGACCATTCCTGCTTTCTTTATCCTTAAAGTCGATGGAGATCTGATTCGTTCGGGTTTGCCGGAGGGCGTAAACCTGGAAATTGGGCGTAACGATCCAGTAGATGATTTCGAGGGAGAGATTGTCTACGAAGAAGATTTTAGCGGTGGCCTCAACGACTGGGTAGCTACGGTAGAAAGTTGTAGTGGTGCCAGTACCGAAGGGGTAGAGCTGTGGCGCTGGAAAGGGAATAATCTGGTAGAAGGCCCCTGTATTGGTGACGGTTTTGCCCCGGGCTTCCCAACTCAGTGTAATGGCTTCATGGCATTTGAATCGGACCTGGCAGACAGTGGTGGTGCCGGTTGTGGTGGTGCCGCAGTTGGTACGGGCCCTTGTCCGTCTCCACACGTTGGGGTTTTGACTTCGCCACAGATTGATTTATCTACTTCGGCGGCCGCTGGATATAGTGTACGCTTTAAGCAGCTTACGCTAACCTTTTTTAGCCAGTATTTCTTGAGCTGGTCGTACGATGGCGGTGCCACCTGGGATAGCACGGCGGTTAACACGGATATACCCGTTAACGAATTTAATGCACCAGAAGATGATATTATAAGCGTGCCACTACCCGGTTCTATTGATGCCAGTAGTGTGATCGTTCGCTTTCGGTTTGAGGCCGACTACTATTTCTGGGCCATTGATGAAGTACAAATCATCGCTCAGGAAGCAAATAATCTGCAAGTGAATGATAATTTCTACGCGATTTCCCCCAATCTGCTGACGCCCGTTTCTCAAGTGGAGCCTTTTGCTCTTTTAGCAGACATTGAAAACGTGGGCTCCGAAGCGCAGGATATGGTAAACCTGAACTTTACCATGGTTGATACGAACTTCCAGGTAGTGTATACAGCTGATCTGCCTTACGGTACAGTTCCGGCCAATACCCTGGTAGAGAATATACCATTTGATGATCAATATACGCCAACGGAAGTTGGGGAGTACCTGGGAATCTACGATATCTCCGGTTCTTTAGGTGATGTGGATTCCAGTAACAACATCCAAGTGTTTTCTATGGCGGTTACCGAGGAGCAGTTCTCTAAAGAAATTGGGGCTACGCGTGCCATCGCCCCGGCTCAGTCCGAATGGGATGAAGGCGAATTGCACTCCTGGGCCTACGGTAACTACTTCTACGTACCCAATGGGGATGGCTTCTTTATGAAGGATGTTAGTTTTGCTCTGGGAGATCCGGCTAATGAAGCTGGAAGATCCTTCCTGATTACTTTATACGAATGGACAGAAGATACCAATAACGATGGCAATATGGATCCGGGAGAACGAATTTCAGAAGCCTTCGCCTTTTACGTGGTAACGGGTCAGGAAGCTCCGGGAGAAACGATTACTATTCCTTTTCCCGGCGAAGGGGAAGATCCGGTAGCGCTGAAGAATGATACGGAGTACGTTCTTATGCTGGAATATTTTGCCAGCAATAGTACAGATGATCTGACCCTTGCGGCGTCCGAAGACCGTGATTACGGTGCACAGGTCTTTGCCAGTCAGCTGAACGGTGAAGCCCGCTACGCCGGTATGTTGGCGATTAACGGCGACTTGACTTCAGAGGCTTATTCTTCTCTGGGTTTTGGCCGTGATATTGTACCCGTGGTGCGGATGAGTATTACCGGTACACCAACCAATACCGAAGATCTGGCAAGCCTGGATAATGAATTTGCGGTTTATCCCAATCCGGCGAAAGACCTGGTAAATTTGCAACTGGCCCTACAGCAACAGGCGGATAACGCCGTGGTACGCCTGATGGATTTGGCAGGAAGAACGCTCCTACAGCGCGATTACCAAAATGTGCAAAAGGAGTTCCTTTCCTTTAACGTCAGTGAATTACCCGGAGGTACTTACTTTATCCAGGTAACTACGGCCGATGGTACGGGAACTAAAAAGTTTGTAGTCAGCAAATAAATAATTTCTGAAGTTTTAATAACTTCTCTATCTTAAATGGGGTGTTGCAGATGCGGCATCCCATTTATTTTAACGGAAGTGCTATTGCACTAATTCCTGAGCCACTAGCAACTTCAACAGAAAAAAGCATTCATGTCAAACCGTAGAAAATTCCTCAAACATTCGATACTGGGAGGCGTCACTGCCCCTTTTGCTCTTTGGTCCTGCGAGTCCGTAGAAGATTCCTCCACCAAAGTATTAAAAACAGATCAGCAGGTGTCACTCCCGGTCAGTATTGCCACCTGGAATAACGTAGGGGCCTGTAATGCCGCCTGGGACGTACTAAAAGCCAATGGGAATGCCCTGGATGCGGTGGAGGCCGGCGTAAAAATCCCGGAAGCGGATCCAAATGATCGCTCCGTTGGCTATGGTGGACGTCCCGATCGCGAAGGCAAAGTGACCCTGGACGCCTGTATCATGGATAAAACGGGTGATTGTGGATCGGTCGTTTTTCTGGAAGATTTCATGCATCCTATTTCGGTAGCCAGGAAGGTGATGGAAGAGACTCCTCACGTTATTCTGGCTGGTGAAGGAGCACATCAGTTTGCCCTGGAGCAGGGCTTTGAGCCCCAAAACCTTCTCATTGAAGAATCCAAAAAAGAATGGGAGGAATGGCTAGAAAGCTCTCAATACCAGCCGGTGATTAATATTGAGAATCACGATACGATTGGCATGGTTACGCTTGATGCCCAGGGCGACATTGCCGGAGCCTGTACCACTTCCGGAGCCGCTTATAAAATGCGGGGTAGAGTAGGGGATTCGCCCATTATCGGTGCGGGAATGTTTGTTGATAATGAAGTCGGAGGTGCGGCGGCTACCGGTTTGGGAGAAGCCGTATTGAAGAGCCTGGGCAGCTTCCTGATTGTAGAATTGATGCGTCAGGGAATGAGTCCGCAAGCGGCCTGTGAAGAAGCAGTGATGCGCATCGTGCGCAAACAACCCGAACATACGGAATTACAGGTCGGCTATCTGGCCGTCGACAAGCAGGGTAACTACGGCGGATACAGCATACAGCCCGGTTTTGTTTATTACGTGCAGAGCGCGGACGAAGGGTTTCTGGTCAAGGCACCGTCGTATTTATAAAAAAGACTTCCCAGGTCTATCTGACCTCGGAAGTCTGGGTTGAAGATTAAATTTTTCAGGATGAGCCAGACTTGCGAAGTCTTTTCTTATACCTTAATATAAATTTTCTTACGGTACAGCACCCAACAGAAGGCCAGCACCACGGCTACATTTAAAAGGGCAAAACCCAGCGAAGCATTTTTTGGCGTAAGCCAGGAGGTGAATAGCCCATCGTATAGCCAGCCCTTTAATGAGATACGGTCACCGGCAGCATTGGTCCAGCTAATGGTGTACAACAAAGTCGCCAGGACGCCCGAAAGAATATAGGCAAACAGGGCGTTCATACCATACACCCGGAAGGGTTTGATCCAGCCATCGTACTTTTTAGCATCGACTAGCCAATAGACCGTACCCAGCATGAGCAATGCGACTCCGCTGGTGAATAAGACAAAGGAGCTGGACCATATCTTTTTGTTGAAAGGGAAGTGCATGTTCCAGATGAAGCCCAGTACCAGCACCAGTGCACCGACGGCCATCAGGCCACTTATTTTTTGGTAAATATCTTTATCCGTTCTTCTCAGCCAGATACCACACAGCATCCCGCTAATGCCGTTGACAATGGAGGGAATGGTACTGAGTAGTCCTTCGGGATCCCAGGTCTTGGCCTGGCTGTAAAGGTGGTCACTCGTGAAAATCACACGGTCTAACCAGGCGCCAAGGTTGGTTTCCGCCTCTAAGTTAGGCGCTATACCACCGGGGACGGGGACCAGAAACATCAGTCCCCAGTAAAGTAGTAGTAATCCGGCTCCGATCCAGACTTGCTGTCGGGCCGTAGTGTATAAAAACAAAAACGCACAGGCACCATAAACCAGGGCAATTCGCTGGAGTACTCCGGGAATGCGCAGGGTGCTCAGGTCGTAATGCTGGAAACCAATAATGGCCATCAGAAGCGCAGTGATGCCCGCGCTGATGAAGAGTAAGCGCCGTCGCTTGGCATTGCGCGGCGAACTAAACTGCTTTTGATCCAGATAGGCGCGGGTAAAGACCAGGGCCGCAGTCAGGCTGAGCAAAATATAATGGGCTACGACGATACCACCCGGTGTCGAATCATCCATGCCAAAATCCGGAAATGCCGCCAGGAAAAGGCCCAAACCAAAAATGATGAAGGTCCGGCTGATAATTTTACGACTGATTTGGCCATAGGGCACCTCTTGTTCTTTGCGTCTTCCCAGAGCAATCGCAATGGCAACCCCGACGATAAATAGAAAGAAAGGGAAGATCCAATCGGTCGGTGTGACTCCGTGCCAATCGGCATGTAGCAAGGGGGGGTAAACATTAGTCCAACTCCCGGGGTTATTAACGAGGATCATGCCTGCAATAGTGAGGCCCCGAAAGACATCTAGTGCCAGAATGCGATTTGTTTTTTGCATGTGCTACTTGTTTTAGTTTGGTATAACGCTATTTGCTGAAAGAATAATTAGTACACCGTGTATTAGAAATTTGGGGCTTAAACCCGGATCAATTCTTCATAAGGATTTAAAAGTATAAAATATCCTAAAGTTTTCTTATGTTATCTAGGCATTATTGCAAAAGGGATATTCAATGGATTCCCCACTACTAAAACTACTTTTGGAAATTTACACATATGTCAATTAAAGCAGCACTTTATCACAGGACGCACTACAACTTTGACCGTCCCGTTAATTTGTCCCCACACATTATACGCCTCCGACCTGCCGTTCATTCCAGAACGCCCATCGAGGCTTATACCCTTAAAATAGAACCGGAAAATCATTTTTTGAATTGGCAACAAGACCCCTACGGAAATTATTTGGCGAGAGTCGTCTTTCCGGAAAAAGTGACTGCTCTAAAAATTGAAGTAGAGTTGATCGCCGATTTATCGGTGATTAATCCCTTTGATTTCTTCCTGGAGGAATACGCGCAGGAATTTCCTTTCGAATATCCCGAGCGACTGAAGAAGGCCCTGGCTCCCTATTTAGAGATTACGGAATCTGGCCCCTTGCTAAAGTCCTTGCTGGAAGAAGTGGATACAACAGAACAGCCCACTAACGATTTTCTCGTACAGGTGAATCAACTTGTTCATAATCGATTGGGCTATAACCTCCGCATGGAGGCTGGCGTCCAGTCTTGTGAAGAGACCCTGGAGGTCGGGCGAGGCTCCTGTCGGGATTTTAGCTGGTTGATGGTGCAGTTGTTCCGTCATCTGGGGCTAGCGGCGCGCTTTGTCTCTGGTTACTCCGTACAGTTGAAACCCGATGAGAAACCTTTGGAAGGCCCCGCCGGAGTAGAGGAAGATGTCACCGATTTACACGCCTGGGTAGAGGTCTACGTTCCTGGTGCCGGATGGATTGGTCTGGATGCAACTTCGGGTTTGTTTTGTACCGAAGGTCATATCCCACTGGCTTGCGTACCGGACTACGAGATGGCCGCTCCTATCGAGGGTGCGACGGACGTTGCCGAAGTAACTTTTGACTTTGAAAATACGGTGCGCCGGATCGAAGAAGATCCTAGGGTAACTAAACCCTACCGGGATGACCAGTGGACAGAAATTTTGGACTTGGGAGAACAAGTGGACCAGGATCTGCAATCGCAAGATGTGCGGCTCACTATGGGCGGAGAACCAACCTTTGTTTCCATCGACGATATGGAGGCGGAGCAATGGAATACGAAGGCCGACGGTAGCCATAAACGTGCGCTAGCCTGGGATCTGGCTACTCGTTTACGCGACGCTTTCGGACCGGGCGGTATCCTTCACTATGCACAGGGCAAATGGTATCCGGGCGAACCGCTACCCCGTTGGGCATATTCAATTGTCTGGCGCAAGGACGGACTGCCCATTTGGAAGAATCCCAAGTTGTTGGCCGATCCCAATAAAGAACAGGAAGTATATCCGGCTACGGCGGAATTATTCCTAAAAACCCTGGCCGAAAATTTGGGTGTATCACCAGAATATACCAAAACGGCCTACGAGGATATTTTTTATATGCTCTGGGAAGAAGGGCAGGTTCCGGTGGATGAAGATCCCTTCAAAGCGGATCTGGAAGATTCGCTGGAGCGTCGTACCTTAGCCTCTGTACTGGATCGCGGGATGGATACTCCCGCCGGGTACGTATTACCATTGGCCTGGGATTTTGACCATCAGGATTGGCACTCTTGCCCCTGGGAGTTTCGTCGGAAACACCTGTTTTTGACACCGGGTAATTCTCCGCTGGGTCTGCGCTTACCCTTAAATAACCTACCCGCTACGGTGGATGTGCCGATACAGCGCAGCTTATTCGAAGATGTGGGAGACTTCGATATCCGGTCGAATGAAGATATTGGCCAGTCAAAACCCGAAAAAAAATCGAAGGAAGTGATGCGGACAGCCGTCTGTGCTGAAATTCGCCGGGGAAATTTATACGTTTTCTTACCTCCTTTATCTTACGCAGAGCACGCTTTGGAATTACTCCAAGTGATTGAAAAGACCACCGCCGATATTGGCGTACCTATCGTATTGGAAGGTTATGCACCACCCTTGGACAACCGGATGGACAAAATGAGTGTAACGCCTGATCCAGGTGTAATTGAGGTGAATATTCATCCGGCTGGAAGCTGGTCGGATATGGTAGCTCGCATTGAAACCTTGTACGAACTGGCCAAAGAATCCCGACTGGGGGCAGAAAAATTTATGATCGACGGCCGTCATACGGGAACCGGTGGTGGAAACCACATTACCCTGGGGGCTGCTCGCCCCTCGGATAGTCCTTTTTTACGCCGACCGGATCTATTGCGCAGTATGATTACTTATTGGCAGCATCATCCGAGTTTGTCTTATTTATTTTCGGGTGCTTTTGTTGGACCGACCAGTCAGGCACCGAGGATTGACGAAGGGCTGGAAGATCGACTCTACGAGATGGAGTTGGCTTTTACGCAAGTGCCCAAGCCAGGAGAGCAAAACGTTCCTTATTGGGTAGTCGACCGGATATTTCGGCATTTGCTGACTGATATCACGGGGAATACGCACCGGGCAGAGTTTTGTATCGACAAATTATACTCACCAGACAGTCCTTCCGGCCGCCTGGGGCTATTGGAGATGCGTAGTCTAGATATGCCACCGCACCGACAAATGAGTATGGTGCAGATGTTATTGATTCGTTCACTGGTTAGTTGGTTTTGGAAGCAGCCCTACGAGCATGGTTTGGTTCGCTGGGGTACTCAGTTGTACGACAAATACCTACTCCCTCATTTTAATCACCAGGATATGGCAGAGGTGGTTTCGGACCTGCAGTCGGCAGGATACCCCTTCAAGTTACAGTGGTTAGATCCGTTTTTTGAATTCCGCTTCCCGCGTTACGGGTCCGTTCAGATAAAAGATATCCAGCTGGAAGTGCGGATGGCGATTGAGCCCTGGCACGTCCTGGGAGAAGAAATGTCGAATATGGGTACCGCCCGCTTTGTGGATTCTTCTCTGGAAAGAGTACAGGTGAAGTTGACGGGGATGAACGAAGCGCGTTACACCCTCTTGTGTAACGGCTGTGAAGTACCCCTGGTGGCCACTGGTACCCAGGGAGAATTTGTAGCGGGTATTCGCTATCGGGCCTGGCAGCCTCCTTCCGCCTTACACCCTACCATTGGTATTGATGCACCCCTGGTCTTTGATTTAGTCGATAACTGGAAAAATCAGATTGTGGGTGGTTGTACCTATCACGTTGCGCACCCTGGTGGTCGCTCTTACGATGTATTCCCCGTGAATGCTTACGAAGCAGAGTCGCGCCGGATTAATCGATTCCGCAATACAGATTATACACCCGGACCGGTAGAATATGCACCGAGCAGGAGTCGAATTACTTATTTCGATGAGCAGCCCCCTTACCATAAGGAGTCGATTTCTTATCGGACGATTGCCGGCAATCCCGATTTCCCTTATACGCTGGATCTTCGGTGGGCCAAAAAGTAGTACCTTGCGGTAAAACAGTAAACGTATCAGCATGATTATTGACCAGGAGCTTCAGGATTTATTGAAAGGATATGGGGAGGATGAGCGGCCGGCAGACGAAATCTGGGCTAATCAGCGTCAGGCGCTACCTAATTGGGAGCATTTATTGGCCCAAATTAAGCAGTTAGGCCCTACGGAACTAAATAATCGACAACAGGAGATCGAACGGGTACTGGCGGATAACGGGGTGAGTTATAATTTGTTTGACAACAAATCATCCCAGGCTCGCAGCTGGCAGTTGGATCCTATTCCCTTTCTGATTACCCCGGAAATCTGGACTTCCATCAAAGAAGGTATTCGGCAGCGGGTGCATTTGATGAACCTGATTTTTAAGGATCTTTACGGGCCCCGTAATTTAATTAAGGAAGGTATTTTGCCGGCGGATTTGATTTTTGGTGATCCCCAGTTTTTGCGGGCCTGTGATCAGATCGACTTTGCGCAAGAGCATGCCTTGTTACAGTACGCTGCTGATATTTCCCGTAGCCCGGATGGGCAACTCTGGGTGATCGGGGACCGGACCCAGGCTCCGTCGGGTATGGCCTACACGCTGGAAAACCGGGTAGCGATGGCGCGTACCTTACCCGAGTTTTTTGCGAAAGCCAAGGTCAAGAAGCTAGTTCCTTATTATCAGCTGTGGCGGAACTGTTTAAAAAATGCAGCGCCGAACGTCGCCGAACCCCTGGTGGCTATATTGACGCCCGGACCCTACAGTGCGACTTATTTTGAGCATACTTTTATGTCTGCTTTACAGGGATTTGAATTGGTACAGGGCCAGGACCTAATGGTGAAAGATGGCTTTTTATGGATGAAAACCCTGAGTGGTTTGGAGAAAGTGGATGTGTTGATTCGTCACGTTGATGATCGGTATTGTGATCCGCTATCGCTAAAACCCGATTCCCAATTGGGCGTAGCGGGCCTGCTGGAAGTGATCCGTAAGGGGAATGTCCGCCTGGCCAATCCGCTGGGCAGTGGTATTCTGGAAAATCCGGGATTAATGGCTTTTATGCCCGCCATTTGTAAGCACTTTTTAGGCGAAAGCCTGAAGTTGCCTAATATCGCCAGCTGGTGGTGTGGCCAGAAAAGTGAACGAGCCTATGTACTCGAAAATATGGACCGACTGGTGATTAAGGATCTGCACCGACTAGACGGGCGACGGACGATTTTCGGTTGGGAATTATCCAATGCCCAAAAGCAGACCTACATCGATAAAATTAAGCGATACCCCTATCGCTTTGTGGGGCAGGAGCAAGCGATTTTTTCTACAGCTCCTTCCTGGAATGACTCTTTTCTGGAACCGCGCCGTACGGTTTTACGCTGTTTTGCGACTTCAGGGGAATCTACCTACCATATTATGCCAGGAGGGCTTACCCGTAGTGCTCCGGAAGCGGGTAATAGCCACGTATCGAACCGCTCAGGAGGGATTGGTAAGGATACCTGGGTGATTTCAGAAAAGAAACAACAACCTATACGTTTTCGGTTAGACCGGGCACTACCCGGCGGGAATTATAAACGACTGGAGGATTTGCCCAGCCGTACGGGGGAGCAATTGTTCTGGATGGGTCGCAATTTGTCGCGGGTAAAGTATACCGCTCGTTTGCTTCGGATCATTCTGAAGCGGCAATCCGAAATTGTCAACTTCGAAGACCCACTGGATGAATCTACCTTTTCGATCCTTTTGCAGGGACTGACGCATATGACCATGAGCTACCCCGGGTTCGTTGGGAAGGAGGGAGCCCAAAACCTCAATCAGCCCAATCAGGAGCTACAGGAAATGTTGCAAAATGAAAATCGCGCAGGTACCCTTGCCTTTAGTATCGATATGCTTAAGAATTCTGGGGTTTCGCTGCGTAACCGCTGGTCACCCGATACCTGGCGCATGTTGGATCAATTAACCCAGCACTGGGAACAATGGCGTACTACTAAACACACAGAGCAAAGGACGGCCCGTTCTCAATTGGATCAACTATTGGTGCACTGCGCGGCTTTACAGGGATTTGTTCTGGAAAGCCTTAGTATTGAAGAGGGCAGGCCCTTGTTGGATATCGGAGTTCAACTGGAAAAAGCTATGTTACAAGCCTCGCTTATGCGATCGCTATTAGGTACAAAAAAAGACCCCGAAGTGGAGCAGGAATTGATGGAGGCGATTTTGATTACCTCGGAGAGCCTGAGTTCTTACCGGCACAGATACCGGGGCGAATTGAGGTTAGAGGGTTTATTATCTCTCGTTTTGTTGGACGATAGCTATCCGCAGGCCCTGAATTATTCGGTGAGTAAGACCAGGGGGAATCTGGATCAATTACCCACTGTCCTTAGTAAACAAATGCTTCGTCCCGACCAGAAAAACTTGTTAAAAGTGCATAGTGCTTTGCGCTTGAGCGATGTGGCAGATTTATTGGTTAGCGAAGGGGGTTCAAATTTACGAGAAGCACTGGATACGCTGTTGGGCGAAACGCATAGCAATCTCTCCGAAGCGGCTTCGAATATTCACTTTACCTTCTTCAGTCATAGTTATTTCAAGCCACAGAAATCGGTATTTTTATTTGATACGGATGTTTAAGCAGGCGTAAAAATTGGGTTCTTATGCGATATAAGGTTCGGCACACTACTACTTATGCGTACCAATATAATGGCAGCCTATCCTATAATGAGGCCTGGCTACAGCCCCGTGAGCTGCCCTATCAGCAGGTTCTGGAGAAACGAGTAAATATATCTCCGGTGCCCAACGAGCGGTCTATGCGACTAGATTTTTTTGGTAATCAGGTGGATTATTTTTCGGTGCAGCAGAAGCACAAAGATTTTTCTATTGAATCCACGAGTATCATTGAACGTCGTGTACCCGATTATGTGGCGAAACAAAGTGCTGGCATAAGCTGGGAATCCTGGCGGGATAAACTAAGTATCTTTAGTAAAGATCGGGTTGAAATCCGCCAGTTTTGTTTGCCTTCACCGCTGGTGCCTTTTTCAGACGATCTAAAAGAATTTGCCTTGGTTTCGTTTCGGCCCGGGAGGGATTTACTCGAAGCCCTAATTGAATTGAATCACCGGATTTATAAAGACTTTGAATATACACAGGGGTTCACGACCGTAGCCACACCTTTGAAGAAGGTTATTCAGGCGCGCAAAGGCGTTTGCCAGGACTTCGCACACGTAGCGATTTCTTGTCTGCGAACGCTTGGCCTGCCGGCTCGATACGTAAGTGGATACATTGAAACGATCCCTCCGGAAGGGGCAGAGGCCCTGGTGGGATCGGCCGCTTCACACGCCTGGTTCGCTTCTTTCGTTCCCGGGATTGGTTGGGTCGATTTTGATCCAACCAACAATAAATTAGCTAAAGAACAGCACATCACAGTAGCCTGGGGTAGGGACTATACCGATGTCCCGCCAATCAAAGGTGTTATTTTTAACTCCGGCTCCCATGATTTGTCGGTATCTGTTGATGTCATCCGAATTAATAAAGGTTAGGACCTGTTTTTGCCAATAATTATTTTGTAGGTGCGAAATTTAAAATGCCTGTACCAAAAATTATATTTTTTCTGCTAATTTCCTTATTTTCAATACCTTAATGAAAAACGCAAAGGAAATTCATTCGGGGACAAATAGTGCGGATCTCCGCCTCATACATCTTGACCCAATGATTTCACCTTGAACCAATAAGGATTTGCCTAAGAAAAATATAAATTAACTGCATGCAAAGTCAGGGACAGAAAAAATTCTTTGATCTTTACGAGCCCTCCGAAAGCTTTTACGACGAAGTTTTTGATGGCAACGGAAAAGTAAAACCGGGGTACCAAAAAATATTCGATCACTTTAACCATTTAGGGGAAGAAAATTTCCTCCGCTTATTTGACGAAGCGAAAACTTCCTTTTTTAATCAGGGGATTACTTTTGCCGTGTACAGCGATACAGATCAGGGAACCGAAAAAATATTTCCATTCGATTTGTTTCCCAGAATAATTACGGCCAGGGAATGGGAGCATCTGGAAGAAGGGGTTTTACAAAGAACCCGTGCTATCAATGCCTTTATTTTTGATATCTACCACGATCAAAAAATTATTAAGGACAAAATTATTCCTGCTGAACTCATCTTTTCTTCTAAGAATTACCAGAAATTAATGAAAGACTTCTCTCCACCGGGAGATATCTATTGTCATATTTCCGGTACGGATATTATTCGCCACAGTGACGGAGAATTTTACGTACTGGAAGATAATTTAAGGAGTCCCTCGGGAGTGAGTTATGTGATCAATAACAGGATTGCATTAAAAAGAGGTCTGCTTGGTCTGTTCAATACCAACAAGGTGGAAAGTGTTTCGGATTATCCAGAACACCTGCTGAAGACGCTGCATAGTGTCCATCCACACGGTATGGAAGAGACCAATTGTGTGTTATATACACCGGGATCCTTTAATTCCGCTTATTTTGAGCATGCCTTTTTGGCTCAGCGCATGGGTATAGAACTAGTAGAGGGTCAGGATCTGATTGTCGAACACGATTACGTCTTTATGAAGACTATCTACGGGAAAGTGAAGGTAGACGTCATCTACCGTCGGGTAGATGATAATTTCATCGATCCCGAAGCTTTTAATAAGGACTCCTTGTTAGGAGTACCGGGTTTAATGCGGGCTTATCTGGCCGGTAACGTTACCCTGGTTAATGCACCGGGTACCGGTTTTGCCGATGATAAGGCAGTATATACCTACTTACCGGAAATTATCAAGTATTATCTGGGGGAAGAGCCTATCCTTAATAATGTCAAGACCTATCGCTGTGAGATTGACGAAGATTACAAATTTGTGATGGAGAACGTCGATAAGCTGGTCGTAAAACCGGTGGATGAGGCCGGGGGCTATGGGATTACCATTGGTACGACACTGACAAAAAAAGAAATCGAAGAGGTGAAGCAAAGAATTACGGCTGATCGACGCAAGTACATTGCCCAGCCCATTATGTCTCTCTCTGTACACGCTACCTATATAGAAGACAGCCATGCTTTTGAGGCCCGGCACGTCGACCTGAGAACCTACACGCTATTTGGTAAAGATTGCCAGCACGTTCTGAAAGGAGGGCTTTCCCGGGTAGCTTTAAAGAAAGGGAATCTGATTGTCAACTCTTCACAGGGAGGAGGCTCTAAAGATACCTGGGTACTTAAGTAAACAACTTTCATCATCTCTATCAAAAGAAATTAGCATGCTCTCACGAGTCGCAAATAGCCTATATTGGGCCGGTCGCTACATCGAACGCTGTGATCATACGGCCCGCTTTGTCAATATTAATTATTTTTCTTCGTTGGATACGCCTAATAATATGTCTGAAAAGGAGAAACTCGTACTGGAGTCTCTTCTATTTCTAGCTGGTAATGATTATGAAGGTGAAATTACCGAAAAAGAAGTGCTACACCATATCGGGTTTGATAAGGAAAACCCCTTGTCGATCCTAAGTACGGCCCGGCTGGCCAGAACAAACGCGCACGGTACCCGGCATCTCATCTCCAGTGAGACCTGGGAGGCGATTAATAAGTTTTACCATTTTGTGAATAATTATCACGTGGATACCTTCGTCTCTACCGGACTCTACGACCTAACAACAAAACTTAATGAGGCCTGCTCTACCATCCGCGAAAAAATAATTCGAACCTTATTACACGACGAGGTATGGGCGCTCCTTATGCTGGGGATTCATCTGGAGCGGGCTTTTCAGATCATCCGGCTCATCAACACCAAATTGTTGGATATTAAAAAAATAGAGGAGTCCAGCGGCGAGCACCATGATTTAACCTACGAATGGGCTACCTTACTACGCTGTGCGGAAGTGTACGATATGAGTAAAAAATTCTATCGTCGTACACCTAATAAGTCTCAGACGATTGAGTTCTTGCTACTGAATGCCAAGAATCCAAAATCACTGCGCAGTAATGTCGAAAAAATCTTTTCTTATTTAAATCGAATTGGGGGGGAGAGAGAGCCGGAACCAGGAAATATTGAATTCGAAGTGGGCAAGTACTTGTCCGAACTGCAGTATATGACCATGGAAGATATCGGCGAAGACCCGACGGATTTTATTCTCTCGACCTTTGACCGATTGAATCAGGTCGGTGGAAAGTTTGAAGAAGATTATCTTTTTTTCTAGGCCTCGCTTTTCGTCGAAAAGGCGAGGCAGCCAGCCAGCAACAATAATAAAAAATGCGGATTCGCCTCAGGCGAATCCGCATTTTTTACATTAATCGATTTAAGATAGGACTCAATTACATGTTAGAAATGAGCTCATCTCCGTATTCGGAGCACTTCAGCAAGGTCGCTCCGTCCATCAGGCGCTCAAAATCATAAGTGACGCGCTTGGCAGAAATAGCCCCTTCGATACCTTTCACGATCAGATCGGCGGCTTCGTTCCAGCCCATGTAGCGGAACATCATTTCACCAGAAAGGATAACCGAACTTGGATTTACCTTATCCAAACCAGCGTATTTAGGAGCGGTACCGTGCGTAGCTTCGAAGATCGCTTTACCCGAGATATAATTGATATTGGCACCCGGTGCAATACCGATACCACCTACTTCCGCTGCCAGAGCATCAGAAACGTAGTCCCCATTCAGGTTTAGGGTAGCGATAACAGAGTATTCTGCAGGTCGGGTCAGGATTTGCTGTAGGAAGGCATCTGCGATTGAATCTTTAACCAGGATTTTCCCCTGATCCAGTGCTTCCGATTGTGCCTTATTAGCTGCTTCGGGCCCTTCTTCGGCAGCGATGCGATCGTACTGAGCCCAGGTAAATACCTTGTCGCCGAATTCACGTTCAGCCAGCTCGTAACCCCAGTCTTTAAATTTACCCTCGGTAAACTTCATGATATTACCCTTGTGTACCAGGGTCACGGAAGGTAGTTTATTATCAATCGCGTAGTTGATGGCAGCGCGTACCAGGCGCTCGGTTCCTTCTACGGATACGGGCTTGATACCCAGAGATACCGTATCTGGGAAGCGAATCTGGGTAACACCCATTTCTTCAATCAGGAATTTCTTTAATTTTTCTACAGCATCGGTACCGTGTAGATATTCAATACCGGCATAGATATCTTCGGTGTTTTCGCGGAAGATCACCATGTCTACTTTTTCGGGTGCTTTCACCGGAGAAGGAACGCCGTTGAAGTAACGTACCGGACGTACACAGGCGTACAGGTCTAGTTTTTGGCGTAGAGCTACATTTAAGGAACGAATTCCACCGCCTACGGGCGTCGTTAATGGCCCTTTGATGGCAACCAGGTATTCGTCGATGGCATCCAGGGTAGCCTGGGGTAGCCATTCTCCGGTCTGGTCGAATGCTTTTTGCCCGGCCAGGATTTCTTTCCAGTGAATTTTGCGATCCCCATTATAAGCTTTTTCTACTGCGGCATCTAATACACGCTCGGCAGCTGCCCAGATGTCGGGGCCAATACCATCGCCTTCAATAAATGGGATGATTGGGTCATTGGGGACTTTTAATATTCCGTTTTCGATACTTACTTTTGATCCACTCATGTTTTACTGTATTTTGTTTATAGCGGCAGGATTTTTGTGTTTATTATCCGGGTTGATCGGCCCGCCCACCACTGGTTTGCATGTGCGCTAAGAGCTTGTTTGATCAGGCTCTGAACTAATTTGCCCAAAGGTAATAAAAATACCCTCTTTGACAAAGGTAAAATAGCGCCAATAGCTACAATTAATAAGCTTCTAGCTTCATATCGTTCTGTCTTTTTCAGATTTATTCTAAATAATTAAAACCAAGACCCTTCCTGTCTCCGTAGGTTAAGACAAATCCGAATTATTAAATTATGATGATGATTAAGAAAAAGAATTTATTATTGAGCTTACTGTTGCTGGGAACGGCAACCATCGGGGTCCTTTGGGCTGCCGATCACATTGACGCACCAGCTGTTACCGGAACCTCCGCTGATATTACTGATTTTTATGCTTTTGCTAGTCCCGAAAACAGTAACAACTTAGTTTTTGTAGCCAACACACAGGGGCTGCTGGCACCAAGCGCTACGGCTGCGGCCGGTTTTGATGAGGATGTTCTCATCGAGTTTAATATCGATCAGGATGGCGATGCAGTAGCCGATTTAGTTATTCAAGCTACCTTTCTGGACGGTATGATGCAAGTCTACGGACCCATTGCACCGAATCTAAGTGGCACCACTTCTGAAATTGCGGCGAATAATCCCGCTACAGAGGTAGCCATGACTACTTATGGATCCAGTCCAGAGATTGCGACCGGAAGCAATGGTATCAAAGCCTTTGCCGGACCCAGAGACGATCCGTTCTTTATGGACTTTACGCAGTATAACGAAATTATTGCGGGTAATGCGACCGGGTTCAATGATCCGGGATCAGATACCTTCGCCGGAACAAATGTACTCTCCGTAGTTGTCGAAGTGCCTAAATCCTTAGTAGGCTCCGGCGGTACAGTAAACACCTGGGTGACTGCCAGTCGCGCGCGCTAAGCACCCATTCTCCTACTATTTAAGAATGAAATTAACAGAATTATTTAGCTGTGCTGTACAGGTCAGTCTGTACTGCCCTTTGCCGCAGCTAACAAATCAATAAAGATGAAAAAGAGAATAATTTTAAGCCTGTTTTTGGCTTTAAGCTTTGGTCTGATCACGAGTTGTGAAGATGAAATGGATACAAATAACCGAGAAATAGATAATCGAACCTTTGAACAGGAAGATATTATGGGGCGTCCGGCCATCAATACCGTTTTTGTGACCAATGGGGACAAGGACGACTTCAACACCATGGTACCTTCTAGTCAGGGAATGGCCTACGACGATAAATTCGAGAACAGATTGCTGGCCCTGAATCCAAATTATACCACGAATGCCCTCGGTTTTGATGCGGAGGCCTTTACGGGGGTACTGGCTACCGATGTACTGAGTGTTTCCCTGGATGGACCCACCACGTTTTTTGACGGAACCAATGTACTGACGGGACGTAATCTGGCTGATGATGTGATCTCCGTAGAATTACTACTGATTTTTGGTGGACCGGACGGGACCGCCAATCCTCAGTTGACGGATGACAACGTCGATGCCAACGATAAGGCCTTCTTAGGGACTTTTCCTTACCTGGCCACTCCTCATTAAGCAACATATCTAAATAATACAGGTTGGCTACTTTGAGGAGTAGTCGGCCTGTTTTTCTAAAGTTATTAAAACGATCGGAGATGAAAAATTTACGCTGGCTAATTCCTGCTGCCTTATTACTCGCCACGCTTACCTGGCTGGCGATTCAGGAACAGAGAAAGCCAACCACCATTGTTAATCCTGCTGATTATGCTACTTATCTTGTACCTGATCATTTGGCGAAAGCGAAAGCAGAAATCGGAATAGAAAAAGCCTTTTGGCAAAAGAAACTCACCACGGATCCAGATAATTATATCTATCTAACCAAAAAAGCGAGTCTACTCTCCCAAGAATTTAAATTGACGGGTGATGTAGCCTATTTACACCAATCCGATCAAATCCTGAAAGACATTAATACCCGGATTCCCAATCAGGTCAAAGTCTTACACCTTTTGGCTAATAATGCCATTACGCAGCACCAGTTTCAAAAAGCAGAGGACTATCTGGTACAGGCAAAAGCTATTGGCAATGAGCGATATACGACAATGCTGATGATGTGCGATGTACGTCTGGAAAGGGGACAGCATATTTTGGCGCAAGACCTACTGGACAATATGGAGAGCCGCAGCCAGTTTGAATTTTTAATTCGCCAAATGAAATACGAAGATGCCAGTGACAATCTTTCCGGCGCGATTCAGGCTATGGAAAAAGCGACCCAAAAAGCACAGCGCAGCGGAAAAAAAGCCCTGATCAACTGGTCGTATTCTAATTTAGCCGATATGTATGGCCACGACGGACGTATTCAGCAATCTTACGATACCTATTTGCAAGCTTTAGCAAATGATCCGGCCGATTTGCATTCCTTGAAGGGCATTGCCTGGGTTGCTTTTTCCTACGAGCAGGATACCGAAGAAGCAAAACGTATTCTGGAATTTTTGAAGTCTGTACATCCTATTCCCGATTACGATTTATTGCTAGCCGAGATTGCCGATTTTGAGGGTGATCAGGAACAGGCAGATGCCTGTAGAGCGGCTTTTTACCTGGAGGCTGGAAAGCCGGAATATGGAAAAATGTACACCACTTATTTAGCTGAATTAGATAGGACCGAGATCGATGTCCTGGCCCTGGTAGAAGAGGACGTACGGGATCGTCCCCATCCGGTTATTTTTGACCTGAAGGCCTGGACCTTATTCCGGAAAGGAAACCAGCAAGCGGCCATTGATCTTTGGGAACAAGAAGTAGCCGAACAGACCGGAGAGCCGATTACAGCTTACCACGCCGGAGTGATGTATGGCGCTTTGGGTGAAAAGCAAAAGGCTCGGAAGTACCTGCGCGAAGCCCGGGCCGCTTCTTTTGAATTAGGGCCCGTGATTAGTGCAGAAGTAGAGCAGTATCTACGGGCACTCTAGGGGCTTGATGAATAAGTTGACGGATACGTTTCTTTTTCCTGTGGTAATGCGTACTTTTGGACATCAAAAAGTGTAGTAATGGCCAATCCGCATTTAGATCCGACGGGTAAGCATTTGGGGCAGGAAGAAGAAAACGTTGACCAGGCTCTGCGGCCTAAACAGCTGGATGACTTTAGTGGTCAGCCCAAGATTGTCGACAACCTGCAGGTATTTATTACCGCTGCCAAACAGCGGAGTGAGGCCCTGGATCATGTCTTGCTGCACGGTCCGCCCGGACTGGGAAAGACCACGCTTTCCCATATTATCGCCAACGAGTTGGACGCGGATATGAAAATGACTTCCGGACCAGTGCTGGAGAAACCCGGCGATCTGGCCGGACTGCTGACCAATCTCGAAGAAGGAGATGTACTCTTCATCGATGAGATTCATCGCCTGAATAACGTAGTAGAAGAATATCTCTATTCCGCGATGGAGGACTACCGAATCGATATCATGATCGACTCGGGACCCAATGCCCGGAGTATTCAGATCACCCTGGAGCCCTTCACCCTGGTGGGTGCTACCACCCGAATGGGTTTACTGACCGCCCCCATGCGAGCCCGCTTCGGGATTAATTGCCATTTAGATTACTACGATATTCCCACTTTAACCCGGATTATTGAGCGTTCGGCCGGTATTCTGAAAGTTCCCATCACCGCTGATGGTGCCGTGGAAATTGCCCGCCGTAGTCGGGGCACTCCGCGGATTGCCAATGCGCTGTTGCGTCGCACCCGTGATTTCGCTCAGGTAAAAGGAGATGGCACCATTAACCTGGACATTGCGAAGTACGCACTGGAAGCCCTGAATGTTGATGAGGGCGGACTCGATGAAATGGATAACCGTATTCTGGATGCCATCATCAGTAAGTTTAAGGGAGGACCAGTTGGTCTGACGACTATCGCCACGGCCGTTGGTGAGGAAGCCGGTACCATCGAAGAAGTACACGAACCTTTCCTGATTATGGAGGGCTATCTACAGCGTACCCCACGCGGCCGGGAAGCCACCGAAAAGGCTTACAAGCACCTGGGGATTGTGCCTCCGGGACGGGAGGGGAGGTTGTTTTGACAATTGTCGACTTGGCCTATTGTTGAGTTTTGAATAAACGGATGGTAATGCAAGAAAAGATACAGCTTGGTCTGCGCGAAAATTGGAAGCAGTTCACATTACTGGTCATTGTAAATGCCTTCGTTGGGGGAATGGTGGGACTGGAGCGTACCATCTTTCCGCAGTTCGCCGAGCAACAATTTGGTATCGCTTCTCATTCGGCTATTCTCTCCTTCATTATTGCTTTTGGGATGACCAAAGCTTTGGCCAATTATTATACCGGAAAGCTAGCGAATCGCTACGGGCGAAGAAATTTATTGGTTTTCGGTTGGTTACTGGCTATCCCGATACCTTTCTTGTTAATCTATGCACCCTCCTGGTCCTGGGTGGTTTTTGCCAACGTTCTTTTAGGAGCGAGTCAAGGACTGACCTGGAGTAGCACAGTAGTGATGAAAATCGATTTAGTAGGTGAGAAAGATCGTGGTCTGGCCATGGGTATTAACGAATTTGCCGGCTACTTTGCCGTTGGACTGGTCGCTTTTCTATCGGGCTACGTGGCGAATCGTTTTGGTATTACGCCTTATCCCTTTTATCTTGGTATAGTAATTTCGGTAGTTGGCCTTCTGCTGACGCTAATCTGGGTAAAGGATACCCGCACTTTCGTGCAAAAGGAGGCAAGCACAAACCAAACGACTGCGCTTAAGAATATCTTTTGGGAAACCACCCTGCGTAACCGGACTTTGAGTTCGGTGACGCAAGCCGGAATGGTGAACAATCTGAATGATGGCATGATTTGGGGGCTGCTACCCATAATCCTGCTAGCCCAAAATTACGATAACCAAAGTATAGGTATTGTAGCGGCGATTTATCCCGCCGTTTGGGGGATTGGCCAGTTGTTTACCGGGCGTATGGCCGATATTTACCCAAAGAAAGCCATGCTTTTTTGGGGAATGCTTCTGCAAGGGCTAGCCATTTTGGTCATTCCTTTGAGTACAGATATTTATCTTTTATCCTTTATATCGGTTGTATTGGGTCTGGGAACGGCCTTGGTTTATCCTACTTTCCTGGCAGCGATTGCAGATGCTACCAGGCCAGATCAACGGGCCGAGAGCATTGGCACTTTTCGTCTTTGGCGGGATTTAGGTTATGCGATCGGTGCCCTGATATCGGGGATTACGGCTGATCTGTTTGGGGGGGAGTATGCCATTTTGCTCATTGGTCTACTGACGGTCGGTTCTTCGCTGATTATTCAATTTCGCATGCCCATTCAGCATGAAAAATAATCATCAAAATCCATGGGAGATATCAGAAAGTTGGTTCGGCTTCAGTTTTTGGTGGTTGGTTTATTTATCCTTTTCAAGCACTTTAGAGCAGATTGGCTTACGGATCATTCGCCCGAATTTTGGCGGGTCTTTCTCTACTCTTTCCCGAATTTCTGCGAGGGGGTGATTGGTGTATTCATTCTAACCGGCATCGGTATTTATTTTCGAGCTAAACTGTATCATAGCATAAGCTATAAGGTTCTATATTTTATAGCCGCTGGAATGGCTTTGATTTATACCATAACGCAGGAAGTGAAGCTGCACCATCTGGGCGGGAAAAATATTTATGATCCCTACGATGTATTATTTTCCATTTTGGGAGTAGGAGTGGGGCTTTTGATCGTCATGCGTATGCAACCCCTTGTGAAACCATCGAATTTATGAGGAACTCTATTGCCAAACGTGCTTTTTTTGTGATCCCTCCGAGCGTTCATCTGCTGGATATTACTGGCCCGGCTCATATTTTTCACGAGGCAGAAGCGTACGGCGCAGACCTCAGTCTTCATTTTATCGCTTTACAGCAAAACGGCAAGGTATTGAGTAGTGCGGGATTATTCCTGAGTGATTTACAAGATTTCAGCGCTTTTTCCCTTACGGAAAATGACCTCCTCTTCCTGCCCGGGATGGATTTCGACACTTTGACGGATACCCGCTTTCTGAGCGATTGTGCCCCTTTCTTCCAATGGTTAAATGAGCAGATGGAAAATGGCGCCCAAATCTGCTCTGTCTGTACTGGTGCCTTTCTTCTGGGCTTTGCCGGTCTTTTGCGTAAGCGGAAGACGACCACCCACTGGAAATATTTTGATCGGTTTCAGGAGTGCTTTCCTGATGCATTACTGCAAAAGGAGCGCTTGTTTGTCTCCGACGGTAATCTACACGCCAGTGGTGGGGTCAGTTCCGGTATCGATTTGGCCTTACATTTGATGGAGGCTCATTACGGGGCTCCCTTTGCGGCAAAAATTGCCAAAGAGGTCGTACTTTATCTGCGCAGAGGGGAGAATGATCCACAATTAAGTGTTTTCCTCCGCTACCGCAACCACCTCAGTGATCAGGTGCATCAGGTCCAGGACCTGATGGCTACCCGACTGGACGAAAAACTAACCATTCCCGATTTAGCGGAAGCCGTACACACCAGCCCCCGCAATCTGACCCGAATTTTCCGTAAGCACACCGGACTCAGTATCGGTGAATACCATAAGCAACTCCGCACCGAACGCGCCCGTCAGCTCCTCGCCGAAGGGCATAAACTGGAAGCAACCGCAAAAGCAGTAGGCCTGAAAAGCGTCAACCAGCTGCGACATCTGCTTCCTCCATAAGGACCATCCCGATACTCCGCTGCGCTCCAATCGGGACTAATTCGACTATACCCCGCTAAAGCGGCCAGTCTCATTGAGCCCGACCACCCAACACATGACACATGACACATGACACATGGCACATGACACATGACACATGACACATGACACATGACACATGACACATGGCACATGACACATGACACATGACACATGACACATGACACATGACACATGACACATGACACATGACACATGACACATGATTTGTCCCAATTCTGCGCATCCTTGTCCTGGTTGCTCGGACCGTAAAGCCTTACCTTTGGTGAAAATCAACCGACTCTTATGTTATTACGACTTCATCTTATTTCTTTTTTTATCTTTTTATCGTTGGTTCTCCCGGCCCAGGAGCAGCCCTTGCGCATCGCCTTTTACTTACAACCGGGCGTGGAGGTACTGGACTTTGCCGGCCCACTGGAGGTGTTTTCCTACG
The DNA here is from genome assembly GCA_035268885.1 of Saprospiraceae bacterium. Taxonomy (GTDB): domain Bacteria; phylum Bacteroidota; class Bacteroidia; order Chitinophagales; family Saprospiraceae; genus DATFKA01. The sequence goes on from DATFKA010000094.1 coordinate 50,747, forward strand.
CGGGTTTTGAGGTCTTGATTGCTTCCAAAAACAAGCAGGCGATTGTCTCTCAGGGGGTACTCAAGGTCCAGCCTAATTATGACATCAAGGATCTACCTGCGGTAGATGTTATTGCTTTTTTTGGTGGTAACGCCGCCGCGACCAGTAAGGATCCGGTAGTGATCGCCTGGCTAAAGCGACAATCCCCGGAGTACTATTTTTCGGTATGTACGGGAGCCTTTTTTCTGGGAGAAGCCGGATTGCTAGAAGGGCAAGCCGCTACTACTTTTCACAATGCGCTGAATGATCTGGAGCGGAACTATCCCCAAACGGAAGTTTACCGGAAGGCTCGCTTTGTAGATAATGGTTCTTTGATTACTACGGCAGGCATCTCGGCCGGTATAGATGGCGCCTTACATCTGGTGGCCCGAATCAAAGGGTTCAACGCGGCCCGGGCAGTTGCTTACCACATGGAATACGACAAATGGGTGCCGGGCGAAGGACTGATCCTTAGCCATCAAAATCCCTATGCCGGTTTACCCAAACAAGCAGAATTAGCTCCCTATGAGGGCGTGTACGAATGGTCGAATGATCAAAGCCTTCGTATCCGGTATCAGGAGCGGGAACGATCCCTGGTGGCCGTGTTGGATTCGGGGGTTTATCCTCTTTTTTTCGAGGGAGAAAATAGGTTTACGGATGTGGGAGGCGAGCAAGTGGTTTTTCAGCGGGATAAGCAGGGCCGGGTGAGCAGCTTTAAGGTCAAAGGGCAGGATCAGACTTTTAATCGCCTTAAAATGGATTAGTATCGGCAACAGCTTCTTTCCTTTTTTGTATTTTACCTAGAAAAAATAATGCCTGACCAAAATAAATTGCCCGCTTCGTCCCGCAGATCCTTCGTTAAAACCATTGGTAGTCTGATGATCGCCATCCCTTTACTGCCAGCCTGCAAGCCCATTCCGGATGAGCAATCCAGGATTACCCAAACTTTTGAAAAGCTACCTGGTAATCTGTCGCGGGAAGCCCAAATCCGATCCTGGTTGGAAGTGCTGGAAGATGGTCGGGTGCGCATCTTTAGCGGGAAGGTAGAGTTGGGTCAGGGGATTCGTAATGCCCTTCGACAAGTTGTTGCCGAAGAGCTGTATATGAACCTGGATCAGGTAGAAGTAATTTTGGCTGAAACCGGGCGCACCCCGGACGAAGGCTATACCGCAGGGAGTGGATCCATCACCGGTAGTGCCATGGCGGTTCGAGCGGCCGCCGCCGCTGCCCGGGAGCATTTGATTGATCTGGCTGCAGAACGACTCCAAACAGATCGAAGTGAACTAATCGTTCAAGACGGAGAGGTAAGGAACCGTTTGGGCAGGGATAAGCTTTCCTTTGCAGAATTGCTGGAAGGACGCCAAATCGAAGGGGAAGTCCCTTTAAGCCTTCCATTTAAACCCAAGTCGGAATACCAGTGGGTGGGTCAGCCCATATCCCGGCAGGATCTCCCGGATGTGGTGCGGGGTAAGGCTTTATATATTCACGATTTGAGGATGCCGGACATGGTCCATGCACGGGTGCTGCGGCCTCTAAATTATCAATCCAGCTTACTTCGTTTCGACGAAGGTAGCTTCCGGAAGGAAGTAAAAGGACTCCTCAAAATCGTGCAGAATGGAGATTTTTTAGCCGTGATTACCGAACAGGAGTACCAGGCCGAACAAGCGGTAAAGCTGCTGGGGAAATACAGCGAATGGTCACGTCCAGCGATCTTTCCCAAACAGGCAGATCTTTTCGATTACATCAGGGCTAATGCAGAAGCTCCCGAAGTAGTTAAAGGGGAAGGGCTAAGTATTGATTCTTCCGGGGCTACCATGCAAGTCCAAGCGTCTTTTTACAAACCCTATACCATGCACGCTTCTGCAGGACCGGCCTGCGGTATTGCCCACTACGATGGAGACCGCCTGAAGGTCTGGAGTCATAGCCAGGGGATTTATCCGATGCGGGAAGGTCTGGCGACGATGTTAGGAATAGAACCCGAAAAAATCCACATCATCAGTTCGCCCGGTGCGGGTTGTTTTGGCCATACCGTAGCCGACGATGCGGCGGCGGATGCCGCCATTTTGGCCCTGGCCTATCCCGGTAAAACTGTTCGGGTACGCTGGTCGCGGACCGATGAGCACCGCTGGGAGCCCTACGGCTCGGCCATGCAAATGAATCTGGCGGCGGGCCTAGATGAAAGGGGTGAAATCAGTTACTGGCAATCCGATATTTGGACTGATTCCCATAGTACGCGGCCCAATCAGCACGCGGGTACGCTGCTACCGGCTCGCTATCTTGATCCTCCGCACCTCCTTACCCAGCGTGGCTATCTGGGTGGTGGACACCGGAATGGGGATCCCTATTACGACATCCCACAACTGCAGGTGAAGGCCCATTATTTTGATGGTCCCCTGCGGGTATCCTCCCTGCGTAGTCTGGGAGCTTTCGCCAATATCTTTGCCATTGAAAGCTTTATGGATGAGTTGGCGGAGGCTGCCGGTACGGAGGCGATTGACTTCCGTCTGAAACACTTACAAGATAAGCGAGCGATGGCCGTAGTCAAAAGTGTTCAGCAGCAAATATCGGGGCTAGATACCGGCGAGGGAGAAGGTATCGGTTTCGCTTTCGCCCGCTATAAAAATTATTCGGGTTACTGCGCCATGGCAGCGCGGGTGCGGGTCGATCCGGAAAAAGGAGAGGTCCGTTTACTGCAGGTATGGGCCGCCATAGATGTGGGTGAAATTATCAACCCGGATAGTCTGCGTAATCAGGTAGAAGGCGCCATCGTGCAGGCGGCGGCCTGGACTCTCAGTGAAGAAGTCACTTTCGACGAATACGAGATCACCAGTGTAGACTGGCTTTCTTATACTATTCAACACTTTAGCGATGCCCCGGAAATTGAAGTGACCCTGTTGGATCGACTCGACGAAGCCGCCATGGGTGGGGGAGAAGTGGGCACGCCCCCGGTGGCAGCGGCGATTGCAAACGCGATTTATCGAGCTTGTGGTCAGCGGATACGTCAGTTACCGGTGCGAATCAATGCCCGGTCATTCTCAAAATCGTAGAGGGTCAGGCGGCGCAGGTCGTAGGCGGCCAGCCAAAAATTCTGTAAGGCACTGATATAGCTACGTCGGGCATTGGCCTCTTCACTGATCGCCAGGTTGAGATCCGTCACGTCAATTTTGCCAATGCGGTAGCGTTTGCGGGTGATGTTCAGGCGTTTCTGCGCAATCTCGTAAGAGCGTTCAGCCAGGACGGCCTGCTGCCGTACCTGTTGGAATTGATTCACCTTAATGATAATTTCCTGATCGAAGTTAATTTCTTCTTGTTGGACTTGCATACGGATGAGCTCGGCATTGGAGGCGGCGATTTCCAGGCGAGCCTGAGTTTTACCCCAGTCGGCAATTGGAAAATTGAGGCCGATCTGGATTTGCTCTTGATCAAGTGGTGACTGGTAAGCTTCTCCGATGGTTGGAGCCGTTTGCGAAAGCCCAAAAGAAGCAAAGATGTCAGCACTAAAGCCCGTCTCTCCTTTGGCCTGGGCTACGTTACGTTCTGCCTCCATCCGCCGTCGCCGAAAAGCGATGGTCTGGCTGCGGTATTTGCGAGCCATTTCCAGGGCAAGATCCGGGTCGACGATATATTCCGGGAGTTCGTAAGGGGGTACTAGTTGGAAAGTTGTTGGAGTGCGGATCCCCAGGAAGTTACGCAATCGCTCGGTACTGTTCTGCAGGTCGAAGCGGCTTTGGGCCAGATTGGTCTCCGCATTGCGAGCGTTTAATTCTATCTGAAGTAGCTCGGTCTCGGCGATTGTACCCACTTCAAAACGACTGTTGGAGATTTCATACAAGGTATCGGCATTCGCTTTATCGCGGATGGTCGCTTCCACATTGAGTTGCGCAATTAATACATCAAAGAAACGGCTGGCGCCTTCGAAGGCGATATCAGCCTGGTCTTCGGTATAGCCGCGGGTAGCTTCTTCGTAGCGCAAGGGTTCAATTTTTTTATCCCATTTGAGTTGATTAAAGCCAAGTAGGGGCTGGATTAAGCCAATCGAGATGGGGGAGGAGAGATAGGACAGACTCCCTGGGTTTCCATCCGTTTTGAAAATATCAATCCGCTGCAAACCCGTACTGGCGAAGACTCGCCCACCGGTAAGGGGGATGTCTTGCTGCAGGGTGATGCCGACATCATTGCGCATCAACGAACGACTCAGGAAGATATCGCTACCATCAGGCAGGGTAATCGCTTCGATGGAGCGGTTGAGATTGGGAAGCGTCGCCTCGAAGTTGATTTGCGGTTTGAAATCCGCCAGGAAGGACTGGTAGCGCCAGAAATTATTATTGAGTTGGGTCTCGGCAATTTGGGCATCGGGAGAGCCGGTTTCGGCCATGCGTACGACTTGTTGTAATTCCAGTCGCATGGTATCTTTTTGGCTATAGCCGAAAAGAGAAAACAAGACTGCCAGCAGGGTGAAAGAGCATGATTTGTACATATAAAAGGAGAATTTGAGTTTAGGTTCTTAATGCGGTGATGGGGTCTAATTCGGAAGCTCGCTGGGCCGGGACAATACCAAAGATTAGTCCCACGGCGCTGGATACCCCAAAAGCCAATACGATGGACCAGGCCGAGATAACGGTGGGAATATCGGCCGAGGCGGAGATTAAATTGGCGGTGACCACGCCCAGGATAATGCCAATTAAGCCCCCCAGGAAGCTGATAAATACCGCCTCGAAGACGAATTGCTGCACGATATCCGTTTTCGTTGCCCCCAGCGAGCGTCGCGTGCCAATCTCTTTGGTGCGTTCGAGTACGGAGGCCAGCATAATATTCATAATACCGATGCCACCGACCAGTAGGGAGATGCCGGCAATGGCAGCGAGTACAAAGTTGAAGGTATCCTGGGTTTTTTGCTCTTGTTCCAGGAGCAATTCCGGGACTTGTATGGCGTAATCTTTGACGCCATTGTGTCGCCGATTAAGGATACGGGCGATTACATTGGCGCTAGCCTGGAGTTTTTCAGAATCTTCCATACGAATGGTGATCTTATCTAATTGGTGGATATTTTCCACCTCATTGTTACGATTCTGGCGACCGATGAGTTGCCGTACAAATTGTCCACGGTCGCGAAAGCGAACCAATAGGGTATTGGTCGGCACGTAAAGGTCGTCGTTCAGATTGCGTAGGCCCAGTGACTGCAGACTTTGACTACTCGCATTTTTAGCTTCTAGCACACCAACTACTTTCAGCCAGGTGTTCTTAGCTTTGATGTAGCTGCCCAGGGCCTCCGAGCGGCTGAAGAGTCTTTTTTCAATATTGCCACCGATGATACAGACCGGGCTGGCCATTTTTTGGTGATAATCGGTAAAGGAAGTCCCCTTACTGAGCTGTAGATTATTCAATTCAAAAAAGCTATTAGCAATACCTACGGAGCGTCCTTTGATCTGGGTACCATTATAAATAATATTCGTACTCAGGACGATCTCCGGGCAGCTCAATTCCACACCCGGTACGATTTGTTGGATAGCCTGCATATCGGCCAGGGTCAGACCGGGAGAAAAGGGGGCTTTATCGTCCCGGCTATTATCATTTTCTTCTTCTTCCTCCGCCTTATCCATTTCGTCGGATGGCAGGGACTCAATGACGATATTATTGACCCCGATGAGTTTCATTTGATCGAGGATGGATTGGCGCGCGCCCGAGCCGATAGCCAGCATGGCGATGACTGCACCTACGCCAAAAACAATACCCAGGGCCGTAAGGATGGAGCGCAATTTATTGACGGCTACCTGTTCGACGGCTAGCAGAAAGTTAAATAAATAACGTTGCATAGGATGGGTTTAGTTGATGATAATCATGCCGCCGCCACCGCTGCCGTCAGAGGTGCGGATATTCATTTCTTTAATGGAGGCGGCCCTTTTTTGTGCTTCTGCCTTTCTTTGGGCCAATTCTGCGGCCAATTCGGCCTGGATTTGCGTCTTAATGGCCGGATCAATGGGCTCGACCGGATATTCTTTATTGGGATCGGGTAGGGTCAGGAGTACCTGCTCTCCCGCTTGCAGGCCGTGCTTGATCATAATGCCATTATTATTGGCCGGGCCGGGGATGACTTCCCGGGCGGTGATTTGTTTGCCATTCATGACATAGACATAGCTGAGGGAGTCGGCCTGGATGGCTTCCAATGGCACACTGAGCACCTCCTCGTAGAGTGCCGTCAGTACTTCATTACTGGTGGTCATGGCCGGCCGCATGATCGAGTCGGTCTCATTGACTTGTACGATCACCTCGAATACTTTGGTATCGTACCCGCGTACCTGCTCACCGATATTGGCTACTTGAATCACGGTGCCGGTGTAAGCTACGTCAGGAAAAGCATCGATTTTGATATCAACCGGTTGCCCTTTGGTCACTTTACTGATGTCGACTTCATTGACGTAAAGCTTAGAGATCATATCGGTCAGGTCGGGTAGCTCGGCCACGACGGGATCCCAGGCGGTGACACGGGAGCCGGGTTCTTTTTTACCATTCCAGTCGCGGCTGTAGATCAGCATACCGTCGCTGGGGGCGGTGATCGTGAATTGATCGGAGAGGCTAAGCAACTGCTGCATTTCCATTTCATTTTTGCGCAGATTGGTCATAATCTCTTCGATCTGCGCATCGGCCTGCCGTTGCTTGAGTTCGTACTGCTCGAGTAATTGCTGATAGTCGCGCTCTGCTTTTTCCAGCTCCAATTGCGTCTGGCGAATGATCGATTTAGCTTCGTATTTATTGAGGTCGACACTGAGTCGTTTTTCTTTTAGGGAAAATTGAGTGTTGACGATCTGGTCGCGCATATCCCGCATATTGATGGCTGTATCAATTTTAGCCTGCTCCAGCTGCGTTTTGATCTTGTCGATTTCCACCTGGATATTACCCATGCGGTTGGCCAGTTCGGTTTGGTCTAGCTTACCCACGTAATCGCCTTCCTGCAGGATAGTACCCTCGGGCACCAGGTCAGAGATGGTCGTCTCGAAGATACGGGCAGAGCGCATACCTTGTGGCCCGCGTATCTTAACCGATTTTTTGGAGTCTAACTCTCCCGTAGCCACCACGGTAATGGGAAAGGCAGCTTGCTCTACGGTATAGAGTACCTCATTAACTTGTTGGGTATCTTTCTTTTGAAAAAAGAAAAAATAAGACAGGATGGCTGCGAGCACAACCAGGGCGGTAATAATAATATTCCTTCGCATAGTTAGTCAGATGATGATCTTAATATTTTCATCAGATAAGATATTAATAAATCCTCTATCTTCTAAGAATTGCAGCGAATTTAACATTTTAAGGCAAGCTCCTTGAGCAATTTGAAAAATTATAAACACGAAGTTGTCCAAAGTTTTCTGCTGAAAGCGCGAAAACAGGATTTTAAGGATAATTGAGGCAAAAAATGTAGGCTATGCAGCGCTCTGGCGTCCGCCTGGAGCGGATTAACGAAAAGTAGCCTTAAAATACGTTTTTGATAGCCCCGTGAGGAAACTTTAGACAACTTCCACATAAGGAATTATCCGCTTCCCAACTCCAGATAGGAAGTCTTCCTGATTTTACGAATCATCTCGTTGCGATCCACCGGGATGGATTCTCCTTCAATGATGAGGGAATCAGCGCCATTTTGAATCTTTAGGAAGAGCCAATCGACAATGTCTTCTACCGAATCGGCTACGTCAAAAGTAATGTACATTCGGATGGTTTCCCGAAAGCCAATACTTCTGCCGCGGTGATCGTCGTCGATAACCAGGTAGGCGCCCTTCGTATTCGGTATCTTAAAGGTGTCTCCATAGACTAACCAGCGGTAGCGCTTACCGAATAAGTGGTATTTGAGTTCCTTTTCCCTGCTGATGACCTCAATTTTCATCTTGTCAAAGGCGAATTGTGCCGCCGACTGGAAGTCGTCATGCTTTATCTTGTCGGTTGGTAGCTGATCTTTAAAAAGAGCATTCAGTTTTCTCGCCAGGGATTCGATTAATTGGAAGCGCTCTTTGGCCATTTCCAGTACCGTCTCATCCTCAAATTTGGCAAAATTATCGGGATGATATTTGGCACGTAGTCGCTTATGGGTATTCTTGAATTCCTCCGGATGGAGATCTGCAAGCGGTTTCTCCCAGTATTTTTGGATGGCCTCTCGTTCGGATGAGGAGATGTTGTTATTGGTCATAAGTAATAGTGGATGTATATTATTAGGCTACTTCAGTTTCAGTGCGCGAGGCAACCACTTCGGGCTAAAATTAGTATAATTCTTTGGATCCGGTGTGCTCAAGTCCACCTCATCTGTAAAGAGCGTTTCGGGATCGGAAGCAAAATACGGATGTAGGGAAGGAGCCTCAATCACAAATCAGGCCCGCGATTTTACTTTTTTCAATTTGAGGTACTGTCCCGGCTGGCAGACTTCATCGTAGTGTTTTTTCTGGATTTCCCCGATGAGCATTTCTTTTTGGAAATAGCCCAGGGACAAGGTCCAGCGACAGCTGCTGTTTCCTTTGGCCTGCTTTTGAAAGAGGTGGACCGACTGATCATCATACATGATGCCCTTGAGTGGGAAGAATTCGCGCTGTTCGCCGCGTTCGAGAATTAGGGTGCCGGTTACTTTTTTATCGTACCAGCGGCTGGTATTCGCCGTAGAGTCAATTGCCTGGATGATGACAGTGACCTGGTATTCTTGTCCTTCGATCTGGGTTTTGCCCTGCCAGGTACCGTTGCTGGTCTGAGCAGAGAGGTGGAGACTCAGCAAGGAAAAGAGGGCAAGCAGGATCAAATTTCTAGGGGCAATCATAATTAATGTAGTTAATGACCAGTATTTCGTCGGTGCTTTGCTGCATATTCTTAAAACCGACACCTTTGGAAGATACAAAATAATGTTGGGGATTAAAATAGCCGGGGACTTCCATTTCCTTTACGGTGGGATTATCTGGTGACCAAATACTCAGGTATATTTTACCTCTTCCGAAGGTGCGGTCAGCCGGTCGTGGAGCGAAGAAGGGGCGGACGAATATTTCTTCCGCTGGTAAGTAAATATGGTTTAGGTAGCTGGGATTGGTTTCGGCATGTTCCATAAAAGCAATTGGATCATTAGGTCCTGTGAACGGCTCCGCTTTCTCAGGAGCGTTGAGGGTGGGTAATGCTATTTCTTTTGTCGTTTGCTTAGACAGGTTGAACACCTTACAGGCAGATTGATGGTCGAAACCTACTATAACCTGCTCTTCAGTGAAGGTAAACCTGGGACGATGTGCCAGGCCATAGCGTTTTTCAAGCATATAAGCTGGGTAATGAAGGGGCAGTAAGGTCGCCTGGCTACTTGCCAGGTCGATGGATGCCAAAAGCGGCGTTTCAAAATAGTCGAAGTCAAATTGGCTATGCAATAAAGAGCGACAATGGATATACAGGACATCCTTCTCCTCATTGTAGTCAATAGGACAATAAGGATTAGGACTCAAAGTATACGCTTCAAAATTGATGCCTTTGATGGGACTATCGATTCGGTTAATCAGCCATTTATCTAGCAAAGTGCCGGAAGGGTCAATCTTATAAATGGCTGTTTCACTCACTATGAAGATGGCGTCATCGTCATAATATAGGAAGTCATTAACTAACTTAATTCCCCTTTCATCAATCCTACTAAGATCAATGTTTTTTTCAGGAGCTACTTATTCATATTGTTAATTTTAAATTACACAAGAGACGATTCAGGTGTCCTCGTAATCACCTACGCCAATGCCCATTGTCGCAATCATAAAATTAGGTCTTATGGACTGGACATTCCCGGACAAAATGGGACAAAAGTGGACAAAGATGGACAAGATCAGGTGGTAGGCGGCTTTGAGCTTGCGACTCCCGGTGCGGGGGCTGATCAGAAGATCGTCCGCAATTTGCTTACGGGTGCGATGCGTCAGGTGTCTATGGGGATTAGCGTGGGACATACCAGGGGAATAAAATATAGTCTACCTGTACGCCTGGGGGATCTGCTGAATAATAATGGGCAATTAGCTGTTGTAAACGATAAAAAGCATAATATTTAGCTATTACAAAATCTTTTTGTTATATTTATACGTATGATTAGCAGAACCATTACGGCACAGATCCGGCGCAAAATAGGACGAGGGAAAGCCATTATGATTATCGGCCCCCGACAGGTTGGAAAAACGACTTTAATCCTTCATCAACTTAGTGAGGAGGATTATACTTTCTTTAACGGGGATGATCCTGCTGTTCGAGCGGCCTTAGATACGCCCAATACAGAACAGATTCGAAGACTGATTGGAGGAAAAAAAATCGTTTTTATTGACGAAGCACAACGGATTAACGGCATTGGCCTCACTTTGAAAATCATTACCGATCAGTTCAAAGATGTACAACTGTGGATCAGTGGATCTTCTTCCTTTCATCTGTTTAATGAGTTGAATGAACCTCTGACGGGCCGAAAATGGGAGTATGAATTGTATCCCATCAGTTGGGAAGAATATGAAAGTCACGTTGGCTATCTAAAAGCCCAACAAAATCTGGAAAATAGGCTGATCTACGGAATGTATCCCGAGGTGATCAATAATGAAAGAGGAGAAGAAAGAGAAGTACTCAGAAATTTGGTCAACAGTTACCTGTATCGAGATATTTTAGCTCATGGAGAAATCAGAAAGCCCGAGGTATTAGAAAAACTGGTCCAGGGCTTAGCGCTGCAAGTAGGAAGTGAAGTGAATTATAATGAACTCAGTCAGTTGGTATCTATCTCCAAAGATACGGTGCAACGGTACATCGACATTCTGGAGAAGGGATACGTCATTTTTAGATTAAGGTCTTTCAATCGAAATGTTCGAAATGAAATAAAGCGGGGCAGGAAAATCTATTTTTATGATAATGGCATCAGGAATGCGATCATTGGTGAATTTGGAGGGGTAAATACTCGCAGTGACATAGGTATGCTCTGGGAGAATTTCCTGGTGGCCGAGCGCAGGAAGCAGAATAGCTATAAAATGACCTTTGCCAAACCTCATTTTTGGCGAACCAGACAGCAGCAAGAAATTGATTACGTTGAGCAAACCGGCTTACAATTGACCGCTTATGAATTTAAATGGAATCCAAAATCAAAAGCTAAGTTTTCTAAAACCTTTCTAAAATCTTACCAGGCGGAGTCTAAATTGATTAATCGGGAAAACTTCAGGGAGTTTGTGGTGATTAAAGCCGATTAAGGCTTTTCACCATAAATCAGCTCGTATATCAAGGGAATAAAGTATAAACTGCTAAGCGTGCCGACGATCAGCCCGCCGATGACGGCAAAAGCCAGGGGACGCTGCAGCTCCGCTCCCAGTCCGCTGGCGAAGAGTATGGGCAGCAGGGCCAGGATGGTCGTCAGGGAAGTCATCAGGATGGGTTTGAGGCGGCGGCGGCCCGCGCCGTGGATGGCACTGCGTAGATCTTGCGACACCCGAAAGCGGTTCATCATATCTACCTTGAGGATGGCATCGTTAACGACAATCCCACTCATGACAATCATACCGATGATGGAGACCAGATTGATGCTCTGGCTGCTCCACCAAAGCAGGAACAGGGTACCCGTCAGACTAATCGGCACGGTCAGCATCACAATGAAGGGCTGCACCAGTGACTCGAATTGGGCCGCCAGGATCAGGTAGAGCAGCAGCAGGGCAATACCCAGAATGATGCTCAACTCCCGCACCGTTCGGCGATCTTCAAAAGCCTGTCCGCTAAAGCTGACGCTGAGTTCGGTTTCGGCCCGGATGAATTCGCGGAGTGCTTCCATTAGAGCGGAATCGTAGCGGGGCAGATCCAGGCTGATGGCCACGCCACTGACACCTGCCTCAATGGTTTTATAGCTTTGGACAGGGCGGGTCTGGATAAATTGGCTTAAAGGGAGCGCCTGTCCTTCGGTATTTCGTAGGGTCGCCTGGTTGAGGCGCTGGTATAGGCCGGCGCGTGGGCCATCAAGTAGGATGGGCACCAGGGCATTGCCGGTATTAAGCTGCTCGACTTGGTAATCGGCGAAGAGACCCTGTAAAGCCGTGACAACCTCTTGCTGATTCAGCCCATAACGCAGCACCTGCTGCCGGTTGATACTGATGGCCAGCTGCTCTTCCAGTGGAGGCAGGGCGGGAAAAATACCACGCTGGTTGAGGAAATCAACAACCGGTTGTAATTGTTCGGGGCTGGGTGGCTCCTGGTTGCGATTGGACTGAAGCTGTACGCGCAGAGGCGCCATCTTGGCTCCAAATACCTGGTCAAAGACATTCTCCAACGGAGCTATCCGTAGGCTGGCTTCGGGGTAAGCTTCCTGGATTTTTTGGCGCAAAGCCGTATCTGGAAAGCTATTCGCTTCCGCAAAAAAATAGATGATCTGTGCTTCGTTGCTGCTTTGCGCCTCCGTAGCGAGTAAGAATTGCTGGCTGCCAATTTCGGCCGTGGCTGAGGTGCTGTGGGGAGCAAAATCGGTGATGAGCGTACGTACCCGCGCTTCGTTTTCCGCAAAGGAAAGGCTGCTATTCCAGTCGATATCGACTTGTAGGGCTTTTCGCGAAAGCGGCGGGAAGGTCTCCTGCTTTAATTGACCTATGGGCAAGTACATACTACCCAAAAGCAGCAGGAAAAGTAAGAGAAATAGCCAACGACGGTCGAGCACAAAATCGACGCTGCGAGTGAAAAAATCGCGGCGATCCGACTCTGGTTTTTTTCCGTAAGGTCGCCCCCGGTCCAACAGTCGCCAGAGCGTGGGTAATAGAAAGTAAGCGACTAAGAGGGCCATGCCCAGTGCGATACTGATGGAGAGTGCCTGGTCGTAGAAGAGCGCTCCGGCCAGCCCACTGAGGAAAACCAGCGGCACGAAGACCGAGCAGGTGGTCAGGGCGGAGCTAATTAGCGGACGGATGACCTCACGGGCGCCCTGTACGCCCGCCTCGGTAGGGGAGTGGCCCATGGCGCGGTACTGTCGGATATTCTCGATGACGATGATAGAGTTGTCGATCATCAGGCCTACGCCCAGGATCAGGCCCGAGAGGCTGATGATATTGATGGACAGGTCGAGTAGGTAGAAGCCCAGCACAGAGAGTAATAAAGCCAGCGGTACCGCCAGACCAATGAGAACCGGTGCGCGCCAGTCGCGGAAGAAGAAAAACATAATCAGGATGGCAAAGCAGGCACCGTAGAGCAAGCTGGTCCGCAAGTTATTGATGGAGACGGCCAGTAGTTCGGATTGGTCATTACTGACGTAAAAATCGAGATCGGGGTAGTCGCTGCGAAAGGCATCCAAGAGCTTGCCGAAGCTCTGCTGGAGCGCAAAAAGCTGGGCATCGGCCTGTTTACGGACCGCAAAAACCAGGGCTCGCTCCCCATCGTGGAGGACAGCACCCGTACGTTCCCGTGGCCGGGACTCGATGCGG